>JANMXA010000132.1:0-52733 GCA_031394255.1 Gemmatimonadota bacterium
CGCCGAGATCTTGTAGCCGGCCGATTTGATGATGTCCATGCTCTGCCGGCCGAGGATCCGGTAGTAGCCGCCTTCGAGCACGGCGACATCTCCGGTCATGAACCAGCCGTCACGGAACGCCTTGGCGGTTTCCTCCGGGCGATTCCAGTACTCGGTGAACACCTGCGGGCCGCGAACTTCGATCTGGCCCGGGGTGCCGGGCGTCACCGGCTGGCCGGCGTCGTCCACCAGGCGGACCTGTACGCCGGGAAGCGGTTGCCCGACGGTGCCCGGCCGCCGCTCCTGCCGCAGCGGATTCGACAGCGCCATTCCGATCTCGGTCATTCCGTAGCGCTCGAGCAGGCGCTGCCCGGTGAGTTCTTCCCACCGGGCGAGCGTCCCGACGGGCAGCGCAGCCGAGCCCGACAGCATCACCCGTACCCCACGGCTCCCTGCCGACCATCGGGCCCGCGTGGCGGGGTCAGCTGCCTCCCAGGCGGCCGTGAGGCGGGCGTAGATGGTTGGCACCGCCGTGAAGAACGTGATCTCTCCTGACGCCAGGCGATCCCAGCAGCTGACCGGATCGAAAGGGTGGAGGAACTCCACGGACGCCCCGGCCCAGAAGGCGCAGGTCAGGGCGTTGATGATGCCGTGGACGTGGTGGAGCGGCAGCACATGGAGGCTCCGGTCCGCCGGCACCCAGTTCCACGACTCGGCCAGAGTGGCGGCCATGGTGGTGAAATTGGCGTGGGTGGAGACCACGCCCTTGGGCCGACCGGTCGTGCCGCTGGTGTAGATCACCTGGGCCCGGCGTTCTGCGGTCAGCGGCGGCAATTCGGTGTGGCGTGGCGCGGCGAGGGCTTCCACGGTGGTGCCGAACCGGATCCCACGGGCCCGGGCGAGGGGCTCGATCCGGTCGGCCAAGTCCGGCGAGGCGATCACAATGCTGACCTGGGCGTCATCGAGGGTGTACTCGATTTCCCGCCCGGGGTGGCTCAGGGCGACGGGGACGGCGATGCCGCCCGCTCGCCAGATGCCCCACTGCGTCCCCACGTGGTCGAAGCCGGGCGGTACGAGGAACGCCACCCGCACCTCGGCGAGGTCCGACGTGCCGCCCAGCAGCCAGCCGCCCATGCGGTCTGCGGCGTCGAGCAGATCGGCGTAGGTCCGGGGCTCGCCGTTGTTGGTCCAGACGGCCACCCGGTCGGGCGTGGCGCGGGCGCGGGCGAACAACTCGACCGGGTCGGCCTCGTTGAAGCGGGCATGGGGCATTGGGACGGGAAGGATGAGACGCCGCCGACGGGATCGCAAGATGGTCCGCCCTGCCTCGGTGTGATAGGTTTCCGGTCATCCCTACCGCTGAGTCCAGCGCATCCGATGAATCCGACCCCCGTCGTTCTGTACGGCGAGCATGTCAGGATCGAGCCGCTCGATCCCAAGCATGCGCCTGACTTGCTCGAGGGCTCCAATGACGACGACATCTGGCGGTTCATGCCGGTGCGGCGTCCGGCGGATCTGGCCGCGATGAACGATGTCATCGACCGGGCCTGGAAAGCCGCCGCCGTCGGGGACGAAATTCCCTTCGCGATCATCGATGACAAGACCGATCGGGCCGTTGGCTCCACCCGCTTCCTCGATATTCGGCGGATCGACCGGGCGGTCGAGATCGGCTGGACCTGGCTCGGGACCCAGGCGCAGCGGACGGCGATCAACACCGAGGCCAAGTTCCTCCTGCTGCGCCATCTGTTCGAGGACCTCGGCGCCATGCGGGTCCAGCTCAAGACCGATGGCCGCAACACCCGTTCGCAGCTGGCGATCGAACGGCTGGGGGCGGTGAAAGAAGGCACGCTCCGGCGGACCCGGCTGACGTGGGACAGCATTTATCGGGATACGGTGTATTACAGCGTGATCGAGCCCGAATGGCCGGCGGTAAAGCAGCGACTGCTCGGGCGTCTCGGCCGGGCCTGATTCCGCCTCGCCCCATCATCGCATCATGCCGGTCTGGCCCGCCGAAGTGATCGCTACGCTCCGTTCGGCGGAGGATGTGGCGGTCCTGACCGGGGCGGGCGTGTCGGCCGAGAGCGGCATCCCCACCTTCCGCGATGCCCAGAGCGGCCTATGGGAGAACTACCGGCCCGAGGACCTGGCCACCACGCAGGGGTTCCGCCGCGACCCCCAACTGGTCTGGTCCTGGTACCGGATGAGACGTCTCAAGGTCGCCACGGCCGTGCCGAATGCCGGCCACCGGGCACTGGCGGCGATGGAGCAGGTGGTTTCCCGGTTCAGTCTGATTACCCAGAATGTGGACGGCCTCCACGAACGGGCCGGCAGTCGGGACGTGATCGAACTGCATGGCAATATCGGGCGGGTGAAGTGCCTTGATTGCGGGCAGGCCCCGACCGCCTTCGAGGACACCGAGTTGCTTGGGCACTGCGGGTGGTGCGGCGGGATGCTCCGGCCGGACGTGGTCTGGTTCGGTGAGTTGCTCCCGCCGCTCGCCCTCTCACGGGCACAGGCGGCGGCGGCGTCGTGCGATGTGTTTCTCTCGATCGGCACGTCGAACGTCGTCGAGCCGGCCGCCTCGCTTCCCTGGACAGCCGCCCGCCATGGGGCGGAGGTTCTGGTGATCAACACGACTGAGGAAGGCCAGCGTTTCGGCGAGCGGATTCACCACCTGACCGGACTATCCGGCGAGATCGTGCCGGCGCTCCTGCGCGCCGCCTGGCCCGATCTGCTGCCAATCTAGATTTCGGAGCACCATGACCGGCCCCATCCCACCCATTGCGTCGACCGATCCGAAAGTCACCGAGGTCTTCGGTGAGCGACTGGTCGACGAGTATCACTGGCTCCGCGACAAGGACGATCCGGCGGTTCGCAGCTACCTCGAGGCCGAGAACGTCCATACCGCTCAGGTGATGGCGCCCCTCCAGCCTCTCGAATCCGCACTCTACGACGAGATGCTGGCGCGGATCAAGCAGACCGATCTTTCAGTTCCCTATCGCGACGGGGACTACTGGTACTTCACCAAGACGGAAGAAGGCAAGCAGTATCCGACGTACTGCCGCCGAGCGGTGGCCGCTGGTGCCGCCGAAGAGGTCCTGCTCGATCTGAATGCCATGGCCGAGGGGCATCCGTACCTTGGATTGGGGGCATTCCAGGTCAGCCCGGACGGCGGCACACTGCTCTACTCCACCGATGTCACCGGATTTCGGGAGTACACGCTCTTTGCCAAGGAGATCGGGTCGGGTCGGCAACTGATCGACCCCGTCGCCAAGGCCGGATCGGCCGTCTGGGCCGCGGACAGCCGCACACTGGTCTACACCGTCGAAGACGAAACCAAGCGCGATTACCGTGTCTACCGGATGGCGATCGGCGAGGCCGCGGTGCTGATGCGCGAAGAGCCGGACGAACGATTCCGGGTCTTCGTGGCCCGAACGCGGAGCCGCCGTTTCCTCCTGCTGTACACGACGAGCCATACCACGTCGGAAGTTGCGGTGCTCGAGTCGACGGCGCCCGACGGCGCCTGGCGGACGATCCTGCCTCGAGTGCAGGATCGGGAATACGATCTCGATCATCACGATGACCGCTTCTTCCTGCGCATCAACGACACGTCGAAGACCTTCCGGATTGTGACCGCTCCCGTGGTAGATCCCGCTCCGGGCAACTGGTCCGAGGTCCTTCCGGCCCGCGAGGACGTGGCACTGGAGGGTGTGGAGTGCTTTGCGGCCCATTGGGTGGTCTGGGAGCGCCGGGACGGGCTGGTCCGGATTCGGGTGACGCCATTCGCCGGCCCCGCCGATCAGGGGCATTACGTCGAGTTTCCCGAGGTCGTCTACGACGCCGGTCCCGGGACCAACGTCGAGTGGGAAACGACGATGCTCCGCTATCGGTACGAGTCGTTCGTGACGTCGTCATCAGTGTACGACCATGACATGACGACCGGCCAGTCGACGCTCCTCAAACGAAAGGAAGTCCTCGGCGACTACGACCCGGCACGGTACCAGAGCGAACGGGTGTTCGCGGTCGCGGCGGATGGGACCCGCATTCCGGTGTCGCTGGTGTGGCGGCGGGACCTGGCGCAGTCCGGCCCGATGCCGACCTATCTCACGGGCTACGGTGCGTACGGTATTCCGTACCCGATTTCCTTCACGTCAAACCGCCTGAGCCTCCTCGATCGCGGCGTGCTGTTCGCGGTGGCCCACATCCGGGGCGGTGGTGAAATGGGCCGGCCCTGGCATGATACCGGCCGGATGGCCGCGAAGATGAACACGTTCACCGATTTCATCGCCGCCGCCGATCACCTCGTGGAGACTGGCCGGACCGACCGGAAGCGATTGGTGATCGAGGGCGGCAGCGCCGGCGGACTCCTGATCGGGGCGGTGCTCAATCTTCGCCCGGATCTGGTGGGGGCTGCCCTGTTGCAGGTACCGTTTGTCGACGTGGTCAACACGATGCTCGACGCCACCCTGCCGCTCACGGTGGGTGAATATGAGGAGTGGGGCAATCCGACCGTCGAAGCGGAATACCGCTGGATCCGGGCCTACTGTCCCTACACCAACCTCACCGCCCGTGAATACCCGGCGCTGCTGGTGCGGACGTCGCTGAACGACAGCCAGGTGATGTATTGGGAGCCGGCCAAGTACGTCGCTCGGCTCCGCACCCTCAAGACGGATGACCGGCCGCTCCTGCTGCACACGAATCTCGGCGCTGGTCACGCCGGGGCTTCGGGCCGATACGATCGGCTCCGCGAGATCGCCACCGACTACGCGTTCGTGCTCTGGCGGATGGGCCTGGTACCCGGAGTGGCCGTCTGACGACGTCGGGTGTCTACCGCCGGGAATTGACCTTCACCCACACGGCCCTCGCCGGTGCGGTGTGGCCGGTGATCGATGTGGTTGGGGCGGCGCCCGGTCCGCGGCTGTGCGTGATCGCCGGGATTCATCCGAACGAAGTGGCCGCGGTGGACGGCGCGTACCGGGCGGTGGAGGATCTCGACCCCGCGAGGCTTAAGGGCACCGTTTCCGTGCTGCCGATGGTCAACGGGCCTGGCGCTCTCACCCGAAGCGAGTACGTCTGCCCCGTCGATGGGCTGAACATCAACTTCTGCTTCCCCGGCCGGGCGGATGGTTCATTCAGCGAAGCGATCGCGGACGGGATTCTGGGCCTGTGGGCGCGTGACGCCACATGCCTGATCGATCTCCATGGCGGCGACCTTCGCGAAGAGATGAGCCGGTTTGTGATCTGTCAGTTGACCGGCAGCCCCGACTTCGACGAGCGCAACCTGGCGCTGGCTCATGGGTTCGGCGCCGATTTCCTCGTCCGGCTCGGTCCTGAGCACCTCGGGCGCCCGGGGCGGAGCTGCACCGCCAGGGCGGACCGCGGGCAGCACGCCGTGTTCGCCGAGGGCGGTTCCAACGGTCTGCTGACGGCCTCGGACCGGGACTTCCACGCCGAGGGCATCTTGCGGGTGGCCGGTGTTCTCGGCATGATCGACCCAGCCGGCACTCGGGATCGCCCGATCGAGCTGCCGGAGTACCGGTTCCTCGCGGCGCCGGTGGACGGCTGGTATCGCTCGCTGGTCCGGGCCGGCGATCAGGTGGACGCGGGGGCGCGGCTTGCCGTGGCCTGTGATCCCCACGGCCGGCCAATCGCCACGCTCGCCGCGCCGGAAGCGGGCTACATTCTCTGGCGCGTGACCCATCCCATTGTGCGCCGGGGTGACGCGCTCGTCGGTCTCGGCATTTCCCACACCTGAACCCCAAGGGCCTTCTCATGTCCGATCCCCGGGTGCTGTATCTGCTGGTGGCGTTAGGCGTCTTTGCCGTGATCTTTCTGGCCGCCTGGTACCACCTGGGCCGGCCCCAGTCCGACGATGACAAGGGTCCCCCGACGGCCACGCACATCGGACTCGGGTTCGTAATCAATTTCTTCGACACGCTCGGCATCGGGTCCTTCGCGCCGACCACGGCAATGTACCGCTTGCTCAAGCTGGTGCCGGACGAGCGGATCCCGGGCACGATGAATATCGGCCACACTCTGCCGACGATCGCCCAGGCCTTCGTGTTCATCTCGGTGGTTCAGGTAGAATTCAAGACGCTGGTGCTGCTGATTCTCGCATCAATTCTCGGGGCCTGGCTCGGCGCCGGCGTCGTGGCCGGCTGGCCCCGGCGGACCATCCAGCTCGGCATGGGCCTGGCCCTGATCGTCGCCGCGGTGCTGTTCACGCTCACCAACCTCGGTATCGTGGCCGGGGGTGGCGAGGCGCTTACCCTCGAGGGCGGGAAGCTCCTCCTCGGTATTGGCGGCAATTTCCTCCTCGGCGCCTTGATGACTCTGGGGATCGGTCTCTATGGCCCATCACTCATCATGATCAGCGTCCTCGGAATGAACCCCAAGGCCGCGTTCCCCATCATGATGGGATCCTGCGCCTTCCTGATGGTCGTCGCCGGTATCCGATTCCTCCGGGCCGGCGCCTACCGGCAGCGGGCGGCGTTGGGCCTCGCGATCGGCGGCGTTCCGGCCGCGTTGATCGCGGCGCTGCTGGTTAAATCACTCCCGCTCACGACGGTCCGGTGGCTCGTCACGGTCGTCGTGCTCTATACCGCGGTCACGATGCTCCGCTCGGCCATGAAGAAGGCGTAGCGCCAAAGGGGGAACCCATGTCCCGGGCTCCATCGATCGGGATTCCCGAACTGGCCGGCCTCGGCACCTATGCTGAGGCGGCTCGCGTCGGTTTCGGTGTGGACGACACCGTCCGCCGCCTGATGCGGTATCAGTGGCTCGAACGGGCCGTGATGCGGACGCTGGTGTCGCATCTGATCGCGACCCCCGACTGGGAAGTGAAGTGTGCCGCGGCGCTGCACCAATGGCAGTGTGCCGAGCACGTTGAATGCCTGCGGCAGCGGGTTGGGGAGATGCGCCATCCGCTGCCGGCACTCGATCAGGCGCCCGATCCGGCACTGGATCGTTTCTGCGAGGAGCTGCTGCGGGCCGGCGACACGCTGGAGCTGCTGGTGGGTGTCTACAATGTGGCCTTCCGGGCGCTGGTCGCGGCATACCGCGACTACCTGATGCACGCCAACCTTCTGGTGGATCATCCCGGCCGTCGGGTGATCAGATTTGCGCTGGTCGAACTCGAAGAAGCGGTCTGGTGGGCCGAGGATGCGCTGGGTGCCATGGTCGCCCGGGAGCCCCAAGCCGCTGGAAGGGCCTCCGCCTGGCGCCGACACCTCCTCGGGTATCTGGCCGCCGCGGGCGGGGTTGCCGGAACCGATGCGATTCCGGCAGATCCACTCCCGGCCCCGCGTGCGGTCGCCCCCTTTGTTCCCGACACCACCCCTCGGCGTGACGGCCGGTTCAGGGGCCAGCGGAACTTCGAATTTCCGCCGCACGTGATATACAACGACCCCCGGGCGCCTGCTGATGAGCGGAACCTGGCGCTGCTCTGCAAACGGGCGCTCGAAATGGACGTGCCGGAGCTGATGGCGTCGGTCATGATCGATCGGACCGATCTCCCCTGGGAGTTTCATCGGGATTACTCCCGGCAGCTATGGGACGAAGCGCGTCACGCCATGATGGGGACCGTGGCGCTCGACGCCCGCGGCATCGACTGGACCGGCATCCCTCTCAACATCGGGTTCGGCCTGCGGCTCAACAATCACGCGACCGCCGCCGAGCGCCAGACCATGCTCTTTGCGATCGAACAGTCGCTGATGCCCGGCGACACGGGCAAGCGATTCGAATTCCGGACCGCGCTCGAGTCCGGCGACCTGCTGTCTGCACATTTCCATGATTTCGACTGGGCCGACGAAGTTCTTCATGCCCAGATCGGCAGGCGGTGGCTCCGGTATTGTGGCGTCGATCCCGCGGACGTCCCGTCTCTTGCCGCCCTGATTCACCAACGGACGTGGCCGGAGCTCGATCGCTACAAGACCGACGAGCAGCGCGACTGGTGGGATGACTTTGTCCGGCGGGCGCTGGGCCGGCCCAGTGCCGTGCCGGTTGGACAGCGGTCGGATCTCAAGATCGTGGCCGAATGACCAGGCCCACGTTTCACCTGATCCCGCACGTCCATTGGGACCGGGAGTGGTATCTCACCCGCAGCGTCTTCACCGCGCGGCTGGTTCCGGCCATGGATCGGCTGCTCGATCTGCTCGAGTCGGCGCCGGGACTCCGGTTTCATCTCGACGGTCAGATGATCCTGGTTGAGGACTATCTCGCCATCGTCCCCGGGGCCCGCGGAACGATTGAAGCACTGGTGCGCCGGGGCCAGCTGGCGATCGGGCCTTGGTACGTCCTCACCGACGAACTGATTCCGTCCGGCGTGTCTTTGGCCCGGAACCTTGAAATCGGGCTGGCGATGTCCCGCGAGTTCGGGCCGGACACGCCGGTGCTGTACAGTCCGGACGCGTTCGGCCACCCGGCCGGGCTTCCGGATCTGGCGGCTCGGTTCGGGATTCGTTGGGCGGTGGTTTGGCGCGGGCTCGGCCGGCCGGGTGGTGCCGAGCGGGATCTCTACCGCTGGCGGGGACCCGGGGGCGGGATGGTGTTGACGCACCATCTCCCACCCCAGGGGTACGAGGCTGGGGTCGACCTCATGGACTCACGCGGCCTCGCGGGAAAGTGGGCGGCGTTGCGCTCCCAGCTGGTTGCCCGGGCGCTTGGTTCGGAGGTCGCGATTCCGGTGGGGGCGGATCATCATGCCCCGGCCCTGGACCTCGCGGGACTGGCCGTGCGCCTCGGCGCGCTCGAGCCCGAGGCCGACGTTCGGTTCAGCAGCTGGGCCGAGTATTTCGGCGCCGTCGAGCGCTCTGGGGTGGAACCTCCGGCGATCGAGGGGGAACTCAGGGATTCGTCCGGGTACGTCTGGTCGCTGCAGGGCGTCCAC
The DNA here is from genome assembly GCA_031394255.1 of Gemmatimonadota bacterium. Taxonomy (GTDB): domain Bacteria; phylum Gemmatimonadota; class Gemmatimonadetes; order Gemmatimonadales; family GWC2-71-9; genus SHZU01. The sequence goes on from JANMXA010000132.1 coordinate 8,867, forward strand.
TCCACCAGGAGCCGGATGAAGCGGCGGCACTCCACCGCGGAGGCCCTGGTGGTCAAGGCCGGCAGCTTCGCCCCCGGTCCCGTGGTGGACCGGCTATGGCGCGAGTTGATCCAGAGCCAGTTTCACGACACCATCGCCGGCTGCGCGGCTGATCCCGTCGCTGCCGAGCAGGAGGTGCGGCTCGCTGGCGTGGCGGATGTGGCGATCGATGTCATTCAGCGAGCGGTACATCATGCTGTCGGGCACGATCCCGACCGGGCGCGGCGCGACCCCGATCAGATCGAACCCGTGCTGGCCGTGTGGAATCCGGATCGACGGGCTCGATCCGGCGTCGTCTTTGCGGAAACGACCTGGTTCGATCGGGATGAGCTGGTGGGGCCGCCCGGGGGGCGGGAGCCGCGGGAAGGCCTCGGATACCGGGCGTTCCACCTGAAAGCGCCTGACGGGGTCCTGGTGCCGGTCCAGGTACTCCGGATCGAACCGGGGTTCGAACGGGTCGACGCGCCGGCCCACTATCCCGACCTCGACCGAGTGGACCGGGTCTGGGTGGCGGCGTGGATCGATGAGCTGGCGGGCGGGCAGACGACCGTCTTTCGAGCGGCAGAGGGTGCCGGACCGATGATCGACGCCGAGAATCCCGTCGAGATTGCCGGGGCCGGGCTTGCGAACGGCCTGGTTCGGCTCGGTGTTGAATCCGATGGGACCTTCCGCGTCGAGGGCCTGGTCCACGGCCAGGTCCTCCGGCACCAGTTGCTGGTGGAATCCGAACCGGATCGGGGCGACCTCTACACGCCGGACATCGTCGGCCACGAGCGGCGGCGGGCTCGGGTCGGCTCGAGCCGGGTGTCGGCCCCCGGACCGCTGGTGGGAGCGATCGAGACGACGTGGACGGTCGCCCCGGCCGGCGGGGGCATCGTTCGGGGCCGGACCGTGGTCTGGCTCGAGGCCGGCGATCCGGGAGTTCGGGTCCGGATCGAGTTCGACAACTGGGCCGACGATCATCGGCTGCGGGTCATCCTACCAGGGGTGTTGGCGCCTGAGGTGCTGACGGGCACGCCGTTCGGCTCGTCGCGTCGCGGCCCCGGGCGGTTCAATCGAGCGTGGCCCGAGGAGGCGTCACTGCCGACCGCACCGGCCCATGGCTTTGTTGAGTCCGTCGACGCCGAGCGGCCGTTCCGGATCGAATGGCCCGGGTTCTTCGAATACGAACACCGGCCTGACGGCGCCTTGGCGCTGACGCTTTGCCGCGGGGTTGGGATCCTTTCCCGCGCTGACGGGCGAAACCGGCGGGGGCATGCGGGCTGGACCATGCCGACGCCGGCGGCCCAGGAGCGGGGACGCCACGTGGTGGACTTCAGGATCCGCTTCGGGGGTGCGTCAGCCAGCGCGCCGGTCCCCATCTGGATCCGGGCGGCAGCGCTGGGCGTTGCCGATCGTTAGGCCCGGTCTTCGGGTCGCGAGCGGAACAGCGCCGGGAAGGCCCGCCGCAGATGCTCGATCTTGGGGCGGTCGTTGACGATGATGTACCCCGCATCAGGGTGACGGGCGGCGTAGTCCTGATGGTACGCTTCGGAGGGGTAGAACGCGGGGAGGGGTCTGACCTCCGTGACGATCGGGGCCGGGAACCGCTTGGCCGCCGTGATTTCCCTGACGTAGGTTTCGGCCGTCTGGCGCTGGGCGTCCGTCCGGTAGAACACGATGGCTCGGTATTCGGCGCCGACATCCGGCCCCTGACGATCCCGCGATGTCGGATCGTGGGCCACGGTGTAGAAGACTTCGAGCAACTGACGGTAACTGATGACCGCCGGGTCGAACACCACCCGGACCGACTCCGCGTGCCCCGTCGTGCCGGAGCCCACCTGCTCGTAGCTGGGCGAAGCCAGCGAACCTCCAGCATAGCCCGACTCGGCGATCCGGACTCCCCGGAGATGTTCGAATACCGATTCCACGCCCCAGAAACATCCGCCGGCGAACACCGCGACTTCCTCGCCTCGCCCGGTCCCGCTCAGGGCCAGCGCCAGGGCCCCTATCCCGATCCAGCGCGCGATTCTCATCAGGACTCCCGCTTCAAGCGGCGCCGCCGCAGTTGCCAGCCAAGGAAAGCGATCACGGCGATGTTGGTGACAAGGGCGCCGATCGGTTCGACCGCCGGGTGGGCAACCGAGGCCCGGAGTTCGAAGGGGAGGTAGATCCCCGCGGTGGCGACTCCCAGCCATTCGGCCCAGGTGCGGGCTCGCCAGAGACCCCAGGCCTCCGTCAGCCGCGCCGTGGCATAAACCAGGGCGCCGAGGGCCAGCAGCCGGATGCGTCCCGGGGTGGCGGCTTCGGCGAAGTGCATGAAGATCCGAGGGTAACGGCTGGCCGGGTTCAGGTGGAGGTGGGCCACCACCCGTTCGGCGAAGGCCTGCATGTCGTGATGCACGAGCAACAGCAGGCCGGAGCCGGCCGCGAGGACCACGAGCCCCTTTCCCGCTTCGAACAGCGCCACCGCCCGGAGGGCGGTGACGGCCGCCACGTCAACCGTGCTTGATGAAGGTGCCGTCGTTCAATTCCTTGATTGCGTCCCGCAGTTCATCGTGGGTGTTCATGACGATCGGTCCGTACCACGCCACCGGCTCTTCGAGTGGCTTGCCGGAGACCAGCAGGAACCGGATCCCTTCGGGGCCGGCCTGGACAGTCACCTCGTCGCCGCTGTCGAAGAGGACGAGGGAGCGATTTCCGGTCGCTTCGCGCACGATGGAGTCGTCGTCCTTTTCGGTGAGGACTCCGAACGGGCGCGAGGCGCCCCGGAAATCACCGCTGCCCGCGAACACATACGCGAAGGCGTGATGATACGTCTCCACCGGCAGCGTCTTCCGCTGGCCCGCCGGGACCGAGATATCGAGGTAGATCGGTTCGGTGGCGACTCCATCCACGGGGCCGGTTCGGCCCCAGAAGGAGCCGCAGACCACACGAACGACCGTACCGTCGTCGTCGGCGAGTTCGGGGATCTGTTCCGATTTGACGTCCTGGTAGCGCGGGGTTGTCATTTTGAGCGACGACGGGAGGTTGGCCCACAGCTGGAAGCCGTGCATCCGGCCGGCGGCGTCGCCCTGCGGCATCTCGTGGTGAAGAATGCCGCTGCCGGCGGTCATCCACTGGACGTCCCCGGCGCCGAGAGTTCCGGTGTTGCCGAGGCTGTCGCCGTGGGCCACGGTGCCGGCGAGGACATAGGTGATCGTCTCGATACCTCGGTGCGGATGCCATGGGAAGCCCGCGAGGTAGTCGGCCGGCCGTTCGTTCCGGAAGTCGTCGAACAGGAGAAATGGGTCGAAGTCAGTGGTGTTGCCGAAGCCGAAGGCGCGCCGGAGATGGACGCCGGCGCCCTCGAGGGTCGGCCTGGCTTCGACGATGCGTTTGACGGGTCGGATCGACATGGCTTTAACGGTACACCGGTGCGGGGGTGGTGTCAGGCCGGGGGTTGGGTCGAACTGCGGGCGAGGACGAGCGGTACCAGCGCTTCGGTTTCCGCCGCCATCGCCCGTTCGATTTCGTCGCGGTGGACCTGGGCGAGGGCCCGTTTGAGGCCGCCGAAGGATTGATGCGGCAGGTCACCGAGGCGGCGGGCCAGCTTCAACGCCTCGGGCATGACCCGATCGGCTTGAACGACGGCGTGGGCGATTCCCAGGGCAAGGAAATCCTGCGCCGAGTGTTTCTCGCCCAGAAAGAACAGGGCCCGGGCGCGCTGCCACCCGACCAGTCGGGGCAGCAGCGACGTGACTGCCCCGGTCACCCCGAGGCCGAGCGACACCTCGGGCATGAACCCCTGGGCATGTTCCGCCCAGACGGACAGATCGCAGTTCATCACCCACTCGAGACCACCGCCGACGGCCCAACCGTTCACCGCGGCCACGACGGGCTTGTCGCCGAACAGGATGAGACGGGTGATGTCCTGGATGATGCCGATGAAGCGGCGGATCTCCGCTTCGTCGCCGACATGGCTTTCCTTGAGATCGTCTCCGGCGCAAAAGGCCCGGCTGCCGGCGCCGGTCAGTACCACCGCCCGCACCGAGCCGGCCCGCGTGACGTCGGCAAGCGCGGCATGGAGTGCCGTACCGAGCTCGGTGTTGATCGAATTCAAGCGGGCTGGGCGATTGAGCGTGACGATGGCGATGCCGTCCGTCACGTCGAGAAGGACCGTGGACATGAGCCGAATGTAACCGGTACGGGTCAGGCCTCGGCGCGCCGGTCCCTGGCCTGAGCGATCGGGCCCGCAACTTTTGTCTCGGGTGCGAGACGAGGCTCGGCGCCGAACCAGTAGAGTCCGTTCGCCATGATGCAGAACCCGGTCGCCGCGAACCAGACCATGGCGACCCCGACGAATCCGGTGAAGGCGAGCCACCATGGGCTATGCAGCACCGCGAGGACCGAGGCAATCGAGAGGTTGATCCCGACCGCCAGATAGATCCGGCGCTCCAGATACCAGCTGTCAGTCGAGTGTTAGGCAGACTTCACGGAGAACTTCAGAATGCCATCCGCCGGTACACGACCGTCATGTCACCGGTCTGGCTCGGCAGCACACCGGCGGGTCGAGGGGGAACGGTGATACCGGGCAGGGTCGGCAGCCCGGCCGACTGGGCGGTCAATTCGAGCACCGGCCGGGTCCCGGTGGCCACGGTGAGGCTCACGGTAAACCCGGACTCCGCCGGGCCCCAATACGTCAGTTGCCACTCGGGCGTGTGGAAGCGATAGCGGCTCGGGTCGACCGTCCGGCCATCCACCGCCGCGGCCACCACCGGGGTGCCCGCCACGTGGAGCAGGACGGCATTCGTGCCCGGTGCGGCAGCCACGTGGAGGGTGATGCGACGTCCGGCCTCGGTGGTGGTGTCCGCGGTCACGGTGACCGATGGTGCGGCGAGTGCGACCCGCGGTGCGGCACTGGCCACGACCGGAAATCGCCCCCCGGCGACCCGGGTAAGCCAGCTGGGCGGGTTACCCGCCACATCAGCCCCGTCCGGCTCCACCCGCCGGGCGGCGGCCCCGATAGCCGCGGCATTCCAGCTTCCCGCGCTGGCGTAGCCTGCGGCAGTGACAAGCCAGCCGTCGGGTGTGTCTGCGTTCTGGGCGTAGGCGACCAACGATCGGGATGGGAAGGCCGTCCGGCTGCCGATGGCCCGGCCGGCCACGGCCGCGATCAGTCCGACGCCCAGTGTGGCAAAGGTCGTTCGCCAGCGATGGTTGCCGGCAACGGCCTCGAGATCAGGCGCCAGAAGCCAGGCGAACACGGGAACCAGCGCCCCGATAGCGATCCCGCCCGGGCCCGCGATGCCGAGCGCGATCAGGCCCATGCCATACAGGATGGGAATCAGCAGGAAGGCCGTGACCCCGGCAGGCAGCCACCGGAGGACCCGACCGGCCGGCGACGATCGTTCGTCGGCCCCGATCAGGGTTGCGAGCGCCGCCGCCATGGCCGGCCAGATTGCTACGAACGACAAGCCCGGGAGCGTCCAGCTCGCGGCCACCGCGAGTCCGGTCCACACCAGCAGCGGTCCAAGGGCCGCGCCCGCCGCTCCGACCCAGCGCCGGATGATGGCCCAGCAACCGAAAGACGACCCCAGGCCCAGCAGCCCAAGGCCAATCGCCAGGATCCCGCGGGCCCCGCCCCCAGCCACCCCCGGCGCGGCAGACCGGGTAAATCCCCAGGCCGCCGCGCCGCCGATCGCGGTGGCTACGACCAGTCCGGCCAGACCGAGCACCAGTCCGAGAAACCATCGCGGCTCCCGGCGCGCGGTGCGGACCAGCGCGGCTAGGGCCAGGAGCGCGGCCAGTATTGCCAGCGGCCGGGCCCACCCTTCCGGATACACCACGAGGCCGAACAGCGGGAGGTCGATGAAGATCGCGTTGTCCGTCTTCGGCCTGGGCAGCGGGCCGTGGCCGAACGCCCGGGCCATCCCAAGGGCCGCGGCGCCTTCCTGCTGGACCGTGCCCGGATCGATGTGGGCGGCATCGTCCTCGGAGGTATGGTACCGCTCGACCCCATCGGCGAAAGCGAAGTTGAGGCCCGGCTTGGCGAGGGTGAAGAATTCGGAGAGATCAGTATCGTTAGGCAGGAACTGGTAGACTGTTACCGAAAGGGAGGTCGCGGAAATATCGGGCAGGCGGCGGAGCAGCCGGATCTGATCAAGGTTGCCGGGCCCGGTCTCGAACATGACGGCCTGGCCGCCGGTGCCGCGGGCTTCGAAGTTGAGGATGGCCTCGACGTCGCGGGCCCAGGGATGCTCGGCCACGAAGGCGGCGGCGCCGAGCAGCCCGGCTTCCTCGCCATCGGTAAAGAGAAGGATGACGTCGTGCTCGAGCGGGCTTCCCGCCTTCACGGCCCGTAATGTTTCCAGCAAGACGGATGAGCCCGAGGCGTCGTCACTCGCGGCCGGCCCGGCTCCGACGCCGTCGTAATGCGCTGCCAGCATGACGGCCGGCCCGCCGGGCCTGGTGCCCGGGAGCCGTGCCATGACATTCTCGACTCGGCCGGCTTCCTGGAACCGGGTTCCGATCGCCGTAGTCGCCTGGATTTGTGGTTCGACGCCAAGGACCTTGAGCTGGCCGATGAGGTAATCCCGGACCCGCGCGTGGTCCGCGCTGCCGGGCGGATGAGGCCGCTCGGCCATGGCGCGGACGTGAGCCATGGCGCGCTCCGCCGAGAACATCGAGTCGGGGGCGGTGGCCGGCAGGGGGCGTGGCGGCCCCTTGGCGGCGTAGCCGATCGCGGCCGCGAAGATCACACCAAGGATCAGCGAGGAACCCCATGGGCCCGGCCGGCTCGATGTCGTCATGCGATCACCACTCCACCAGCTGTCCCACGCCTCGACGCTCCGCCTCGGCCAGAATGAAATCAGCGGACACGAGGTCTTCCGATACCATCCCCAGCGATTTGAACAGAGTGATGTCCTGGTCCGATGTCCGTCCGGCGATCCGCCCGGTGAGCACATCCCCGATCGAACCCAGGATGTGATCATCGCCGACCACGCCCGTCTCCTTGGCGCGGCGGAAATCACCGGCCAGGGCCAGTGCGCTCTCCTTGAAATCCACGAACAGCCGGCAGCGCGCCACCGTTTCGATGTCGATCTCTGAAGTCGTGGGGACACTCGAGCCGACCACATTCAAATGCTGGCCCGGCTGGAGCCAGGCCGCTTCAAAGAACGGCTCCCTGGCCGCGGTCGTGGTGCAGAGCACGTCCGCCTCGACCGCCGCCTCTTTCGCGGTCCGGACCGCGATGATCTCGAACGGGTGATGGGCCTCCTCGGCTGCGCAGAACGCTCTGGTCTTCTCGAAGTCCCGGCCCCAGACCAGCGCCCGTTCGAAGGAGCGAACCCTCGGGACGGCCTCGAGGTGGGTATGGGCCTGCTCGCCATAGCCGAAGATCGCCAGCGTCCGGGTGTCGCGGCGGGCCAGGGCGTCGGTACCGGCGGCCGTCGCCGCGGCGGTGCGGATGGCGGTGATCTCCCGACCGTCCATGATCGCCCTGGGAATTCCGTTCCCGGTCTCGAACAGGATGACGAAACCCTGGTGCGAGCCGTGCTGGGTTCCGAAGTTGCCCGGGTACACTGACATCACCTTGATGCCGAGCCACTCGGGGTTGGCGGTATAGCCGGGCATCATGCTCATGAGCCCCCGCTTGTCGGGGTGAAAGAGCGCCTGGCGGATCGGTTGAATAGTGCCGCCTTCGGTGGCCACGAGTTTCATCGCCTGGCGCGCCAGGCCGATGCACTGTTCGACCGGGAGGAGAGCCCGGACCGTAGCGGCGTTGAGGAGTCGGATCTGCATGAAGGGTCGTCGGAAAAGGATGGCCCCAACTTACCGGGCGGGCCCGGTGAATCGCCACCACCAGCAGGCGCGGAGATCAATCATCGGCTTACCCCGCGGCCATCGCCGCGGCGACGGCGTTGATGTCACGGTTGGTAAGCGTCTTCGACACTTCCTGCCGCAGGGCCAGAGCAATCATCGCCCGCCCAACGGCTCTCGTGGTGGTGACGGCGCCGGGGAACAGGGTCTTCAAGACCGGAAATGCCGGTCCGACCAAGGTATAGATCGTCCGATAGAGCCGGGTTTTCGATTTGATGCCGTCCAGGGGCTGGATATAGCCTGGCTGGAAGAGATAGACGGCCTTGAACGGCAGTTTGAGCAGCGCGTTTTCGGTCGCGCCCTTCACCCGGGCCCACATCGTCCGGCTTCGCTCCGTGCGGTCGGTGCCCTGTCCAGAGACGTACGTGGAGGTCACGCCCGGATTCCGGGCTGCCAAGAGGGGGGCGATCGAGAGGGTCAAGTCGTAGGTCAGGCGGCCATACGCCGCCTCGGACAGGCCGGCGGCTGAGACGCCGAGACAGAAGAAACAGGCGTCGTAGCCGGTCAACTCGCTGGCCACGTCGGTGAGGTCGAAGAGGTCGCGTGGGACGAGCTCGGTCAGCTTGGGATCGACCACGCCGGTTCGCTGGCGTCCCACGGTCAACACGCGCCTTACCCGCGAGTCCCGGAGGCACTCCCGCAGGACGCCTTGCCCAACCATGCCTGTCGCCCCCAGCAAGATCACGTTCATGTTGTTTCTATCCGAGTCACGTCCGGCGAGCGCCGCTACGCCAGAGCGTGGGCCAGTTCGTGGAGTCTGGTCATCGTGGCCCAGTTCCGGGTGGTCACGCAGTCGCGGAAGATCCGGCCCAGAATGACCGAGGCCAGCCGGCTTTCGAGTATGCCCTCGGGGCACCAGATGTAGGCCATGCCTTTGCCGAGGGCAAATCGATCGGGGGTCCAGTTCTCGGTCGTCAGCAGAGCCAGCTTCTCGAAGTCCCTGGGCGTGGCGGGGACAACGGCGAGCAGTCTGCTCAAGTCAGTGGCGATCGCGGCCAGCGGGTTCTCGCGCATCATCTGGTCGAGTTCGGCCACGGTCAGGATAGTTACCCGCGCCGACACGCCCAGCTTCGTCATGATCCCGCGCTCGATCCGGAATGCGGGATCCCCCTTCGATTTGGGACCCAGCGAGAAGATGACATTTCCGCTGTTGAGCGCAGTGGAGACCCGCTCGTAGCCCAGGCTCTCGACCAGATCACGAAGGTCCGCCATGGCGATCCGCTTGGCGCGGCCCACGTTGATGCCCCGAAGCAGCGCCACCCGCACCGATGCCGTCACCGGTGTCGCTCCAGCCCGTCGGCGACGAGGGTCGCACTGAGCACGACGAGGACGAGCGCGATTCCCGGCACCAGCCCCACCCAGGGCGCGTTGACCACCGTGTCCCGTCCCGAAGCGATCATGGTCCCCCACGAAGCGGCCGGCGGCTGGACGCCGAGGCCAAGAAAACTGAGCCCGGCCTCGAGACTGACGGCGCTGCCCAGGCCCAGGGTGGCCGCGGCGAGCAACGACGGGGCAACGTTAGGCAGCACGTGACGCCGAAAAAGCCGGAACCGGCTCCCGCCCAGGGCCCGGGCCCCGTCCACATAGGCTCGGCCGAGCTGGCCCCGGGTTTCGGCATAGGCAAGGCGGGCGATCGGCATCCACCCGGTAAGTCCCAGGGTCAACACCGCCAGCCGCGCGCCCGGCTGCCAGAGGGAGGCGAGCAGCAGAAGCAGCACGACCCGTGGCACCGCCAGCGAAAAATCGGTTACGCCAAGCAGGAACGCCGTGGCGGGCCGCACCAGAGCGGCGGTTGCCCCGACCGCGATGCCGACCACCGCCGCCACTACGGTGGCGAGTGCCGCGACGGTCAGCGAGATCCTCGCCCCGAAGAGTAGCCGGCTCCAGACGTCGCGACCGAGACGATCGGTGCCGAGCAGGTGGAGCACCCCGAAATCGTCCACGGTGCCCGGCGGGAGAAAGCGGGTGCGCACGACATCGGACACGTCGCCCGGCCCGACCGGCGCTAATCGCGCCGCGAATACGGCCGCCGCGGCAAACAGCACCAGGAGGAGGAGGCCCAGCCGGCTCGACGCGTTCACGCCCGGGTCCTCGGGTCCACCCGGTACACCAGCTGTTCAGCGAGGACACTGCCGAGCACAACCAAGAGGGCGCTCACCGTGGTCGCCGCCATGACGACGGGATAGTCCCTTGCCTGCACGGCCTGAATCAGGACGGTACCGACGCCGGGCCACGCAAAGACCCCTTCGACGAATACCGCGCCGGAAAAGAGCGCCGGCAGCGAGAGGCCGAGCAGGGCCACGATCGGAATCAGGCCGTTCCGCAGATGATGGCGGAACAGGACCCGCCAGTAGCCCGCGCCTTTGGCCCGGGCCAGCATCAGGTAGGGTTCCCGGGCCACGGCTCGGAGGGTGCCCCGGGCGTATCGTGCGGCGGTGCCGATCCCGATCAGGGTCAGCGTGGCGAGCGGCAGGGCCAGGTGGGTCAGGCGATCCATCAATCTCTGCCAGGGACGGAGGTAGTCGGCGTCGAGGCCGGCGGCGCCAAAGCCAGGCAGCCAGCGCAGGACATAAGTGAACACCATGACCAGAACGAAGGCGAGCCAGTAGCCGGGCAGGGCGGCCAGGGTGGCCGTCAGGCCCGACAGGAACCCGTCGACGCCGCGCCGGCGCGTGGTGGCCTGGACGGCGGCGATCAGCATTCCGATGGTATAGCTCAGAATGATGGACAGTCCCACCAGCAAAGCCGTGGCCGGCCAGGCTTCCCACAGCATGGCGAGGACCGGGCGGCCGGTGGCGATGCTCGCGCCGAAATCACCCTGAATGGCCCGGGTCAGCCACCGGCCGTACTGCATGACCAGCGGACGTTCGAGGCCGAGGGCCTCGCGGACCGCCTGGATTTGATCGGTCGTCGCCCCGGGTCCCAGCAGGTGGGAGGCCGGGTCGCCGGGGGCGAAATGCAGGAGAAGAAACGTCAGGGTGACCACGCCAAAAACCACCAGCGGGACCCGAAGCGTCCCGAAGACGAAGCCGCGGAGCATAAAGGAATCTAAATTGCCTGCGTGACTCGCCGCCGACTTTGGCTCCTGCTGCTGGCCGTTCCGCTTCTGGGCGGGGCCTGCCGGTCGTTGGGCGACCGGCGGGCCGGGACCGTCATCATGGCGTCGGGGGCCGATCTCCAGAGCATGAACCCGCTGCTGACCACCCATCCGTTCGCCAGACAGATCCAGCGCTACGCCCTCCTGACCACGCTGGTGCGGTACGATCGCAATCTCCGGAAGTCGCCCTACCTGGCTTCACGGTGGAGCTGGTCGGCCGACAGCGCCCAGCTCACCTTCGTGCTCCGCCGGAACCTGCGCTGGACCGACGGGGTCCGCACTACCGCTCGAGATGCGGCGTTTACCCTGAACGCGGCCCGCCAGGCGGTGACGGGCTATCCCCGGCGGCGCGACCTCGATCATCTCCTTGAGGCAGCCGCCGTGGACGACACCACACTCACGCTCAGCTTCGACCGGCCTCAGACCGATCTCCCCGACGTGCTGACCGATCTGGCCATCCTGCCGGCCCATCGCTTCGCCGGCGTTCGGCTTGACCGGATCCGGCAAGCACCCTGGAACGCCGATCCGATCGGGAACGGGCCGTTCCGGTTCGTGCGCCACGAGGCCAACCGACGCTGGGTGTTCGAACGAAATCCCCGGTTCCCGACTGAACTGGGCCGGCCGAAGATCGACCGCCTGGTCATCGCGGTCGTCGACGAGCCGACAACCAAACTTGCCAGCCTCACGAGCGGTGAACTGGACTTTGCCGGGATCCAGCCGGCCCACGCGGCCTATGTCCAGGCCGATCCCCGGCTCACGGTGCTCGACTACCCCCTGCTGATGAGTTACGCCGTCGTCTTCAATGCCCGTCGGCCTCCGTTCAACCGGTCGTCGGTGCGGCGAGCGATCAATCTTGCCATCGATCGGCTGGCCATCGTATCGGGGTACCTGTTCGGTTTTGGTATTCCGGCGTCGGGCCCGCTGCCCCCGGAGCTCGGGCCCAGCCCCCAGCCGCTCTACGCGCCGGGCCGAAGCCGGGTGCTGCTGGGAGACCGGCCGCTCGCCTTCGAACTGCTGACGGTGGGAAGCGGCGAGGCGGCGATGGAGCAGATGATCCAGGGGCAACTCGCGAGGATCGGGGTGACCGTCACCATTCGTCAACTCGAACTCGGGGCGTTCACCAACCGGGTCTACCGCGCCCATGACTTCGACGCCGCCGTGATCGGCATCTCGGGTGACCTCGGTCTCGGCTACCTGGGTCAGATCTTCGACTTGTCAGGGATCGGCCGGCCCGGCGGTGGCCGGGGCTTGTTGCCGATGTTTCCGGATTCGGTTCCCGCCGCCTTCCTCTACCACGCTCGAGGGGTCCAGGGCATGAGTCGGCGGGTGCTTGACGTGACGATGGATCTCCGCGGCGAACTCGCCTCCCTGACTCAGTGGCGGGTCCCGTGATTCGCGCCTCCGCCCCCGTCCGGCTCGACTTTGCCGGCGGCTGGACCGACGTGGCGCCGTACGCCACGGAGGTTGGCGGGGTGGTCGTGAACGCAGCGGTCGCGCTGCGGGCCGAAGTGACTCTCGAGCCCGGTGGGACCGGCTATCGGCTCGAAAGCCGCGATCTCGGGCAGACGCTCTCAGCCGATCATGCGGACCAGCTGGCCCCGGATGGTCGGCTCGATTTGCTCAAGGCCGCGGTCCGGATGTTCGAGCTGCCGCCGTGCCGGTTGATTACCCGTTCGGAAGCACCGCCTGGGTCCGGTCTTGGCAGTTCCGGCGCACTCGATGTGGCGCTGGTGGCCGCCGCGCTCGCCGTCTCCGGCACCCGGGCCACCCATCCTGAGGAAATCGCCGAACGCGCCTGGGAGCTCGAGGCGGTCGAAGCCGCTCTGGCCGGCGGCAAACAGGATCAATTCGCCGCGGCCCTGGGCGGGTTCCATCGCTTCGACTTCGGGGACGCGGTCTCGATTCGTCCGCTTAGAATCGAGCCGGCATTTGCCGATTGGCTCGAGCGCCACGTGGTAGTTTGTTACACCGGCCAGTCCCGGGTATCCTCGGAGACCATCCGTCGTGTCATGGGTTGCTATGCGAGCCGGGACCGAACGGTGGTCGAGGCCCTGAACAACCTGCGAGCCACCGCCGAAGAGATGGCCGAGGCGCTGGAAGCCAGCGCTCCGGCGGAGGTGGGGCGGCTGCTGTCGGCCAACTGGCGCCATCAGTGCGCCCTCGATCCCGCCATGCGGACCGAGGGCATGGCGAAACTGGAACAGGCGATGGACGGCGCGGGCTCGCTGGGCGGGAAGGCGGCGGGCGCCGGGGCCGGTGGAACGATGTTCTTCCTGGTGGAACGGAATCCGGCCGAGGCGGCGCGGGTGGCGCGGGCACAAGGCGCCACCGTGCTGTCTCTCCGGTGGTCAGCGGAAGGAGTGCGGGTGTGGTGACGCTCGAAGACCTGGAATGCCGGATCGCCGCTCTTGGATCGGACGGCCGGGCGTTGCTGGACCGGTTGGCGGTTCGGGCAGCTCCGCTGCTCGATCGCATGCCGATCGTGCCGGCCACCAAGGCCCTGCTCTCGAAGGAAGGCGGGATTTGTCCGGGCTGCGGCGGGCCGCTCACCTTCGATCCGTGGCGTCCGGCGGACCATCGTTGCGCCGACTGCGATGCCGTGGTCCGGGGCGCACGGCATGACGCCCACTGGGCTCGGGCCCAGCACCTGTGGGTCGCGGAGCGGGCCGCTCACCTGGCGACCGTCGCGGTCTTCACCGACGACAAGCGGTACGCCGACCGGGCCCGGGACCTCCTGCGGGCCTACTACCAGCTCTACTTCGATCTTCCCAACCAGGACAACGTCCTCGGCCCGAGTCATCTGTTCTTCTCGACCTACCTCGAATCGATCTGGATTTTGAATTATCTGGCGGCGGCGTTCCTGCTGCGGGAGCGGGGCTGGCTCGACGAGTCCGATGTCGAAGGGGTGAACGCGATTGCCGACGAAGCCGCGCAGATCATCGGCGAGTTCGACGAGGGGATGAGCAACCGTCAGACCTGGAACGCGGCGGCGCTGACGGCCATCGCGGCGTGGTTCGGCGACGAGGAACTGGGCCAGTCGACGGTCGAGGGCCGCACCGGGCTGATCGGCCACCTCACCGAGGGCTTCGGTGACGACGGCATGTGGCACGAGGGCGAGAACTACCACCTCTTTGCGGTGCGGGGTCTCCTGCACGGCATCGAGTGGGCCCGGGTGGGCGGCGCCGATCTTTGGGCGGACCCGGCGATCGCCGCGCAGTTGGGATTTATCCTGATGGCTCCCGCGAAGACGGCGCTCCCGGATTTCACCTTCCCGGCGCGCAAGGATTCCCGCTTCGGCGTCTCCCTGGCCCAGCCGGCGTACGTCGAATGCTGGGAGGTTGGTCTTGCCCGGATGTCGGCTCGGGGGCTGCCGGAACTCGAGGCCTGGCTGGCCGGGCTGTACGGCCAGCCGTCGATGCCGGCCCAGACCTACGACGCCTATCTCCATGACGCGGGAGAACCACCTCGGTCGCTCACGACCCGGGCCGATCTGTCGTGGTGGATGCTTCTTACCATGCGGAATGACCCGCCCGCGGCTTCATCGCCGTACCGGCCGGCAAGCACCCTGCTCGGCAGCCAGGGCGTGGCGCTGCTCCGCCGCGATGACCGGTATCTCGCGATGGAATGTGGCGCCTATGGCGGCGGGCACGGTCACCCGGACCGCCTTCACCTCACGCTCCATGCCGGTGGCGTTCACTGGCTGGCCGATCCGGGCACGGGCTCGTACGTCCAGCGCGATCTGTTCTGGTATCGCTCGACGCTTGCCCACAACGCACCACGGCTGAACGGCGAGTCACAGGACCCGGGTGATGCGCAGGCGCTGGCCTTTGACAGCAAGGGCGATTTCGGCTGGATGGCGGCGTCGTTCGGCGATCTCAGGCGGATCGTGGTCTCGGGGCCGGACTGGGTGCTCGATGTGGTGGAGGTCGAGCCCGGCGTGGCGCGGCAGCTCGAGGTGCCCTGGCATCTCGATGGTGAAGTGGCTGTTGTCACCCCGGGCAGCTGGCAGCCGGCAGACCTGGGCGACGAGTTCGCTACTGATGCGGCGCGGTTCGAGCCGGCGGGTGGCGCGGATGTCGTCCTCGAGGCGCGGCACGGCGATCAGCGCCTGCGCCTCCATCTGGTTGGCGGGGTTGTGCTTCGTGCAACCGGCCCCGGCCGGCCCGGAGCGTCGGCCCGCCCGTTCTACCTGGTCCGGGCAGAGCCGCCGGTCCGCCTGGTGGCGCTCATCGACCTTGGCGCCGATGTGACCCAGGTGAACGTGAGCACCGACAAGATCGACCTGGTGGCACCCCGGGGCCCCGTGGGCATTCGCTTTGCCTCGGCCGCGGTGACGGTTACGGGTCCGGCCGGATCGACGTCTCTGGGCGGAGCCGTTCCCGCGCCGCCGGAGCGGAAAGTCCTGATGGCGGATCGGCCGCTTCGAGCCGAAGGCCAGGCGTTCGCGGTGCCGGCCCCGCCGGTCCTCGACGGCACACTGGAAGGCTTCGATACGTCGGCCCCGCTCGAGATGGCCGATGAGGGCCATTACTATCGCAGCGAAGATCCCTATCCGGGTCCCGAGGGTTTCGCGGCCGCGGCGTTCGTCAATTGGGATCACGACTGCCTGTACGTGGCGGTGGATGTCAGCAAGCCCGAAGTGCTGGTCCGGCCGGCCGACGCCGAACCGCTCGGCCTCGACAACGATCCCGAGGACATTCATTCGGACGGCATCCAGATCTATGCCCGGGTGGGCGACGCGGGAGCCGTGGCGGCGTACCTGATCCGGCCGGCGGATGACGGCGGCATCCTCGTCCGTCCCATTCCGGGGTCGCCCGACCAGCTGACCACGCTGGCCGGCGGCTCCATGATCGGCGAGAACGGATACACGATCACCGTGGCGATTCCGTTGCACGAGCTCGGCCAGGCCGGGCGCAGTGCTTCGGTCCAGTTCGACGTCCTGATCAACGAAATGCGGCCGGGCCGGCAGCGCCGCGCGGGCCAGCTCGCCTGGGGCGGTGGCGGTGGCTGGGTGTATCTGCGGTCCGACTATCGCGACCCGTGGCGGTGGGGTACGCTGGAACTGCTGGGATGACGGTCGCCGGGTTCACCTCCACCGGCAGCAAGCGGCCGGCCGCCATGTTCGGCCCGGCCGGCGGCGACGACCTGCCCCTCCGGATGAGCCGGTGCGAGGGTGCCCGTCTCTGGGATGACACCGGGAGCGACTATCTCGATTTCGTGATGGCCCTGGGGGCCGTAACGTTAGGCTACGGCCATCCGGCGGTGCGCGACGCCGCCCGGGCGGCGGTCGACCGGGGTGTCGTCGGATCGCTGGCGCCGGTCGAGGAGGAGTTGCTGGCCGAGCGGCTCCGGGCGGTGGCACCGTGGGTCGAACGGGTCCGCTTCCTCAAGACCGGGGCCGAGGCGGTGGCGGCCGCGATTCGGCTGGCGCGGGCGTCGACCGGGCGGGCCAGCGTCCTCGGTTGCGGGTACCACGGGTGGCTCGACCTCGCGAGCCGCGAGGCCGGTGTGCCCGCAGCGGTTCGACTTCTCTATGATCCGATCCCCTTCGGCGACGCCGAGCGGGCCCGGTCGATGATTCGCGAGGTGGGCGATGGGCTGGCAGCGGTGGTCGTCGAACCGGTGGTGGATGGGCCGCCCCCGGACGAGTGGCTTCACGTCCTTCGGTCTGAGACCCAGCGGGTCGGCGCCGTTCTCGTGTTTGATGAAATCAAGACCGGCTTCCGCGTGGCGCTGGGTGGGGCCGTCGAACGATGGGGCGTCGTTCCCGACCTCGTCGTCTACGGGAAGGCATTGGCAAACGGGTTTCCTCTCGCCGCCGTCGGCGGCCGCGCCGACCTCATGGAGTGGGTCGGTCGCACCTGGATCTCCTCCACTCTCGCCACCGAGTTCGTCTCCCTCGCGGCGGCCCGGGCCAGTCTCGATGAAACCGAGCGCGCTCGGGTTCCGGACCACCTCCGGACGGTCGGCGGCCTGCTGGAGCGGGGGCTACGGGCGCTCGCGGCGGCGCATCCCGGGCTGGTGACGGGTTTCCGGGGGATCGCCGAGATGGGGTACCTGGCGTTCGTGTCGGACGAGGTTGGCGGCGCCGTCGCGGTTCAGATGGCCCACCGCGGCATTCTGTTCAAGCGCACCGCCTACAACTTCGTGTCCCTGGCCCACACCGAGGCCCATGTGAGCCGCTGCCTGGCCGCGCTGGACGAATCGTTAGGTGTTGTGGCGCGGCGCTCATGATCGACGTTCACGCCCACTTCTATCACCCCGCCAGCGGGCGGCCCGACTGGGCCGAGCGGAACCAGAGCCGCCTCGACGCCGGCGACCGGATCGGGGTCCGCTGGCATGTGGCCTCGATCCTGGGCAGCTGGGGCCGGACCTCACCGACGTACTTCCCCTCGCCGGCCGATTTGTCGGTGGCCAACGACGCCCTGGTCGGCCTGGCCGCGCAGCATGGCCGGATCCGGGGATACGTCGCGGTGAATCCCAATTTCACGGCCCACGCGCTCGCCGAGATCGATCGCGGCGTTGCGGCTGGAATGGTCGGGATCAAGCTGGCCGCGAGCCGCCGGGCCACGGATCCGCTGCTCGACCCGATCGCCGATGCGGCCCGCGTCAACGGCGTTCCGATTCTCCACCACGTCTGGCAGCACCGGCGCCGGGAATGGCCCGGCCAGGAAGCCTCCGACGGCGCCGAGCTCGCGGCGCTGGCCCGGCGCCATCCGGCGGTGGCGTTCATCCTGGCCCACATCGGTGGCGGCGGGGACTGGCTCCATACGCTCGCGGTGGTTCGGCCCGTGGCCAACGTTTTCGTGGATCTTTCGGGCAGCGGGGTCGATGGCGGGATGCTGGAACGGTGCCTCGCGGCCGTTGGCGTCGGCCGGCTGCTGTGGGGAGCGGATCTGACGCTCTGCACCGGCCTCGCCAAGTATCGCTATCTCGAACGGATGCTCTCGGCCGCCGACCTCGACCGGATCGCTCGCCGGAACGCGGCGGGGATCTTCCCGGCGGGATCATTCAGGGAGGCGCGATGAGGATCGATGTGAACGCCTTCGTCGGCGACTATCCGTTCCGGAAGCTCGAAGGCACGGATCCGGCCGGCCTGCTCGCCGCGATGGACCGCGTCGGGATCGACCAGGCCTGGGTCTCGTCGTTGGCGGCCGTGTTCTGGAAGGATCCCACGGAGGCGAACGAGGATCTGTACAATGTGGCCCGGGCCCAGCCGGCGCTCCGGCCGGTTCCGGCGATTCATCCGGGGCTCGCCCACTGGGCGGAACATCTGGCCCGGGCCGCCGATGCGAAAGCGCCGTGTGTGCGTGTAGATGCGACGTTCTACGGCGTACACCCCCACGGTCCGGAGATGGTGGCAGTGGTCGCTCGTGCCACCGATCTTGGCCTGCCGGTCATCATGGCGGCCAAGCTCGAAGACGGCCGTCAGCGCCACCCGCACGACGCCACGCCTGATCTCTCCGCCGCGAACGTCCGCGGCCTGATCCGGACGCATCCCGGGCTCCGGTTGCTGGTCACCCACGCCGACCGCGACCTGATCGAACAGGTGCATTTCGGGGCGACCCCGGATGAGTCGAGCCGGATCTGGTGGGACATCTGCTGGCTCTGGGGCCCGCCGATGGACGACTTCGATCACCTGGTCCACACTATCGGCGCCAGTCGATTCTGCTTCGGCACCGGCATGCCGCTCCGGATTCCGGAGAGTGCCGCCGCCAAGCTCGAATTGCTCCGGTGTTCCGACGCCGACCGCGACCGGATCGACGGCGGCAACGCCTCGGCGCTCGCCTTCAGCTGAGCCAGCGGTCGAGGTGCCGCGCCACGAAGTCGTCGTCCGTCAGTGCCGGATGATTCCGCACGGCCCGCGTCATCAGGGCGGCCTGACCTGGCGACATTCGCTCCGCCGGGTCGAGGCACCGGGCACTGCGAAGCAACCCCTGCCGGCGCAGCACCTCATTGATACCCGCGATGCATCCCCGAAAACCGTTGGCGGCGTCGAAGACGGCCGCGTTGGCGTCCGTCGTGGCCGCCGCCAGGCCGAGGAGGGATGCGGGGATCGCATGGCCTTTGTTAGCTGCACGGCAGCGCTCCGCGAGGGCCACGGCCTGGCGGGTCCAGAAGGCCCAGTGTCCCAGCAGTCCGCCCACGAACCGTGCGGTGACAGTTCGGCCGGCCGAGGTGGTGATCCGAAACCGGGTGAGCAGATCGGCCACGATCGCGTCATCGTTCCCGGTGTAGAGGGCGATCCGGTCCAGCCGGCCGGCGTCTGCCACGCCGCGGAGCACGTCGAGGGTCTGATAGCGATTGAAGGGCGCCACCTTGATCGCCACGACGTTTTCGATCTCCGCGAACCGGCGCCAGAACCGGTAGCCGAGGGGCCGCCCGCCGGCGGCGGGCTGGAGATAGAACCCCATCAGTGGCATCACGTGCGCCACCTCGCGGGCATGGGCGATCAGGCGGTCGTCGGTCCAGCGATCGAGCCCACCCAGTGACAGGAGGGCGACGTGATAGCCCAGATCCCGGGCGATGCCGGCCTCCGCCACCGCCTGGCGCGTGGGCCCGATGACACCGGCCACCATGACCACGGGCCGGCCGGGTGTCCATCCTGTCACCGTCTCGCTGCCTAACGCCAGGACCGGGGGGTAGAGTCCGGCCTTCCGGATCGCGAACTGCGTCGTGTGGACTCCGACGGCGAGGCCGGCGGCGCCGGCGTCGAGGTAATAGCGGGTGAGGGCGCGCTGGGAACGGACGTCCCAGCGGCCGGCCGTGGTCATGGCCAGTGGATGGGCCGGGATGACGCCACCGCGCCGGAGGGCGGCGCCGATCCGGGCCGGCGGCATGGGGAAGCTCGGCATCGTCTCCCGTTCCTGAATGAGTGTACCTGCGGCGGGCGGGTCCGCGGTCAGACCGGCGCCAAGGGGCGCGGAGGCCCGGAGCCAAGCATAATCGCGGCGGTGCCCTCCGCCCCTGTGGACCATGTCGCCCGGTTCGGGTATCGTACGTGGTACTCGTCCTCGAGAGATGCCATTGCGCCTTCGACACCTTGCCGTGGCCGCTGCGGTCGGCCTGCCCGCTTGCGGCAGCGGGCCTAAACCACTGCCCGCACCGATCCCCTTGCTCGAGACCAAACCCCGGACTGCGTTCGCGCTCCAGGTGGTGGATATTGTCGCCGGGGCCGGCGCGCTCGCCGAGCCGGCCAAGTGCTTCTATGTCCACTACACCGGCTGGCTCACCGATGGGAAGAAGTTCGATTCGTCCCACGACACGACTGCGGCCGGGGTGCCACGCGAGCCGATCGCCTTTCCGCAGGGGGGGCGGCGGGTGATTGTCGGGTGGGACGCGGGGTTCGAGGGAATGCGGGTCGGGGGCAAACGAAGGCTGATCGTTCCCTACCAGCTGGCCTACGGAGAGAAGGGTCGTCCGCCCGTCATTCCGCCCAAAGCCACCCTGGTGTTCGACGTGGAGCTGATGGCGGTCGGGGACGTCGGTCCGCCGACCCCCGGGTCGTCACCCCCGGTCCCGCAATGCGCCCCGTGGGCCGCCGTCGCCAGGCCTCGTTAGGCGGGTACGCGGGGTCTGCGAAGACCGGGGCGATCAGAATCGCCCCTCGCGCTCCTCAAAATGGGTCGGCCGGCCGAGGGTACTTCCGCCGGCCTCGATCCACCGGCCGATCCGGTCGATCTGGGCGTCGAGGCCGGTGGGCGGTGGCCCGAAGAGCGACCAGGCCCGGCCCGGGTTCGACAACAGCGCGGTCGGTGCCTCGGTCCCGGTGAACACGGGAGCCGTTCCCCAGCGTCGCCCGAACCCCCCGGCGATGTCGCGGACCGACACCCTGGGCCCTGTCACGTTGAGGACCAATGGCGGCGTGGCGGTGTGCTCCAGAGCCATCAGCGCGGTGGCGTTCGCGTCCGCTTGCCAGATCAGATTGACCCAGCCCATGCGCACATCGACCGGTTGACCGGTCCGAACCCGCTCGGCGATGTCGCGGAGTACGCCGTAGCGCGGTTCGGTCGCATAGTTGAGCCGGAGAATGGCCATCGGCGTGTCGAAACGTGCCGACGCATCGGTGAGAATCCGTTCGCGCGCCAGCGCGGACTGGGCGTATTCGCCGATCGGCGCCACCACGTCGGTTTCGGACGGGCCATCGGAATCGGCCGGCCAGAGGGGATAGACGTTGCCGGTGGAAAACGCCACGATCCGGGCGGTGCGGTAGCGATGGGCAGCCAGTCCGGGCGCGAAGGCATTGACGGCCCAGGTCCGGGCCTCCTGCCCGGTGGTGCCGAATTTCTGACCCGCCATGTAGATGACGCTGGTCGCATCGGGGAGCCGGGTCACCTGATCGGGGTCGAGGAGGTCGGCGGAGAGTGTTCGGGCGCCCGTCGCCTCGATCGACCGGCGGGCCCGCTCGTCGCTGAACCGGGATACGGCGGTGATCCTCCCGCCCTCGCCGAGGCCCCGGACGAGGAGACGGACCAGGGTCGGTCCCATCTTGCCGCCGGCTCCGAGGACCACGACATCGCCGACCTGCCGGCCCAGGCTCGCTCGCAGCGCTGGGCCCGGCTCCGACAGTTCGTCGTCGAGGGCTTCGTCGTCGGTCATCTCCAACGATAGTCGTCCGTTCCGGCGGAGAGTAGATTCGGCTCTTCCCTTGCTTCAGGTCCCGTCCATGCACCGCGTGCTCACTGCTCTGTCCGTTGGAGGTGCGATGTTTCTGTCCCAGGCGGCATCAGGTCACGGCCAGGCTCGAGTTCCGTCGATGGCGGGCCGCTCCACCGTGTACGTCCCTCACGGCGCGATCGCCACCAGCCAGCCATTGGCCACGGCGGCCGGGCTCGCCGTACTCGAACGTGGCGGCAATGCCATCGACGCTGCGGTCACGGCCGCTGCGGTCCTCAATGTCGTCGAGCCGATGATGACCGGCGCGGGCGGCGACCTCTTCGCCCTGTTCTGGTCCGCCGGGGAAAAGCGGCTGGTCGGCCTGAACGCCAGCGGACGGTCGGGATCGCTCCTTTCCCGCGACGCGCTGCTCAAACGGGGACACACCACCATGCCCACCACCGGGGCTCTGTCCATCACGGTGCCGGGAGCGCTGGCGGGCTGGAATGATCTGCTGGCCAAATACGGAACGATCACGCTGGCCCAGGCGCTCGAGCCGGCCATCCGTCTCGCGGAAGAAGGCTTCCCGCTGACCCCGGTGATCGCCGGCGACTGGGCGCTCGACGACGGCGCACTGGCCAGGGACGAAGGCGCCCGGGCGACCTACCTGCCCCACGGCGCCTACCCCAAGGCCGGCGACTGGATCACCAATCCCGATCTGGCCCGGACCTTTCGCCAGATCGCCAAGGAGGGGATCGGGGGGTTCTACGGCGGCAGTCTGGGTGCCACCGTCGCGGCCCGGATCCAGCAGCTGGGCGGCTTCATCACGATAGAGGACTTGAAGGCCCACCGGTCGGAATGGGTGACCCCGATCTCGGTGCCGTTCATGGGCCATCGCTTGTACGAACTCCCGCCGAACGGTCAGGGAATCGCGGCGCTCGAGATGCTCCGCATCCTCGAGCCCTATGATCTCAAGGCCATGGGTCACAACTCGGCCGCGTATCTGCACCTCCTGATCGAAGCCAAGAAGCTGGCCTACGCCGATCTGGACCGGTTCGTCGGCGACCCGGCCTACATGAAGACGCCGGCCGCTCACCTTCTCTCGCCGGCGTTCATCGCCGAGCGCAGGAACCAACTCGACCCCGCCCGGGCCAATCCTCGCCCCGAGCCCGGCCCCGCCCTCACCACCAGCGAGACGATCTACCTCAGCGCCGCCGACGCCCAGGGGAACATGGTGTCGTTCATCAACAGCCTCGCCTCGGCGTTCGGGTCGGGCGTGGTCGTTCCCGGCACCGGCCTCGCCCTCCAGAACCGCGGCGCCGGGTTCACGACGACGGAGGGGTTGCCCAACACCGTGGCCCCCAACAAACGGCCGTTCCACACCATCATCCCCGCGTTCGTCACCGAGACATCGGACGATGGGTCAGAGAAGCCCTGGCTCAGCTACGGGGTGATGGGCGGCGCGATGCAGCCGCAGGGACACGTGCAGGTCCTCCTGAACCTCCTCGTGTTCGGCATGGACCTCCAGCAGGCCCTCGACCAGGCCCGGTTCCGTCACACCGTCGGCAACAAAGTCGGGCTCGAAGGGCCGATTTCCGAATCGGTGCGGGCCACGCTCAGAGCGTTGGGCCACGACCTCTTCGATCTGCCGGCGAGTTCGGCCGGCGGAGCCCAGGCCATCATGCGCCTGGCCCGTGGGTACGCCGCGGCCTCGGATCCCCGGAAGGACGGGATGGCCGCCGGCCACTAGGGCCGTCGGGCCTCAAGTTCGGCCCCGCCGTAGACGATACCTCTGGAGGAAGGCCCCCATTTCGGGGTCCCGAGGGGGTGTTGTGGAGCGACCGGAATCCAAGCGGGCGATGAAAGACGCTTTGGCCGACTTCATGAATGAAGGCGGCCGAGGGGCGGCGGCCGGGGTCGGCGGGGCGACGACTGAGGCGGGAGAGCGTTCCGGCAGCGCGCTGTCATCGGCCTATGGTGAAGTCGTGGCGTCCTACGGCGGCAAGCCCGTGGCGGGCGGTGCGCCCGCGCCCGACCCGACGCCTGCCGGCAAGCAACAGTTGGCCGACGCCTACGACAAACTGGTGGAACACGAAGCCAACCGGCCGGTGGAGTCAATCTCCTTCGACCAGCCGGTGCCGGCCTGGCGCCGGTACGGCGTACCGATCCTGGGGGTCCTCGCCTTCGTTGCGACCTCCTATCTCTGGATTGCCCGACCCAAATGGCTGTACCCTGATTTTGATCCGCCCTCGCCGCCGGCCGATGCCGCAACTGCCCAGCGCGCGCTGATCGCCGGTTCCATCATCATGCAGAACTTCCACGCCACCCAGGGCCGCTATCCCGCCAATTTCGGTGATGCCGGCGTCAATCTTCCCTGGATGTCGGTCGTGCCGACATCCGACGGGGGCTTCAGTCTGATGACCGATGCCGCTTCAGGACGGTTGCGGATGCAGTCGGCTCCCGGCGTGCCGCCCCGGATCGAGGGCCTGTCCCGATGAATCGTCGCGGTTTCACGCTGGTCGAACTGTTGACGACGATGGCCGTCATCGGGCTCCTCGCTTCGATCGCCATTCCCCGTTATCAGCAGCTCAGGAAAAAGGCGAACGCGGCGGAAGTCGTCTCGGCGATGACCACGGCGCGGGGGGCGGCGTACAACTACTCCGAGAGTGCGGGCTCCTGGCCCGCGACCTCGGGGCTGGGCTCGGTGCCGACCGGCATGGGCCAGTACCTCCCCGGCGGAGGCGCCCAGCTCTTCAACGCGACCTACTACCAACTCGGCTGGCTCGCCATCCCCGGTGGGTTCGGGTTCAAGAGCACGCAGGTCCTGTACGCCTATTCCGCGGATGGCGTCATTTGCAAGGGCGTCTACGGGATGTGGGGCGGGGCCAAGAACAGCGATCTCCTGGGCTTCTGCGGCGCGGGCGGCGGGTTCGTTTTTCTCTACGTCGATCGCTAGGTCCGGCGCCTTTCGCCACCTCCAGGCGGTCCTGCGTTCGGCGTGGGCCCCGGTTCGGTGGTAATTTCGAGCGTCTCCAACGCCGATCCCCCATGCCGATGCTTGCCCTCGGGCCACTGTCCCTGAATTACGAAGACCGGGGCCAGGGCGCCTCGATCGTGTTCCTCCACGGCCTGGGCCAATCCGCGGGTGACTGGCAAGCCCAGATCGACCACTTCGCGGCCGATCATCGCGTCATCGCCGTCGACGGGCTCGGTCATGGCCAGTCGTCCAAGCCGAACGGGCCGTACTCCATCGCCCAGGTGGCCTCGCTCACGGCCGAATTGATCCGCAAGGTCGTGGGCGGGCCGGCCAATGTTGTCGGGCTGTCGATGGGTGGCATGGTGGCATTCCAGCTCGCGCTCGACGCGCCGGACACGGTTCACACCATGACGATCGTGAACAGCGGCCCGAACGCGGTACCGCACGGATTCGCCGAGTGGTTTGCCCTGAACAGCCGGGTGGCGATCGTGAAATGGTTTGGGATGCGCAAGATGGCGGAGATCCTGGCCCCGCGGCTCTTTCCGGACGATGCCGGCAAGCGGGCGGTCTTCATCGAGCGGCTGGTCGCCAACGACCGGGATGCCTATCTCGCTTCGCTCAGGGCGATCATCGGCTGGACCGTCCAGGATCGGATCGGCCGGATCACGATACCGACGCTGGTCGTGGCCGCCGAGTTCGACTATACGCCGGCCGAACGCAAAGAGGCGTACGTCCGCCTGATGCCGAACGCCAAGATGGTGGTCGTGCCGGACACCCACCACGGCCTTCCGATGGAAGATCCCGAGACCTTCAACGCCGTCCTCGCCGAGTTTCTATCGGTCCACGCCGCCTGATCGGAAGCCCACCAATGAGTCGCCTGTTCTGGAGCACCAGTCTGGTCTGGGCCGCCGTGGCCGGCGGACCCTCGCGGCCCGCGCCCGTTCCCGGACCCCTGTACGAAGTGTACGCCATCGAATACGCCAAACTCGAAGGTTTCCCCGCCTCGGCCCTGATCCTTGGCGCGGATTCCGCCAGGAAACTTGATCTGTCCATGATGGTGTGGCTCATCAGGGGCGAGGGTCGGGTGATCCTCGTCGATGCAGGTTTCTACCGGAAGGAGTTTCTCGACACCTGGAAGGTGAAGGACTTTCGGAAACCGTCCGACGCGGTGGCGGCGTTCGGCGTCCGGCCTGAAGATGTGACCGACGTCGTGGTGACCCACATGCACTGGGATCACGCCGACGGCGCCGATCTCTTTCCCAATGCGCGGGTCTGGGTCCAGAAGGCCGAGTACCAGTTCTATCTGGCCCCGAAGAACCAGCTGCGGACCGGCGTCTTTCCGTCGACGGTGAAGATGTTCCAGGCGATTCAGCGGGCCGGCCGCCTTCAGTTGGTGGACGGTGATTCCCAGAAAGTGGCCCGCGGCGTCACCGCCTTCATCGGGGGCCGGCACACCAAGGAATCGCAGTACGTCTCGGTCTATGCCCAGACGGGCCTGGTGGTGCTGGCGTCGGACAACGTCTACACCTACGAGAACATCGAGCGGCACCGGCCGATTGCCGCCACCTGGGATACTGTCTCGAACCTGGCGGCACAGGACCGGATGGTACACATGGCGGCCCGACCCGGCTTGGTGGTGCCTGGCCATGATCCCAAGGTCTTCGCGCGGTTTGCCGCGGTCAAACCGGGAGTGGCCCGTATCGAGTGACCGTCTTCGTTCGATTCTGAAACCCGACCCCGCGGTTCCTCCGTAGGAGCCGCATGCCCAGTCTCAAGCACGCCATCAGAACCCTCGCCAAAGCCCCGTTCGTCACGGCGGTGGCAGTGGGGTCGCTCGCCCTCGGAATCGGGGCGAATACCGCCATCTATTCGATGTTCCGCCGCGTTCTCCTCCGGCCGCTCCCGGTGCCGGCCTCTGACCAGTTGGTGAATCTCGGCGCACCAGGCCCCAAGCCTGGGTCGCAGTCATGCAGCCAGGCGGGGGGCTGCGAGGTCGTGTTCAGCTACCCGATGTATCGTGATCTGGAGCGAGGTCAGACCGTGCTGACCGGCGTGGCAGCTCATCGCGGCTTCGGCGCCAACCTGTCCTTCCACCGCCAGGCCATCGAAGGCGCGGGGATGGTGGTATCGGGGTCCTACTTCCCGGTCCTGGGCATCAAGCCGTCCCTGGGCCGATTGCTGGGACCCTTCGATGACAAGACCATCGGCGGCGACTTCGCGGCGGTGCTGAGCCACCGCTACTGGGTCGGTCGGCTGGGCGCGGATCCCAAGGTCGTCGGCGAGCCGATCACCATCAACGGACAGCAATTCACCGTCGTCGGCGTCGGCCCCGAGGGATTCGACGGCACCACGCTGGGCGCCCGGCCCGATGTCTTCGTGCCGCTCACCATGTACGGACTCATGCGCCCGGGATCCGACCCCTTCCAGAACCGCCGGAGCTATTCGCTCTATCTGTTCGGTCGCCTCAAACCAGGTGTGACGGTGGCCCAGGCGGCCGCCGGGCTCGACCGGGTCTACCGCCCCATCATCCTCGACGTCGAGGCCCCGCTTCAGACCGGAATGAGCGCGGCCACGATGACGCTGTTCAAGGCCCGGAAGGTGTCGCTCGAATCTGGCCCCCGCGGCCAGAGCAGCATCGGCCGCGAAGCGAGCACGCCGCTCACCATGCTGTTCGTCGTGACGGCGATCGTCCTGCTGATCGCCTGTATCAACGTGGCCAACCTACTGCTGGCCCGCGCCGCGACCCGGGCCCGGGAGATGGCGGTGCGCCTGTCCCTCGGCGCTGGGCGTGGGCAGCTCGTGGCCCAGCTCCTGACGGAATCAGTGTTGCTGGCCGTGGTGGCCGGGGCGCTGAGTCTCCTGGTCGCCAAGGCAACCATCGGTCTGATCGTGTCGTTCCTGCCCACCGAGGCGGCCGGCGTCATGGCGCTGACACTGGACGGATCGGCGATGGTCTTCGCGGCCGGGCTCTCGCTCGGCACCAGTCTCTTGTTCGGCCTCGCTCCCGCGATCCAGAGTACCCGGCCGGAGTTGCTCGCGGTGATCCGCGCGGATGACTCCCGGGCGGGCAGCAGCCGGGCCAGCACCCGGTTCCGCACCGGCATGGTGACCGCACAGATCGGCCTTTCGATGGCGCTGCTCTGCTGCGCCGGCCTCTTCATCCGCAGCCTGACCAACGTGAGCCGGGTCGATCTCGGTCTCCGCGTAGACAACGTGGTGACGTTCGGGCTGAATCCCGAACTGAACGGCTACAAACCATCGGCCAGCCGGAACCTGTTCCGCCGGGTCGAGGACGAGTTGGCGGGCATTCCCGGCGTGACCGCGGTCACCACCGCCATGGTTCCGATCCTGGCCGGCGACAACTGGAACAACGACGTGTCGGTCGAGGGCTTCAAGCGCGATCCCGACTCCGACGCCAACGCCAGTGTCAATTTCGTCGGGCCGGGATACTTCTCCGCGATCGGACTGTCGGTGTTGACCGGCCGCGAGTTTACCCTGGCGGACGATGCCGGCGGCCCCAAGGTGGTACTGGTCAACGAGGCGTTTGCCCGAAAATTTCATCTTGGGCACGACGCGGTCGGCAAGCACATGGCCATGGGCGACGGCAAGCTCGACACCGAGATCATCGGCCTGGTGCGCGACGCCAAGTACAGCAGCATCAAGGACAGGGTTCCGCCCCAGGTCTTCCTGCCCAATCGTCAGGATACGACGCTCGGGTCGATGAATTTCTACATTCGGGCCGGCGCCGATCCGACTCCCGTCATTCGCGCAATCACCCCCATCCTGGCCCGCATCGACCCCACGCTTCCGGTCTCCGGCCTCAAGACGGTGCCGCAGCAGATCCGAGAAACCCTGTTTTTCGACCGCATGATCAGCGTCTTCTCGGCGGCGTTCGCGGGCCTCGCCACCCTGCTTGCGGCGGTGGGGCTTTATGGTGTGCTCGCGTATCTCGTGGCGCAGCGAACCCGCGAGATCGGGGTCCGGATGGCGCTCGGGGCCGATGGCGGCCGCGTCCGCGGCATGGTGCTGGGCCAGGTGGGCCGCATGGCCATCGTAGGCGGCCTGGCCGGTGCCGGAGTGGCGATCCTCGCGGGGCGGGCCGCGCGGTCAATGCTGTTCGGCCTCGAGGGGTATGATCCCGTCGCCATCGGCGGGGCGGCGCTGGTTCTCGGCGTTGTGGCCTTCACCGCGGGGTACCTGCCGGCCCTCCGCGCGTCCCGAGTGGATCCGATTCAGGCGCTCCGGAGCGACTGAACCGTTCGGCCATCGCCAGGTTCGGGAGCGGCGCGCACCATGCGCGCCGCTTTCATTTGTTGACAGCCCATCGGTCCCGCACTAAATCCCGTCTCCTCCCGCAAGGTGACTATGCCCATCTCGGATTACACCCGCTACGACGGGCTTGGGCTCGCCGACCTGGTGCGCACCAGGCAAGTGACGCCGGGCGAACTGGTGGAGGCGGCCCTCGCCCGGGCGGATCAGGTGAACCCCGCCATCAACGCCATCATCGAACGGATGGACGATCGGGCGCGGCGAGCCGCTGAGCGGCCGACCGAAGGCCCCTTCGGCGGGGTCCCGTTTCTGATCAAGGATCTGGTCCAGCAGGTCAAGGGCGTTCCGATGCGGTCGGGGAGCCGGTTTCTCCGGGACTTCGTGCCCGATCACGACACCGAGCTCTATGCCCGCTTCTGCCGCGCCGGCCTGATCACCATCGGCAAGACCAACACGCCGGAGTTCGGGCTCACGCCCTATACCGAGCCGGAACTGTTCGGGCCCACTCGCAATCCCTGGAACCTGGCGTGTACGCCGGGCGGCTCGAGCGGTGGGTCGGCGGCCGCGGTCGCTGCGCGGATCGTGCCGCTCGCCGGCGGCGGAGACGGGGGCGGTTCGATTCGCATTCCGGCTTCGTGCTGCGGGCTCTTCGGTCTCAAGCCCTCCCGCGGACGGGTCCCGTCGGGGCCGGACCTCGGGGAGCTCTGGTTCGGAGCGGTGGTCGACCACGTGTTGACCCGTTCCGTCCGCGACAGCGCTGGGGTGCTCGATGCGGTGGCCGGTCCCGACGTCGGCGCTGCGAGCGAAATCGCTCCTCCGCCAATGTCGTTCCTCGATTCAGCGGGCCGGGATCCCCGGCGGCTCCGGATCGCCTTCACGTCCTCGCCGTGGCTGGGCGGCACGGTGCATCCGGATTGCCGCGCCGGTCTGGAGGATGCTGTCACGCTGATGCGGAACCTGGGCCATGAGGTGGAGGAGGCGACGCCCGTGATCGACGGGCCGGCGTTCGCGAAGGCGTTCCTCACCATGATTTGCTGTGAATGTGCCACCGACATCGCCGCTGCCGCCAAAGCCATTGGTCGCCGGCCGGTCCGGGCCCTCTTCGAGCCCGCCACCTGGGCCATCGGCATGCTGGGCCGGGCGACGACCGGCCTCGAGCTGTCGATGGCGCTCCGCGAGTTTGCCGTGGTGCGCCGCCGGATCGCCTCGTTCCTGGAACGGTATGACGTGCTGGTGACTCCGACGATGGCGCTGCCGCCGTTCCCGATCGGGGCGCTGCAGCCCAAGCCCGGTGAACGGGTGATGCTCGGATGGTTGGGCCGGATCGGGTCGGGCCGCCTGCTCAAGACGGTGGGGCTCCTCGAACAGATGGCTCCCGAGGTCTTCGCGGCGATTCCGTACACGCCGGTCTTCAATGCCACGGGCCACCCGGCGATGAGCGTCCCGCTGTTCTGGAACGGGGATGGCCTGCCGATCGGCACGCACGTCGTCGGGCGCCAGGGCGACGAGACGACGCTGTTCCAGCTGGCCGGCCAGCTGGAGCGAGCCCGGCCGTGGGGCGATCGGCGGCCGGGCGGGATTCCCGCCTAACGGCGTTGATGCCCCGCCCCCGGATTGGAACGATTTACTTACCCTGAAACGCTACAGGTGATCCGTGCCGAGGAAGCCCGCCCATCGTTTCACTCTGACCCGTCGCGACAACCCGTCCCGTCACGGGAAAGAGTTGCGACCGGGGCCGGTCACGAAGGATCTGGACCGGATCGAAATCGCAAGCCGGGATGAAATTACCGCGCTCCAGATCGAACGGCTCACCTGGTCGCTGGCGCACGCCTATGAGAACGTGCCCCGGTACCGGACCAAATTCGATGCGGCGGGCGTGCATCCGAGCGACTTCAAGACCCTCGACGATCTCGCCCGGTTTCCGTTCACCACCAAGGAGGATCTGCGGGAGACCTACCCGTTCGGCCTGCTGGCGGTGCCGCGGGATCAGGTGATTCGGCTCCACGCGTCGTCCGGAACGACGGGCAAGCCGACCGTGGTCGGCTACACCGCCAAGGACATCAAGACCTGGTCCGACGTCGTGGCCCGGTCGATCCGCGCCGCGGGCGGCCGGAAGGGGGATATGGTCCATGTCGCCTACGGCTACGGACTGTTCACGGGCGGGCTGGGCGCCCACTACGGGGCCGAGCGGCTGGGATGCACGGTGGTCCCGATGTCGGGTGGCCAGACCGACAAACAGATTCTGCTCCTCCAGGATTTCCGCCCCGACGTCCTGATGTGTACGCCGTCGTACGCGCTGGTCATCGCCGACGAATGCGACCGCCTGGGTGTCGATCCCCGCACCCTCTCGCTCACGTGCGGCATCTTCGGAGCGGAACCCTGGACCGAAGCCATGCGGCAGGAGATCGAGGACCGGTTCGCCATGGACGCGGTCGACATCTACGGCCTCTCGGAGGTGATGGGGCCGGGGGTCGCGAGCGAGTGCGTGGAGACCAAGGACGGCCTGACGGTCTGGGAGGATCACTTCTATCCCGAGACCATCGACCCCGTGAACGGCAAAGTGGTACCCGACGGCGAGCGGGGCGAGCTGGTCTTTACCAGCCTCACCAAGGAGGCGATGCCGGTGATTCGCTACCGGACCCGGGACCTGACGACCTTGTTGCCCGGGACCGCCCGTACCATGCGCCGCCTGGCCCGGATTCACGGCCGGAGCGACGACATGCTGATCATCCGGGGCGTCAATGTGTTTCCCTCCCAGATCGAGGAGCTGATCCTCAAGGTGGGTCTCTACTCACCCCACTACGTGCTGGAGGTCCATCGGGACGGCCGGCTCGATCGTCTCGAGGTCGTGGTCGAGCCGCGTGACAGTTCGATCTCGGTGCCGGCGGCGGCGCAGGGGGCGGAGCTGCTGATGCACGACATCAAGACGTTCGTGGGGGTGTCGGCGGAAGTGCGGGTCGAAAAGCCGGGGACGGTGGCGCGGTCGATGGGGAAGGCGCGGCGGGTGATCGATCTCCGTTGATGGTGACAGGAGGAATGAGAAAGGGGCCGGAGACGTCCGGCCCCTCCTTGATGCCCTGCGATGACGCTCGAGATTCAGCTGAGGTGCTTGCTGACGAGCTTGGTCATTTCGAACATGTTGACGGTCGCCTTGCCCTTGAACACGGCCTTGAGGGCGGCGTCGGCATTGATGTTCCGCTTGTTCTTCTTGTCCTGCAGGTTGTTCTTCTTGATGTAGGCCCAGAGCTTCTTGGTCACTTCGGTCCGCGGCAGCGGCTTGGCGCCCACCACGGCGGCGAGCGCGGGGCTCACGTTCATCGGCTTCATGAACGCAGCCGACGGCTTCCGCTTGGCAGCGGCCTTCTTAACCGGCTTCTTGGCGGCTTTCTTCTTGACGGCCATCTGGTCACTCCTGGTGAAAGGGTCTTCGTTTTCCCTGCGGAGAATCGACTTCCGAGAGAAAATCTAAGAAGGCCCCCTGGGAACACAATAGGGAAACCCGACTTTTCCCCCTGGGGACCACTCGTCCTCCCTCGGGGAACGGCCTAGATTCCCCGGGAATTCGACCTGGCGGATCGCCCATGAGCCTCGTTTCGTACGTCTCCGGACCCTCGGGAAAGCCGCTGCTGGGCCGCACCATCGGCGCCGAATTCGACCGCATTACCGAGCTCTTCCCCGACGCCCTGGCCGTGGTGAGCCGCCATCAAAACGTCCGTTTTACCTATGGGGAACTGCATCCGGCCGTCGAACGGGCTGCGCGGGCGTTCCTGGCCCTTGGCGTGGAGAAGGGCGACCGGGTCGGAATCTGGGCCGGCAACATGGTCGAGTGGCTGATCGTCCAGTACGCCACCGCCAAAGTCGGCGCGATCCTCGTCAACGTGAACCCCGCCTACCGCCGCCACGAACTCCACTACGCCCTGGGAAAATCGGGGGTGAAGGTCCTGGTGGCCGCCCGGAACTTCCGGCAGACGGACTATCTCGAGATGATCCGCGAAGTCGCCCCCGAGATCCCGGCGATCCATTCGGTGGTCCTGCTGGGCGAGGGGGCCGCCGGGATGCTGGGCTGGGAGGGCTTCCTCGAGGGCGGCGGCCCCGCGCTCGCCGCCCGGCTCGAGCACCGGGAAGCCGAACTCGACTTCGACGACCCGATCAACATCCAGTACACCTCGGGCACGACCGGCTTTCCCAAGGGCGCCACGCTGTCCCACCACAACATCCTGAACAACGGTTTCTTCGTTGGCGAGGCTTGCGGCTACACCGCGCAGGACCGGATCTGCGTGCCGGTGCCCCTCTATCACTGCTTCGGCATGGTGATGGGAAACCTGGGCGCCCTGACCCACGGCGCCGCGGTGGTCTACCCCGAGGTGGCGTTCGATCCCAAGGCCACTCTTGAAGCCGTTGCCGATGAGCGCTGCACCTCGCTCTATGGCGTTCCCACGATGTTCATCGCCCAGCTCCAGCATCCGGATTTTGCCGAGTACGATCTCTCGAGCCTCCGGACCGGCATCATGGCCGGCTCGCCCTGCCCGGTGGAGGTGATGCGACAGGTGATCGACCGGATGCATCTGGGCGACGTGACCATCTGCTACGGGATGACCGAGACCTCGCCGGTGTCCTTCCAGAGCCGCCGCGACGACGACCTCGAGCACCGGACCGCCACCGTCGGCGCCGTGCATCCCCACGTCGAATGCAAGATCGTGGACCCCGAGACCGGACGGACCGTCCCGCGGGGCACGCCGGGAGAACTCCTGAGCCGCGGCTACCTGGTCATGCTGGGCTACTGGGACGATGACGACGCCACGGCCACCGCGATCGACCGGGCCGGCTGGATGCACACCGGCGATCTGGCGCTGATGCGCGACGACGGCTACGTGAACATCATCGGGCGCGCCAAGGACATGGTGATCCGCGGCGGCGAGAACATCTTCCCCCGGGAAATCGAGGAATTCCTCTATCGCCATCCCCGGATTCAGGACGTCCAGGTGATCGGGGTGCCCGACGAGAAGTACGGCGAAGAGCTCTGCGCCTGGGTCAAACTCAAGGACGGCGACACGGCGACGGAAGACGATATCCGGTCGTTCTGCAAAGGGCAGATCGCCACCTTCAAGATTCCCCGCTACATCCGGTTTTCCGACGCGTTCCCCATGACCGTGACCGGCAAGGTCCGGAAAGTGGAGATGCGGGAAGTCTCGATCCGGGAACTGGGTCTTGCGCAGGCGGGGTCGGTCAAGACGGCGTAACCGAAAGGCACGGCATGACGATCCCCATCCGAACTACCGCGGCGCTGTGTGCGCTGGCGATCGCGGCGAGTCCCGCCCCGGCTCAGAGCCCGGCACCGACGCTCTCGCCGCTCACGCGGCAATTCGTCGTGGAGGACCGCCCGGTGGTGGTCCTCCGCCACGTCCGGCTCATGGACGGGACCGGCGCCCCGGTGCGGGACAACCAGACCGTGGTGATCCGGAACGGCCGGATCGCCGCGGTGGGTGACGACGCGATCGTTCCCGTGCCCGAGGGAGCGCCCGTACACGACCTGACCGGCACCACGGTCATACCCGGCCTGATCGATCTCCACGCTCACCAGTACTTCTACTCCAACATCGGCCTGACCCAGATGGCGGTTTCGGCGCCGAGGCTCTACCTCGCCGGCGGAATCACGACGGTCCGTACCGCGGGCGGCCAGATGCCCTATGACGAGATCAACACGAAGCGGGACATTGACCGCGGGAATGCGCCGGGCCCCCGGATGCTGATCAGTGGCCCCTACCTCGACGGCCCTGGCCGCGGCGGACCGGGTCACAGCCGCCGGCTCGAATCCGAGGAAGAGGCCCGCCGAGTGGTGGCCTACTGGGGGAGCGAAGGCGCCACTTGGCTCAAATTCACGAGTTCGGTCTCCCGCGCCGTCATGGGCGCCGCGATCGACGAGGCCCACCAGCACGGGATGAAGGTGACGGGCCATCTCTGCTCGGTGAGTTTCCGCGAGGCCGCGGCCCTCGGCATCGACAACCTCGAACACGGGTTCATCACCAACTCCGACTGGGTGCCGGACCGCCAGCCGGATCAGTGCTCGCCCCGGAACATGCGGTTCCAGGCCGACCTCCCCGTCGAGTCTCCGGCGGTGGACTCCACCATCCGCGAACTCGTGGCTCGCCACGTGGCGCTGACCTCGACGCTGTCGGTCTACGAGCTGTTCGTGCCCGGTCGCGCCAAACTGCCCGCCGAGGCACTGGCGATGATGGCGCCCGCCGCCCGGGCCGCCGCCCAGGCAGAGCTCGACACGACCAACGCCGGGACCGGATTCGTGCCGGTCCGGTTGTTCGACAAGATGATGAAGTTCGAGCGTCGCTGGGTGGCGGCCGGTGGCCTGCTGGCGGCGGGCGTCGACCCCTGGGGCACCGGGAGCCTGCCCGCCTTCGGTGATTATCGGAACTATGAACTCCTGGTCGAGGCCGGATTCTCCCCGGTCGATGCCGTCAGGATCATGAGCGCCAACGGCGCCCAGGTGCTGGGCCTGCTGGGACAGACCGGCACGGTGACCATCGGGAAGCGCGCCGATCTGGTCGTCATCGACGGCGACCCGAGCCACAGCGTTGGCGACATCCGCAAGGTGCGGTGGGTCTTCAAGGACGGCATCGGTTACGACTCGGCCAAGTTGATGGCCTCCGTCAAGGGAATGGTCGGGATTCAATGACCCGTTTCGGCGCCCTGTCCCTTCTTGCCGCGGTCCTCGGTGCGCCGAGTGCCGCGGTTCAGCAGAGTCTCCGTCAGGCCATGTTGGTGGCCGAAGATGCCCGGCAGACCGGCGACCTTGCGCTGGCGCCGCTCATCCGTGGCCTCGCGAGTCGGGACCCGGTCATCGCGGCTGCCGCCGCCCGAGGTCTCGGGCGCTTCGAAAACCGGGCCTTTCTCGGCCGCCTGGCTCCGTTGATCCGGGACACCCGCCCGCAGGTTCGGGTGGCGGCCATCCACGCGTTAGGCCAGCTCGGTCACGACTCGCTCGCCACCGACAGCGTGGCTGCCCTGCTCCTCGGCCTCGCGGAGGGAACGGCAGAGCCCGCCACCCTGGGCGCCGCGGCCCGGTCCCTGGGACGGTTGCCGCTCCGGAACCGCGACCTCGTGCCTCGGGTCACCCGTGCGCTTGGCCGGGTGCTCGAGCACCGCGAACCGCTGACGCTGGTGGTCGATGCCGCCCGCGCCGTCGAGGCATGGACTCGGCTGGCGGGGAAGGGATCCGACCTTGGGCCGGCCGCCCACGCCCGGCTCGGGCAACTCGTATTGCTCCGGAGCGCCGACCAGGCAAACGCCTCGCGGATCCGCCGGGCCGCCGCCGGCGCGATCATCCATACCGATGCCGACCCTCTCGTCGCCCGTCTGGCGAGTGATCCGGATCAGGACGTGCGCCGGCTGGCAGCGCTCTGGGCGGCGTTGCCCGGGGCGACAGAGGGACGTCAGCTCCTGGTTAGTCTGCTCACCGATCCGGCGCCCATGGTGCGAATCGAGGCGATCAGGTCCTGGGGTCAACGCGGGTTCACCACCGGAGACTGCGCCCCGCTGATTCGGGCCATGCGGGATTCGGTGGTGGCCGTGGCGCTCCAGGCCATCGACGGCCTGCACCCGACTTGTGCCGGCGCCGTTGCGGCACTCAAGCCGATGGTGGATTCCGTGGCGGACACCTACCGCGGACACGTCGGCACGCTGGCCAACTGGCACCGGGGGGCCCATGGGCTGGTGGCCCTGGCTCGGATCAACCCCAACGAGACCAAGGTCGTCCTGAGCCGGGCGGCGACCTCCACCATCTGGCAGGTCCGGATGTACGCCGCCCGGGTCGCCGCGGTTGTGGGGGATGCGGACCGTCTGACACTGCTGGCGGACGATCCCTCCGACAACGTCCGGGATGCGGTGGTCGAAGCGTTGCTCAAGGTCCGTGGCCATGCCGCGGACTCGCTCTATCGCGTTCAGCTGGCCCGCCCGGGCTACCAGGTGGTCCAGAGTGCCGCACAGGCCCTGGCCGGCGCCACCGATCGTCCCAGGGCCGTGGTTGCGCTGGAAGCCGCGCTGGCTCGCCTCACCCGCGAGCGGAAGGACACCTCGCGTGATCCCCGGATGGCGATTCTGGAGCGCCTGGGCGAGCTCGGCGAGGCCGGCCTGGCGCCGCGCCTCGAACCGTACCTCACCGATTTCGATCCGGCCGTCGCGGCACGGGCGGCAGCCTTGATTGGGAAGTGGACCGGCCGCCAGCCGATTGCGGCCCCCCGCCCCCTGCCGGCCCCGCCACTCGTCTGGGGCGACGTGGCTGGAATGAAGGCAGTCCGTCTCCGGATCGAAATGGCCAGGAGTTCGGGTGGAGGGGCTTTCGACATCGAACTCTATCCCGACCTGGCGCCGGCCACCGTCGCCCGGATTGTCGGCAATGCCCGCAAGGGTTACTACGACGGGCTCACCTTCCACCGGTTCGTCGCCAACTTCGTCATCCAGGGTGGGAGTCCCGGTGCCAATGAATACGTCGGCGACGTCCACTACATGCGCGACGAAGTCGGTCCGGTCTCCCACGAACGCGGAACCATGGGCATCTCAACCCGCGGGCGCGACACCGGCGATTCCCAGTTCTTCGTCAACCTGGTGGAGAATCTCCGGCTCGATTTCGATTACACCGTCTGGGGCCGGGTCACGGCGGGGATGAATGTCGTGGACGGGGTGCTGGAGGGGGACGTGATGGACCGGGTATCGGTCATTGACGGGCGGGGATTGCAGGGGCAACGTTAACGGTGGCAGTCGGATCGACGGGTGGACCACACAAGGGAGGACCGATGGTGAAGGTTTTCGGAATGAGTTTCGCGGCACTGGGCTTGCTCGTGGCGGTCGGCGTGACGCCGGCGGCGGCCCAGAAGAAGGACCGGAACGTGATCACGCCGGACGAAATCAAGGAACGGTCGGAAATCACCAACGCGTACGACGCGGTCCGGATGCTCCGGTCCCCATGGCTCCGGGTGGCTCGCGCCAAGGGTGGACTGGGCTCGGCCTCATTCGGCGGCGGCTCGGCCCGCCCGTCGGCCAAGACCACCGGCAGCGAGGATAACCCGACCGGCACCATCGATGCCGCGAGCCAGACGGCCAACAGCAACCGGAGCGCGATGCTCGACGAGCAGGCCGGCAAGAAATCCGGGCCGATCGGCTATATCGACGATGTGAAGGTCGAGGAACTCGAGGACATCCGGAACGTCAGAGCCGAGGAAGTGGTGGAGATCCGCTACATGAATGGCAACGACGCCTCGGGCCGCTACGGCGCGGGCCACGAGTCCGGCGCCATTCTGGTCAAGACCAACCGGATCAAGCACTAGGTCCAGCCCGATGGCAAAACGGGCGGGTGGCTTTCAACGCCACCCGCCCGTTCTGTTTCAGTACTTGTCGCTGCTCAGGGCTTGCGACTCAGCGTGAAGCTTCCGCCGGCGACCACCGCTCCACCCTGGCTGGCTTCGAGCGTGCCGGTGACTTTCATGCCGTCGGCACTGAGGGTGCCAGTGAACTTGACGTCGTATTCGCCGAACACCTGCGTCCAGATGATCTTGTCGCCGTCCGCGGTTACGTCCTTGGGCTCACCGGGTGCTGGTGCATCGCCGCCGAGAGCGTTGGCCACCTTCCAGGCCGAGGCGTCTCTGGTAACGGTCAGGGTCATGACCCCTGAGGGGCCGTCCGTGGTGTAGTTCCCCTCCCAGGCGCCGGCCAGCTTGGGGTTGCCCGGGGCGGCCGTTGTGGCGGCCGCGGATCCCTGGGCGTGGGCCTTGGGGGCGATCGCGGTGCCGAGGGCGGCAATGGTGGCGGCGGTGAGGATGATGCGCATCGGGGTCATGTCTGGTTCCTTATGTGGGTCGGACAGCCAAGTCGGGTTCCTACGGCAGGCCGGGCGGC
Source organism: Gemmatimonadota bacterium (assembly GCA_031394255.1). Lineage (GTDB taxonomy): Bacteria > Gemmatimonadota > Gemmatimonadetes > Gemmatimonadales > GWC2-71-9 > SHZU01. The sequence continues at coordinate 47,587 of JANMXA010000132.1, forward strand.
GGGGTTTCGGCCGCCCGGCCGGTGTTACAGGCGCCGCAGCCGGACGCCCAGGACGTCGTGGAGAATGCCCTTCTGAAGAATCAGATGGGCCCGCTCCTTGGTCGGCGCGATGTTCTCTCTCAGGTTCCGCCCGTTGATTTGCTCCCACACCCTGGTGGCAAAGGCCACCGCCTCGGCCTCGGGCATCTCGGCGTACCGGCGGAAGAACGACATCGGGTCCCGGAACGCCGTGTCCCGCAGCCGCCGGAACCGGTTCAGGAACCAGCGCTGAATGTGCGTCTCCTCGGCGTCGACGTAGATGGAGAAGTCGAAGAAATCCGAGACGAAGGGCCGGTCGCCGTCACCCCGGGTGCCGTCGGAGCCCTGGAGGACGTTCAGACCCTCGATGATCAACGCATCGGGCCGGTCGACGATCACGTGCTGGTCCGGGACAATGTCGTAAACCATGTGGGAGTAGACCGGCGCCTTCACGTCAGGCACCCCGGCCTTCACATCGGCCACGAACTGGACCAGGCGGCGGACGTCGTAGCTCTCGGGAAACCCCTTCCGCTCCATGAGGCCCTTCTGGGCCAGCACGGCGTTGGGGTAGAGGAAGCCGTCGGTGGTGATCAGGTCCACCTTGGGATGGTCGGGCCAGCGGGACAGCAGGGCCTGCATCACGCGCGCGGTGGTGCTCTTGCCCACCGCCACGCTGCCGGCAATCCCGATCACGTAGGGGGTCCGCCCCGCGGTCCGGCCGAGAAACACGTCGGCCACCCGGGCCAGGTCGCGGGAGGCCGCGACGTGGAGGTTCAGGAGCCGGGAGAGCGGGAGGTAGACCTCCTCCACCTCGGCCAGCGACAGTTCCTCGTTCAGGCCCTTCAGTTCGGTGACGTCGGCTTCGGTCACGGTGAGCGGGGTGTTGAACCTGAGTGCCGCCCATTCGGCCCGGTCGAAATCAGTATACGTCGAAAACGGCACGCGTCGGTCCCGGGGCTTGAGGGTAATGAGCGGGCGATGAAACCACCGTTAAGGTTATCCTGAGGCGCCGTTCCGGCCAAACCCCATATTATGAATCATGCTCCGATCCTGATTCACGATCCCCCGTCTCCTCCGGCCGATGCTCCTCGTGATCGCGGCCGGACCGGTGCTTCCCGGGTCGAACAGGTAGCCCGCGGCTGATTCCGAGGTAGTTTTGGACTACGCCCGACAACCTACTTTCTCCAGGCTACTCCCGTGACCTTCCAGCTCTCGCCCCGCTCCGCCGATCTCCGTGGACGCCTCATCGCCTTCATGGACGAACACCTCTACCCCAACGAGGTGACTTTCCACGCCGAGGTCAAAGCCAGACCCTGGCAGCCGACGGCCATCATGGAAGAGCTCAAGGCCAAGGCACGGGCCCAGGGGCTCTGGAATCTCTTCCTGCCCGAATCGCATCGCGGGGCGGGCCTTACCAATCTCGAGTACGCCCCCCTCTGCGAAGTGATGGGCCGGTCGCCGATCGGGAGCGAGCCTTTCAACTGCGCCGCCCCCGATACCGGGAATATGGAAGTCCTGGAGCGCTACGGAACGCCGGAGCATCAGAAGCTCTGGCTCGAACCCCTGCTTGACGGGAAGATCCGGAGCGCCTTCGCGATGACCGAGCCCGAGGTGGCGAGCTCGGACGCCACCAACATCCGGGCTTCCATCGTCCGGGACGGCGATCACTATGTGATCAACGGCCGGAAATGGTGGACCTCGGGCGCCGGCGACCCCCGTTGCACGATCCTGATCGTAATGGGCCAGTCGAACCCCGAGGCGGCCACCCACCTTCGCCAGTCGATGATTCTCGTGCCGACCGACGCGCCCGGGGTCAAGATCGAGCGGATGCTCACGGTGTTTGGCTACCACGATGGCCCCCACGGCCACGGCGAGGTCAGCTTCACCAACGTTCGCGTCCCGGCATCGAACCTCCTGCTCGGGGAAGGCCGCGGATTTGAAATCGCTCAGGGGCGCCTGGGCCCGGGCCGGATTCACCACTGTATGCGTCTGATCGGCGTCGCCGAACGGGCGCTCGAGGCGATGTGCGCCAGGGTTCGGGCCCGGGTGGCGTTCGGGAAGCCCCTGGCGGAGCAGGGCACCATCCGCGCTGACATCGCGGATTCGCGGATCGAGATCGACCAGGCCCGGCTGCTCACCTTCCAGGCCGCGCACATGATGGACACCGTGGGCAACAAGGCGGCCAAAGCCGAAATCGCGATGATCAAGGTGGTGGCGCCTAACGTGGCGCTCCGGGTGCTCGATCGCGCCATCCAGGCTCACGGCGGCGCCGGCGTCAGCCAGGACACGTTCCTGGCTAACGCGTGGGCCCAGTCCCGGACCCTCCGCCTGGCCGACGGCCCGGACGAAGTCCACCGCGAAACGGTCGCGAAGGTCGAACTCCGCAAGGGCCAGAAGAAGGCCTGACCGCCATGCAACTCAGAGAACGAGTGGCGGTCGTCACCGGCGGCGCCAGCGGGATCGGCCGGGCGCTGTGTCTCCGGTTCGCCAAGGAAGGCGCCCGGGTGGTGGTGTGCGATCTCGACCTGGGCGGCGCCGAGACGGTGGCGGCCGAGTGCGGCGGCGTGGCGTTCCGGACTGATGTCGCGTCCGAGCGGGATATCATCTCACTGGTGGCGCACGCCGAACAGCGGGTCGGCCCGATCGACATCTTCGTGTCGAACGCCGGGATCGCCATCGGCGGCGGGGCTGAGACGCCCGATGCCGAGTGGCGGCGGATCATCGATATCAACCTCATGGCGCACATCTGGGCGGCTCGGGTGCTGGTGCCGGACATGCTGCGGCGCGGCCAGGGGTATCTGGTGAACGTGGCATCCGCCGCGGGGCTCCTGACCCAGTTGGGGTCGGCCCCGTATGCGGTCACCAAGCATGCCGCGGTGGCGTTTGCCGAATGGCTGGCGGTGACCTACGGTGACAAGGGCATCCGGGTCTCCTGCGTCTGCCCGTTAGGCGTCCGGACCCCGATGCTCACGGGCAGCGACATGAGGATCGCGGCACTGCTCTCGCCCGATGCGATTGATCCTGCGGACGTGGCGGAGGCCGTGGTCCGGGGGATGGAGAAGGAGGAATTCCTGATTCTGCCCCATCCCCAGGTCCGGGAATACACGGCGCGGAAGGAAGCGGACCGGGACCGGTGGATTGCCGGAATGCAGCGTCTCAATGCCCGGCTCGAGGAGCCGGCGTGAGCGTCTCGCGCGATCAGGCCGAGCCGGTACGGGCCGGCGAAGAGATCGATCCGGTGGCCCTCGCCGTCTACCTCAAAGCGCATCAGGGACTCGGCAGCGAACCGAAGATCCGCCAGTTCCGGGGTGGGCATTCCAACCTCACCTATCTGGTCTCGGTCGAGGGATACGACTATGTCCTCCGCCGGCCGCCATTCGGAAATCAAGTCAAGACCGCCCATGACATGGGCCGGGAGTTCCGGATTCTCTCGGCGCTGGCGCCGGTGTTCCCGCCCGCGCCGCGGCCGCTGCTGCTGTGCGATGACGCCTCGGTGATCGGGGCGCCGTTCTATCTGATGGAACGGCGGCATGGCGTGGTGATCCGCCGCTCGCTGCCCGAAGGGGTGACGCTTACGGCGGAGCTGGGGGACAAACTGGGGCATGCGATGGTGGGGACCCTGGCCCGGCTCCATCAGGTGGACTACCGGAGGATCGGCCTCGAGGGCTTCGGGAAGCCGCAGGGGTACGTGGCCCGGCAAGTGACGGGCTGGAGCGAGCGCTACCGCGTCGCCGAAACCGACAGCCTGCCTGCCATGAACGAGGTGGCCGGCTGGCTGGCCGCCAATATGCCGGCCGAACGCGGCGCCGCGGTGATCCACAACGACTTCAAGTTCGATAACGTGATGCTGGCCCAGGACGACCTGGGTCGGGTGGAGGCGGTACTCGACTGGGAGATGGCCACGGTCGGCGATCCGCTGATGGATCTGGGCACGGCGCTGGCCTACATCCTGGAGCCCGGTGACGACCCCGAGTTCCAGGCGGTCTACATGGGGCTCGCGCCGTCGCCGCTGATGTGGACCCGGGCGCGGTTCGCCGAGGAGTACGCCCGGCTCACGGGGGTGGAGGTCGGGGATCTCGGGTTTTACTTCGTGTTCGGGCTGTTCAAGCTGGCGGTGATCATTCAGCAGATCTATGCCCGGTATGCCCGCGGGTTCACCCAGGACGAGCGGTTCGCCACCATGAACCAGACGGTGGCGGTTCTGGCGAGCCAGGCTGCCCATGCCGCGGAGCGGGGGCGAATCTGACCGGTCTGAGGCTCACATATATGGGGTTCAGGGGGTCGCAGGTTCAAATCCTGTCGTCCCGACTTTTTAAATGCTTGGCCAGTAGTATGTTACGAATAATCGCCTCGGAGAGAACCGAGGCGATTATTGTTTTGCGTATTCACCAAGTAATCACGCGGTGAGACTCGGACCATGCGCTTGGCCATGAGCGACGCACGCGCCGGCTCCGGCTTTCCGTAGAGCTGTTGCCGGTGCGGGAACGATCAACGAATACGATGACGTAAACCACACTAAGCCAACGGAGCGACCAGCCGCGTCGTTTCTCTTTAGCGGAACGCTACTGAACGGCGTAAGAACCCTCGTCGGGTTTTCTTACCCTTCTGGATACACTTTGATAGCGACAAGTTCTACGTCATTGGCTCAGGCGTGCCGTCCCAGATCTTCGTCGGTTTGGTTGGCACGAATGCTAGCAAAGACGTGTATTACATCTTCAAATGATCGGCGTTTGAACGACCAAGAAGCGTTCCTGACGCCATAGCGAATTGCCGATGTTCTTTTGACTTCGGCGCGATTGGAACCACAATCTAAGTAATCGGTGGGGGCCTCGGCGGGACCGCTCTGTTTTCTGACGTCCTAACTTGGCCAGCGCCCTGAGTCGGGTTCTTGCACCACTTTCGTAGACACTTCCACCTAACCAGTCTGGGGTGTCAGCAATGCTGCAAGCACGACCGCGCGCGCTGCTACGTATTAGCTACGCAGAGACCCGTTAACGGGCCATGTTTCGCGGATCGCACTCGACGAACTGCACCAACCCTCATAGGAGAACCCGACAATCCGTCGGGTGCGTGCGGTGCCTTGCCATGCTTTGCAAGCAGGGGGTCAGGGGTTCGATTCCCCTCCGCTC
>JANMXA010000133.1:0-5296 GCA_031394255.1 Gemmatimonadota bacterium
CACGGCCGGGCCATCTGGGTGCTCGACAACATCGCGCCGTTCCAGGAAGCGGCCAAGGCGCAGGCGGCCGAGTCGTATGTGTACACCGTGGGGCCGGTGTATCAGCGCTCGTACGCCGGGTTCCGATACTACAACAGCCAGGGCGACATGCAGTTCCAGGGCGAGAACCCGACCCGCGCGGCGCCGATCGCCTACTGGCTCAAGAGCAAGGCCGACAGCCTTCGGATCGTCATCAAGGACAACCAGGGGAATCAGATCCGCGAGCTCAAAGGCGATCAGGTGAAGGACGGCCTCGCCGCCGGGATGAATACGGTCAACTGGGACATGCAGATCGAGCCGATCCCGGCGCCGAAAGGTGCGCCGGCCGGGGGCGGGGGCATGATGATGTTCTTCGGCGGGAGCGGCGGCGGCGCCTCCGGTACGCCGGGCCCGATGGTGCTGCCGGGCAGCTTCAAGGCCACGCTGGTGGTGAACGGGAAGCCCGGCCCGTCGGTGGACTTTGCCCTGAAGGGCGATCCCGACATCGTGATCACCGATCAGGACCGGCAGCGTCGGTTCGACATTCTGAAGGAAGGGCAGCGGCTTCAGGCCAAGCTGACCGAGGCCAGCGACGCCGCCAAGCTCGCCAACACCGAGTTGGGCAAGATCAAATCCCTGCTGTCGGATTCGACCAAGGTAGCGGCGCCGATCCGGGCCGCGTATGACAGTCTGACCAAGGATCTGGGTCCGCTCAAGAAGAAGTTCTTCATCCGCGACGAGGGTGACGAGAGCGAGTTCGACTTCTCGGAGTTCCGGAAGGTGATCACCTTCAAGTTGAGCGGGGTGCTCGGCTCGATCGGCGGCGTCACGGTCCCGCCGACGGAAGCCGACCTGGCTCAGTGGGCCGAAGTGAAGGCCCAGGTTCCGGCGGTGATCGACGAGGTGAACGCCTTCAACGCCCGGCTCAAGCCGTTCTATCAGCGGTTGGCCGCCGAGGGGATCTACCCGGCGTTGCCGAAGCCGGTGGAAAAACCCTGAACAGGTGACCTGATGCCCCGTGCCCTATTGCTGATTGCCGCCCTCGCGGTGTTCCCGGTCCGGGCCCAGGCCCAGGCCCAGGCCCAGGACTCCAAGGCCGTGCTGGCCGCGGGGCAGGCGGTGTTCGACGCCATGGCGAAGAAGGACACGGTAGAGCTCCGCCGCCTGCTTCATCCGGCCGTGCATTTCATCGCCACGATGGAGCGGGATGGGAAGACGGTGAGCCGGGTCAGTACGCTGCAGGACTTCCTGACCCAGATCGGGTCGGCCGCCGGCGTTCCGCTCGAACGGATGTGGAACGCCGAGGTTCGGGTGAGCGGCGGGATCGCCAGCATCTGGACCCACTACGACTTTCACATGGACGGCAAGTTCAGCCACTGCGGGATCGACAATTTCCAGTTTGTCCGGGGCGACGACGGCTGGCTGCTGACATCGATCACCTACACGGTGGTCCGGGAGCACTGCCCGAAGAACCCGATCGGGCCACCGCGTTAGCCAACGTTCCGAACCGTCGTTCGGATCTCAGAACCGGCGGGGGCCTCGGGGCGTTTGGTTGGCTGTGAGTCGAAGCCAACCCATCTCCCGAGGCCCTATGATCAAACGTCTTCAGATTGTCGCCGCGCTCGCCGCATTGGCTGCTTGTGATCGTGATCCCATCGTTGCACCTGACCATATGGCATCGACCGAGTTGGCCAGTGATGAGGTGCGGGGGCCTGGTGGTTCCGCGGGCTTCGTGGCGACCATGAGTAACGCCACCGGAGGCAACGCGGTGCTGGTATTCCCTCGGGCCGTCGACGGCTCGCTCGGCGGTCCGGTCGCCTATCCGACCGGCGGCAACGGGAGCGGCGGGGGCCTCGGCAATCAGTCGGGGCTGGTTGGCGACGCCGCGGGCCGGATTGTCTATGCGGTGAACGCCGGAAGCAACTCGATTTCCGTCCTTCAGGTCAACGGAACTGCGCTGGTGTCGAGACAGGTGATCGGGTCGGGCGGCACCCAACCGATCAGCTTGGCACTGTCCGGACGGCTGCTGTACGTCCTGAACGATGGTGCCCCGGCCTCCAATATCACCGGCTTTCGGGTTCGGACCGACGGAACCCTGGAGCCACTGGCCGGATCGACGCGTTCACTCTCGGTGCCGGTGCCCGATGCGGCCCAGATCGGGTTTGACCGGTCGGGTCGCCGGCTGATCGTGACTGAAAAGGCGACGAACAACATCGTGACCTTCACCCTCGACCCGGCTGGTCGTCCGGGTTCGCAACAGATCGTGGCCTCCAACGGCGGCACGCCCTTCGGTTTCGCGGTCGATCCGCGCGCCAACCTGATCGTATCCGAGGCGTTCGGCGGCGCGCCCGGCGCGTCCGCGGCGAGTTCCTATCGGTTCGAAGCGGGAAGTTTGGGCCTGGTAGATGGATCGGTCCCGACCACTCAGACGGCCGCCTGCTGGGTGGCCATTTCCGGGGACGGGCGTTTTGCCTATACCACCAACACCGGCAGCGCCACGATTACGGGATATGCCATTGCCGGGAATGGGCATTTGAACCGGTTGGCCGCCGACGGGGTGACGGGAACTACCGACGCCGGCCCGATCGATCTGGCGAGCCGGCCCGGTTCTCCCTGGCTCTACAGCCTGAACGGCCGGGCCCGCTCCATCAGCGGGTTCCGGATCCGCCCGGACGGCGGCCTCGATCCACTGGGGACGACCACCGGCCTGCCGTCCGGTGCCAACGGGTTGGTAATGTTCTAGAGATCCAAAGGGTGCCCCGCGGCGTTAGCCGTACGAACAGGCCACAGGTGATTCGGTGACGGTAATTGGCGAAATGGCGGGGCGACGACCGCGGGGGCACGATTTGTCGCTGGAGCGAGAGTCTTCGCTCAAGGCCCGGTTGGTGGCCCGGGACGAATCGGCCCTCGCGGAACTGATCGATCTGACATCCCCCTGGCTGCTGGGCGTGGCGCAAGCCATGCTTTCCGACCGCCAGGAGTCGGAAGAGGTCGTGCTGGAAACGTTCCGGATCGGATGGCAGAAGGCGGGAACGCTCGCGGCCTCGGAGGACGATCGGCTGCTGCCGTGGCTGATCCGGATCGCCAGGAACCGGGCGATTGACCGGCTTCGGGCTCGGCGCCGGCAGCGGCTCAAACTTGAACGGTTCCGGGTCACCCATGACGCGGGACCGGCATGGCCGGCGGACCTGAACGAGGCGGCGCTCCCGGGTTGGCACGTGCACGCCACGGTCCACTCGGCCTTGCGTGACCTGCCGCCCGATCAGTTGGCTACAGTACGGCTGGCGTATTTCCAGGGCCTGTCGCATTCGGAAATCGCCAGCCACCTGGATATTCCTCTGGGGACGGTGAAAACGAGACTTCGATTGGCGTTCGACAAGTTGCGAGTGGCGTTGCAGCCGCTCAAGGAATGGCTGGCATGACCGCGCACCAATGGTTCATCGAGCACCGGGCTGATCTCGCGACCCGGACCCTTGATCCGGGCGACGAGTCCAAGTTCAGGGATCACCTCTCCCGGTGCGAGGAGTGCCGGGTGGCAGTGGCCGGTCTGGAGCGGGAGTTGGCCTGGCTTCCGATGGGGGCCGAACCGGTGGTTCCGCCCCCCGGATTTCGTCACCAGGCCCTCGACCGTGCCCTCGGCACCCACCGCTCGGCCTGGCGAATCCCCCTCGGTTTGGCGGCCGCCGCTGTGATGGCCGCGGGTGGCGGTCTATGGTGGCGTGGTCAGGCCCGGGAGACGCGCCTGGCCAGCGAACTGGTCCGATCGCGCCAGGCCTTCGCCGCCCTGTCCGACACGGTGGCCGTGCTCCGACGGGCTGCCCGCGTCCTTCATGCCTCGGTGGCGATGAACGATCACCAAGGCTCGCTGGTCATCTTTGCGGATAACATCACCCATCGCTGGAACGTGGTGTTCCAGGGACTGCCGCCCGCGCCCGCCGGCGAGAAGTATCAATTCTGGTTCATCTGCGCCGATGGCATGGTTCGCAGCGCCGAGCTTCGTCCGTCCGACGATGGCACCCTCATGCTGACGGTCGATATGCCCGGTCAGGCCGGTGCGGTCCTCGGCGCGGTCCTGAGCATGGAGACCACAACTAGCGTCGGCAACGCGCCCAAAGGGGTCCAACTGGCGCACCTGTTGCTGTAACGCGTCGGCCTGTTGTGCCGGCTGTCGCCGGACGATATCCTTTCCAGGTTCCCCTCAAGCGAGCCTGGCATGTTCCGGCCTTTTCTGGCGCTCCTCAGCAGCGCCTTCCTGACGTTATCGCAGATTGCCCTGGCGCAGGCCGGCCCCTTCGACGGCCTCAAGTTCCGCAACATCGGCCCCGCCACCTCGAGTGGCCGGATCGATGACTTTGCGGTGCTGGCCCGCGATCCCAGAATCTTCTATGTGGCGGCCGCGACCGGTGGTCTCTGGAAGACCACCAACGGCGGCATCACCGTGACACCGGTGTTCGACGACGCCGGCACCTCGGCCTCGATCGGCGCCGTGGCGATCGCGCCGAACGACGCCAACCTGGTCTGGGTCGGGACCGGCGAGAACAACAACCGGCAGAGTTCCTCCTGGGGCGACGGCATCTACAAGTCGGCCGACGGGGGCAAGACCTGGAAGAACATGGGGCTCTCCGGGTCGAAGCAGATCGCCCGGATCGTGGTCGATCCCGTCGATCCCGATGTCGTGTATGCCGCGGCCCTCGGTGACCTCTGGAAGTCCGGTGGCGAGCGCGGGATCTACAAGACCAGTGATGGCGGCCTCTCCTGGACCAAGGTCCTCGACACCGGCCTCGATGCCGGCGGGACCGAGCTCGTCATGGACCCGACCAACAACAAGGTGCTCTACGCCGCGACCTACCAGCGGCGCCGGACCACCTGGGGCATGAACGGCGGCGGCCCGAACAGCGGGCTCTGGAAGTCCACCGACGCCGGCCGGTCCTGGACCCGCCTGAGCAAGGGCCTGCCCGAGGGCTCGTTGGGCCGGATCGGCATCGCGGTCTACCTCTCCAACCCGAGCATCGTCTACGCCCGGGTCGAGCACGACAAGGAGGGCGGCGTCTACCGGAGCGATGACGCCGGCGCCACCTGGAAGAAAATGGGTTCCACCAATCCCCGCCCGATGTACTTCGGCATCATCCGGGTCGACCCGAAGAACGATCTTCGGGTCTACGTCATCGGGCTCAACGTCCTGGTGTCGGACGACGGCGGGAAGACCTTTCATACCATCGACGAGAAGATTCACGTGGACTATCACGCCATGTGGGTCAACCCCGCCAACCCCGACCAC
>JANMXA010000134.1:0-3137 GCA_031394255.1 Gemmatimonadota bacterium
CCCTTAGCCCTCGCGCCTCACGGCCTCTCTTACTTCAGGCTTTGCTCGTTCCCGCGATTCCCGTAGTTCGGGACCACGGTCGAAGGGCGTGGATAATACCGAGGTGGAGACCCGGCCATCCGAGGAGAGGACCCGGCGCCGTGCTCGCCCTCGATGCCTTCGGCGCATCCTTCTCGATCACCGCCAAGTGGGCAGTGCCACGCTTGGAGCGGGTGCGCGACGTAGCGCTTGAAGAACTCGCGGGCATCCCCGTGGACCTTTGATGCCTACGATCTGGACTTCGACGCTTCGGCCGGAGCAGAGTATTTCCGCAACGAGCTGCTGGGCGTGTCAACGGCGGTCGAAAATTGACCCCCTTTCGACGGTTGAAAATTGACCCCCTGACGGTTAGTTGATCTTGATTCGTGCTTTTGGTCCGGCCGGTTGCGGTGGCACCAGCCGTCGTCCTCCGACCGGTGATGGTGGGCGTCCTGGGCATCGTGTCAAGGCGGGAGAGCGTGCCTTGACACGATGCCCAGCACGCGACGTGCAGCCGTGATCGGAGGACGTCGGCTGGTGAGCTCGCGGGGGGGGCGTTCGGGGGCGCGGATCTGGCGTGACCCCGGGGGCGCGAGCTTTGGCCCACGCCGGGTCAGGGTGGTTCGTCGGGGCTGAAGGCGACCTCGTCGAGGTCGCCGCCGAGCAGGAAGGCGAAGCGGGCGAGGTCGGCGCGGAGGTCGGCTGGGGGGTAGTGGGGGCTGCCGACGAAGCGGTTCAGTGAGTCGGCCAGGGTGGGGTCGTGGCCGAGCCAGTCTCGGATGAACAGCAGGAGCTGGGCGAGTTCGGCGCTGTCGCCGAGGTCGAGGTGCAGGGACGGCAGGTTCATGGTTTTCGCCTTCCGGGTGTCAGTCGTCGGTGTTGGCGGGGGGTGGGGTCCGGCCGAGGTCGCGGTCTTTGAGCCGGTAGGAGTCGCCTTTCAGGGCGATCACCTCGGCATGGTGGACCAGGCGGTCGATCATGGCGGCGGCCACGACGTCGTCGCCGAACACTTCGCCCCACCGGCCGAAGAGCTTGTTCGAGGTGACGATCAGGCTGGCTCGTTCGTAGCGGGAGGAGACCAGCTGGAAGAACAGGTTGGCGGCTTCGGGTTCGAACGGGATGTAGCCGACCTCATCGACCAGAAGGAGCGGATAGCGACCGAGCCTGGTCAGCTCGGCTTGCAGTCGGCCACTGTGGTGCGCGGCGGCGAGCCGGTCGACCCATTCGGCGGCGGTCGCGAACAGCACCCGATGGCCGGCCTGGCAGGCCCGGATCGCCAATCCGATCGCGAGGTGGGTCTTTCCGGTGCCCGGCGGGCCGAGGAAGACCACGTTGTCCTTGGCGGTGACGAAGTCCAACGTCCCGAGGTGGGCGATGGTGTCGCGTTTGAGTGCTCGGGCGTGGTCGTAGTCGAAGTCCTCCAGGCTCTTGCGCCCGGGGAATCGGGCGGCCCGGATCCGGCCCTCGCCGCCGTGCGACTCGCGGGCGGAGACCTCACGTTGCAGGCAGGCGATCAGGAACTGCTCATGGGTCCAGGCTTCCGCGCCGGCCCGTTCGGCTAGCCGCGGTACTGCTTCGCGCAGGGTGGGAGCCTTCAAGGCCCTGGTCAGGAACGCCAGCTCGCTGCTGGTGTCCCGGCCGCCGCCGCTGCTGCTGCTGGCCGCGCTGGTGCTGGCCATCACGCCACCCCGTCATCGAGTCCGAGTGCGCTGTCGTAGTCGTGCAAGGCCCGGACCTCGACCTCGACCTCGGTCTGGATCGGGGGGCGCAGCACAGCGACCCGGTCCAAGCGCATCGCCTTGGCGGCCTCGAGGTGGCTCGGGTCGGACAGCGTCTGGTGGCTGGCCCAGCAGCGGGCATGGTCGGCGACGAGCCGGCCATCGCAGCGGACCTGGACCCGGTCCAGATCGGCTGACACCTCGATCCGGCGGCCGACCACCGATGGGTGCACCGAGTAGTCATTGGCGTCCAACCGGATGTAATGATCACGAGCCAGTCGGGTCGTGAGATGCCAGCCGGTCGTCGGTGGCACCGGCGGCAGCGCGATCATCGCGGCCAGATCCGCACCGATCCGGTCGGTCGGGGCGCAGCCCAGGACCCGCTTGGTCTTGCCGTTCGTCCGCGGTAGCCAGGCCCCGAGCTGCGTGTTGAAGTCGGCCGGGCCGGTGAAGGACCGGCCGGGCAGGAAGGAGGTCTCCAGGTAGCCGTTGTTGCGTTCCACCAGCCCCTTCGCTTCCGGATCGGCCGGCTTGCAGATGTAGACCCGGGTAGCCAGCACACCCCGGAACGCCTGACACGCCTGGGTCAGTTCGATCCGCGGACCGCGGCGGCGTCCGACCGCACCCTCACCGTCCCAGACCAGCAGCTTCGGGACCGCCCCCAACAGCTCCAGCAGCTGCCACATCCCGGCGAACAAGTCTTCGGCGGCCCGCGACGGGATCAGCACCGCACCCAGCCAACGGGCATAGCCGGTCGTCAACGTCATCACCGGCAGCTGCTTGGCAGTCCGCTGCTGACCGCAGCCGACCGGCAGCACGATGTCAGGGAACCAGAAGTCCCACTGCCCGATCTCGCCCGGCAGATACACCGTCCGCGACGACGGATCAGCCGGCAGATAGAACGGCCGGATCTCCCGGACCCTTTCCTTCAGGACCGTCAACCCGAACGGCCAGTCGAGCCGCTCCGCGATCACCGTGGCCGGCATCGTCGGACAGCCCTTCAACAGCGCCCGGATCCGGGTCTCGACGGTATCGACGACCGAGGGCACCGCCGGCCGTTCATACTTCGGCGGCCCGCTGTCACGCACGGCCTGACGCACCGTGTTCCGGGCCACCCCCAGCATCCCGGCGATGGTCTTGATCGGCACGCCCTCGGCGTAATGCAGACGACGAATCTCAGCCCAATCTTCCACGGACAACACCCTGATCCCTCCCCAGCTCGACTACAGCCAGGGTTCTCGGAAGGGGTCAGTTTTCAACCGACGCCTCGGGGTCAGTTTTCACCCGTCGCCGACAAAAAAGTGCCGGCCCGGGTGTCACGCGGTGAAGCGCGCCCCGTACCTCCTTCGGTTTACCCAGCCGACCGAAGGACATTGCCGTGCGAAACCGTCTCGTTCTGAT
>JANMXA010000135.1:0-1887 GCA_031394255.1 Gemmatimonadota bacterium
GTGGAGGTTGGCTTCCCGGAGGCTGGCGTGGCGCAACTGGCTCGACCCGAGCTGGGCCCCTTCGAGCCAGGCGCCGTCGAGTCGGACACCGGCCAACGAAATCCCGTTCTGAATCAGGTCCTGGAGGGCGTCGATCCGGCCGCCGCTGCCACCCTTGCCCTGGGCGCTGTTGATGACCTGCCAGGCTTCGTAGTTGGCCGTCTTGCGAGCCAGGCGACTGGCCTCTTCCTCGGCCTTCCGCCGTTCGTCCCGGCGCGCCCATAGCTGGTACACCCCGGCGAGCAGGACGATCACTTCGACGAGCCGGACGAAGTTGACGGTGTTGGCCAGCCAGATCGACCACTGATCGTCGGATGACGTGGCGGCGCTCCGGCTTTGGCCGCCGCCCCGGGCCTGACCAGCCGCGGCCACTGGGGCCGGCAGCAGGAGCAGCAGGGCCACGACGGGCCGGCGGGGCAGTCGATTCAGGGGGAGACGGAATGCCATAGATATCATAAGGTTTACGGCGTTCCGCGCCGGATGGCAACCCGCAGGCCTTAGTCGAGGTCGTCCAGGGACCGGGGCCAGTCCTGCTTGAGGAGACGGGACATGGCCCGGTCGGCGAGGAGGCGACCGTCGGTCTGGCACCGGGCGCAGTAGTTGGTCTCGTTGTCGGCATAGCGGATCCGCTGCACCGGGCTCCCGCACACCGGGCAGGGCTGCCCGAACCGGCCATGCACGGCCATCTCGGGCCGGAACGCGGTCACCTTCTCGGGAAACTCCCCCCGCCGCTCCATCCGCAGGCGGTCGATCCACCCCAGCAACACCGATTTCGTGGCGGCATGGAGCCGCTCGATCTCCGCGGCACTCAGCTGCCGGGTCAAGCGGAGCGGCGACAGCCTGGCCTCATGGAGGATCTCGTCCGAGTAGGCGTTCCCAATGCCGTCGAACGCCCGCGGGTCGGTGAGGGCCCGTTTGAGCGTGTGGTTACCGGCGGTGAGCCGGCCGGCAAACTGTTCGACCGTGGCTCCGAGGACCTCGAGCCCGCCGCGATCGAACTCCGCCAGGGCACCGGGGCCGGCCGCCACGAAGAGCGATGCCCGGCGTTTCGAACCGGCTTCGGTGAGGGTCAGACTGCCGGTATCGAAATCGAACGCCGCCAGCGAGACCTTGGATCCGATCTTCGCATCCCGCGCCTTCCAGTGAAGCCGCCCCGCGATCATCAGATGAATCACCAGCCAGAGATTGCCGTCCAGTCCGATGGCGATTCGCTTCCCGATTCGTTCCACGCCAGCCACCCGACGGCCTTCGGTGTCGGCCACGGGCGGTGCCACCGACCGGAGCAGGAACGGCGTCCGAATCCTGACTTTCTCGAGGACGTGTCCGGTGATCCGCTCGTCGAGGGCTTCCTGATAGGCGATGATGTCGGGCAGTTCGGGCACGGTCAGCCGGTTCCGAAGAACTCCTGGTGGAGGGCGCGCACCGCCCGGATCCCGTCCTCCTCTTCGACCACGAACGTGACGTTGATCTCCGAGGCGCCCTGAGAAATTACCTCGATATTGACATCCCGCACGGCGCCAAACAACCGGACCGAGAATCCCCTGGTTCCGCGCAGGTCGAGCCCCACTACCGCCACGATCGCCCGGCGTTCGAACAGAGTGACCGTGCCCAGAGCTTCGAGTTCCATGACCAATGCCGGGACCCGGGCGGGCTCATCCACCGTCACCGATACGTTCACCTCACTCGACGCCAGCACGTCCACCGCCACCCCGTGCCGGGCAAAGACCGCAAACAGCTGCTGGAGAAACTCGACCGCGCCCAGCCGCCTCGGGGCGCGGACGTTCACGACGGTGATGCCTTTCTTCCAGGCGATGGCCCGGACCGGCGAGTCCCCGAGGGGGGCGGGGC
>JANMXA010000136.1:0-2906 GCA_031394255.1 Gemmatimonadota bacterium
GGCGAGCCCGACCTCGATCTGGCGAACGGCGAACGCACCCTCGAACGCCATCGCCTTCTGGCCCTCGGCGGCACCGGCCCAGGCGTCCACCATGGTCTTGAGTGCCACGCCGTCAACCGCCTGAAGCGCCGCCGCGACGGCCAGGCTGGCGATCGCCCCGCCCGCGCCGAGCCGGGCCCAGGGGCCGCTCTCGCCCTCGAGGCGCTTGGCGAGGAGCAGCAGCGCACCGACGATCAGCGCAATGCCGGCCAGCTGGGTCAGGTGGCTCGCGACCCAGATCCCGTTCGCCGCGTACTCGGTGAACGCGGCGACGCTGCCATGCGGATCAGCGCCCATGGGGTGGAGGAAGGTGCCGGCCACCAGGAGCAGGCTCCCCATCACGGCGCACGAGGCGCCGACTTTCTGATCAGTGCCGTTTGACATGGACGTCTCGTGGGTGAGTGAAGGTACTACGGCTTCCGGGTCGCGTCGCCTGAGCGTAGATCCCTGGCGACGCGGAGCCCAAAGCCACTGCTCCGGTAGTTCGCGATGGTCATCTCACCGGGCGGGGGTGCGAAATTCTTCGCGGCTGAGCGAAGCAGCGCCGGTCGTTCGCCGAAGGCACCGCCCCGTGCGTACCGGTACGTGCAGTCCTTCGCCCCCTTGGGCATCGGGAGGCTCTCGAACGAATCGGCACAGGTCTCGATCCATTCGAACACGTTGCCGTGCATGTCGTACAAGCCGAAGGCGTTGGGCGCAAAACTGCCCACCGGCGACGTAAACATCCAGCGATCGTGCCCCAGCGTGTCGGGACTGCAGCAGGAATCCTTCCCGTAATTCGCCTGCTCATGGCTCGCCATGTTCCCCCAGGGGTAGGCGGTCGCGGTGCCGGCCCGGGCGGCGTATTCCCACTCCTGATCGGTCAGCAGTCGGTAGGAGTGGCCCGTGCGGGTGGAGAGCCATTGCACATACTCGTGCGCCTCCGGCCACGTAATGCACACCACGGGGTGATCATCGGTCTGCGGAAAGCCCGGATTCTCCCAGGTCGCGTAGAGACGGAGCGCGTAGGCACAGGCGGCCGTCGTATCAGTCACCCGCTTCGTCGAGGTGACGAAGGCGCGCCACTGACCTCGAGTGACAAGGTAGGTGCCGATGGCAAAGCCGGGCACCGACACCGTGTTCTGGGTTTCGTCGTCGAATCGGCCGGCTTCACTCGCCGGCGACCCCATGACGTAGGTCCCGGCCGGCAGCGTGGTCATCACCGGGCACACCGTGTGGTCTTCGCAGTCGGCAAAGGTGCCGGCCTTGAGCCGGGCGGTATCCGCGAGAGCGGTGTCCCGTCTCCTGGCGGACTCAGGCCCGCGGGTGCATGCCAGGGCGCCAACGATCGCCAGCACCGCGATCCTAACGGTCTTCATCCAGGGTGCGCGGCCGTGCATGATCGACCTCCAGTTAGACGTTGCTCAGCAACTCTGCCCCGGTGAACTCCAGGATCGAGGGCGGATCCGTCCGGAAGTCGGAAGAGCGGAGCCAGATGGGCCGGGCCCGGAAGTAGGTGATCCCGGGCCAGCTCTGGCGGTCCCGTCCGTCGGGAAACACCTCGAAGTACGCGTCTCGTACCCGGTCGAGTTCAGCTCCCGACGGCTGATCGACGAGGCCTTCGTACTGCACCGTAACACCGGCCTGATCATCGAGGGGACCGACCACAAAGGCGATCCGGCCGTCCCGGGCCAGGTTCACGGCCTTCCGGGTCGAGGTCAGCGTGTCAAAGATCAGCTCGAAGTCGGCGGTGACGGCAATGCCGACGACTGCGGCCTGCGGCGAGCCGTCGGCCGCCGCGGAGGTCTGAACGGCGTAGCGCTGGCTCCGGAGAAAGGCCAGCAGGTCGGCCCGGGTCATCGCTGCCACCACCGGGCCCCCAACGGCACCCCCGCGGGCCAGACCTGGTCCAGCGTCTCGCCGCGGTAGAGGACCCCGTCCTTCATCACGTAGCGGATCGATGCCAGGTTCTTGACATCACGGAGCGGATCCTGGTCGAGGACCAGCAGGTCGGCCAGCTTTCCGGCCTCGAGCGTACCGATCTCCGCGCCCAGCCCGATGGCGGTGGCGCCTTCGACAGTGGCCACGCGGAGCACCTCACGGGGCGTCATCCCGCCCCGGGCCAGGGCCCGGAGTTCCCAGTGGCTGCCGAGTCCCTCGACTTCGCCGTGACTGCCTAACGCCACGTGACCGCCGGCCCGGAGGATGGCGGCGGCGCCGGCGGCCACGCCGGGATAGTGGTATTCGTCCTGGTGATACCAGGCGATCCGCTTGGTGGCGCGGGCCTCGAGGACGTCGGCCGGATAGAAGCGCGCCAGCTTGGGGTCGGTCAGCACCACCTCCCGGGCCAGGAAGTCGAGCTCGGCGAACGGCCCGCCGAAGGCCACCAGCAGCGTGGGCGTGTAGACAATGCCCGACCGGGCCATCAACTCCACCACGTCGTGGTAGATCGGCACCGTGGGGAGCGAGTGCTCGTTGCCGGCAAAGCCGTCGAGGGCGTGGGTCAGGTCCATCCGGAAATCCGCCCCGCCCTCCGTGGTGGACAGCATGCCGAGGGCTCGGCTCTGGTCGGCCACCCAGCGGCGCTGCTCCCGGTTCCCCACCATATAGGACTTGATCAGGCGGGTGCCGTAGCGCTCGCGGTACCGGGTCAGGGTCTGGCGGACCTCCTCGGCGGAGCGGAACTCGAGGCCAAAGAGGCCCTTCCCGGTCGAGAAGATCCGGGGCCCGATCATGTCGCCGGCCTCGACCAGGTCGGCGTAGCGGAAGATGTCGGGGTTGAACGACTGGGGATCCCGCACCGTCGTGACGCCATAGGCCAGGTTGGCGGCGGCGCTCCAGTTGTCGAGGTCCAGCACCCCGCGTTTCACTTCCCAGTGGGCGTGGAG
>JANMXA010000137.1:0-11216 GCA_031394255.1 Gemmatimonadota bacterium
GGCCAGATGTTCTCGGCCAATGTGTTGCGGAGCGACCAGGCAGCCCTGTCCACCTACTTTGCCCGGGCCGGGATGGCTGAAACGCCGCCGCCCCATCGATTCCTTCCTTGGGAGGGGAGTCCCCGGCTCGAGGGCTCGGTGGTGTCGCTAGCGTGTCGAGTGGATCAGATCGTACCCGGTGGCGACCACCTGATCGTGATCGGCCGAGTGCAGGCGATCCATCTTGGACTGACCCCCCGGGACCCACTGATCTTCTTTGACCGCCGCTACCACCGGGTTGGCGCCGGTGCGGGGGACCAGGCCCCGGAAATCGAGGCGCAGGAGGAAGGGCCGCGGGCCTTCTACGAGATGTGGTGACGGGGTCAGGATTTCGGGTCGTGAAGATTCCATAAAGTATTGCAGTCATGCGACTTGGCTGCTTTCGTCTGGATGATGTAGATTTGGGGTGTTGCGTTCCCCAACGGGCACATAAGGATGGACTGGCAATGGCTGCTGAGACGCGCACTGAGACCGTGGAAGACCCGACCCGAATGGCTGAGTTTGACGCCCGGATCGATCGGGGTGAATCGATCGAACCGAAGGACTGGATGCCGGCGAAGTATCGGAAACAGCTGACCCGGATGATGTCCCAGCATGCCCACTCGGAAGTGGTTGGGATGTTGCCCGAGGGCAACTGGATCAGCCGGGCGCCGAGTCTCCGGCGGAAGATGTCGTTGATCGCCAAGGTGCAGGATGAAGGTGGGCACGGCCTCTACATCTACTGTGGCACCGAGACGCTGGGAGTCGATCGGGCCGAGTTGATGGACCAGTATCTCTACGGCACCGCCAAGTATTCGAGCATTTTCAATTATCCGACCTTGGCGTGGGCGGACATGGGCGTGATCGGGTGGCTGGTGGACGGTGCCGCAATCGTCAATCAGACGATGCTGGCGCACGCCTCCTTTGGCCCCTATGCCCGCGCCATGGTCCGGATCTGCAAAGAAGAGAATTTCCACAAGCGTCAGGGTTATGAACTTTGCGCCACGCTGGCCAAAGGCACCTCGGCCCAGAAGGCCATGGTGCAGGAGTCGCTGAATCGCTGGTGGTGGCCGTCGTTGATGATGTTCGGGCCGCCCGACAAGGCGTCGCCGAACAGCGGCGATCTTTTGCGGTGGAAGGTCAAGCAGAAGGGCAACGACGAACTGCGCCAGCGGTTCGTGAACCTGACAGTGCCTCAGGCGGAGGCCATTGGGCTGACGCTCCCGGATCCCGACTTGAAGAAGAATTCGGAGACGGGCGACTGGGAGATCGGGAAGATCGACTGGGACGAATTCAACGCGGTGCTGGCCGGCAACGGCCCCTGCAACAGGGAGCGGATCGAGGCCCGGCGGAAGGCACACGAAGAGGGCGCCTGGGTTCGGGATGCCGCGGCGGCGTTCGCCGCCAAACGGGCCCCCGCGGCTGGGCACGCCGCCTGACGGAGCGAGTGCAATGACGACGAAATCAGAATCGGGACAGTGGCCGCTCTGGGAAGTGTTCACTCAGCCGGGCGGCGGGAAACCGCACCAGCACGCCGGCAGCGTGCACGCGCCGGATGCGGAGATCGCGCTGCAGAACGCTCGCGATGTCTATTCCCGTCGTGGCGAGGCGGTGAGTCTGTGGGTAGTGCCGAGCGTGTCCATCACGGCGTCGGCGCCGGCGGATTCGGGCATGCTGTTCGATCCCGGCAACGACAAGCCCTATCGGCACCCGCAATTCTACAAGACGCCCAAGGGCATCCAGGTTTTCTAGGCTGAGGTCGGCATGAGCCAGGCGCTGTTCGAATATCTCCTCCGACTCGGTGACGACCGGCTGGTGCTCGGTCACCGGAACGCCGAGTGGTGCGGCCACGGTCCGATTCTCGAAGAGGACATCGCGATCTCCAATCTGGCCCTCGACCTCACCGGCGAGGCTCAGTTGTTCCTGGAGCTTGCGGGCAAGGTCGAGGGACTTGGTCGCGACGCCGATCAGCTGGCCTATTGGCGAGACGAAACCCAGTTCCGGAACCTCCAGCTGCTCGAACTGCCGAAGGGCGATTTCGCTTTCACGATGGTCCGGCAGTTCCTCTTTTCCGCGTGGAGTCATTTCCTGCTCGAGGGGCTGATGCAGTCGAAGCACGAAGACCTCAAGGGCATTGCCGCCAAGGCCGTGAAGGAGAACCGCTATCACCTCCGCCATGCGAGCGAGTGGGTGGTGCGGCTGGGTGACGGGACCGAGGAGAGCCACCAGCGGGCTCAGGCGGCACTTGATCAGGCGTGGCCGTGGACGGGTGAGTTCTTCCTGGCCGACGATGTCGACCGGGTGGTCGCGGCCGAAGGTCTGGGTGTGAATCCGTCCGGTCTCAGGCCGCAGTGGGAGTCGATTGTGAACGATGTCATCCGGCGGGCCACGCTCACCGTGCCGAACACGCCGATGCGGATGGTCGGCGGGCGGAAGGGCCGGCACACCGAGTATCTCGGCCACATGCTGGCGGATATGCAGATCGTGGCCCGGTCGCATCCGGGAGCGAAGTGGTAACCACCGATTGGGTCATGGAGGTTCTTCACGAGGTGAAGGACCCCGAGGTGCCGGCGATCGACGTCGTGGAACTGGGCATTGTGCGCGGGGCTGTGGTCGAGGGCGAACGGGTCACCGTCACTGTCACGCCGACCTATTCCGGTTGTCCCGCCACCAAAGTGATCGAGTTCGAGATCGAGTCGGCATTGCGCCGCCATGGCGTTGCCGATGTGGTCGTGAAGACCATTTTCAATCCACCATGGACCACCGACTGGATCACCGAGGAGGCTCGCGAGAAGCTTCGGGTTTACGGGATCGCGCCGCCGGGGAAGGCGCCGCAAGGACTCGACCTGGTTTCCCTGAGTGGCCCGACGCGAACGATACCGTGTCCTTACTGTGGATCTTCGAACACGGTTCGGGAGAGCGAGTTCGGATCCACCGCTTGCAAGTCGATTCATTCCTGCAAGAGCTGCCACCAGCCGTTCGAGCACTTCAAGGCCATCTAAGCCCCGATCCGTGGCTCTTCCGACTGGGAACTCGACTCCAACATCAGGAGCGTCGCATGGGGGCATTCGGTAATGTGGTCGTCACCGGCGGAGACGGCGGGCTGGGCCAGGCCGTAGTCCGGGCGTTCGTGGCGGCCGGCGCCACCTGTCACCTGCCAGTGTTCGGTCCGGCCGGGCCACTCGAGACGGGCGTGCACATGACGGGCGGAGTCAATCTGACCGAGGAGGCGCAAGCGGAATCGTACTACGCATCGCTTCCGCCGATCCGGGCGTCGATACATCTTGCCGGCGGGTTCCAGGCCAAGCCTTTCGTCGACACCACCAAGGCCGACCTCGACCGGCAGGTGGGGCTCAACCTGGTCACCACGTTCCTCTGCTGCCGCGAGGCGGTGAAGTCGATGCGGCGGAACGGCGGAGGGCGGATCGTGAACGTCGGGGCCCGGGTGGTCGAGCAACCGGCCGGCGGGATGGTGGCCTACAGCGCGTCGAAGGCGGCCGTGGCGTCGCTGACCCAGGCCTTGGCGCTCGAGGTTCGGGGAGACGGAATCCTGGTGAACGCGGTACTGCCGTCGATCATCGACACGCCGGTCAACCGGGCGTCGATGCCCAACGCGAAATTCGATACCTGGCCCAAGCCGGAGGAGTTGGCGCGGACCATCCTGTGGCTTGCCTCGGAAGAGAATCAGCTGACCTCGGGGGCGCTGGTGCCGGTGTACGGGCGGGCCTGAGGGCCTGATTGCGCGGAGTTGCAACCGGGCGGTAACCTTGGGCCATGTCCCTCCGGTCGAAGCTCCTGGTCCTCTTCCTGGCGTTCGCCGCGGTGCCGGTGCTGGCGCTGGGTGGCTACGAATTCTTCCAGTCGCTCCGGGCGGTGGAATCACTGGTGGCCACGCAGAACGGCCGGGTAGCCGCGCGGGCGGCCCGGGCGCTCGAAGGCCGGGGCCAAGTGCTCGAGTCGGACATTCTGCTGCTGTCCGAGAACCTCGAGACGCAGCGATGGCTCGCAGCGACGGGTGACTCGGCGCGGTCCCGTGCCGGCGAGAGCTTCATGCAGGAAGCATGGGGGCGGATCGGCGCGGGGTATTCCGGACTCACGCTGACCGATACGGCGGGTCGCCGCCTGCTCCAGCTCGGCTCCAGCCGGCAGAACGGCCGCCAGAACCCGGAGCGGGAATCACTGGCCCCGATTGTCCGCCCGATTCGCGAACTCCATACCCGGCGGCTGCTCGGCCGGATTGCGCTCCGACCCCAGGTCGGGTCGATCCTCCCGCTCGATCTGATGAGTTCGGGTCTCGGCGAGCGGAGCTTCGGCATGGTGGTGGACCGCTCGGCCGGCCGGACCATCTACTATCCCCGAGCGGGGATCAGCGATCAGCCCCTGGCGGCCACTTTCGGACCCGGGTTCGATCCAGCAGCGCTGGAGCAGAATCAGGGCACCTTTCGTTACCAGGTCGGCGACACTGTGCGGGTCGCGGCGTACGTGCGGCTGGCGGTCCTCCCGTGGGTCGTGATCATCTCGGGGGCGGTGGACGAATTCTCGGCCCCGTTCGTGGCGGTGGGGCGGTCGACCGTCATGGTATTCCTGGTCGTGGCGCTGGTGGCAACGCTCCTCTTCGGCCTGCTGCTTCGGCGGACCACCCGGACCCTCGAGGAACTGACGGGCGCGACCGCGGTGGTGGGGCAGGGAAATTTTTCGCCGGTGCTGCCCGCGCCCGGTCGGGATGAGATCGGGCGCCTGACCGCCGCGTTTGCGTCGATGGTGACCAAGATCCGCGACATGGTCGAGGAGGTTCGCATCGGACGGCAGATGGCGGTGCTGGGCGAATTCGCGGCCCAGATGTCGCACGAGATCCGGAACCCGCTCACCTCGATCAAGCTCAATCTCCAGAAGCTGGCCCGGGCCCGCGAGAGCGGGACCATTCCGGACACGCTCTCCCGTCCGGTCGAGATCTCGCTCAGGGAGATCACCCGGCTCGAAGGGGTGGTTCGCGGGGTGCTCGATCTGGCTCGGACGGAATCCGGCGAGGCGACCGCCCGATCGCTGCGGTTGCTGGTGGCCGAGTCGGTCGAGGTGATCGCGGACCAGGCGGCGGGCCAGGGGGTCGAGATCACGACGGCGTTCGAGGGGCACCCGGACACGGTGATGGCGCACTCGGGGTTGAGCCGGGCGCTGCTCAACCTCGGACTCAATGCGCTGGAGGCGATGCCGGGTGGCGGACGCCTGGTCATCGCCTGCCGCCGCGAGGGGACGAAGATTCGACTGACCATCACCGACTCCGGTGCCGGGATCGCGCCCGAGCGCCGAGCCGAGGTTTTTCGTCCGTTCCAGACCAGCAAGCCGGACGGTACCGGCCTCGGCCTCCCGATCGCCCGGCGGGTCATCGAGGACCACGGCGGCACGATCGCGATTGGCGACGGTCCGGGCGGGGTGGGGACCACGATCACCGTCGAACTGCCGGTGGTTGCCGGATGAGCCGGATCCTGGTGGTCGATGACGATCGTTCGATTCGGGAGACCTTCGAGCATCACTGGTCCGAGCACCATCAAGTCGCGGTGTCGCCGGATGGGGTGGCAGCGCTGCGCGATCTGGAGCGGTTCGATCCGGACCTGGTGATCACCGACGTCCGGATGCCCGGCATGACCGGGATCGAGCTGCTCGGTCACCTCAAGCGGCTCCGGCCCGATGTCGACGTCATCGTGATGACCGCGCACGAGGACATGGCCACGGCCATCGCCGCGATGAAAGCCGGGGCGTACGACTATCTCGTCAAGCCGCTCGATCTCGATCACATCGATCTCGTGGTCACCCGCTGCATCAGCGATCGGTTGGTCCGAAAGCGCGCCGCGCGGCTCACGGCCGATGTGGCGGAGCCCTACGGGCTCGACCAGCTGGTGGGCCGGGATCCTTCGATGATCGCGATCTTCAAGCTGATCGGCCAGATCGCGGATGCGCCGACACCGGTGCTGATCCGGGGAGAGACCGGCACCGGCAAGGAGCTGGTGGCCAAGGCGCTGCATTTCAACTCGGCGCGGGCGGGCGAGCCGTTCGTGGCGGTCAACTGCGCGGCGATTCCGGAGCCGTTGCTCGAGTCGGAATTGTTCGGGCATGTCCGGGGTGCCTTCACCGGTGCTAGCGCCGATCGACGGGGCCGGTTTGAAACGGCCGGGCGGGGGACGCTGTTCCTGGACGAGATCGGCGAGACCAGTCCGGCATTCCAGGCCAAGCTGCTCCGGGTGATCGAGGCGAGAGAGTTCGACCCGGTGGGTGGTGAGCGGACCCGGCGAACCGAGGCGAGGGTGGTGGCCGCGACCAATCGCGACCTCGCGGCACGGGTCGCCGAGGGCGCCTTCCGTGAGGATCTGTACTACCGGCTCCGGGTGGTCGAGATCGAGTTGCCGCCATTGCGGCGACGGCTGGGTGACCTGCCGGCGCTGGCCCGGCACTTCGTCGATCGGAGCGCCCGGGCGCTTGGCGCGGCGGGCATCACGATCTCGGCGGGCGCGCTGGCCCATCTTGGCGGACACCACTGGCCCGGCAACGTGCGGGAACTGGAGAACGTCCTCAACCGTGCCATTCTCCTGGCCCGCGGCGGCGTGATCACCGAGGAACATTTGGCGCTGGGCGCGGCCCGGACGGAGGAACCAGCGGCCGACCCCGGCGACGACACTCTGGCGGCGGCCGTGCGGGCCCAGGTCGAACGGGTGCTGCGCGCCACTGGCGGGAACAAGCGCCAGGCGTGCGTTCGCCTGGGCGTCTCGCGGCCAACGCTCGACCGATTGATCGCCAAGTACGGCATCGACGTCTGAGCGATCCATCGATTTCGTGACCATCAGGGTCAAGAATCGTTACTCCGGGCCGGCATTCCCAACTTAGGGCTACGGCCTAAACATCGCCCTCGCAACGACTTCATCGCGGGGTCCCCATCGGCATGGGCCTTGATTGGAGGGGATGCATCCTCAATCGCGACGGCTCGTCAATGAAGCGGATTTCCGGGTTGACCGCAGGGTTCCTGATTCTCTCCGGACTGACCTCGGGCGTGGACGCCCAGGTTCCCAGTTACGCGAAGCGAGTGCTGGCCGACAGCACGTTCGGCGAGGCAGTGGCCTCACCAGGGCAAAAGTGGCTGGTCCGGAGGAGATCGACCGACCGGGAATCGGAGGTCTGGATTGCCCCGCTGGCCGGTGGTCCGGCGCGGATGCTGGTTGGAGGCCCCGGCAATCGGACCGGGGTTCAGTTCACTCCGCGGGGCGATTGGCTGCTCTTCATCGGCAGTGTGAGCCGGGCTGGGACTGACGATCAGGGCGAGAATTTCCTCATGGCCGCCCCCTTCGATCCGGCCAACGGGACCCTGACCAGCCCCCCGCGACAGATCAGCCTCGAGCCGGTGCAGATTCAGGATGCCTATCGTCCGGCGATCTCGCCGGACGGCGCCTCCGTGGCCTATGTCTCGTGCTGCGGATCGAAAGTCGCCCTCAGGGTCATTCCGATCAGCGGAGGGACGGCCCGCACCCTGACTGAAGTGACGTCGGTCAGTCGCCTGGCGGGACCGACGGCGCTCGCGTGGGCCGGCGACGGCAAGTCCGTGCTGTACCAAACTCCGGACCGGACCGAGATGGTCCGGTACCGGGTCTCGGGAACGGGTGGTGCCCCGGTGGAGATCGCTCGCGGTCACGCGGGGTTCGGGCGCCCAATTCCGGGCCGACATGTGTTCGTGCGACAGGTAAGTCAGGGCGGGCCTGGTGGGGTGCCGGCCTTACGGTTTCTCGACGAAAACGGCCGGCAGATCGGGTCGGACCTGCGCCTCGGGTGGCTTCGAGGCGGGGTCGGGGGGCAGCCCTCGGCGGATGGGAAGGCACTGGTGGTCGTGGCGAACAACAGCACTGCCGCGATCCGGTTTGCATCGACCACACCCGGGCCGACGAAAGGACCACAAGCGGCCACGAGCTATGACTGGCCCATCGGCTGGACCCCAGACTCCCGGACCGCCTGGGCCGTCTCGGAGGAGGGGGGCCGGCCGGCGTATTACGCCTCATCGCCCGATGGTGGGGGGCACAGGATCCCTGCCGCCGGAACCGACGGCTCCCGCAGTCACCCGATGGTCGGGGGGATGATGGTTGAGGAAATGTCAGATCCAGTGCGCGAAGTTCTCCAGGGTCGCGGCACGGGTGTCACATTCCAACTCTTCGACCCGGTCAGCGGGACCCGTCGTCACCTAGTTGCCGGGGCCCGCTTGCGGGACTGCTGCACCGCTCCGGGCGGGTACGGGAGGGAAGGGGATGAATTCTTCTTTTCTCGCTGGAGGGGCGACCGGCTCGAGATTCGGGGAATCACGACCGCGGGCAGCGAGCGGCTGGTGACGGATCTTCCCGCGGCCGCCCTGGGCGTCGAGAAGGCTGTGCATGGCAACCGGGTCGCGTATCTGGAGACGGTTGGTGACTCAGTCCGGCTGCGGTTGAAGAGCGGCAGCGCCGCGGCAATGACCATTGCAACCTTCCCCGGGAATGGTCGGCCGGACGAACTGGTCTGGTCTCACGACGGGAAGCGCCTTCTGGTATCGCTCGCCGCCAAACCGGCGCAGATCATCCTGTACCGCTTCGACGGAAGCGACCGGGCCGGCAAGGAAGAGACCCGGTTCACGCCGGCGTTCAACTACTTCTACGAAATGATCTGGCTGCCGGACGACAGCGGGTTCACCATGATCGCGCAGCCCAGGGATACCGACTGGCCCCACATCTATCGGGTGAATCTGGCCGATCCGGACCATCCGCTCCTGCTCACAGCCGACGATCCGAACGCCAAGTGGGGGCATGTTCTCTCGCCGGACGGCAAGATGGTGGCGTATCCGTCCCAGCGCGACCACGGCAGCGCGGTCTGGCTGCTCGATGTCGATCAGGTTCTCAAGGAAATCCGGCGCCCGTAGCTCCGGAGATTTGCGGGGCCCCGGTGGGCGGTCGTCGGGTCAGGACCAGCGCTCGATGGTCTCGACCCACCGGGTCAGGAAGGTGTTGGCCTGGAATCCTTCGAGCACGCGGTGATCGATGCCGTGCGTCCTGCCGGTGTACGGGCGGGCCTGAGCGGCTGACTACTGATTATGCGGCGGTAGCCGGCTCGGCTGCTTCTGTTCAGCCAGCATCCGTTCGGCGAAGTCCAGGCGTTCTTCGACCTCGGCAAATCGTTGTTCCAGCTGATCCAGCGCTGCGGATCTCCGTTCCACGTCCTCCAGCATGATCTGCTGTTTGTCACCCAGAGCCCGCTGTCGCTGGGTCAGCACGATCGCCATCCATACACCCCCCGTCACCAAACCGGTGCTGAGGGCCCAGAGTACCACCTGCGCGATTCCGGGCATCCAGATCCTCGAGGTGTGAGGCTCGGCAGGCCTACGCCCCCCAGCGCTCGATGGTTTCGACCCATTTCGTGAGAAAGGCATTGGCCTGGAATCCGTCCAGGACTCGATGGTCGATTGTGAGCGTCACATAGATCATCGGGCGGGCGACGATGCTGCCGTCGGCCTGGACCCGGGCCCGCTGCTCCAGCTTGCCGATGCCGAGAATGGCGGACTGGGGCTGGTTGATGATGATCGGCGTGGCCACCAGGGAGCCGCTGACGCCGTGATTCGAGATCGTGAACGTACCGCCCTGAACTTCCCTGGGCGACAACCCGCCGGTGCGGGCCCGCGCGGTGAGGTCCTGGAGCCGGGCCGCCGTGCCAGCGAGGTCCAGTGTCTGCGCCTGGTGAATGACCGGCACAATGAGCCCGCCGGCCTCGAGGGCGGTCCCGACGCCGACATTGCAATCGTCGAACAATTCGAGGGCCTGGTCATGCCAGCGGCTGTTCACCTCGGGCACGGCCTTGAGAGCCGCCACCGTGGCCTGAACGAAATAGGCCGTGAAGGTGGCGGATTTGCCGGTGGCATTGCGGTGGGCGATCAGGGCGGAGAGATCGGCCTCGAAGACGGTGGTGACGTGCGGCGCCGTTGCCATGCTTTGCGCCATGTGGGCGGCGATGCTCTTTCGCATGGCGGTATGCGGCACCATCCGGCCGGTGGGTCCACCGGTAGGCGCGGCGCCCTTTGACGCGGCGGCCTTTTCGACGTCTTCGACGGTGATGCGGCCCCCGCGGCCGGTGCCGGTGATTCGGCTGGGATCGAGGCCGTGCTCCTTGATGAGCCGCCGGACCGCGGGGGCGAGTTCGGTCTCGCCGCTGGTGGTGGCTGCTACCGGCCGGCGCGTGGCCTCAGCTGCTGGTGCCGCGGCGGTTGGGGCCGGTGACGACGGTGCGCTGTGGCCCGTGGGGCCGATTCGTCCCAGTACCTCGCCCTGTTCGACCGCATCGCCCTCGGCTTTGAGGATTTCGAGCATCACCCCGTCAGTCGGCGCGGCGATTTCGACCGTGACCTTGTCGGTGGTGATCTCGAGCAGCGGTTCGTTGGCCTGGACGGAGTCGCCCACGGCCTTGAACCACTTGCCCACGGTGTTGGACGTGCCCTCGGCCTGGTCGGCGGGGAGCAGGATGTCGGTTGTGGTTGTCATGGTCTTCAGGTTGAATGGAACCGCTCCAAATTAAGCGCGGGGGGCTCCGGTTCCTACGAGAGCGGGTCCGAACCCTCGCGGCGGTCGTTGGTTTCGGCGGCGGTTACGGGTGGCGGTCTGGAGGCCTACATTCGGAACGGATTCGGGGACCAACTTCGAGGGGGCGGCATGCTGAAGGCGTTCGGGGTGACGGCGGTGATGGCGCTTGCGGCGGCCACGATGGTGCAGGCCCAGGAACCGGTGGACCGGGCGACCATCGCGAGGATCCGGGAAGAGGGATTTCAGCGGTCCCAGGTCATGACCTTCGCCGAGTACATGACGGACGTCCTGGGGCCCCGACTTACGGGATCGCCTGGGTTTCGGAAGGCGGAGCAATGGGCCAGAACCACGATGGAAGGCCTGGGACTGGTCAACGCCACGATCGAACCGTGGGGTGAGCACGGGGTGGGCTGGACCAACGTCTATACGTCGCTTCACCTGATCGAGCCGACCTATCAGCCGGTGATCGGCTACCCGCTCGCGTTCACGCCGGGCACCGCGGGCAAGCTCACGGGCGAGGCGAAGAACGTGGCGATCGGGAGCGAGGCGGACTTTGCGAAGTATCGCGGGAAACTCGCCGGCGCCATCGTCCTGGCGACGCCGCCCGGTCCGGTGGGGCCGCGGTTT
>JANMXA010000138.1:0-24545 GCA_031394255.1 Gemmatimonadota bacterium
TCGATCAGACGACCGAAATTGCCCGAATGGAAAAGATGCTGATCTCGATCATCGTAGAACGAAACTCCAAATGAGGAATCGCTCCATGAGTCTTGCTCGTCCGCTTGCCCCGCTCGCGCTTGGCCTGTTGGCCCTCGCGGGGTGCTCCAATACCGGCGGCTCGGCCGGCTCGGTGCCGTCCCCGAGGACCGCCTTGTCAATCACACCGCCGAGTCCCGATCCGCGGGTCGGCCTCAAGGCCGGTCAGTACGACGCAGGCGAGGCGGCGTGGAACATGCGCCTGGTCTCCAACACCAAGCCGTCGACCCAATTCGTCGGCAGCACCAACTCGGACCTGGCCTTCAGCGGCAACCTGGTGTTCCAGGGCAACTACAATGGCTACCAGGTGTGGGACATCTCCAGTCCGGCAGCTCCCACGCTCAAGTACGCCAAGTACTGCCCGGCCTCCCAGAGCGACGTGTCGACTTACAAGAACCTGCTCTTCGTGTCGGCCGAGGGTAACACCGGCCGGATCGATTGCGGCAACCAGGGCGTCAAGGACCCGGTGAGCCAGGAGCGGATCAAGGGGATCCGGATCTTCGACATGACCGACGTCGCCAACCCGCGGAACGTCGCCAACGTGCAGACCTGCCGCGGGTCGCACACCCACTCGGTGCTGGTCGATCCCAAGGACCCGGACAACGTCTACGTCTACATCTCGGGATCTTCCCCCAGCCGCTCGGAACAGGAGCTTCCCGGCTGCGTCAAGGATCCGAACGACCCGAACACCGCGGCGTTCCGGATCGAAGTCATCAAGGTTCCGCTCAAGGATCCCTCGAAGGCGGCCATCGTGAGCTCGCCCCGGATCTTCAACGACCTCGAGGCCGTCAAGTCGCACGGTTCCGCACCCGACGACGTTGCCGCGATCCAGGCCGCCAAGGCCAGGGGCGACTTCGTCGTGAGCTTCGGCGGCGGTGAGCAGGTGCTCCCCGCGGGATTCAGCAAAATGCTGCTCGATTCCGTCGTTCGGGCTCGCCAGGGCAGCGGCCTGCCCACCGCGGCCGACAGCGCGGCACTTCGGGCCGGCCTCCCCGCGATGATCGCCAAGATGATCGGGCGAGGGCAGGACGACGGCCACAAGCACCCCGGTGTGACGAGTTGTCACGACATTACCCTGTATCCCGCCATCGGGATGGCGGGCGGTGCCTGCGAGGGATACGGACTACTGATCGACATCAAGGATCCCGCCAACCCCCGGCGGATCGGCGCGGTCTCCGACACCAACTTCTCCTACTGGCACTCGGCCACCTTCAACAACGACGGCAGCAAGATCCTCTTCAGCGACGAGTGGGGCGGCGGCGGGGGTCCCAAGTGCCGGGCCTCAGATCCGAAGGAATGGGGTGCCGACGCGATCTTCGCCGTTGAGAACGGCAAGATGGTGTTCCAGAGCTACTACAAGATGCCGGCGGCTCAGACCTCGTTCGAGAACTGCGTCGCCCACAACGGTTCGCTGATCCCGATTCCCGGGCGCGACGTGATGGTCCAGGCCTTCTATCAGGGCGGGATCACCGTGTTCGACTGGACCGATCCCAAGCACCCCAAGGAGATCGCGTTCTTCGATCGCGGCCCGGTCGACGGGGCGCGGATGGGTAACGCCGGCTCCTGGTCGGTCTACTGGTACAACGGTGTCATGATCAGCTCCGAAATCGGCCGGGGACTCGACATCTTCGAGCTGACCGCGAGCCCGGCGATGACGCAGAATGAGATTGACGCCGCCAAGACGGTAAAGCTCGAGTACCTCAACGCTCAGGGTCAGCCCAAGCACGTCTGGCCGGCGAGTTACCCGTTGGCGCGGGCGTACGTCGATCAGCTGGAGCGATCGGGTGGGCTCAACGGGGGACGGATCTCCGCGATTCGGCAGTCCCTCGCTGCGGCGGAGAGGGCGTCGGGCTCGGCCCGCTCGTCCGCATTGAGCCAGCTGGCGTCGCAGGTGGCGTCGGACGCCAACGGCTCGTCGGATGCGGCCAAGGTCAGGCTCCTGGCCGGCGCCGTGAAGGATCTGGCGGCGATGTAGTCGTCTGATCGATTCTCGTTTGTCGAGCGCCAGCGGCCCATCGGGTCGCTGGCGCTTGATTTTGCCATCAGGCGGCCGCGTTGTCCGAGGTGGGGGGCGAGGCGTTTGCGAAGCCAAGCCGGCCCCGGGTCGCGATCAGCAGCATCGCGGCAATCACTCCGTAGGCGACATAGTTGGCATACCCCAGCCGCACGGCAAGCGACGGCATGAGCGCCGCGAAGAGCCCCTGGGTGGCGTTCCCGGACGCATGCAGCAGCGCCACGATCAGAATGCTCTGGCCGGCCCGGTTGAACACCCAGGTCCAGATGATCGAGATCATCATGATCATCCCGGTATTCGTCAGGAAATGCGCGAGGTCGAACGGACCAGCCGCGACCGGGCCCGACACCAGGAGATACGTCGGGAGGTGCCAGAGCCCGTGGAGCAGGCCAACGAGCAGGGTCGCCGGGACGGGGCCGATCGCGGGCTGGAGCCGCGTCAGCGCATAGCCCCGCCATCCCGGCTCCTCACCCCAGTTGATCAGCGCGGGGAAAACCAGAACCGCGGGCAGGTACACCGTGAAGAACTTGCTCCAACCGGTGGCAAGGGCACCGAACGGGATAGTGCCGGTCACGATCGAGGCCGTGACCAGGTGGACCAGCGGGTACCCGAGCAACGCCACCACGAACCACCGGGCTCCCATTCTCCAGAGCCCGAATCGCCTGAACCATGCCTTCACCGCGGCCGGTCCCTCGGTTTGCCGGATGGTCAGGTAGGCCGACAGGGTCGCCCCGAAGGAGCTCAGCAGAAACAGGCCGATGTAGAGCGGCATAGGGACGTGGTACCCGAACAGTCCGAGTCCATCCTGCCCCAGCAACATGGGAAGTTGAATCCCCCAGGTAATCCCGAACGTGAGCAGAAAGAATCGGGTGACCGCGCGCCAAGGCGAGGCCGGTGGTCCGAATGGCAAACTGGTTCGCTCCGAATGGGTGTAGCGGCGTCCAACGGACCGGTGCGGGCCCGGGTTTCAGAAACTTCCGTTCGCCCGGTTCCGTATACCTTGATAGTCTAGGTATCATCATCCGGACCCAATGAACCGGAAACGAGGTCGCATGACCAAACCTGAGACCGAACTCCTGCAGGGCACCCTGGACGTCCTGATCCTCAAGACCCTGGCGTGGGGCCCCCGTCACGGGTACGGCATCGCCAAATGGCTCGAAGACACCACCGACGACGCGCTGATCATCGAGGAAGGCTCCCTCTACCCCGCCCTCTACCGGATGGAACGCAAAGGGTGGATCGAGGCCGAGTGGGGCATGTCGGAGCTGGGTCGCAAGGCCAAGTTCTACGCGTTGACCTCGCCGGGCCGGGCCCGGCTTCGTCAGGAAGTGGCCGCCTGGCACCGGGTCAGCGCGGCCATCGGCAAGGTGCTGGGCGTCGGGGGGGGGAGGGCCTGACGCCATGCTCGAATTCGGTCGCCGGCTTCGCGGTGTCTGGTGGCGGTCCTCGGTCGCGGATGAAGTCGAGGCCGAAGTCCAGTTTCACCTCGCGATGCGGATCAAGGAACTCGAAGCCGGCGGCATGCCGCCGGCGGAGGCCCGGGCCGAGGCGATGGCCCGGCTCGGCGATCTCGACCTCATGCGCAAGACGCTGTTGACCCTGGGACGGGAGCGAGACCAGATGAACGGACGACGGGAGTGGTTAGGCGAGCTGGGCCAGGACATCCGGTACGCGTGGCGGTCCCTCCGCCAGCAGCCCGGTTTCACCATCGCGGCCCTGCTCACGCTGGGGCTCGGGATCGGGGGGGCGACGGCGATCTTCAGCCTGGTGTACGCCGTCGTGCTTCGGCCCTTGCCGATTCCCGAACTGTCCCAGGTCATGATCGTGGGCGACGGCCAGCGGAGCGATCCCCGCGGCTTCAGCGTCTCGGTCGGCAACTATACCGACTACAAACGCGAGACCAAGGCGTTCGAGGTCATTGGTGCCACCTACTTCACCAACTTCAATCTCAACGTCGACGCGACCCCTGAGCGGGTTCCGGGAACCCGGGCCGACGCCGACTTCTTCACGGTGATGCGGATTCCGCCGGCGGCGGGACGGGTCTACACCGCTGACGAGGACCAGCCCGGCGGCGCCCGGGTAGTCGTGATCAGTGACGGCCTCTGGCGCCGGCGCTTTGGCGCCGACCCCGCCGTCATCGGCCGGACCATCGTCCTCGACGGCTCGGGCTACCAGGTGCTCGGCATCATGCCGCCGGCGTTTACCCTCGGCACCGAGGAACTGTGGGTACCGGCCGCCTTCACCGCGGCCCAGAAGGCCCAGCACGACGAACACTTCCTCGAGGTGTACGCCCGCCTCAAGCCCGGGGTGACCCAGGCCCAGGCCCTGGCCGACCAGGACCGGATCTCCCGGCGGCTCGCGGAGGCCTATCCCAACGACGATCACGGGATGATCGGCGCGGTGCAGCCGATGTTCAGCCAGTTCGTCGGCAACGCGCCCGAGCGGCTCGGCGTGCTCTTCGGGGCCGTGCTGGTGGTGCTGCTGATCGGCTGCGCCAATGTCGCCAATCTGCTGCTGGCCCGGGGGGCGGCCCGGGAACGGGAGCTGGCCCTGCGGGCGGCGTTAGGCGCCGGCCGCGGGCGGATCGTCCGCCAGCTGGTCACCGAGAATCTGGTGCTCGCCGCCTTGGCCGGTTTGCTCGGGATCGGGCTCGCGGCGGCGGTGGTCCGGGGGATCGTGGCGGCCGCGCCGTCCAACCTTCCCCGTCTGCGCGAGGCGGGCCTCGACCCCTGGGTGCTTGCTTTCGCCCTGGCCGTGTCGCTCGGCAGCGTTTTCCTCTTCGGCCTGGTACCGGCGTTGCGCTCGGCCCGGCCCGACATGGCACAGGCGCTTCGCGAAGGCGCCAAGGGCAGTTCGGGCCGGACCCGCGACTGGCTCCGGAAGGGCCTCGTCGCCGGGGAATTCGCGCTGGCGCTGGTGCTGCTGGTTGGCGCGGGCCTGCTGGTCCGAACCGCCATTCACCTCGGCCAAGTCGATCCCGGCTTCCGGCCCGACGGCGTGCTCAGCGCCCGGGTCGGTCTGGCCCGAGAGAGTTACCCGGAATGGGAGCAGGTGACCAACGCGTTCATCCGACTGAACGACCAGTTGCACCGGATTCCCGGCGTCGATGCGGCAGGCCTGTCGTCGCAGGTCCCCCTGGGCCCCGGCGGCGGCGAAAACGGACTGATTCCGGAAGGGCGGCCGATCGAGGCCGCAAGCGCCATTGGATCCCGGCTCCGGCTGGTGACGCCGGGCTACATCGCGGCCATGGGCATTTCGCTGATCAAGGGACGCGATTTCACCGCGGACGATCGACGCGGCAATCCGCGGGTCATGATCGTGAGCCGGCGCCTCGCTGAACTGGCGTGGCCGGGCCAGGACCCGATCGGAAAGCGCATCACCTGTTGCGAAGGGTCCGAGACCGATCCGATGTGGAAGGAAGTCGTCGGCGTCGCCGGGGACGTCCACTCGGGCGGGGTCGATCAGGATGCGGGACCCGAGTTCTACCTCCCGATCGCTCAGACACCGGCGGAGGCCTGGAACTGGATCCAGCGGACAATGACGCTGGTGGTGCGAGGAAGGAATCCCGCGGGGCTGGCGGCGGGCGTTCGCGCGGCCGTCAAGACGATCGACCCCGGCGTGCCGGTCTACAACATCGCGACGATGGACCAGCGGATCGCCCAATCGCTGGCGGACTCCCGCTTCAACACCAGGCTCCTCTCGGCCCTCGGCCTGATCGGGCTGATCCTTTCCGCGATCGGGATTTACGGAGTGATCGGCTATTTCGTGACTCGGCAGACCCGCGAACTGGGCATCCGGATGGCGCTAGGCGCATCCACCGGCGACATCCGCCGACTGGTGCTGGCCCAGGGCATCGGGCCGGCGGCGATCGGGCTCGCGGCCGGGACCGCCGGTGGTTTGCTGGTCACCCGGGTACTCTCGAGCCAGCTCCGCGGCGTGGGGGCCTCGGACCCGGTCACCTTCGTCGTCGTCGCAACGTTGCTGGCGGTCGTTGCCGTGGTCGCAACACTGGTCCCGGCCCGCCGGGCGGCCCGGGTCGACCCCACCACGGCCATGCGGGAGGAGTAGCGGCCGCCGCCTGCATGGCTCAGCGGGCGGGCTCGCCCACCCGCCGTTCCAGCCACGCCGTCCGCAGCATGGTGATCGCCGTATAGAGGACGACGACCACCACCATCCAGCGGATCTGGGCCAGGGGCAGTGACTTGACGATCAGCGCAGCGATCAGGACCGCCGGAATCCCCCCCAGCGTGAGGCCCAGCGCGGCCTTCTGGCGGTAGGCGCCCGCCTGGAGGAACCGGATCGCCGCCCCGACCATGAGGAAGGTGCAGGACGCCATCATGATCGGAAATCCCGCCCGCGGATTCATGCCGAGCAGGCTGATCATGATGAGACACGGACCGTAGAGGCCGATCCCGAGCGTCATCAGAATGCCGAGGATGAAGTTCCCTGCCATCCCGATCCCGAGCTTGAGGCCCGAAAGGCCGACCGCCTCGCCGCCGCCGGCCACGATGCCGAGGTTGGTGAGAGTGAAAAGCACGGCCGCCACCGCCAGGGCGATCCCCATGGCGATCTGGACCTTCCTTCGCGACCAGCCCGCCACCGTGCCCGCGCCGAGCCAGGCGCCCAGCACCGCGCTGCCGATCAGCAGGACCAGGGTGGCGAACTCGACCTGGACGGTCGTCGTGAAGATGAAGGTCTGCACCACAGCCGGGAGGTAATGGCCCAGGGTCAGGGTGCCGGGGATCCGCTCGTCAGGCACCAGCTTGAAGAGGCGGAACATCGCCGTGGTCGGCGCGTACGAGCCGATCCCCAGCGTGTCGAAGAAGTTGGTGACGAAACCGATCCCCAGCTGAATGGGTTTCGGGAAACCGTGATCGTCGTCGGCCTGGGGACGCCCGTACCGGTACCAGGCGATCAGGAAGACGGCCACGAAGCCGGCTAACGCGACCAGGAGGTAGAACACACGGGGATCGGTCACAACCGGGCCTTCCTTTTCGGGGATACGCCGCTCAGGGGGCCTGGCGGAACGCGAGTCGGGTCAGTTCGAGGTCAAAATATGGAACGCCGTTCCGGCGAATCCGCATGGTCCGCGGCCAGACGACGCCGGCGGCAGAGATGGTCCCGGAGAATTCGATCTCCTGACTGTCCCCGCCCGCACCATCGAGCGTGGCGAAGCGGGTGACCATCCAGGCCACTCGGCCGGAGGGATCAAAGAAGAGGGACACCGGGAGCCGGCCCGGCCGGTCAACCCGAAGACCCGGCCGGCCGGTGGTATCCGCCGGGATCGGGCTCAGCGTGACGTCGGCATCGAGGAGCGGAACAAGGCGAAGCAACGAGTAGAGGTAAAACTGGTGGCGCTCCTCCACGAGAACGTTGGCCGCCATCGCGACTCGCGCCGAGTCCTGCTGGATCCAATGCCACCCACCAGGTCCCGGCGATCGAGATGTCCCGGCCACCGGCATGGATGACGGCCCGGCCGTCCCACTCGAAGGCCCGGAACCGGATCAACGCCGCCGTCCCGCCGGCTTTCGCAATGGCTCGATCGACCAGGACCCGGGGCGCGGGCTGCGCGCCGACGGCCGATGCCGTCAGGAATGCAGTGAGGAGATGGCGGGGGACTGTCATACGGCAGGTCATAAGTCTGCACAGTGGCCCCGCCGTTGGCAAACCGGACCAGCCGGCTGGTCTATCGCTCGGCCTGGTCCGCCAGCTGGCCCAATTCGATCGCGGACGCGTTCTTCTCCCGCAGCGACGCGGCGAGGAGCTCGGCCGGCAGGTACTGGCCCAGCCGTTTGGCTGAGGCAATCGCCGATCGATAGCCGGCGACGGCGGCACGGCAGGCGGCCAGCGGCAGCGCCAGCAGCGTGTCGGCCGTCTCGATGAACATGAGGCCGAGATCGGTCTGATCGTCACTTGGCGGCGGCCCCGGGATCATCCGCGCGTCGGCGGTGGGGTCAAGCCCGCCGGTCGCGGCCTGAATCATCAGTTCGAGACGGATGATCTGGAGGTTGGTGGCCCGGCGGTGATTCGACAACACCAGCCCCAAGGCCGGCCATGGCGACCGCCGATTCAGGTTCGGCAGCGCTAACGCCAGAGCGCACTCGGCGGCATGAAGACGGCACAACTGGGCCACGAACATCGCCTCATCGCCGGCGACTCGCCGCAGGCGGGGCGCCCGGCGCATCCTGGCCGGTCTGGCCCCGACGGACACTACACCGGCATCACGCATGATCAGGCCGCCGAACGATGGGGACATGGGGAGGAGCGGTCGACGGGAAAGCTAGGATTTCGACCGTATGCCGCCATCACCACTTGGAACGAATTGAGGACTAGACCTCTCCGAGCCGTTCGACGTGGCCGAATTCACTCCCGCCTCGCTCTCTCGCAGGCGCGGGTTCGCAACAGGACGGCGGGGGGGCGGGCCGGTTCCCCTCCACCCGGAGGCCCGTAGACCGAGGATCATCCACCGTCCGATGGATGTGGCGAATCCTGTCATGACCTAGGCTTCCTCAGCATGGATTCCATGGTGGAATCCCTCGACCGAGGAGCGATGCCGTGTTCAGCGTTTCCCAGCCTCTCTTACCGGGCCCGCGGCGGCCGTGGCCAAGACAGGCCACCGCTGCTGTGGCCATCCTCAGCGCCTTGCTGCTGACGGCCTGTCCCGGCGCCACGGACATCAAGAAGCTTCTCGACGACCCCTCGCGATTCGACGGCCGGAAAGTCCGCATAGCCGGAGTCGTGAAAGAGTCGGTCGGGGGCTTCGGCCTCGGCGTCTATCAAATCAACGACGGCACTGGCACGCTGACGGTGGTGAGCCAAACCGGTGCCGGTACGCCCCGGGTTGGTGCCGAAGTCGGTGTCGAAGGCCAGTTCCGTTCAGCGTTCACGCTGGGATCCCGGAGCATCGCCGCGCTGATGGAGCGGAAGCGCCGGACCCGGTGACGTTTCAACCAAGGAAGACCTCATGCGAATGATCATTGCGGCGGCCCTCGTGGTGGCGGGCTTGACGGCCTGCGGCCAACGATCGGCCCAGATGGCGGCCGACAGCACCCGGAGCCTCGAGTTGGCACGAAGCGACAGCATTTACCGCTTGAACGACCGTCCAGCGAGCACCCAGCCGCCGGAACGACCAGCACCGAGCCCCGCACCGGCCCCGCGCCCCAAGGCGCCCCGCCCAGCGCGACCGCCGGCACCAGCGCCGCCACCGGCCCCAGCACCGAGCCGGAGCTACACCCTTGATTCAGGAGCACAGATCGAGGCGACCACCGACCGGATGATTTCCTCCCGGACCGACCGGATGGGCGCCACGTTCACCGCCAATATTTCAGCCGACGTCAAGGACACCCGGGGGCGGGTCGTGATCCCGGCGGGCTCGGTCGTCAATTTGACCATTACCGAATTGCAGCCGGCCAAGGACAAGGGCCAGGCCGACGGCAAGATCACCGTCATGGTGAGCTCGGTGACGGTGGGCGGCACCAGCTATCCGATGTCCGGCGAGATCACCTCGATGGCGCACACCCTGAAGGGGCGGGGCGTCAGCGAAGCCGAGATTGAGAAGACGGCCGCCGGCGCGGTCATTGGCGGCGTGGCCGGCCGGATCATCGGTGGCAACGCCAAAGGCACCGTAATCGGCGTGGTCCTCGGCGGGGCCGCCGGAGCGGTGATTGCGGCGCAGACCGCCGACCGAGACGTCGTTCTGGTGGCGGGAACGCCGTTGGTCATCACCCTGAAGGGCCCACTGACAATCACGAGAGGGTAGCAACGATGCCAAGTTTGGGAACGAACCTTCGCGCGCTCGGTCCAGCGGTTGCGGCCGGGCTGACGGCACTGGTCGCGGCCTGTGGCGTATCTCAGCAGCAGGAGGTTCAACTTGGCGCCAATACCGCCGCACAGGTCAGCGCCCAACTGCCGCTGATCCACGATGCCGCCGTCGTCACGTACATCAACTCGCTCGGCAACCAACTCGCCAAAGTCACTGACACCCGGGGGCTGGCCTGGCAGTTTACCGTCGTCGACAGCCGTGAAGTCAACGCCTTCGCGTTGCCCGGAGGCTGGATCTACGTCAATCGCGGCTTGATCGAGCGGGCGACCGACATGAGTGAATTGGCCGGCGTCATCGGGCACGAGATCGGGCACGTGACCCGACGCCATTCGGTCCAGCAGATGCAGCAGGCCCAGGGCGCCAACGTCGGGGTGGCCTTGCTGTGCACCCTGACCAAGGTCTGCGACAGCGGCGCGGGTCAGGCCGCAATCGGCATCGGTGGCAGCGCACTGTTCGCCAAGTTCAGCCGGACCGACGAGGCCGAGGCGGACGCAGAGGGCGTAGCCACGACGATCAAGGCGGGGATCTCACCCCGGGGTATTCCGGCGATGTTCCGGATCCTGCTCAGCGAGCGCCAATCGAATCCGGGCGCCGTGGACGCCTTCTTCGCCAGCCACCCGCTCGAGGAAGACCGGATCACCGCGACCGAGGCCCAGATCGCCGGTTTTCCGGCGGCGCAGATCCAGCGGCTGACCAAAGACACGCCCGCTTTTCAATCGTTTCGGCGCCGGTTGCTCGCGCTGCCACCTTCGCCACCGGTCAAGCCACCGAAGGCCCCTTGACGCGCGGATTGACCGCCGATCAGTAGATGAGCCGGAGGCTCAACAGGTGGAAGCCGAACGAGAGCCAGACCGTTTCGAGCATCGCCAGCGCGACGAGCGCGGCCCCCGATACCGCCACCGGGCCGCGGCCAGCCGCCACCATGAGGGCGATGCCCCGGATCGACAGCCCGGTCGCGCCGAGAGCAACTAGCCCCACGACCTGAACCGCGCGGATCCAGACTTCGCCGCCTTCGCGGGTCGGGACGTCGAGGCCTACGATGACCGCCCAGCCGAGCAGGTACACCAAGCCGATCAACGCGCCGACCCCAGTTGCCCGCCATTCCCGGCGAATTCCCCGGCCCGCCCGCCAGGCGATCATTAATGATCCCAGCCAGAGCAGCGCCGCCCCCACCAGCACGATGAATGCGAAGGCCATCAGCGCGACGTTAAGCCGGGCCCCTTTGGCGGCGGCAATCGGCTGGAGGACGAAGCTGAACAAATGCTCAGGAACCCACGCGACCACCCGGCCGTCGTCGACTCGCATGGGGAGCCGCTCGGTTCCGCCGACTTCCTGCCAGACGAAAGGCCCCACCTCGCGCCAGGTCCGGGCCCGGCCCTGCTCGAAGTCGAGGACTGGCGGGGTCGTGATGGTGCCGTCATCGTTGGCGCGGAGGACCAACTTCATCGCCATCCGCGCGAATAGCGTCTCGAGCTCGACGAAGTCCCCCATCCCGCGACGCGACATCTGGTACTCGCCGGCGACCAGCCGGGAGTGCGCCCGAGCCGTCGGAACGGTCGGGACCTCCACCCCCGGGGCCGCGGGGAAGTAACGGTCGACGAATCGGCGGAAGAGCGTCGTTCGGAACAGGTGGCCCGCCCCGAAGAGGCCACGGGGGGCGCCACTGCCGTTGAGGACGAGAAAGAAGCCGACCCCATCGTCCGGGAGCAACTGGAGATCAGCGTGAAAACCCTCGATGTCGCCGGCGTGAGCGAGGATCCGACGGCCGTTCCGGTCGGCTCGGAAGAACCCGAGCGTCACCGGGTGGGCGCCCGGTGCCGGTTCGAAGGCGGGGGCGTGCATCAGCGCGGTCGTCGTCGAGTCGAGGAGCACCGAGTCGCCCAGCCGGCCGTGTCCCAAATGGGCCAGCATGAATCGGGCAATGTCGGTGCCGGTGGTTGCCAGATGCCCTGAGGGATCGCCCGACGGTTCCTCGTGATCGAGCGCGTCACCGGACTTGGGGTCGCCCGACGCCTCGTCGTAGCTCGCGGCGAGATCGGCCGCCAGGGCGGTCGGGAGAGGGCGCCGGAAACTCGAGCGAGTCATGCCGAGCCGGCCGAGGACGTGGCGGTCGACGTAGTCGAGGAAGGGTTCCCCGGAGACTTGCTCGACCAGATGGGCCGCGAGCATCGCGCCGTAATTCGAATAAGCGATCACAGTGCCTGGCGCGAAGATCCGCACCGGCACCGGGGTGCCCCGCAGATGGTCGCCGAGCGACCGCGGGTGCCGATAGGAACGGAACGCCCGCTCCTCGAAGCCGGCGGTGTGGGTCATCAGGTGCCGGAGCGTGATCGGCGCGCCGAATGCCGCGGGGACCTGGACGTCGGACTGTTCGTTGACATCGCGGTCCAGGTCAAGCCGGCCGGCGGCAACCTGCTGCATGACCGCGGTCCAGGCGAACAGCTTCGACACCGACCCGACGCTGACCACCGTCCGGCCGGCGTCCATCGGCACGCGCCGGCCAACGTCGGCCCAGCCGTACCCTTTTTGGACGAGGATCCGGCCGTCCTTGACGACGACCACGATGGCGCCCGGGAGATCCCCCTCCCGGAGCGCGTTGGGAACCAGCCCGTCGAGCCAGGTGCTGAGGTCGGTGCGGTCAAGCCTAACGGCCTTCGGCCCGCCCAGGCTGTCACTCTGAGGTGTGACCCGCCCGGCGGCCAGCATGGCGATGATCGCCGTGATGGAACAGATCATGAACGACGTTGACGAAGGGGGAGGTCAGAAGGACTGCCATGCGACCGAGGGGACCGCCAGTACCATGGTCGCGGACTGCGAGTTCCCACCCAATCTGGCAGCAGAGGCCGGGATCGTCAACCAGGACGGCACCACAGCGTGGTGATATACACCCCGCCGACCGCCGCGAGATGACCCGCCGCGAGGGCGCGGGATTGCCGCGCCGGCTCGCCTGGTGCTTACTTCGGACGCCCTCATCCCGACGCTCTTATGCACTTCGCGCCACCGTGCCTCTTGTTGATCGCGGCCAGCCGAGGGCGACAGGCGAGCGGGGCAGACAACGCGTTGAGCCATGGGCACGCGACCCCAGCCGAGCATCCACCAAGCCAATCACGACGAGACCAGGAAGTCATCCCGAGAACCTACACTCTGGCCCCGGCCGGCGATACGTTTCCGGCATGATCATCCGAACCCGCTTGCGCCTACTCGGCGCCGCGGCGCTCGTCGCCGGCACGCCGCTCGCCGGACAAGCCCCACGCGAATCGCCCGAGGCCCGGGTGGCCCGGATCCTCGATTCGACGCCGCTGATCGACGGCCACAACGATTTCCTGTTCAAGGTCTGGAACAAGCACTGGACCGCCGACTCGTTTGACTTCGCCCGGCCGATGCCGGATTTCATGACCGACCTTCCCCGGCTTCGGCGCGGCCGGGTCGGCGCGCAGTTCTGGGCCGTTCATGTCCCGGTGCAGCCGGAGTTCCCGCACCCGTTCACCTCGGCCCAGGCGCAGCTGGCGCTGTTTCGTGGGATGGTCCGACCGGGAACTGGCCCAGGCGGCGGGCGGCAATCTGCTCAGGGTCATGCGCCAAGTGGAACAGGTCGGCGCCGCGATGAAGCGGTAGCGCGAACGGGCCGCCCTCACTCCCATCCTTCCCACCAGGACTTCTCGATGCGCTTTCACCTTCCGAGCCCGATCGTCACGTTCTTCGCGACCGGACTGCTCGTCGCCCCGGCGTCCGCCCAGACGCCCCCCGCCGATCGCCTGGCGGCGCGGATCGATTCCGCCGCCCACGCGTTGATCGCGTCCAAGGCCACGCCCAGTGTATCCATCGCGATTTCCCGGAGCGGGCGGACCGTCTACGCGAAGGCCTTCGGCACGGCGGATCTCGAGCAGCACGTCGCGGCCACGCCGGGGACCGTGTACCTGATCGGCTCGGTCACCAAGCAGTTCACGGCGGCCGCCGTACTGTCGCTGGCGGAAGACGGCAAGCTGAGTCTCGACGACCCCCTGGGCAAATTCCTGCCCGACTGGCCTGCCGCCGGCCGGGCCGTCACCGTCAGGCAGCTCCTCAACCACACGTCGGGCATCAAGGACTACACCGGCGTCCCCCGGTGGCTCCGCCTCATGGCCCTGCCGCTGCCGCACGACTCGATGTTCGCGCTCTTTCGCGATGAACCCATGGACTTCGTCCCCGGCGCCGAATGGCGCTACGACAACTCCGGCTACTACCTCCTCGGCGTGATCATCGAGAAAGTGAGCGGGCAGAAGTACGCCGAGTATCTCGATCACCGGCTGTTCGGGCCGCTGGGTCTCAAGGCGACCCGGTATTGTACCAGCCGGTCCATCGTGCCGGGCCGCACGCCGGGGTACAACGCCGGACCGGACGGGTTCACCAACGCCGCCCCCATCAACGTGGACCAGGCCTTCGCGGCCGGCGCCCTCTGCTCCACCGCGAGCGACCTGCTGGCGTGGACCCGCGCGCTCGAGGCCGGTCGCGCGGTCAAACCCGACTCCTACCGCCTGATGACGACTCCGCTCCCGCTGCCCGGCGGGCAGCCGCAGACCTACGGCTTCGGACTGGGCGTCGGCAATCTGTCGGGCCACCGGATAATCAGCCACAACGGCGGCATCAACGGCTTCAACGCCTACCTGGCGAGCTATCCCGACGACTCCCTGATCGTCGCGGTGCTGGTCAACGTCGAGGCGGGCGAAGCCGACAAGATGGGTCTCAAGGTGAGTCGGTGGGCGTTGGGCATCAGGGACGCCGTCGTCAAAGACCTGCCGGTGGCCGCCGAGGAGGCCGCGCGGGTGGTGGGCCATTACGCGCAGGGTGACACCAGGCTCGAAGTGCGGATCGACGGCGGCCATCTGATGGCCGTGGGACTCGAGAAGCCGACCCGGCTCCTCCACCAGGGCGGTGGCGTGTACCGGCTCGAGTCGAATCCCGATTTCCAGATCAGCTTCATCGGGTCCGGCCCGACGGCGGATGCCATGGCGGTGACGATTCCCGGGGGATCCCTGACGCTGCCGCGGGTGCCGTAGAAGCGAGGCGACGACCCGTCCCGCTCCTTGCCTGGACCGGGATTGCCGAGACGGTACCCCGCCGGTTTACTTCCGGAAC
Source organism: Gemmatimonadota bacterium (assembly GCA_031394255.1). Classification (GTDB taxonomy): domain Bacteria; phylum Gemmatimonadota; class Gemmatimonadetes; order Gemmatimonadales; family GWC2-71-9; genus SHZU01. The sequence goes on from JANMXA010000138.1 coordinate 15,030, forward strand.
CTCCATCCCGACAGCTTCATGCGCCTGGTGCCATCGCTCCTCCTGTTGATCGGGACAGCCGTACCGATCTCCGCCCAGAACCTGCCCCTCCTCGACGCGGCGAAGATCCGGCTCCTGAGCCAGGAGATCTCCGGCGATGCGGCCTACAAACACATTCGCTTCCTGTCCCAACTGCACCGCCCCCGCGGTACCGAGAAGCTGTGGCAGGCGGCCGAGTACGTTGCGGCCCAGGCCAGGGAAGCCGGTCTCACCAGGGTCGCCCTGATCAAGCAACCGTTCACGCAGCCCCCGTGGAACACTCACTTCGCCGACCTCTGGATCATCGGCGACCGGCCGGAACGGATCGCCAGCACGCTGCAGAACGACGTCCATCTCGCCGAGCACAGCCGGCCGACCAACATCACGGCGGAATTGATCGACATCGGAGGCGGCACGGAGGCGGAGATCACCGGCAAGGACGTCCGCGGCAAGATCGTGGTGAGCTTCGGCGACATTCGCGCGGTCATGCGCGACGCGGTCCTCGGCCGGGGCGCCGCCGGCGTCATCGCCTATCCCGATCCCGGGGCCCCACCTAACGGTATCGTCGGCGCCGGCCTGGGGCGTCCCGACCAGGTCCCGTGGATCCAGCTCACCCGCGGGCCGGTCGACGGCCGGGACCCGACGTTCGGGTTCTCCCTGTCGCTCCGGCAGGGCCTGGCCCTGGCCCGTCAGATCAAGACCAGTCCCACGCCGCTCAGGGCCCACGCGGTGGTCGAAGCCGACTCCGGTCGTGGCGATCGGACCACCCCGTGGCAGGTCCTGGTCGAGGCCTACCTGCCAGGCACCGATCCGGCCGCGGGCCAGGAGATCGTCCTCACCGGCCACCTCCAGGAAGAGCAGCACAGCGCCAACGATGATGGGAGCGGGGTCGCCAACCTGCTCGAGATCGGCCGGGCCCTCACCCGGTTGATCGCCGACGGACGACTGCCCCGCCCACGACGGAGCATCCGGTTCTGGTGGACCACTGAAATCCACGGGGAACGGCAATACTTCGCCGACCACCCCGAGGCCTCTCGGTCGATGTGGGTCGCGATCAATCAGGACATGGCGGGAGCCGAGCAATCCATCGACCTCGGCCGCAAGCAGGACATCACCCGCCTCCCCGCCAGCCGGTTCCACTTCTTCAACGACGTCGCCGAGTCGGTCACTGAATACCTGGTCGCGGCCAATACCATCTACCTGGCGGCGATCCGGAACGGCACCGACTTCTACCCAGAACCCTATTTCGCTCACAGCGGAAGCCAGCACCGGTATGCGGCCGAGATGGTCTGGTACCACGAAGACTCCGACCACGAAACCTTCAACGAGCCGCCGATTGACGTGCCGGCGTTGAGTTTCACCAACATGCCGGACCGGTTCATCCACTCGAGCGAAGACGACCTCTGGAACGTCGATGCCACCCAACTGGGCCGGAACGCCCTCTCGGCGGCCCTGATGGCGTACATCATGGCCTCAGCCGACGCCCAGGCGGCGCCCACACTCGCAGCCGAGACGGTGGGACGAGGTGAGGAACGGATCGCCCGGAACCTCCGGCTGGCGTTAGGCTGGCTGGCCGCGCCCGGCAATGCGGCGGCTCATTACTGGGAGGCCATCGACCAGATTTCCTACGCCGTCTGGCGCGAACGACGGGCGGTCCGGAGCCTCGCCGAGATCGCGCCGGGTGCGGTCGATACGATCCCGTTGCTGGAGGCACTCGGCCGCCGGGAACGCGAGGCGACCAGCCGGATCCGGGATACCTGGCTCCGGTCGCGGGGCGCGGCGCCAGCGCCGAGCCGATCGGCTGCCGAACAAACTCTCGAGGGCATGACACCAGCAATCGTCGGCGGCCCCGGGGAATTCCTGGCGCACCGGCTCGACATCAAGGAGGTCAAGGGGCTCAACCCGATCATGCGGGGCGCCATCTTCGGATTGATCGACGGGAAACGGTCCGGTCGGGACATTCTCCGACTGGCGGCGGCCGAAGCCCGGGAAGCCGGGCCGGTCTACTACGGTGTGGTGACGGCGGAGCACGTCCTCGCAGCGCTCGAGGCGATCGCCGTGACCGGGCTGGTTCGGCTCCGGTAGGCCGGCCCGGCTACCGGATCTGGAAGAAGGGCCGCCGCGCCGGTTGATAGCTGATGGCCAGCTCGGGCGTGTCCACCGGACCACCCCGCTCGATCGACCGGAACAGATAGGCCAGGACCCCCGTGGTCAGCACCGTCCGCTCCATCGGCCACGGGGCGCGCTGCGTCAGCATCAACTCTTCGATCATGAAGGCCAGGCCGTCGAAGTTCGGGAGCGGACGGTCGCCGCCTTCCTCGGGGGCGTACGGCGGGCCACCTTCGACGAAGAAGGTGGACCAGGGCTCCGCCCGATCGGGACCGCGGGCCGCAAAGCCGTGACCGACCACGAGCCCGTTCAGGGAGAAGAGAGCCGCCCTCAATCCGTCGCGATACTCGACCAGGAACGCCGCCGGATCTTTCACGATGTCCTCGAGCCGGCCCGCAGTCACCTTCGGGTGCCGGGCCAAGGCGGCGGTGAGCAGCGGTTCCGCCCAACGCCCCGGTCCGTTTCGCCAGGCCCACACCCGGTCACCGCGGAGTAATTCGACGGAGCGGACGCCGGTCTCCCCGCCCCGTCGTCGCTCCACCATACACTGGAGCGCTTCGAGGGCGTGAAACCCGTACGCCTCGACCTCGCCGTAGCCGGTCACTACCGCTTCGGTCACGGGCATTCCCAGCGGAATTTCGAGCACCGGACGGCGGACGGTGACCGGAACCGACGAGCCCGCCAGGAAGGGGATCTCGAGTTCCCGCACCGTGTGCCAGATTTCCCGAGCCCGGTCCCAATCCCAGGAGAGGTGCTTGTCGAAGAAGGTCGGGACCACGCGGCTGCTGGCCCGATACACCGCGGCGATCCGCCCGAACAACTCGGCCCGAGGATAGAGCTTCTGGCCTAACGCGTTGGTCGGGTAGTCGCCGTGCTCGCCGATGAAGACGACGCCGTCAACCGCGAGCCGGCCGCGGCCCATGGTCAAGGCATCCTCGACGGTCGGGGCCAGTCGAATTCCGCGCCGGCCCGCGATCTCCTGGCCCATGTCACGGTCGGTGACCTGGTCGCGGTAGAGCGAGACCACGTCGGTTCGGGGCGCCCGCCGCACCCCGTTCGGCGTGCCGCCGTCGAGCAACCGGCCGAGGATGACGTCGGCGTGGGAAAGCCAGGTGTACGAGGTCACGATCGCGGCCAGTCGAGGGCGACGGGCCGGCGGGGCGAACAACCGTCGGAGCCCTGGGAACGCGACCCCCGCCGAGCATCCACCAAGCCAATCACGACGAGACCAGGAAGTCATCCCGGGAAAGTACCCTCCGGCCCCGGCTGGCGATACGTTTCGAGAATGAACTTCCGGACTCGCTTCCTGCTCCTCGCCGCGACCGCTGCCGTCGCCGCTACATCGCTCGCCGGGCAAACACCACGCGAATCGCCCGAAGCCCGGGTTGCCCGGGTCCTCGATTCGACCCCCCTGATCGACGGCCACAACGATTTCCTGTTCAAGGTCTGGAACAAGCACTGGACCGCCGACTCGTTCGACTTTTCGCGGCCGATGGCGGATTTCATGAGCGACCTGCCCCGGCTCAGGCGCGGCCGGGTCGGGGCCCAATTCTGGGCCGTCCACGTCCCGGTCCAGCCGGAGTTTCCGCACCCGTTCACCTCGGCCCAGGCCCAGCTGGCGCTGTTTCGTGAGATGGCCCGCCGCTACCCCGATTTTGCCCCGGCGCTCACGGCCGACGACATCGTCCGGCTCAGCAAACAGGGCAAGGTGGCCTCACTCCTCGGCATCGAGAGCGGCCACATCATCGAAAACTCAATCGCCAACCTGCGGACCCTGTACGCCGCGGGGGCGCGCTACATGACGCTCACCCATTGGCGGAACACCGAGTGGGCCGACGCCTCCACCGACAAGCCACTGCACCGCGGGCTGACCCGGCATGGCGAGGAGATTGTCCGGGAGATGAACCGGCTCGGGATGATGGTGGACCTGTCCCATGTGTCGGACCTGACCATGCGGCATGCGCTCCGCATCAGCCGCGCTCCGGTGATCTTCTCGCACTCCTCGATCCGCCACTTCTCGGATCATCCCCGGAACGTGCCGGACGACATCCTGCGCGAAGTGGGCAGGAAGGGAGGCTTGGTGATGATCAACTTCGACGCCTGGTTCATTCATCAGCCCACCAAGGACTGGTATGGCGCACGGGACCGGATCGCGCCGAACTTCGACCCCAACCGCCGGTTGATGGGTGACAGCGCCATGGCGACCGATTCGATCACTCGATGGGAGAAGGCCCATCCGGTGCCACTCCCGACGATCGCCCAGGTGGCCGACCACTTCGACTATGTGCGGCGGATGATCGGAGCGGAACACGTCGGGTTCGGCTCCGATTTTGACGGAACCGACTATAACCCGATCGGACTCGATGACGTGGGGGCGTTTCCGGCGGTGCTGGTGGAACTGGCCCTCCGAGGCTGGTCGGACCGGGAACTGGCCATGGTGGCCGGAGGGAACCTGCTCAGGGTGATGCGGCAGGTGGAACGGGTTGCCGGCGCGATGAAGCGGTAGCCCGTCACGGCCGGGCCGGCGAGGTACGGCAGTACTGCCCGCCGCTGCACCGGTCCGGCACATAGGTCTCGCTCTCGACCAGCCACCGGCCATCGAGCTGCCGCCATTTTGCGAAGTAGGTTCCCCCGATCGTGAGCGGCCCATCGGGGGCGGTCCAGCCGCCGGTCCACCGCCCTGCCTCGCTGGCCATGCCCCAGGCGTCGAACACCTTCACCTCAACAGGGCTTCGCCGGTACCACGCGTCGGGACTGGACGCGAACTGCTCCCCAAAGCTTCGAATCATCGCATCCCGGCCGGAAAACGTCCTCGAGTTGGATGTCACGACCACGACATGAGGCGCGAGAATGGCGGCGATGCCGGCCGTATCATGCCGCGCGATCGCGGCGTTCGACTGTTCGCGGAGCGAGCGAATGGCCCGGGCGTCGGGTCCGCCGGTCGTATCATCCGTCGGCGACCACAGGGGGCCCGGCGTCCGGTGCAACGGCACCGGCCGCTGGGGACCGGGGGGCGCCTGGAAGGAGGTATGGCGATGGACCACGACCCAGCGCCCCGCCCGCCGTTCGAACACCAGCGATTGCCGCCCTTCGTCCACGGTGGTCGCGCCCGACGGCTCGGTAACTTCGAGCCGGAAATTGGCCGCCAACCAGGCCACACTGCCACGGGCTCCGACATCGAGCACGTCGGAGGTCGACCGGACCGTTCCCCGAGCCGCATTGGCGAACATGTTGCGATACAGGGTGTCGACCCGCGGCCACCCGGCCAGCTGCCGCCGCTCGAAGAAGAAGACGCCGCCGGTGTCGTGGGCATAGTAGCGGTTGATGAACGCCGAGTCGCGGCGTTCCCAGGCCCGGTTGAACTCATTGAACAGGGCGAGCACTTCCCGGACCGAGCGCTGGTCGGCGGCGGACTGCGCCGGCGCCGGCGCGGCCGAGGTCGCCAGCACGACAAAGAGAATCCCGGCCCGCCCCCGGAACCCCACCGATCAAGTTCCCAAATCCCCGCGGATCATCTTGATTGCTTCCTGAACCGTCGTCATGAATTGAGCCGGGAAAATGATCGTCGAGTTCTTCTCGACACTGATCTCGGCCATCGTCTGCAACGTCCGAAGCTGCAGGGCCACCGGATGGGCCGAAATGATATCCGCGGCTTCGCCAAGCTTGACCGCCGCCTGAAACTCGCCTTCGGCCGCCACGATCTTTGCCCGCCGCTCGCGCTCGGCCTCGGCCTCTTTGGCCATGGCGCGCTGCATGTTGTCCGGAAGCGTGATGTCCTTGATCTCGACGGCCGTGACTTGGGCGCCCCACGGTTCGGTATGACCGTCGATGACGTCCTTGATCTTGGCGTTAATGTCCAGGGTCTGCGAGAGAAGCTGATCGAGGCTGAATTGGCCCACGACGTTCCGGACCGTCGTCTGACTGATCTGGTTGATGGCGGAGTCAATGTTCTCGATGGCGATGACCGATTTCGCCGGGTCGACGATGTGGTAGTACGCCACCGCGGCGATGTCGATCGAGACGTTGTCTTTGGTGATGATCTTCTGCGAGGGAATGTTCATCGTGATCGTGCGCAAGGTGACCCGGGTCATTCTCTCCAGGACCGGGATGAGGATGATCAGGCCAGGGCCACGCACGCCGGTGTACTTACCCAGGAAGAAGACGACGCCCCGGTCGTATTCTTTCACGACCCGAAGCGAGAGAGCAACGAGCACCAGGGCAATCGCGATGACGATCATGATGGTGGACATGGATGCCGCCTTACGGAGGGAGCTCGAGTCGCCTCTGTCGAGTATACGGGGCCGACACCTGGTCGGCAAGAACGAACGTCGTGGCGAGGTCCTCGCGGGGCCGGCTCATCACAAAGACCCGGATCAAACGTATCTTTCCCAAGTCCACCACGATCGCCCTTCACCCCGGAAAGACCAGATGCCTCATCGTCCGATCCACGCGCCCAACCTCCCTGAATCCAGCGGACCCTATTCCCCCGGCGTCGTCCATGAGCGCTTGATCTTCGTCTCGGGCCAGGGGGCGGATGACCCCGCGACCGGCCAGATCGCCGGCATGGATACGGCCACCCAAACCGAGCAGGTCCTCAAGAATCTGCAGGCGATCCTCCGGGCCGGAGGCTCCGATCTCCAGTACGTGCTCCGGTGCGGGGTCTTTCTGATCGACATGAAGGATTTTGCGGCGATGAACGGCGTCTACGCGCGGATGTTCGGCGAGCATCGCCCCGCCCGCACCACGATTCAGGCCGTCGCGCTGCCGGATCCCAAGCTGCGGGTCGAGATCGACTGCGTCGCCTACGTGCCGTAGCCCGCTACACGCCCGACGAGAGCCCTCCATCCACCGGGAGGGCCACCCCGGTCACGTATGACGAGGCATCGGAACACGGCCACGTCACCGCCTGCGCCACCTCGTCGGGGTTTCCGCCGCGCCCCGGCACCTTCGATCGGAACCAGTCCTCCACCCCGGGGATGGCGAACGCCCGTTCGATCATCGGCGTCATGATCATGCCGGGACACACGGCATTGATCCGGATCCCCTGGTCCCGGTACTGGAGGGCCGCCGACTTGGTCAGGCCGACGACGCCATGCTTGCTCGCGGCATAATGGGTGCTCCGGACATAGCCGCTCACGCCGGCGACTGACGAGTCGTTGACGATGGTACCGCCGCCTCCCTGGCCCAGCATCTGGATGATCTGGTACTTCATGCCGAGCCAGACACCCTTCAGGTTGACGTCGATCATCCGGTCCCAGTCGGCCTCGGTCACCTCGTGCAGAAGCCCGCCGCCGGAGACGCCGGCGTTGTTGAAGGCGCAATCGAGCCTCCCGTACTCGGCCACCGTCCTCTTCACCACGGCCTCGGCATCCGCGGCCACGGCAACGTCGGTCCTGACGAAGATCGCCGCGCCCCCGTTCTTCCTGATCTCGGCCACGGTGGCTTCGCCTTCCTCGGCCCGGCGGGCCGCGATGACCACCCGGGCTCCCTGCCGGGCAAACAGAATGGCCGTGGCTTTGCCGATCCCGGAGTTGCCGCCGGTGACCAGCGCGACCTTTCCTTCGAAGGGTTGTGACATGTCAGATCACCTGCAAGACGTCGTAGCCGGTCAGCACGTAGGTCTTCCCGGCCGGGAAGTCGCGGACCAGCACGGCGGGGTTCTCCGGCGTAATCATCGGCGCCAGCAGTTCGACCGGCGTCTCGATATCCACGAACGGGAAGGCCTGCTGCATGATCGACCGGACCGGCGCGTGCCGGACCGCGTGATCCTTGACGATGCAGGCGTAGGCGTGGGCCTCGCGTAACGAGCCGACGATCCGTTCTTCCTTGGTGACCGGGATCTGGGAGAAGTCGTTGGACGCCATCCGGGCCAGCGCCTGCTCCACCGTGGCCGTCTCCTCCACGCCAACCAGGTCCGCCACGGTCTTGGTCTTGACCAGGCTCCGCGCCGTGGGCCCGTCGAGATTCTCGTAGCCCATCCGTCGCATCCAGTCGGGGTTGAACATCTTTCCGATGTAGCGGGTGCCGTGATCGTGGAAGATCACCACGACCAGCTCGCCCTTCTTGAAGTGACCCTTGAGCTGCAACAACCCCGCCAGCGCCGACCCCGCCGAGTTCCCGGCCCAGATCCCTTCGCGGCGGACCAGCTCGCGGGTGTAGATCGCGGCATCGCGGTCGGTCACCTTCTCGAAGTGATCGACGATGCTGAAGTCGACGTTCTGCGGGAGGAAATCTTCGCCGATGCCTTCGGTCACGTACGGGTAGATCTCGTGCTTGTCGAAGATGCCGGTCTCCTTGTACTTCTTGAAGACCGACCCGTAGGTGTCGATGCCCCACACCTTGATCGCCGGATTCTTCTCCTTCAAATACCGGCCGGTCCCGCAGATCGTGCCCCCGGTGCCGACGCCCACCACCAGGTGGGCCACCTTGCCCTCGGTCTGGTCCCAGATCTCCGGTCCCGTCGTTTCGTAGTGCGCGGCCGAGTTGCTCAGATTGTCGTACTGATTGGCCTTCCAGCTGTTCGGCGTCTCGGCAACCAGGCGTGATGACACCGAGTAATAGGAGCGCGGGTCCTCGGGGTCGACATCGGTCGGGCAGACGATCACCTCGGCGCCGAAGGCCCGGAGCGCGTCGACCTTCTCGCGGGACTGTTTGTCGGTGGTGGTGAAGATGCAGCGGTAGCCCTTGACGATGGCCGCGAGGGCGAGGCCCATGCCGGTGTTGCCGCTGGTGCCTTCGATGATCGTCCCGCCGGGTTTGAGCAGGCCCTTCCGCTCGGCGTCCTCGACCATCCGGAGCGCCATCCGATCCTTGATGCTATGGCCGGGGTTGAAGGTCTCGACCTTGGCGTAGACGGTGGCCGGGACGCCGCGGACGATCGAGTTCAGGCGGATGAGCGGGGTGTGGCCGATCGCGCCGAGGATGTTGTCGTGGACGTTTTGAGGCATGGCGGAATATAGAGGGCCGGGAGGAACCGCAACCGGCACCCGGCTTGCCCGGGTGCCGGTCCAACTTGACTCAACCCGCGAAGCAGTACACGCAGCCCTTTTCCTGAGTCCCGCTCACCGCCAGCACGCCCGACGGCACCACCTGAACCCCCGGCACCAGATTGGCGATCCAGTCGGCCTTGACGGCTGCGGCGTCCTTGCCCATCGCCTTGGCCACCGCGCCCGAGTAGATGCTCAACGCCACGTTGCAGGCCCCGAACTGAACGCCCTTGGCCAGTAGCGCCTCCATACCCGTGCCCGGCAGCGGCAGCGGAAACGGCTTGACCCAGGTGTTCTTGACGGCCGGAGCGGCTCCGTCGTTGACCTTGAACACCTCGCCGAGCTTGTACTTGGCCCACTTGGCATCATTCAGGGAAAACCCGACCGCTCCGTGCCGCAGAAT
>JANMXA010000139.1:0-2009 GCA_031394255.1 Gemmatimonadota bacterium
CCATCGAGCCCGGTGAGCCCGATCGCGTTCCGGCCTCGACGCTGCAAGGCCTCGACGATGCGCTTGTTGGCGAGCCCGGCGTAGGCCAGCATCAGGAGCTCGATCGCCTGATCGTCGGAGTAGACACTGCTGTACCCCGAGACCGACGTGAGGGTCCGCTTCTCATAGCCCAGTTGAACCGCCAGGCGATCCCGCAGCGCATTGGCGCCGTGGACCAGCACGGCGGACCCGGGGAAGGCCGCGAGGTCGGCCGCGAGGCCGTCGATGTTGATGGCACTGCCGCCACCGACCTTGATCAGGACGAGACCGTCGGTCATGCCAGCTCCATCACAACGCCGTTGCCAAGCGGAGTCCAGTCGGCCCCGGCGTCGATCGGATCGGACGCTACCATCCGGCGGGTTCCCCGCTGCACGCGCCGCATGGTGAAGTAGTCGGGATCTTCACTGAACCGGTTGGCCACCAGCACGATGGTGCCGTTCGCGATCACCAGGTTCATGGCCCGGACGTATCGCGTCCGGCCCGCGATCACGTCGAGACCCTTCGCCAAGCCCAGGACCGTACGCTGGCTGCCCATGCGGACCAGGGACCGGAGCAGTTTGGCGGCACCGGTCGCGCCCTCCTCGGCGATCCGGACACCGCGGAGTTCGCCGTTGAAAGCGAAGACCAGTTCCCCGTCCACGAACGGCATGTTGTTCTCGACCGCGATCCCCTCGTTCCGGAAGGCACTCCGAGCGTGGGCCACCAGCAAGGGCGTTCTGCCGAGTTGATCGACCCGGTCGTCCCAGATCGGGGTCACGCTGTGATAGTGCCGCCAGCCATCGGGCGTCTGCCAGGAGCAACCCCATCCATCGCCCTGGTACTCCTTGCTGGCCCGCGCGACCGCGGCAAACTGGGCCACCAACGGGCCAGCCTCGAAGGGCGTGTCGTCCCGGACCACCAGCAGCCGGCACATGGTCAGACGGGATGGAGGCCGAGAAAGCCGAGGCCGGTCGTTTCGGGCCAGCGGTGCATCAGATTCATGGCTTGCACCGCCTGGCCGGCCGCGCCCTTCATCAGGTTGTCGATCGCGGAGATCACCACCAGCCGATTGCTGTGGGGATCCCGCTGCCAGCCGATGTCGCAGTAGTTGGTCCCCGCCAGCAGCTTGGGTTCCGGCAGCCGGTGAATTCCCTGGCGCGCGTTGACGAGCCGGATGAACGGTTCTCCCCCCCAAGCGCCCCGGAACAGCCGCCAGAGTGCGCGGTCGTCGAGATCCTGGTTAAGGAACACGTGTGAGGTGGCCAGCACGCCGCGCACCATCTCGACCGCGGTGGCGGAGAAATGCACACTGAGCGGCGCCGACCGCCCAAGTTCCTGGACCATTTCGGCGGTGTGACGGTGGCCGGTCGGCTGATAGGAACGGACGCAGCCGCTTCGTTCCGGATGATGGGTGGCCTCCGACGCCTCCGCGCCGCCTTCGCTCGATCCGACCTTGGCTTCCACCACGATGCAGGACGGGTCGATCACCCCGGCCGACACCAGAGGGCGAAGGCCCAGGATCACCGCGGTGGCGTTGCACCCGGCGCTCGACACCAGATCGGCGCCGCGAATCCGCTCCCGATGGAGTTCGGGAATTCCGTAGACGAACTGATCGAGTAGATCGGGCCGCGGGTGGGCCGCACCGTACCACGTCGGGTAGGCCGCCGGGTCCCGGAGGCGGAAATCGGCGGAGAGGTCGATCAGGCGGGGGGCGGTGCCTCGATAGCGGTCGATCGAACGGCCCGCCTCACCATGCGGCAGGCAGAGGAGGACCAGATCCGTGGGTTCGAGGTCGCCGCTGGCCACGAACGTGAGATCGGTGGCCTTCCGGAGATTCGGATGGCGCTCCGCAACGGCCCGGCCGGCCAGCCGCTCCGAAGTCACCTGATCGAGTCGGACCTCGGGGTGCCCGAGCAGCAGCCGGACCAGTTCGCCTCCAGTGTACCCCGAACCGCCGACCACCGCGACGCGGATCACCGGCCGCCGCCCAA
>JANMXA010000140.1:0-10170 GCA_031394255.1 Gemmatimonadota bacterium
GCGCCAAGCAGGATCAGATCACGCCTGGCACGACCACCCGGACCGGTTCGGCGGCGCTGGTGCTGGCCGAAACCAAGTTCACCGAGGCGATTGCGCTGGCGCAGACGGCCGGCAACACCGACATGTTGAACCTGGCCCGGGTTGGCCTGGCTCGCACCAAGCTTGACCTGAAGAAGTACGCCGAAGCTGCGGCAGTCGCGGCGCTGGTGCCGCTGAACTACGTGAAGATGGCCGACCGTGGCACCGAGAGTTCCCGGCGTTACAACAAGATCTTCTTCTTCATGACGGCCAACGGGTACCACACCGTCTCCCAGGCCTATCGGAATCTCGATCCGCGCCTCAAGGTCATTGATACCGGGCATGGGGCGTTCAATCCCCCGATCAGGTCCTGGCAGACCGAGAAGTATGCGGCGCTCAACTCACCGATTCGGCTCGCCTCGGGGGTTGAAGCCCGCCTGATTCAGGCCGAAGGCTTGGCGGAAACCGGCAGCGTGGCCCAGGCCATGGCGCTGGTGAATGCCGGTCGGGCGACGGCGAATTTGCCGGCGCTCTCGGCCAGCACCACGGCGCAGGCTGTGGCCATCATCATGTCGGAGCGTCAGGCCGAACTGGCGTTCGAGGGTGGTCAGCGCCTGAATGACCTCATTCGGCGTGGTCTGGGGTGGAAGGGTGTCGCCCCCTCGACCAAGGCATCCAACGAATTCACTGGCGATCTGTACGGGGCCACCACCTGCTGGCCCTATCCGACCAAGGAATCCAACGGCTCCTGATCGGGCCGGAATCTTCGATCCGTAGAACGGGAAGGGGCCGCGAGAGCGACCCCTTCTTCGTTCCCAAGCCGGCTTCGGGTCCGGCGCCAAAACCTTCCCGGATCGCCCTTGCGCTTTGCCCGGAAATCGCCACAATTTCCCAGCGGAATCACCACCGTAGCACCCGATCAAAACCCCGCCCGAATTCATGGGCCGGACCCGGGTCCGGCTTTCATTGCCTCAAGGAGTCCCAGTATGCGATCCATCAACACCGGATGGGCCAGTTGGGCCTTGGCGGCCGCCCTGACGCTCGCGGCCAGCCAAGTCGTGGCACAGGCCCCAGCCGACACCGGCTGGGACGTGACCAAGCCGCGCGGCAAAACTCGGGAGATCGACTTCACTACCGATCAGGGCACCTGGACCTCGCTCGACGTCTCCACCGACGGGAAATGGATCATCTTCGACCTCCTGAGCCAGATCTACCGGGTGCCGGCCGGCGGCGGCGCGGCGGAATGCCTGACGGAGTCGAGCGGGATCGCGGTGAACTACCACCCGCGTTTTTCGCCGGACGGGAAGAGCATCGCGTTCATTTCGGACCGGAAGGGCCAGACCAACCTCTGGGTCATGGACGCCGACGGCAAGAACCCCCGGCCGGTGGGGCTCGATCCCCTGGTCCAGATGCGGACCCCGGTGTGGACCGCTGACGGGCAGTACATCATCGTGGTGAAGACGGCGGGCTTCGACGGCCGGTCCCTGGTGATGTACCACCGGAACGGCGGCGCCGGGGTCGAGATCGTCAAGGGCGCGGTCGGGCGGATGCCGTCGCGGCCCAGCACCTCGGCGGATGGGCGCTACATCTACTATGACGTCTATACGGCCACGCCGACCGGCTTCTGGGGCCAGGAGGACGTCCTTAAGGGCACGATCCAGATCCACCGCTACGACCTCAAGACCGGCGAAGTCCGCCCGATCACCTCCGGCGAAGCGGCCCAGCAGGACCGGGCCACCAGTGGTGGCGCCTATGCGGCCGAGCCCAGCCCCGACGGCCGCTATCTCGCCTTCATGCGGAAGGTCCCCGGCGGGACACTCGAGTACAAGGGCCAGAAGTTCGGGCCCCGGTCGGCGCTCTGGATCCGCGACTTGAAACTCGGCGGCGAACGGATGCTGATGGATCCGGTGGAGATGGATCTCGCCGAAGAAAGCATTCCGGTGAACGGGACCTACCCCGGCTACCGCTGGGTGGCAGACGGGAAGAGCATCGTGCTCCATCAGGGTGGCAAGATCCGTCGGGTGGATGTCGGTACGGGCCAGGTGACCACCATTCCGTTCACCGCCCGGGTTCACCGGGTGATGTCCGAACAGGTCTGGGTCAAGAAGCCGTTGACCGACGGGCCGTTCGATGTCCGGTTCATTCGCTGGGCCGGCGCCTCGCCGGACGGGCGGACGCTGGCGTTCCAGGCCCTGGGCCGGATCTACCTGATGGATCTGCCCCGCGGCACCCCGCGGCGGCTCACCGGCGCCGGGTTCGAGCCGATCGAGTTCCAGCCCTCGTGGTCGCCGGATGGGAAGTGGATCGCATTCACCAGCGTCGACGACGGCAATCGCGGTGCGCTCTGGCGGGTGCCCACGGGCGGCGGGACGCCCGAAAAACTGACTCGCGAGCCGGGCGAGTATCTCAATCCGGCCTGGACGCCCGACGGGAGCGAGATCATCGTGGCCCGTGGGTCCGGTGCCACGGCCCGGGCGTCGACCTTGTCGCGCAACTCCTATTACGACCTGATCCGGATTCCCGCCGCCGGCGGCACCGAAACCGACGTGGTGCAGATCACCGGCGCCGGGGGCCGTTATGGGGTGGCGGAGCTCCGCGCCAGCGTCGGCGCCAACGGCCGGCTCTACTATGCCATCGCGAAGACGTTCGGCCCCGGCGAGGGCCGCCCGGTGTCCGGGGTGGAGGTGGCGTCGGTCCGGATGGACGGCACCGACCGGAAGGTGATCGCCAACGTGAAGAACTCCGAGGATGCGGTGGTGTCTCCGGACGCGAAATGGGTGGCGTACAATCAGGGGTCCAACGTCTACCTGGCGCCGCTCCCGATCTCGGGCACCGGGGACCAGGTGCCAATGATCGCCAAGACGGGCGGGGCGTTCAGTTCGATCCCGCTTTCGACCGAGGGTGGGCTCTATCCCCGCTGGCGGTCCGCGTCGGTGGTGGAGTTCGCCAGCGCCGACAAATTCTTCAGCTACGACGTCATCGCCCAGAAGACCGATACCATCATGGTCAAACTGACCAGCCCGCGCGCCATTCCGAAGGGCTCGATTGCCCTGACCGGCGCCCGGATCGTCACCCTCGACAACAAGAAGGTGATCCCGAGCGGCACGGTGGTGGTGAAAGCGGGCCGGATCACCTGCGTCGGCGCCTGCAGCACCAGCGGCGTCGAGAAGGTCGTCGACGTTTCCGGCAAGACCATCATTCCGGGCTGGGTCGACGTCCACGCCCACCATCACCGCGAGCATGCCGGGATGATGCCACGCCACGATTTCGAGTCGGCGATCTATCTGGCTTATGGGGTAACCACCACGAGCGATCCGTCGACTTCATCGGTCTCGGCGTTCCCGACGGCCGAACTTATCGAGGCGGGCGAGACAATCGGGCCGCGCGTGTTCAGTGTGTCCGAGGCGCTCACCAACGGCGACGGTCCGGCCACCAACGATGTGACCAGCCGTGATATCGCCATCAAGGAAGTGAAGCGCCGGATGTCCTGGGGCGCGCTGCTGCTCAAGCAATATCTCCAGCCGACCCGCCGGCAGCGCCAGTGGTCGGTGGACGCCGCCCGCGAGCTTGGCCTGCAGGTCACGGCCGAGGGCAGCGACGACCTGAATTACAAGCTTGGCATGGTCATGGACGGCCATACCGGCGGCGAACACCTCACGGTGCAGTCGCCGCTCTACAACGACTTCATCACGTTCCTGGCCAAGAGCCGGTATTTCTATTCCCACACACCGCTGGTCAGCGGGTTCGGGGCCTGGAACGAGGAGTACTTCTGGCAGGAGAGCCCGATCTGGCAGGACCCCAAGCAGGGGCACTGGACACCGTGGCGCCAGCTGATTCCGCACACCCGGCGCTTCATCATGCGGCCGGAGACCGATTACTCGAAGGACATCGTGGCCCAGCAGATCGGCGATCTGGTGGCGGCCGGTGGCTACACCGCGATCGGCTCCCACGGCCAGCAGCCGGGCCTGGGTTCGCACTGGGACGTCTGGATGGCCGCCAAGGCCACCGGCAACATGACGGCCCTCGAGATCGCCAGCATGCACGGGGCCACGTTCCTCGGCCTCGATAAAGACCTGGGCTCCATCACCGTGGGCAAGCTCGGCGACCTGATGGTCCTGAACGGCAATCCGCTCGAGAATATCCGGAACACCGGCAACATCCAGTTCGTCATGAAGGCCGGCGCGCTGTACGACGCCAACTCACTTGACGAGATCTGGCCGACCCAGAAGAAGTACGGTGACACCTACTGGGCCCAACCCGAGATGTACCGGACGGACACCAAGCCCGTGGGAACGTGGGACAAGCCGTGATCCGGGGCAGGCTCGTTGTTCTGGTCGCCGCCCTCGCGGCGGCGTGCCAGCGCGGGAAACCGGTCGATGCGACGGTCGCGATCGAGCACGTGACCCTGATTGACGGGACCGATCGGGGCGCCAGACCGGACATGACGGTTGCGATCGTCGACGACCGGATCGTGGCGGTGGGACCGAGTTCGGAGATCACACTGGGGCAGGTGGAGAACCGGGTCGACGGGAAGGGGATGTTTCTGATCCCGGGCCTCTGGGACATGCACGTCCACCTGATGATCTACAAGGAACATGCCCTCCCGTTGTTTCTGGCCAACGGCGTCACCACGATCCGCGAAGTCGGCGGTGACCTCAAGGAAGTCGGCTGGATACGGCAGGAGGTCCGGGCTGGCCGCATGATGGGGCCGGACGTGATGATCGCGGGGCCGACGCTCGACGCCGTCCAGGTCACCAAGGCGTTTCCCGAAGGGCGTGCCGCCGTCCCGACGCCGGAGGCCGGCCGAACGATGGTCGATTCCCTGGCCGGCCTCGACGTGGATGTCATCAAGGTGCATTCGATGACGCCCAGGGCTGCCTACTTCGCCATTCTCGATGAGGCGAAGAAGAAGGGCATTCCGGTGGTGGGCCACGTCCCCGACAGCGTGTCGATCGAAGAGGCGATCGATTCGGGCCAGCGCACTATCGAGCACGACTTCGGAATCGCCTTCGCCAACTCGCCCCGCGGGAGGGAGCTGCGGGGCCGATTGATCGCGGCGCAAGCGGCGTATGTCCGCCAGGCGGGTGAGCGGTTCAAGGTCGGTGCCGAGTTCCAGATCCGGCTGGCGTGGCATGACTCCGCCATGGCGGCCCACGAGTACGGGGCGGCCTCGGCTTTTGCCAAGGCGGTGGCCAAACGGCCGGTCTGGTTCGATCCGACCCTGCTGGTCGTCAACAAGATGGCGCTGGCGAACGAGCCGGGCGCCTGGGATCTGCCGGAACTCAAGTTCGCGCCCAAGGCGGCCCGGGAGTTCAATGACGTGACCCCGCCGAAGGCCAACCCGACCCAAGCCGACCGGGACGCCGGTCGCGCTCAGTGGGGGAACCTGCTCAAGACCTTCCGGGAACTGGTTCGGGAGAAGGCGAAATTCCTGGCCGGCACCGACACCCCCGTGATGCCGCTGGTGCCGGGGTTCAGCCTCCACCGCGAAATGCGCCTGCTGGTCGAGGCCGGTCTCACGCCGCTCGAAGCGATCCAGGCGGCGTCCCGAAACGGCGCCCAGTCCATGAACCAGGGCGACCGCGGCACTCTCGAATCCGGCAAGCTGGCCAGCATGGTGCTCCTCGGTGCCGATCCGCTCAAGGACATCGGCAATCTCGATCAGGTCCGGACTGTGGTGCTCCGGGGTCGCCTGCTCGACCGGGCCACCCTCGACCGAATGCTTCGGGACGCCGAAGCCTACGCCAGACAGTAGCCGCCAACAGGAGTTTCCATGCAAGGGATGATGATGGACTGGCAGCTCACGCTGCCGAACCTGCTCGAGCGGGCCCGCCTCCTCCACGGCCGGCGCGAAATCGTGAGCCGGACCCCGGCGGGGATGCACCGCTACACCTACAAAGAGTACGTCGAGCGGGTGGACCGGCTTCGGGGCGCCCTGACGGCACTGGGGGTCAAGCCGGGGGATCGGGTGGCCACCTTCGCCTGGAACTCCTATCGGCACTTCGAGGTCTATTTCGCGGTTCCCTGCATGGGCGCGGTGATCCATACCTTGAACGTTCGGCTCTTTCCCGAGCAGGTGGTGTTCATCGCCAACCACGCGGAGGACTCGGTGGTGCTCGTCGACGCCACGCTGCTGCCGGTCTTCCAGAAGATCCGGTCCCAGCTCAAGACGGTGAAACAGGTCATCGTGTTCCCGGACGACGGGAAGCCGGTCGACCCGGCGGTCGGGCTGGATTACGAGGCGCTGCTCGCCGAGGCTGAGCCAATCCGGACCGCCCCGCCGATCGACGAAAACGCCGCCGCCGCGATGTGCTACACCTCGGGGACCACCGGCAACCCGAAGGGCGTGGTCTACTCCCACCGGGCGATCGTGCTGCACACCCTGGCGGCCGTCGGCGCGGACCTGATGGGGCTGAGCGCGTTCGATTCGATGCTGGCCATCGTACCGCTGTTCCACGCCAACGCGTGGGGGCTTCCGTATGCGGCGGTGATGGTCGGGGCCAAGATGATCTGGCCCGGGCACTTTCTGCAGCCGGCTGATGTATCGGCTCTGATCGAAAGTGAAAGAGTGACATTCGTGGGCGGCGTGCCCACCATCATCAGTGCGGTCTACCAGCACCTCAAGGAGAACACCGGCCAATACGACATCTCGAGCCTCCGAAAGATCATGGTCGGAGGGGCTGCCTGCCCCCGCTCGCTGATGGAAGGGTTCCGGCGGGACTTTGGCGTGTGGATCACCCATGCCTGGGGGATGACAGAGACCAGCCCGCTGGGCACCTTCGGCAACGAGCGGCCGCAGCTGCTCGAACTTCCGCCGGAAGAGGAGCTCAACACCCGGCTCAAGCAGGGGCTGCCGGCCCCGTTCGTCGAAGTCCGGATCGTCGATGCCGAGGGGCGGGAGCTGCCCCACGACGGAGTGGCGTTCGGCGAGCTTCAGGTCCGGGGGCCCTGGGTCGTCAAGGGCTACCACAACGATCCCCGGAACGCCGAGGCCTTGATGGACGGCTGGTTCCGGACCGGTGACGTGGCCACCATCGACCCGGAGGGGTATCTCCAGCTGGTGGACCGGACCAAGGACGTGGTCAAGAGCGGCGGGGAGTGGATCTCGAGCGTCGACCTCGAGAACGCCATCATGATGCACCCCGGGGTGCTCGAGGCGGCCGTGATCGGGATCGCCCACCCGATCTGGCAGGAGCGCCCGCTGGCCTGCGTCGTCACCAAGCCCGGCGTCACCCTGACCGCCGGCGACATCATTGCCTCGATCAAAAGCCGCTTCGCCACCTGGTGGCTTCCCAACGACGTCACCTTCATTGACGCCGTGCCGAAGACCAGCGTCGGCAAGTTCGACAAGAAGGTCCTCCGCGAACGGTTCAAGGATCACCGGTGGCCCGAGTGAGGTTCATCTGATGAAACGATTGCTTGCCGCGGCGCTTCTGGCTGCCACCGCCTGCGCCAGGGGCGCGACCACGACCGAGATCCTCTGGGACAAATGGGGTGTGCCGCACATCTACGCCCCCACCGACGCCCAGGCCTTCAAGGCCTTCGGCTACGCCCAGATGGAGGCCCACGGGAACCTGATTCTCAAGCTCTACGCCGAGGCCCGGGGTCGGGCGTCGGAGTACTGGGGCGAGCAGAACCTCAAGACCGACCGGTTCGTCCGGACGATGGGCATTCCGGGACGGGCCGCGCAGTGGTACGAGACCATCAGCCCGGCTCACCGCGCCAACCTCGACGCCTTTGCCGCCGGCATCAACCGGTACGCGGCCGAACATCCGGACCGGATTGCCGACAGCGTGAAGGTGGTGTTGCCGGTATCCGCAACCGATGTCCTGGCCCACGGGCAGAAGATCATCAATTTCCTCTTCATGTTCTTCGACCAGGTGGATCTTCCGGCAACGATGAACAACGACGTCCGGCCCGGATCGAACATGTGGGCCATCAGCGCCAAACGCTCGGCGTCGGGCCATCCCTTGTTGCTGGGCAACCCCCATCTCGGCTGGTACGACCTGTATCTCTTCTTCGAAGCGGAACAGGTTACCCCTGAGCGCAATTTCTACGGGGTGACCCTGGTCGGGTTTCCGACGCCTGCCATCGGGTTCAATGACTACGTCGGCTGGTCCCATACGGTGAATACCCAGGACGGGGTCGACGTCTACCGGCTCACCAAACTGGGTGCCGGGTACCTGCTCGACGGGGCCGAGAAGGCCTTCGCGACCCGGACCGAAGTCATCAAGGTGAAAACCGCGGCCGGCTCGCGGAGCGACACCCTCGTCGTGAAGGAGTCGGTCCAGGGGCCGGTGTACCAGGAAGATGCCAAGACGGCGCTTGCCGTTCGGGTGGCGGGCCTCGACGATCCCAATGGAACCGAGCAGTGGTGGCGGATGGGTGGTGCGAAGTCGATGGCGGAGTTCGAGGGCATCGTCAAGGAAATCCATGTCCCGTTCTTCAACATCATCGCGGCCAGCCAGGACAACCACATTCTGTACTTCTTTGGCGGCAAGACGCCGAAGCGGTCCCGCGGCGACTTCGCCTACTGGTCCGGCCCGGTACGGGGAGACAGCTCGGCGCTAATCTGGAACGAGACGCTGCCCTACGACCAGCTCCCTCACATCCTCGACCCCGCCAATGGCTGGCTCCAGAACGCCAACGATCCGCCCTGGACCGTGTCGTGGCCGCTGGTGTTCAGCCCGGATTCCTTCGCGGCGTACGTGTCCCCGCGGGAGATGGGCTTCCGGCCCCAGCGGTCGGCGGCGCTCCAGTTGTCCGACACCAGCGTCTCGCTTGACGAATTGGTCCAGTACAAGCACTCGACCCATATGGGTCTGGCCGACCGGATGGTGCCGGAGCTGCTGGGCGCGGCCCGCTCACGGGGCGATGCCGACGCCCGCAAAGCCGCCGATGTGCTCGAGAAGTGGGATCGGAACACCGATGCCGAGAGCCGGGGCGCGGTGCTGTTCGAGGCCTGGGTGCAAACGTGGTTGACGATGGGGAAGGGGCATGCGTTCGCGCGCCCCTGGCGCCTCGATTCCGCCCTGACGACCCCGTCGGGGTTGGCCGACCCGGCCCTCGCGGCGACGGCGCTCGGGACCGCGGCGAAGGTGGTCGAGAAGAAGTATGGGGCGCTCGACGTGCCCTACGGCGATGTGAACCGGCTCCGGTACGGCGGGAAGGATCTGGCCGGAAACGGTGGCCCGGGCGATCCGTTCGGCATTTTCCGTGTGGCGTACTACGCGGAGGACAAGGACGGAAAGAACAAGATGGTGGCGGGTGACACCTACTATCAGGCGGTGGAGTTCGCCAACCCGGTCCGGGCCAAAGTCCTGATCGCCTACGGCAACTCGACCCAGCCCGGCTCGCCCCACATCGGGGACCAGCTGGAGCTGTTCGCGAAGAAACAGATGCGCGACGCCTGGCGGACCCGGAAGGATGTCGAGGCCAACCTCGAGTCTCGCGAGATCATCA
Organism: Gemmatimonadota bacterium; assembly: GCA_031394255.1. Lineage (GTDB taxonomy): Bacteria > Gemmatimonadota > Gemmatimonadetes > Gemmatimonadales > GWC2-71-9 > SHZU01. The sequence continues at coordinate 9,481 of JANMXA010000140.1, forward strand.
AGTAGCCAGGCTCGTCTCTCGCCATCAGAGTCGTCCGGGAAGCGTGGTGAGCCCGGCGCGAACCTGCTCCAGCAAGCTGGCGACCTCGGTCTCACCCATCGCGGTCGAGACGCAGCCGAACAGGTTCTGGTGGGTCATGATCCCATGGGAGCGGAGATAGGTTTGCAGATACTCCCGGACGGCGGTATCCGCCGGGGTTTCGGCGAGGTCGCGGAACTCGGTGGCGAGGCCCTCGCCGAACCGGACGCAGAAAAGCGAGCCCCGGCCATGCACGCGGACCGGGACACCGGATTCGCGGAAGCAGGCGGCCAGCCCTTCCCGCACCAGGGCGCCGAGCTGGGTCAGGTCGGTGTACCGGCCGGGGGTCAGCTTGGCCAGGGCAGCGGCCCCGGCCGCCATCGTGACCGGATTGGCATTGAAGGTGCCGCCGTGAGAAACCCTGGGCCCCTGAGTCGGATCGAAGACGGCCATGATATCGGCGCGGCCCCCGACGGCGCCCACCGGAAATCCACCGCCGACGATCTTGCCCAAAGCGGTCAGGTCTGGTGCCACGCCCACGAGCGACTGCATCCCGCCTGGCGCCACCCGGTAACTGATCACCTCGTCGAAGATGAGCACGATGCCCAGCTCGGTGCAGATTCGCCGGAGCCCTGTCAGGAATTCTGGGGTCCCCTGAATCAGCCCGCTGCG
>JANMXA010000141.1:0-19863 GCA_031394255.1 Gemmatimonadota bacterium
ACCAGCACGCGTTCACCGGCCCGGACCCGGCCTCGAATGACCAAAGCGTCGTAGGCGGTCAGGAACGCCTCCGGAATCGCCGCTGCCTGCTCGTACGTCAGGGCCGCCGGCACCGGAATGATCTCGCGAAAGTGGGTGACCAGATACTCGGCCTGGGCACCACCCCCCACGAGTCCCATCACCCGATCGCCACGGGCCACGCCGGCCACCCCTGGGCCAACGGCTTCCACGACACCGGCATATTCGAGCCCGGGAATGTCCGCCGGCCAGCCGGCCGGGGCGGGATACCCGCCGCGCCGCTGAATCACATCGGCCCGGTTCAACCCTGAGGCCTGCACCCGGACCAGGACTTGATCCGGTCCGGGTTCCGGCGTGGGAACCGTGGCAAGATCGAGCACCTCGACGCCGCCCGCCCCTCGGTAGACAATTGCACGCATGTCGGTAACGTAATGGCCAACCGTCGCGGCCTGCAGGATCATGCGGTCCGTGCAGCGGGCGCTGGCTCGAACGTCTATTTTCGACACCCGATCTCGAGACTCGAATGCGCCCCTTCCATGCCCTTGTGTTCGCCGGCCTGCTCGAAGCCTGCTCCACGGGCGAAGGACAAGTGGCGCCACCGCCACCGCCCAGTGGCCTGGGCCTCGCGGATGTCGGCAATTTCAATGTGCCGGTCCTGCTGGCGAGCCCTGCCGGGGATCATGCCCGTCTGTTCATCGTCGAAAAACCGGGGACGATCGCCATCGTCAAACAGGGCGCCGTACTCCCGACACCATTCCTCGATCTCCGTGGCAAAGTCTCAACCGGCGGCGAACAGGGGCTGCTCGGCCTGGCCTTTCATCCCGCGTACGCCACCAACGGGCTCTTTGTGGTGAATTACACCGATGCCGCCGGCGATACCCGGGTCTCGCTGTTCCGGCGGTCGGCGGCACACCCGGACCGGGCCGATCCGGCCAGCGAACAACTCATCGTGAGCGTGGCTCAGCCCTTCGCCAACCACAATGGCGGCATGGTCGCATTCGGACCGGACGGCAAGCTGTTCATCGGAATGGGAGATGGCGGATCCGGCGGCGATCCCCAGGGCAACGGTCAGAAGCGCTCGACGCTGCTGGGAAAGCTCCTGCGGCTCGCCATCTCGGCGTCCGGCCAGGTTTCGGTGCCAGCGGACAACCCGTTCGTGGCAGAGGCCGGCACCCGGCCCGAGATCTGGAGCCTTGGCCTCCGCAACCCGTGGCGCTTCAGCTTTGACCGCCTGACCGGCGACCTGTACATCGCGGATGTCGGCCAGAACCTTCACGAGGAAGTCGATGCCTTACCCCTGGCTGAGAGCCGGGGAGCAAATTTCGGCTGGAACGTGATGGAAGGCGCCTCCTGTTACGGCGCTTCGACCTGCGCTCGAACCGGGCTCCTCCTTCCGGTCGTGGACTACCCCCATACCGAGGGATGCTCCGTTACGGGCGGGTATGCGTATCGCGGGACCGCCATTCCTGGTCTCGTCGGTCACTATTTCTACGCCGACTACTGCCAGGGTTGGATCCGGAGCTTCCGACTGTCCAACGGCGCCGCGACCGATTCCCGCGAATGGGCAACCCTCGCACCCGGAGGCCAGGTCACAGGATTTGGAGAAGATGCGGATGGCGAGATCTACGTACTGACCGGCGGTGGCCGGGTGGCGAAGATCGTGAGCCGGCCCTGACCAGCCTGATCCACGAATCCGACGATCTCCCGCCGACCCCGGCCGAACTCGATCGGCTGCAGCACGCGATTCCGCCGCAGGTCCACTTCGGCACCTCGACCTGGACCTACCCGGGATGGACGGGGCTCGTGTATGCCAAGCCCTATCCGGCCACCGGCGCCAGCGCGCGGATGCTGGCCGAGTACGCCCGGTTTCCACTGTTCTCGACCGTCGGGATCGATTCGAGTTTCTACGGAACCCCCAAGCCGAAGTCGCTCGAGAGCTGGGCCAAGGTTCTGCCCACCGGGTTCAAGTGTGTCAGCAAGGTCTGGGAGCGGCTTACGGTACGAACGTTCGCCAGTCCCCGCGAGGGCGGGCGGACCGGACAGCTCAATCCGGATTTCCTCAACGCCGACCTCTTCGTTTCGGACGTGTGGACCCCCTATCGAACCTATTTCGGCGAACACACCGGCCCGTTCGTATTCGAATTTCAGGCCATCGGCCGGGATGAAAAGGTCGGGCCGGATCAGTTCGCGACGCTGCTCGACGCCTTCTTCGGCAAACTGCCCCCCGAAGGGGAATACGCCGTGGAGATCCGGAACGAGGACTATCTCTCACCCGCCTACTTCGCGGTGCTGCGCGAACATGGCGTGGCACACCTGTTCAACTCCTGGACCCGGATGCCGCCGATCGGCGAACAGCTCGATCGGCCGGACGCGCTGACCGCGCGTTTCCTGGTGGCGCGAGCCCTGCTCAAGCCCGGCCGGAGTTACGCTGAGGCCGTGGATACTTTTTCCCCGTATGATCGGATCCAGGAACGGAATCCCCGCCTGCGCGGCGATCTGGTCCGGCTGGCCCGGACGGCCGCCGAACTCAGATTGCCGGCCTATCTGCTGGTGAACAACCGGGCGGAGGGTAGCGCACCGCTGACGATCACAGCCGTGGCCCGGATGCTGATGGAGGGTCGTTAGGCGGAAGTCCGCACCCGGCGACGCCGGACCGCCGACCGATGGCGCCGGGCCCGCCGGCTCACGGTTCGCACGGCCTGGTGGGAGGTCAGGACGAGGTGGTGGAGTTCAACCATGTCGTCGGCCGGCAGGGCCACCTCGACCCAGGCCGGCTGAGATGCCACGGGAGCGTCAACGAGCGGCTGAACCCGATCGGCATCGACCAGAGCCTCGCCGGCGGGCGCCGGGAGCCGGAGCAGCAGACCGGTATCGGAGAGCAAGGCAAACATCCGGCCGGCGGTAAAGAAGCCGTCCCGGCCGTTCAATCGGCGGATGGCCACGAATGGAAGACCTTCCAGCAGTTCTCGGATCGACATAGCGGGGGAGCGATTGTAGCGCCCGAATGGAGATCCCGCCACCACCGAAGCGCCCAGGACCTACCGAATATTTACCGAAGCAGGGACTCCGGATCGATGCCGCGGATCAGAGCGATGCGGGCGACTGTCTGGCCAATCTTGTTGTTCGGGGTTGAGGCGCCTGCGGTCAAACCGACCGTCCGCGCGTCGCCGAGCCAATCCGACGCGGTCGTTTCCTGCTTCGAACCGACCGGTTGGTGACGGATAGTACCGGCATCCGGATCGATGCAATCCGCGTCTTCGATGTGGAAGGTCCGGACCCCGCGACGCTCGCTGAGTGCGGCCAGGTGGCAGGTGTTGCTGGAATTGTAGCCACCGACCACCACCATGATGTCCGGCGGATCCTCGAGCAGGTGGACCACGGCGTCTTGCCGTTCCTGCGTCGCCGAACAGATGGTATCAAAGGTCCGAACGTGGTCATTCTCGTGTGCCGGACCGTATCGTCGGATCATGGTCTGGCGGAATTCCTCGGCGATCGCCAGCGATTCACTCGACAGCATCGTGGTCTGATTGGCAATGCCGACGCGAATCAGATCCCGGCGAAAATCGAACGGATCCGAGGTCCGGTTGGCGAAGCGGCGGCTCAGCACGCCGGCGTCGCCGCCATGTTCGATGAACGCGCAAACCTCACGGGCCTCGGCCATGTCGAATACGACGAGGTATCGGCCACCGGGATATTTGTTGACCTGACTGGCCGTCGCCTTGGTTTCCTCGTGGGCATATTTCCCGTGGATGACCGCGGTGAATCCGTCCCGGGCGTAGCTGTCCACGCGCTTCCACACGTTGAGGACGGACCCGCAGGTAGTATCCACGAGAATGCAGCCCTTGGCCCTGAGGCTGGCAAAGTCCTGGACCGTCACCCCGAACGCCGGCAGGATCACCACGTTGGCCGCGGTGATCGGTGAGAAATCGAATCGGCCATCGGGGTCCCGATGGAGGAACCGGATTCCCATCGACCGCAATTTCTGATTGACGTGGGGATTGTGAATGATCTCGCCGACGAGCACGAGCTCCCGGTCGGGAAATTTCGACCGAGCCTCATAGGCGTACTCGACGGCCCGGTCCACGCCGTAGCAGAACCCGAATTCTCGAGCGAGCCTGAAGACCAGCGACCCCGCGGACAGACGGTAGCCGTTGGTCTTGAAGCCCTCGATCAGGGTGCTGTGGTAGTCGGCCGAGAGAATGCCTTCGATCTCCCCCCGGAGCCCGAAGCCTTTGCGGAAATAGGTCGGTTCAGTCATTTGGGGGCGGTCTTGGGAGACACCGGGCGTGGCGCAGCCGGCCGCGAGACTCGGCCGCACGGCCCCTGGGCCGGGGTGATCTTGAGCCGGGTAAACCTGCCACCCATGCGAACCGTGTCCGGCGTATCAGCCTGTTTCAGGCGAACGTCGAGCGTACCACTGATGGTGCCGTCGGCGACATTGGTCACGTTGATCAGCCCCGAGGTCGCTTCGTAACCGCGGAGGGCCGAGTCCGTTGCCACGCGCAGCGCCGCGTTGCCGAGGGGCCGCCAATTCGCCTGGACTGCGGCGGACACGACGGGATACTGGGCGACCCGGACTGAATCCTGCGCGATGACGGCAAAACCCACCCCGGTGTCATGACGGGTCGCGAGTACTTCGAGAAGGGAATCAGTTCGGCACCATGAGGCGGCGGCCAAGGTAACAAAACGCCCCTTCGAGGCACCGGCCCAGGTAACCGCCAGGGTACCAGCCGCGTCATCAGCGACCCGGGCGGGTTTCCGACAGGTCAACGGGACAAGGGCGAGTCCAAGAAGAAGCCGACGCATGGTCGGCAGGAAGGTAGGTCGAACGGTGGGCAGCCGAAAGCGGGCGGCGCTGCGTTGGGTGGGCCTCAGGAAGCCTGGGCCCATTTGCTCCGGCCGTCGCGGTGGAGCCCATACGCACGGAGGCGGCGCCACAGCGTCGTCCGGCTGATCCCGAGGCTCTTGGCCGTCTCGGCCAACTTCCAGGCGTTGGCATCAAGGGACCGAACGATGGCTTCCTTTTCCCGTTCCGCGAGGGTCTTGGGCCCGGCGTTGCCGGGGAGGAACATCGCCTCGCCAAGATCGATGGACCCGACCTTCAGCGGCTTGAGCCGGCCACCCAACTCGGCGAGCTGTGGCATCAACTCGCGGGATGTCTGCGACATGTCGAGCCCCAGATCGCGGGCCTGATGATTCGCGTAGAGCACCTTGCCTTGCGGGTCGAACACCACGACGCCTTCCGAAAAGGCATCAAGAAGAGTCTTGGCCAGCGGTGAAAACACCGACGGCAGCGGAGAAGGGGTCGGGTTTGTCATGTGATCCGTTACGGTCTGACGTTCCAAAAGGTTTCGTTTTTCGGGCCAGTAGTCAAGGTCATGGGAATATTCAAGCAAAGGCCGACCGGTCGGTCAAACATGCTAAGATGATATATCTAAATATTATACAATACATTGTTAAAACTATTGCCGCTCCCTGCAACTGGTGACAGCGGGGTACCTCGCGTGGACAACGGATCCTCCCCGGGCTGCGTAAGCATAATGGCACGATCGCCCGTTGGCCGTCGGTTCGTTGCTTGACACGCCAAGGCCGGTTCGGTTACGGATCCTTGGATTTCATCGTACCATACAACATCATGTAAGTCGAAGTAAGATAATACTATTACGATGTATATAATTATATCTTGACCGACCGATCGGTCAGTTATATAATATTGGATGCATAAGCCCCTTGCTGTCGAGGAAATCCTCCTGGCATCGATTGCGCTGGTCAGGGACAGGGGCTTTGAAGCATGGTCGATCGAGCGAGTGGCGAACGGGGCCTGTTGTGCCAAGGCTCTGGTAATCCACCACTACAGGAACCGACCTGGGCTGCTCCGGGCAACCGGCCTGCGGATTGCCGAAGTGCGGCTGGCAAGGCGACGGTCGGCGCTCGCTGGAGGCGGCACCGACGCCCTCGACCGATTGTGGCGGACCATGGTAGAGGATGTCGAGACCGGCCTGACCAAGGCCGTCTTCGGGCTGGCGGCTCACCAGTACCCGACCCGACTGCCGGACGACCCGGTCCTGCTTCATGCCGCGATCGCAACGGCCCTCGACGTTGCGCCCGATGCCCTGGCTGAGCCAATGGCCATAGCGGCCATGCTTGAGGGCCTTGAATTTCAGATGCTGCAGGCGGCGACACCGGGGACGGTCCGGCCATCGTTTGACCGCCTGTGGATCACCATGATCGAAGCAGCATGACCGTGGCACCGCCGACGGCCCGAAAGCAGGGTAATGTTTCGATGGTGAAATCTCTTCTCATGGCGGGCCTCATTGGCCTGATAACGGTGCGGCCCGGCCTCGCGCAATCCAAGGCCGTGACCCGGGCCGATGCATTGGCCGCGGCTCTGACCGTGGGCCCGCGACTGGCGGCGGCCCGGGCCGATTCCGGCGCTGCGGCAGCGGGCCTGGCGCTGGCTCGACAGTTCGCCAACCCTGTCATCGGTTTTCAGTACACCGAAGACACACCCCGCCATCACTACACCTTCGACCTCCCGCTTGAGCTTCCCTGGCAGCGATCGGCCCGCGTGGGATCGGCGAAGGCGGGTCGCGATGCCGCCCTCCATCGTTACGCCTTCGAACGGGCGTCGATCGGGTACGACGCCGATACGACATACACCCGCGCGCTGGCCGGGGCGGCCCGGGCCCGACTCTCGGCCCGGTCCGCGCGGGATGCGGACAGCCTGCTGACCCTTGCCCGGCTCCGGCGCGACGCCGGGGACGCCAGCGAACTCGACGTCCAACTCGCGTTGGTCAGCGCGGGGCAGCTCGCCAACGTCGCGGCCGCCGACTCCCTCGACGCCACTAGCGCGCTGCTGGCGGTCCAGGCCGCCATGGGGCTGCCGTCGGGAACGCCATCGATCACACTCACGGACAGCCTCGACGCCGGTAGCGCGCCGATCGCGGGGCCGGGGAACACGCCTCTCCTCGTGCGGGCCGCCGAGGCGCAGGTCCAATCCGCGGAACGGGCGCTCAGCTTCGAGCGACGGAGTCTCTTCACGGCCCCGTCGCTGTCGTTGGGCTACGACTCCCACGATCCAGGCGGCACCCGCGGCAAGGTGCTGCCGATGATCGGACTGGGGCTCCAGGTTCCGCTGTTCAACCAGAACCGAGGGGCCATCCGGCTTGCTACTGCCGAGCGGGACCGGGCCCAGGCGGAACTGGCCATGGCCAGAATCGAGGCCGACATCGCGCGATCCCGGACCGAGCGCGGACTCGCGGTGGCGCAGGAACGCCTCGCCCGCAGCAGCCGGCTGGTCGGCGCGGCGGACCGGATCGCGGCGCTTTCACTCCTGGCCTATCGGGAAGGCGCCGCCGCGCTGCCCGCGGTGCTCGAGGCGCAGCGTACCGCGCGCGAAGCCCTGATCCAGTATTTCGAGGACGTCGCCGCCGTGCGGAACGCGACCGGCCTCCTCCACCTGCTCACGTTGACCGAAGGGCGTTCCGAACGATGAAACGCATCGCCATCGCCGCCATGCTCCTGGGTGCCGCGTGCGCCAGGAAAGAGGACGCTCCCGCCGACGAGCACGGCCCGGGCGCCGTGACCGCCTCGGTGGAGGCCGCGGCCTCCGTCACCTTCGACGAAATCGTGGACGCGGTCGGCGTCGTGGTCCCCCGACCGGGCCATGTTGCCGTCCTCGCGGCCCCGGCAGCCACGCGGGTGACCAAGGTCTTCGTGGCCACCGGCGCGATGGTGAAGGTGGGTGATCCGCTGATCGAGTTCGAGCAGGCGCCCTTCGAGGCGGCCGCCCAAAGCGCCGAGGCGACACTCGCAGCGGCCGAAAGGACGCTGGCCCGGGCGACTCGTCTGGCAGACGCCGGGGTACTCCCCCGGAAAGAAGCCGATATCGCGGCCTCCGATTTGGCCGCCGCTCGATCTGTGGCCCTGACGGCCCGACGGGCCCGGGAACTTTCCGTGCTGCGAGCCCCGATCGCGGGCGCGGTGACCCGGATTAGCGCCACGCTGGGCGCAAACGTCGACCCGTCGGCCCCGTTGGTGGAAGTAACCGACTCACGAGCGCTCGACGTGGCCCTGACGGTATCGCCAAGCGACGCTGCGCGAATTCGGCCTGGCCAGACCGTGACTCTGTTCGCCGGCACCGCGGCCTCGGAAGCCCCGCTCGGCCTCGGACAGGTGGCGGACGTCGCCGCCATGGTCGACAGCGCGAGTGGTGGGGTGGCTATCCGGGTGACCATGGCAGCGCCCAGCCGGCTGGTGCGAGTGGCCGAGCCGATGTTCGGCCGCATCGCGGTCGCGAAGCACGCGAACGCCGTCGTGGTGCCACTCGAGGCTCTGGTGCCGACCGGTGAGGGTTTCCAGGTATTCATCGTCGACGCCGCGGGTGTGGCGCACGCGACGCCCGTGACGATCGGTGGCCGGTCCGACAAGACCGCCTGGATCACCGATGGCCTCACAGCCGGGGATCGGGTCGTCACCCGCGGGGCCTACGGGATTGACGACAGCAGCAAAGTCCTGACGGGGAAACCGTGACCGGCGCCCCGACCAAACCCGGCCCTCGGGCCCTGTTCGACGTTCTAGGCTCACAGCGACGGTTCATTTACCTCGCCGTGGCACTGCTCACCGCCGCCGGCATCTGGGCGGCGACGAAGCTTCCCAGCGCGATCTATCCTGAACTGACGTTCCCGCGGATCACCATCGTGGCCCAAGGGTCGAGCCTGGGGGCGCGGCAGGTGGTATTCGCGATGACGCGCCCGATCGAGGAAGCGGTCAGCATCGTACCGGGCGTAGTGCGAGTGAAAAGCCGGTCGATCCGGGGCGCCAGCGAGGTCAACATTACCCTGGCGGAGAACGCCGACATCGATCGGGCGCTCCAGCTGGTCCGGACCCGGGTGGAGCAGATCCGGGGAGACCTGCCGGCCGGTCTCGAGATCGAGATCGAACGCCTGACGCCCAACCTGTTTCCGATTCTCTCCTACAATCTCGAGGGCGGCGACGCGGCGGCGCTGTACGATATCGCCCGTTATCAGATCAAGCCGATTCTTTCCCGCATTCCCGGCGTGGGCCGTGTGGATGTGATGGGGACGGATGTTCGGGAGATCGAAGTGGTGGCGGATCCCTCGAGGCTGGCGGCGGCGGGTCTGACCTACGATGGGCTGGCCAAGGTGATCCGGGAGGGCATCGCGGTGGATGCGGTGGGCCGGGTGGCGCGGGACTACAAGCAGTATCTGGTCGTCTCGGCGCAGGAGGCTCACTCGGCCGAGGATATCGGCAATGTGATCGTGAAGGGAACGCTCAGAGTTCGCGACGTGGCGACCGTGGTACCCGGGACCCAGGATCACGTCCAGCTCGTGGCCGGGGACGGCCGGCCGGCCGCACTGATCAGCGTGACGCGACAGATCGGCGGGAACACGGTCGCCGTGAGCGACAGTGTGGAGCATGCCGCCGCCGCGATGGCGAAGACCCTGCCGGCCGGCGTGCGACTCACGCCGGTCTACGACCAGGCGGCGCTGGTGCGCGACGCCGTAACGTCGGTGCGGGACGCGATCCTGATCGGCGCGGGGCTTGCCATTCTGATCCTGCTGCTCTTCCTCCGCCACATCCGGATCACTGTCATCAGCGCCGCGGCCATCCCGCTCACGCTGGCGATCACGGTGTTCGTGATGCAACTCCTTGGCCAGACCTTCAACCTGATGACCCTGGGCGCGATGGCCATCGCGATCGGCCTGGTGATCGACGATGCGGTGGTGATCACCGAGAACATCGTGCGCCAGATCCGGCTCACCGGTGACCGGACCTCGGCGATCCGGCATGCGGTGCAGGAACTGCTCTGGCCGGTAACATCGAGCACGGTGACGACCGTCGTGGTCTTCCTTCCACTGGGCCTGCTCGAAGGGGTCGTGGGTCAGTTTTTCGCGGCCCTGTCGCTGACGCTCACGATCAGCGTTCTGGCTTCGCTGCTGCTCGCCGTGACCATCATCCCGCTCCTGGCGGATCAATTCCTCACAGCGGCGGACGCCGAGCACGATCAGGGCACCGCGCCACACGGCCTGCTGGCGAAGCTCGGCGCCGGGATCGACGCCCTCTCGGACCGGTACGAGCGGGCGCTCGGCGTGGTGCTGCATCGCGGCGGGCTGATGATCGTGGCGGCGATCATCCTGGTCGCGGCCGGTATCGGCGCCTACCGGCTCGTGGGCACCGGGTTCCTGCCGGAGATGGACGAGGGCTCGTTCATCCTCGACTACTGGACCCCCGGCGGCACGGCATTGGTGGAGACGGACCGGCAGCTCCACGTGATCGAGAAGATCCTGGCCGGGACGCCGGAGATTTCCGCCACGTCGCGGCGGACCGGCGCGGAACTCGGGCTGTTCGCCACGGAACAGAACCGGGGCGACATCGCCGTCCGGCTGGCGCCGCCGTCGAAGCGGGAACGATCGAGTGTCGAGATCGTCGACGAAGTACGGAAGAAGATTCAAGCGGCCGCTCCGCGGGTTCGCGTGGAGTTCGTCCAGATTCTGTCCGACGTGCTGGACGATCTCTCGGGGTCCGCCCGGCCGGTCGAGATCAAATTGTTCGGATCGGACCTGGCGACGCTCGAGCACTACGCGGATTCCCTGGCGCCCAAGGTGGCAAAGGTCGAAGGGCTCGAGGACTTCTTTGGCGGCATCGCGGAGCCGGGCGCCGAGATGGCGATGAAAGTGCGCGGACCCGCCGCCGCCCGGCTCGGCCTGTCGGCTCAGGACGTGAGCGGCGCCGTGAGTGGCGCGCTCCTCGGTGTGGCGGCAGGCGAGATCCGGCTGGATGACCGATCCATCGGGGTCCGGGTCCGGGCGCCCGACGCCGTGCGTCTCAACGCCGAGCGGCTGGGAGCGCTCCCGGTGTTTGCCCCGGCGACCGGACGAGCGGCGCCGCTGGGTGCGCTGGCCGATTTCAACACGGCCGATGTCCGGAGCGAGCACCTGCGGGAGAATCAGCAGCAGATGCTGGCGATCACAGCCGGCGTCGAACATCGGCCACTCGGGGACGTCATGGCCGAGGTGAAGGAGGTTCTCCAGGCGAATCCGGCGCCGCCCGGGGTACGGGTCGAACTGGGCGGCCGCTATGCGAGCCAGCAGAAGGCCTTCCGGGCGCTGCTCCTGGTGCTCGCTCTCGCGGCGGTCAGTGTCATGGCCGTGATGGTGATCCAGTTCCGGTCGTTTGCCGAGCCGCTGGTGGTGCTCCTCGCGGCGCCGCTCTCGTTCGTTGGGGCGCTGGGCCTGCTGCTCCTGACCGGTACGCCGCTCAACGTCTCGAGTTTCATGGGACTGATCCTATTGATCGGCCTGATCGTCAAGAACGGGATCATCCTGCTCGATTTTACCCGGCGGCGGATGGAGGAGGACGGCGTTGACCTCGAGACCGGGATCCGTGATGCGGCCCGGGTCCGGCTCCGGCCGATCATGATGACCACGCTTTGTACGCTGTTCGGGCTGCTGCCACTGGCATTCGGCATCGGCGCTGGGAGCGAGTTGCAGAAGCCGCTGGCGCTGGCGGTGATCGGGGGATTGGCGCTGTCGACGCCGGTCACGCTCTTTGTGGTGCCGGCGTTGCTGGTGGCCATTCGCGGCCGGGGGTATCGGGCCAGGCAGGACGGTTAGTTTAACGAACGACCGGCAAACTCAAAGGGGGTGGAGTCTCAGCTTCGAGACTCCACCCCCTTCGTACAGATGACCCCCGGTCGGGCTACTTGATCCCGGCCGTGGTGGTCGGCGCGCCCTCGGCCCACCACTGTTTCGCCAGCGGACGGACCCTGGGGTAGATCTCGTTCAGGGTTTCGCCCTCGTAGAGACGCCCGTTCTTCATCACGTATTTGATGGTGTTGCTGTTCCGGATGTTCTCGATCGGGTTCTTCTCGAGCACGAGAATGTCCGCCATCTTGCCGACCTCGAGGCTCCCCACGTCCTGCGCCATCCCGATCGCTTCAGCGCCGTAGATGGTGGAGACGCGGAGGGCATCGTGGTTCGACATCCCGCCCGTGGTCATGGCCCAGAGTTCCCAATGGTTGCCCAGACCCTGGAGCTGGCCGTGGGATCCGGCGCCGATCCGGCCGCCCTTCTCGATCAGCATCTTGGCCCACTCGGCGTGCTTCGAGAAGACGTACTCCTCGTCGAGGAACCAGCCACCGGCCTGGTAGCCGAATCCAGGACCCCGACGGCGGGCCCGGCTGTCGATCTGCCCCTTCGGCATGAAGGTGGCCAACTTTTTGTCGCCAATCACATTCTCATGGGTGTAGAACCAGTTTTCACCGAACGGGCCGCCGTAGGACACCAGCAGTGTGGGTGAGTTGGTGGTCTGGCTGGTCTTGAACACCTCCGCCACGTCCTCGAAGATCGGCGCGATCGGGAGCGAGTGTTCGACGCCCGGGTAGCCGTCGATCGCATGGGTCACGTCGAGCCGGAAGTCGATCCCGCCTTCGGTCGTCGGCATCAGGCCGAGTTCCTTGGCGGCCATGATGACCCACTGACGCTGCTGGCGGTTCCCCGTCATGTACATCTTGAGCGTCTTGGTGTCGTAGTACTGCGAGTACCGCTTGAGGATCGTCTTCGCATGGTCGAGATCGCGGATATTCTCGCCCGAGAAGACGCCGGGGCCGGTCGAGTAGATCCGGGGCCCGATCATGCCACCCGCCTCGACCCGGTCCTGATAGCTCAGGATATCGGTCGACGCGGTCTGGGGATCGCGCGTTGTCGTGAGGCCGTACGCGAGTGACGTCAGGTACTGCCAGGTCTGGACGGGGTGAATCTCCGGGATCAGCCACTGGGCGTGGTAGTGGGTGTCGACGAAGCCGGGCATTAGCGTCTTCCCGGCAACGTCGATGATCTTCGCGCCGGCGGGCACGATCACCTGGCCGCGGGCTCCGATTCCGATGATCCGGTTGTCCTTCACGACGATATCGGCGTCCTCGATGATCTCCTTGCCCTTCATCGTGATCGCCCGGCCGCCGCGGAGCACCGCCGTGCCGCGCGGAACGTCGCGGGCCACTTCGACGGAGATCTTCATCTCTTCCGGCTTGTAGCCGGGTTTGTCGTCCTTCTTGGCGGCCGGGGCGGCAGCCTTGGCCTTGGTGGTGTCCTGCTTCGCCTTGGACGAGTCGGCCTTGACCGAATCAGCCTTGGCCTTGGCCGCCTTGACAGAGTCGGCGGTGAGCCGGGTTTCGAGATCAAACAGCTTGATCTTGAGCGAGTCAGGAACGGGCTGGAGCGCCTTGATCAGACTGTCGGTCTTCGCTTTCAAGGTCTTGGCGCTGTCCGAGACGGCCTGCTTCACGTTGGCGCTGTCCGCTTTGGCGCGGTTCACGGCCTTGAGGCTGTCCTCGACGACCTTGGCCCGGTCGAGGCTGTAGGTGAAGAGGACGTTGCCGAGGGAGAACCGGACGGTCCGGCCGTCGGCGTTCCAGGCCGGGAACTCGCCGCCAACGTCGGTGAGCTTCCTGACGGTGACTCCGCCGCCGGCCGCCACGTTGACGACCGGCGTGGGACCGCCCACCTGCACCAGCGGCATGGTATAGATGTCGGACTGGACCTGGGCCATGACCTGATCGCCGGTGGGTGAGATCATGACCACACTGGCCGGCATGCCCGGACCGCCGCCTTCGGCGGGGTCGAGCACCGTGGTGCGGAGCACGTCGGCCCGGACCGGGGTGACCCGACGGGGGAGAACGATCATGCCCTCATCCAGATCGGTACCGGCGGCGCCCGGAAGCCCGCCGAAGCCGCCCGCGCCGACCACCCGGATGTGCTGCTTCACGTCGGTCCCGTCCCAGCGGAATGAGACCAGGCCTTCCATGAAGCTCGAGGCGTAGATCCGGTCGGGCTGGCTCTTCACGAAGTGGGGCACGTCGCGCCCGGCGGTCGGGGCGATCATGACCGCTTCACCGCCCGCGGCCGGCACCCAGATGAAATCGCCGCCCTGGCCGCCGCCACCGTTGCCGGAGGCTTCGACCAGTTCGCGTGCGGCCTGACGAACCGCGACGATCCGGCTCCCATCGGGACTCCACGCCGGGTTCGAATAGAGCGCGGCCACTTTGGTGACCGAGACGGGGAGAATGGTCTTCGCCTCGACGTTGGCCTTCATGATCTGGCCGCCGGCCGCATCGCCCCAGGTGATCCAGGCCAGCGTCTTCCCGTCGGGCGACCAGACCGGCTGATACTCGCCGATGTCGGCGGAGGTGACGCGATACGGCTTTCCGCTCGGCAGGTCCATCAGGTAGAGGCGGTCGACCGAGGTAAAGGCGATCCGCTTCCCGTCCGGCGAGGTCACCGCGCCGCGGATCTGCTTGGCCACCAGGCTGGCGGTGGTGTCCATCCGGTAGGCGAACTTCACCTCGGGGCCGACATCCACCTTCACGTCGGCGCTGAAGGGGATCTTGACCGCGGCCGACGACTTGTCGACCGGAATCCGCCAGAACTCGCCACCGTAGGAGATGACGACGCTCTTCGAGTCTGGGGTGAACGAGTAACCCGGAAGCGCGTCCAGCGTGGCGCGGGACTCGATGTCGTCACGCTGGATCGGATAGGCCAGCCACGATTCGTCACCAGTGGTGAGATCCCGGAGGACCAGACCGGTCTTGGCTTCATGCCGGGAACCGTAGGTGAGCCACTTCCCGTCCGGTGACACGGCTGGACGAAAGCCCGAGCCGTAGCGGTTGGTGAGCTGAATGGTGGTTCCGGTCTGACGGTCGTATTCGCCGATTTCGTACTGCGGGAACAGGGCGGCGTACTTCCAGTCGCCCTCGCGGGCGGCAAACCAGACATGGCGGCCGTCAGGACTGAACGCCGCGCCGATGGTCTTGAGCTGGGCGTTGCCGGGGGTCGGCTGAATCAGCGGAAAGCCCGCGCCACCCTCCACGGGCAGCAGGATCAACTTGCCGGCCGGGAAGGTGCCACCACCCCGACTAACCACGATGTACTTCCCGTCCGGCGAATACTCCGGCGAGATGTACTGCATGGCGTTCCCCTGGGTCAGCTGGGTGGTGTCGCGCTTGTCCAGGGTCATGAGATAGACGTTATCGCCGCCGCTCCGGTCGGAGACGAAGACGACTTTCTTGCCGTCGGGACTGAAGCGCGGCTGGGCGTCGTAGGCCATTCCGCTGGTCAGCTGCGTCGCCTTGCCGCCGGTGATCGGCATCGTGTAGAGATCGCCGAGGAGATCGAACACGATGGTCTGGCCATCGGGGCTCACGTCGAGCGACATCCAGGTGCCCTTGGTAGCCGTGAACTCCGCCTTCCGCTTGGCTTCAAGTGGCAGCGGTGGTTTCGGCGGGCCGCCGGGTCCCGCGGGGGGCCCCTGGGCCGCGGCGGACGAGACCAGGGCAAATACCGCGAGACCGAACGCGGCGAGAGTCCGATTCATGGGACGATTGGTCCGATTGAGAGTAGTCATGGCGCGCCTCACCGATTCCCGGTCGTGCTGACGGGGGCCGTGTGACGCCAGGGTTCGTCCGCCGCCGGCTTCTGGCGGGGCCAGATCTCGTTCAGGGTGTCGCCCTCATACAGGCGACCGTTCTTCATCACATACTTGATGGTGTTGGTATTCCGGATGTTCTCTAGTGGATCCTTGTCGAGCACGATCAGGTCGGCGAGCTTGCCGGCCTCGATCGAACCGAGATCCTTGCCCAGGCCGATCGCCTGCGCACCGCAGAGCGTCGCGGCCTTGATGGCGTCGATCGGCTTCATGCCGCCGCTCGCCACCGACCAGAGCTCCCAGTGGTAACCGAGACCCTGGAACTGGCCGTGGCTCCCGACACCGGCGCAGGCGCCTGCCTCGAGCAGGTGCTTGCTGAACTCGGCGTGCTTCGGGAAGGCGTACTCCTGGTCGACGGCCCAGCCTACCGGTCCGGGACCCTGCATCCGCCGGCGGGTCTTGTTGTCGAACTCCTCCGACGGCGTGAAGTGGCGGATCTTGGCGTCGCCCTGCGTATTCTCGCGCGAGTAGTAGTAATTCTCGGCCCACGGTCCGCCGTAGCTCACCAGCAACGTCGGCGTGTTGGTGGTGCCGGAGGTCTTGAGGAGCTGAACCACGTCATCGAACATCGGGTAGAGCGGGATCGTGTGCTCGACACCCGGGTAGCCGTCGATCGCGTGGGTCATGTTGAGCGCGTATTGGAGGCCGCCTTCGGTCGTCGGCATCAGCTTGAGCTCGCGAGCGGCCATGATCAGGTACTGCCTGGTCTCCCGGTTCCCCGCCATGTACATCTTGAAGGTCTTGGTGTCGTAGTAGTCGCTGTAGCGCTTGAGCACGCTCCGGGCCTTCTCGAGCGAGTTCACCCGGTCGCCGGAGAAGACGCCAGGGCCGGTGTTGAAGACGCGGGGGCCGGTCATCATGCCGGCATCGACCCGGTCCTGATAGGTGAGGACGTCGGTGGTGCTGGTCTGGGGGTCCCGGGTAGTGGTGACGCCGTAGGCCAGGTTGGCGTCGTAGATCCACGAACGCTCCCAGTGGATGCCCCAGGCCGGCCACATGTGCGAGTGGGTGTCGACGAAGCCGGGGATGATGGTCTTGCCGGCCACGTCCACCACGCGGGCATCGGCCGGAGCCGACCCGCGGGGACCCACGCTGGTGATCCGGTTGTTCCTGATCACCACGTCGGCGTTCTCGACCACTTCAGTGCCGCGCATCGTGACGACCTTTGCGCCGCGGAGCACCACGGTGCCCTGGGGCACGTCGCGCGGAACGCTGACCGCGATCCGCTGCTCGGCCGGCTGATAGGGCGAATGCTTTCGAACCGTCGAGTCGGCGCCGGCGGCCCGGAGGCTGTCGTCCACCGCCAGGCCGCGGGCCACATCGTACGACACGAAGGCGTTGCCGATCGACCAGTGAATGGTCTTGCCGTCGTCGCTCCAGGTCGGGAACTCGCCGCCGATGTCGGTCAGCTTGAGCGACCGGACAGCCGAGCTGTCCATTTTGGCCACGGACACGGTCGGGACGGTGCCACCGATCTGGGGAATCCGCACCAGATAGACGTCGGAGCCGAAGCCGGCCAGGGCCCATTCTCCCTTGGGCGAGATCAGGATCACATCGGCCCGGGGGCCCATGATCGTCGATTCCCGCTCTTCGAAATAGTTGGGCGGGAGCAGGTCACCCATTGAGTTCTTGCTGACCGGCGCAAACGGTTCCTGATACGTCCGTCGCTCCCGCACGCCGAAGCCTAACGGCAGCGGTCCGGTGACCTGGAGATGCTGCTTCAGATCCGTCCCGTCCCAACGCATCGAGGCGAGCGCCGCGGTGAAACCGAAGGGGGGCTGGCCGGGCGGGGGCGGAAAGAAGCCGTAGACGTAGACCCGGCCGGTGTCGCTGGTAAAATGCGGGCTGCCGAGGTTGCCACCGGTCGCCTTGATCGAGGTGACGTCGCCGCCGGTGGCGGGGACCCACGCCAGCTCCGCGCCCTGGCCGTCGCCGATGAAGGGATCGATCTGGTTCTTGAGGTTCCGGGCGTCGGAGCGCACCAGCGCGATCCGCTTCCCGTCCGGCGACCAGGCCGGCGTCTGGTAGAAGGCGCTGGCCTGGGTGAGCCGCTGGGTCTGGCCGGACGCGACATTGACCCGCATCACGTGGCCTTCCGCGCCGTCCCAGGTAACGTAGGCCAGCGACTGACCGTCCGGCGACCAGGCGGGATAGTACGCGCTCTTGTCATCCGAGCCGACTCGCTTCGGCTGGCCGCCGGGAAGATCGGCCACGTAGAGCTTGTCGAGGGCGGTGAACGCGAGCCGCTTGCCGTCCGGCGAGGGGACCGGATTCCGGATCTGCCGCGCCGTGAAGGTCGGGCTGTCCTCGATCGGATAGTCGAACTTCACTTCGGGCCCGACCGCGACTTCGGCATTCGCGGTGAAGGGAATTTTCGCGGGGGCGGTGCCGTCGACCGGCACGCGCCAGATCTCGCCACCGTAGCTCACCACCATGGCTTTGCCATCGGGGGTGAACGAATAGCCCGGCATCAGATCGAGGTCGGGCACCGCTTCCATGTTGTCGCGCTGGACCGGGTAGGCGAGCCATTTCTCTTCGCCGCTCGCGAGTTCGCGGATCCGGAGACCGGTCTGGGCGTTTTCGCGGCTGCCGTAGACCAGCCACTTGCCGTCCGGCGAGATCGCCGGGCGCATCCCGGAGCCGAGTCGCGAGGTGAGGTTGGTGGTGGAGCCGGTTTCCCGATCGTACACCCCGACCTGGACCTGCGGCATTTCGGCGTTGTACTGCCAGGGGCCGCGGCGTGAGGCGTAGTAGATGTAGCGACCGCCGGGGGCGGGAGCCGCGCCGTAGTAGAAGAAGGGTCCGGGAGCGCGGGTGAGCGCCACGCCGGTGCCGCCCTCGAGATCATAGAGGGTCAGCCGCATCTGGCCGAATCCGCCGGCCGCGCCGCTCGCCACGATGTATTTCCCGTCCGGCATCCACTCGGGCGAGACGTAGGAGCCCTGGTTCCCGTAGGTCAGGCGCCGGATTCCGGTCCCGTCGGCATTGGAGACGTAGATATTGTCGCCGCCGCTCCGGTCCGAAATGAAAGTGAGCCGTTTCCCGTCCGGACTGAACCGGGGCTGGGCGTCGAAGGCCATGCCGCTGGTGATCCTGGTGGCGGTTCCTCCGGTGATCGGGAGGGTGTAGAGATCGCCGAGGAGATCGAAGACGATCGTCCGACCGTCCGGGCTCACGTCGAGCGAAATCCAGGTGCCCTTGGAGGTGGTGAACTTGGCCATCCGGGCTGGTTTCAGGGGCAGGCTGTCCTGGGCCACCGCCAACGACGGCAGTCCAAGGAGCCCCAAGCCGATGAGGAAATTGGAGATACGGCGCATTGAACCTTCTGGTGCAGGTTGTGTGGGACGGCCAACAGGTTTCGAATTTCGCCCCGAATGGGGCCGGGCTCAAGACCGGACGAGGGACGCTTCGGCTTAGATTCGCCCGATGGCCAAAGGGTTGCGCCCTTTCCGGCCGCCTTCACCGCCCCTTAAGACCCCGGCTGAGATATTGCCAGGTGCAGCATTGGAATACCTGGAAGGGCGTATGGCACAGGTCACGACGGATCGAACCGAGCGCGTGGTCGCCGCACTGGGCATGGATGTCCGGTTGGCTACTCTCGAGCCCGAGGCCGCCATTGAGCGGGTGACCACCGCGCTCAAGGTTGAGGGGTTCGGCATTCTGACCCGGATCGACGCCCATTCCACGTTCCAGCAGAAGCTCGGGGTGAGTTTCCGACCCTACACCATTCTGGGGGCATGCAACCCGGAACTGGCGCACCGGGCGCTCAGTCACAGCAGCAAGGTCGGGCTTCTGCTCCCCTGCAATGTCACCGTCGAAGCCGTGCCGGAAGGGGGAAGTCTGGTACGGATCGCCAACCCGGAGGCGATGGCCAGAATGGGTGGCCTGGGCGGTGATCCTGTCATAGCGGAGCTGATGGAGGAGGCGGAACGACGGCTCCGACGGGTAGCCGAGGCGATCGCCGCCTAGACCACCCGGGTCATGGCGAACCCCCCGGGCTGCCGCTAGACTGAGGCGGCTTCCCGGGGGGTTCGTCACGATGGTGCGTGCCAAGTTGATGGTGGCGTTGGCGTTGGGGTTGGTGGCGTCGCCGGCGGCGGCGCAGACCGCCTCCGATACCATCGAGGCGACGTCGCTGCTCGGCAAACCGCTGGCGCGGCCGCGGCT
The DNA here is from genome assembly GCA_031394255.1 of Gemmatimonadota bacterium. Classification (GTDB taxonomy): domain Bacteria; phylum Gemmatimonadota; class Gemmatimonadetes; order Gemmatimonadales; family GWC2-71-9; genus SHZU01. Next base: position 19,687 of record JANMXA010000141.1, read on the forward strand.
CTCCGAACGGGTCCGGGCGGATTACCAGGCGAAGCTCGATTCGGCGGGGGGGGGGGGCGCCCCCCCCCACGGCGGGGGGCGGGGCCGGGGGGGGGGGGGGCCCGGGGAGGGTGAGCGGGGGGGGGGGGGGGGGGGCGTGATGGGGGGGGGGCGGGGGGGGGGGGGGGGGTTTTGGCG
>JANMXA010000142.1:0-38414 GCA_031394255.1 Gemmatimonadota bacterium
CCCGACCGGACCACGTTCTCAACGGCGGCCCGCGCGGCTGGTCGGTCGTCCGTGGTTCCGGCGGCAACCAGCATCTCGGCGCCGAGCGCGTAGGTCACCTCCATCAGATCGGCGGGCCCGCCGCCCCTGAGCCCCGCGAGAGCTTCCTTCACCTCCAGCGCGTTGCCGCAGGCGGAGCCGAGCGGGCGATCCATCGCGGTGCAGAGCGCAATCGTCCGGCACCCACTCGCCTCGCCAAGCCTGATCATGGTCTCGGCGAGCACCAGCGACTGCGCCGGGTCCCGGATGAACGCACCGCTTCCGGTCTTGATGTCCAGCACCAGCCCGGTGAGACACTCCGCCAGCTTCTTCGACATGATGCTGGCTGAGATGAGGGGAATCGATTCCACCGTGCCGGTGACGTCCCGAAGCGCGTAGAGCTTGCGGTCCGCGGGGACCAATTCAGGCGTCTGCCCGACCATCACGACACCGATCTCCTCGAGCTGCCGGCGCGCCGCGGCGAGGGACAGCCGGGTATCAAACCCCGGGATCGCTTCGAGCTTGTCGAGGGTCCCACCGGTGTGGCCAAGGCCCCGGCCCGAGATCATCGGCACGGCGACTCCAAGGCACGCAAGCATCGGCGCGAGCAGCAGCGACGTCTTGTCGCCAACGCCGCCGATCGAGTGTTTGTCGACCCGGGGCACCGGACCGATCCCGCCGATCCGGAGATCCTCGAGGTGGAACTGGTCACCGGAGGTCCGCATCGCGGCCGTCAGGGCCACCAGTTCCTCCTCAGTAAGGCCCCGAAACACCACCGCCATCGCCAGCGCGGCCATCTGGTAATCGGGCACCCGGTCGGCGACGTACGCCGCGATCAACGCCCGCCACTCGGCCGGCGCCAGCGCGCCGCCGTCCCGTTTCCGCTCGATCAGTCGCGGTACCACCAGTGTGCCGTCGTCCATATCATTCCCCGATGCTCGGACCCCTGCTGCTCCTGGCGCTCGCCGGCGCTGAACCCGATTCCCTGGTCGCCAGAGGTCGGGCCCTCCTCGACCGCTCGCCCCGGGAGGCACTCGCCCTGTTCGACCAAGCCCTGGCGCGGGACTCCCTCAACTTCGAAGCCAACTGGCGGGCCGCGGTCGCGCTGGTCAATATCGGCCAGGAGATGCCCGACTCGCTCCGGAGCCCGGTCCGCGATTCCTCGTACGCCGCGGCCGAACGCCGGGCTCGGCGCGCTGTCCGGGCAGACAGTCTCCAGCCGGAGGGCCACTTTGCACTCGCGATGGCGCTTGGGCGGGTCGCCCTGACCCGGTCGAAGAAGGACCGGGTGAAGTTTGCGGTCGAGATCCGCGCCGAGGCGACCCGCACGCTGGCCCTCGATCCGCAGCATGATGGCGCCCACCACCTACTTGGCCTCTGGAACGCCGAAGTGATGCGCACCTCGGGCTTCGCCCGTTTCATGGCCCGGAATCTGTTGGGTGGAAAAGTACTGGGTGAGGCCAGCTGGGCCGGGGCGATTGACCATCTGGAAGCCGCGGTGCGGCTCGACCCGGACCGGATCTTCCACCGCCTCGACCTGGCCCGGGTCTACGCCGACCGGAAGCGATACACGGACGCCCGCCGGGAACTGGACGCGATCGCGGGACTTCCCGATCGCTTTCGTCTCGATCCCCGGTACCGGACCGAGGCAGCCGGTCTGGCCCGCTCCATCCCGCCACGGGCCGGGAACGGAACACCGGAAGCCTAACGCCGCCGGCGCCGGATTTCGTCCCTGACCCGTTCGTCCACGGCCTCCAGCCGTTCGCCGATATCCTCGCGGGCGGAGCGAAGCTTCCTCCGCAGACGGCGACGAGTCTCATGGCCCGCCCCGGGGGCCAGAAGGAGCGCCACCGCCGCACCGACCACCGCCCCCACCAGAAGGCCCAGGCCGAAGCCCCCGGCCTTCCCGCCGGCCAGGGCCGGCTCGTGCTCTTCGTCGTTCGTGTCCATGCCGGAACGTAGCCCTGACACCGGCCGCGGGCCAACTTCGCTTGCCCCGGCATCCCTGCCCCGTCAATTTCCTTCCATGGCCCTGACCAATCCCCGGTTCCCAGCCGCCGACCCCGAGCGGCTCCGGGCCCGGATCGAAGAACTCGAGCACGAGCGTCGCCGCCTCCTCACCGTGATCGAGCTGCTGCGCGAACTGGCCGGATCACTCAACTACCGGGACATTGTCCAGGCCGTGGCGCGGCGAATCGGTTACGCCCTGGAGCTCGACCGGTGTTCGGTGTTCCTGACCGAAAAAGGCGGCGGCAACGTCCACCTCGTCGCGAGCTACGAGGACCCGGCCCTCCGAAGCCAAACCGTCGACCTCTCCTTGTATCCGGAACTGCGCCAGGCGCTCGACAGCGGCGAGATCGTCAACATTCCCGACGTGATTCACGAGCCGGCGCTGGAACCGGTTCAGGACCTGCTGAGCAGCCGGCGAGTCCAGTCGATCACGGTGGTCCCGGTCGCGTGGAAGAGGGTCACGATCGGTGCGATCTTCCTCCGCACTGACCGGACCCGGCCCCCGCTGTCGCCGTCCGACATCCAGTGGGCCCGACTCGTCGCCGATGTGACGGCCCGGTCCCTCCGGACGGCCCACCGGTTCGAGCGCCTCCAGGCCAGGAACCGCGGCAGCGAAACGGCGCTCGCCAAGGATCGTGAGCGGGCCGCGATGATCTCGTTCCTGAAGCGGCTGCTCACCGCCTTTGCCGAGCATGATCAGGCGGCGCTCGACGAGCTGGTCCCCCAGGCCGGCCAGGCGGAACTCGACCGGCTGGCCGGGGTTGCCCTGACGGTCCTGACCCGAGAGACCGCGCAATGAAACCGGCGCCGGCCGAGGTCGCCCGGCGCGCCGCGGAACTCCGCACCCTGCTCGACCGGGCGAATTTCCTCTATTACGTCGAGGATGCCCCCGAACTGAGCGACGCCGAGTACGACCGGCTCTTCCGCGAGTTGCAGGCGATCGAGCGTGACCATCCCGGCCTGGCCGTACCCGAGAGCCCGACCAGGCGAGTCGGCACCGAGCCGGCCTCCGCCCTGGCCAAACACACCCATCTTCGGGCGATGCTCTCGCTGGCCAATGCGTTCGATCCCGACGAATTGGCCGGGTGGGAGGAACGGAACGCCAAAATCAATCCGGAAGTCCGGACCGGCGGCTATGCAATCGAAGTAAAGATCGACGGGGCCGCGGTCAACCTGACCTACGCCGGCGGTCGTCTGAGAACCGGAGCCAGCCGGGGAAACGGGATCGTGGGCGAGGACATCACCGCCAACCTCCGCACCATTCCCGACGTGCCGCTGGTCCTCAAGGGCGGACCTCACCCGGCCCTGATAGAAATACGCGGCGAGGTCTATTTCCCGCTGAACGCGTTCGCCGGCCTCAATCGCCGCCGCGAGGCCGCCGGCGAACCACCATTTGCCAACCCCAGGAACGCGGCCGCTGGCAGTCTCCGCCAGCTCGACGCCGCGACGACGCGGTCGCGCCGCCTCCGGATGTTCGCGTTTCAGATTGAAGTCATCGAAGGCACGACCGCCATTCCCACGCACGACCGGGCGCTCGCCCTGCTGGCGGAATGGGGCTTTCAGGTCGAGCCGCACCACCGCACCGTCGCCACGCTGGCCGCGGTCCAGGCGGCGGTGCCCGAGTTCGAACGACTGCTGGCCGAACTCCCGTTCGAGGCCGACGGCATCGTGGTCAAGGTGAACCGCCGCGACTTGCAGGAGGATCTTGGCGTCGTCGGAGGCCGCGAGCCGCGCTGGGCGATTGCCCGGAAATTCGCGCCCGAAGTCGCAGTGACGCGATTGCTCGAAATCCGGGTGAATGTCGGCCGAACCGGGGCTCTCACCCCCTACGCCGTCCTCGAGCCGGTCGAGGTTGGCGGCGTCACGGTCTCAAGCGCCACGCTCCACAACGAGGACCTGATCCTCCAGAAGGACATCCGCGAAGGCGACTGGGTCGAGATCATGCGGGCCGGCGAAGTGATTCCGCAGGTCATCGGCCCGCTCCGCGACCGCCGCACCGGCCACGAGCGGCCGTTCACGCCGCCCGAGGTGTGCCCCGCCTGCCAGACCCCGGCGGTCCGGCCGCCCGACGAGGCGATGCGCTACTGCCCCAACGTCGCCTGCCCCGGCCGGATCTTCGAAAGCATCGTCCACTTCGCGTCGCGGGAGGCCATGGACATCCGCGGCCTCGGCTACGAGCGGATTCGCCAACTCCTCGACAGCGGCCTGATCGCCGATGTGGCCGACCTCTATCGCCTCACGACAACCGACCTGGTCACGCTCGACCGGTTCGCCGACCAGTCGGCCACACTGCTCGTGGCCGCGATCGCGGACTCCAAGACCCGGCCGCTGTCCCAGCTGCTTTTCGGCCTCGGTATCCGCCACGTCGGCAAGAACATCGCCCAGCTGCTCGCCCGCCGCTTCCGCACCATGGCGGCCCTCGCTCAGGCCGACGTCACGGCCATCGGCGAGGTTCCGGGCATCGGCCCGACGATCGCCACGGCCGTCGAGGAGTTCTTCTCCGGCCTGGCCAACCGCCGGCTCGTGGCGCGCCTCGAGACCGCCGGTCTCGCGATGGACGAGCCTAACGCACCCGAGACGGGCGGCGCACTGCTTGGCAAGACCTACGTCCTGACCGGGACGCTGCCGACCCTGTCGCGGAGCGCGGCCGCCGGTCTGGTCGAACAGGCCGGCGGCCGCGTGGCCGGCAGTGTGAGCAAGAAGACGGACGCCGTCGTGGCCGGCGCCGAGGCGGGCGCCAAGGCGGACCGGGCCCGGGAGCTCGGGATCGAGATCATCGACGAGGACGAACTCTTGCGCCGGGTCGGCCGAAAAGCCTAGCTTGGGGACATGGCGACCACACTGTCTCTCCCGCGCCTGGCGATCGGCCGCGCCAGCCTCCACCAGCTGACCGCGGTCCTCGAACGGGAAGTACCGGCCCAGACGGCGGCGCTCCTTCGTGAGGTGGGATTCGCCGCCGGACAGGCCGCCTACGAAGGCTTTGTGGAGTCGGTCGCGGGCCGGTATGGCGTTGAAACCCCCCAGGCACTCGACGCCCGCTATCTCGGCGAGGCCATTGGCGGATTCTTCCGCGAAGACGGTTGGGGGTCCCTGACCGCTGAGCCCCTGGCGCCCGGCCTCCTGGCGCTCGACAGCCCCGAGTGGGCTGAAGCCGAGCCGCGGGGCGCACAGGTGCCGTGCTGCCACTTCAGCACCGGGATGTTGTCGGATTTCTTCACCCGGGTCGGCGGCTATCAGGCGGCCGTTATGGAAGTGGAGTGCCGGAGCCGGGGCGACGCCCGGTGCCGGTTTCTGGTGTCGAGCCCGGATCTGCTGACCTGGCTATACGAGGGCATGGTGGCCGGGACTCCGTACGAGGCGCTGGTGGCGCGGCTCCGACCCGCCTAACGAACCGTCACCCCCACGCCGTCGAGGACCAGCGACGGCAGCCGCCACGAGCCGATCCACTCCTCCTCCGCGCCAACCGCAACGACCCGGTTGAGCAGCGCGAAGACATCGCCCGAGAGCACCGCACCATCGATCCGGCCCACCACGCGGCCCTTCTCCACCAGATAGGTCCACGGTGCCTCGACCCGGAACATCCCGGCGGCCGGATTCGGCGCGGGCCCGGGCCCCAGATCGGCCACCAGCAACCCGTCGCCGACCTCGGCCGCCAGTTCATCGACGGGCGTGGACCCGGGCAGCATCACCAGATTCGAGAACCCGACTCTCGGCGCGGCGTAGCCGCGCTGCTGGCCGTGGCCCGTCGCCGGCAGGCGTGTCGACGAGGCCAGACCGAGATCGAGAATCCCGGCCCGCGCCACGCCGGCCTCGATCAGCGTGACCCGGCGGGCCACCACCCCATCGTCCGAGATCGGCCGGCTGGCCGGGCGACCGTCGGCCAGCGGGTCATCGATCAACGTCAGGCGGCGATCGAGCGCCGGCCACTGCCGCCGGCCGTCGATCCAGGATTGACCGGCCAGCCGCGCCAACAGCGGCGCCATGAGCGCCCGCACTGCCCGGGGCCGGAACCAGACCCGGGCGGCCGGCCCGACCGCCACCTCGTCGAGAACGGGAAACTCGAGCCGGAAATCCGCCTCCCGCACGATCAACTCCACCTCGGCGAGGCCCGGCGCCCCGACCTGAGCCAGGTCCACCCGACACAGCGCCCCGGTCCTGTCATCCCGGACAGCCGCCCCGATGCCCGCGAGGGTGACCTCGTACGAAGCGGACACACCTCGTGTGTTCGCCACTTCCACCGATCCGGCCGACCGCTCGGCCCAGACCTCGACCCGCCGCCCCCGGCGCTGGAGTCGATCCATCAAGCCGCGCGCCAGCCCGAGAAGATCCCGGGCCGACAGCGAGGATGCGGCGGGCGATCGGGTCACGACCGTCGGGAGCGGCGCGGGGGCGGGTGGGAGCAGCATGGCCGCATCCGACGATTCGGCGGACCGAAGCGCCGCCCGGATCACGTCGGCCGCCGCCGCCGTTGCTCCGCCGGCCCAGCCCACGCGGCCGCCGGCCGCAATCCGGACCTGGAGGGTGTCGCTCTCGTCGGCCGCAACCCCGCTGGGTCCCTCGGCGTCGATGGTGACGGACAGGGTGTCGTCACGCACCCTCGCCGCGTCCGCGTGGGTCACCTGCGGTGCCAGATCAATCAGGAGCGGGCCAATCATCCGTAGAGCGGGCCGACGTCGAGGTCGAGGAAGCGGGTATGGGGGGCTCCGGTCGTGACCGGACGGATCGGGCCGGCCTCGTGCAAACCGGCGGCACTCGCATCCCACACGAAATCGCCGGCGACCCGGTCAAGACGGCCGAAGAGTGAAAACAGATCACAGGTGATCGGCGCGCATCGGACCGTCTCGGCGAGCTGGCCGTCCCGGATCACCCGGGTCACCGCCGGCGTGATCGACAACTGTCGCCCGTCGATCGCAAGTCCGAGTACGTCCGCCACGTAGATCCCGGACGGCACGTCGGCGATCAGGCTCTCGAGGTCTCCCTGCCCTTTCACGAGGTAGCTGTTGGCGGGGCGGGCTGCCGGAATCGATCGGAGCGTCGGCGCGAGGGCGTGACCGGTCGGGCCCGCACCAGCCCGCGCGGCCGTCTCCCGGGTGTGCAGATGCCCCACCACCACGCCGTTCTGGACCAGCATGGCCTGACTGGTTGGTGTTCCCTCATCGTCGAGGACCAGACTGGTCCGGAGCCCCGGCGCGGTCGGATCGTCTCCAACCGAGAGACATTCGGGACCCACTCGGGTCCCGAGCGGAAAAATCTCACGCTCGAGCCCGCGAGCCGGCGCCCGGCAGAAATTGACCACGCCCTGGAGCGTCAACGCACCCGTCGCCCGGGGATCGAACACGACCGGATAGCGGCCGGCCCGGACCGGCGGCGCATGGAGCCGGGAGACCGCCCGCTCGGCCACCTGCCGGAAGAGGCCGCTCCGATTCCCCAACGCCCCCCAACCGCCCGGCACCACGAGCGACTCGAGCGCCCGCTCCTGGGCCCCGTCCTCGCCGGCCACCGCCAGCGCGCCTAACGTCGACTCGCAGCGGAGATCGTGGAGCCACGAGCCCTCGCTGGTGAGCAGCCAGGTCTCGAGTACCGTGTCCCCGTAGCTGGTCCGCGAGTCGATCACCCGCCGGTCCTGGCCGGTGAGGTCCCCGGTCAGCGCTCCGAGCAGTTCCCGCTTCTCCGAGAGGGGCACCAGACGGGGGTCCCCGATCAACTGGTCCACCTGTTCCATCTGGCGGATGGGGATCGCGGCCAGCGCGATCGGACGGTCGGGGCGGGTTTCGAGAGAAAGTTCGTGGGCCCGCTGAACCGCGGCCACGGCACGTTCCGGGTCGGTGAAGGCCACCGCGCCCCAGCCATGGCCCGGCACGAGGCAGCGCGCCACGCCTCCGAAGGCATGGTACTCGGTGGCGACCTCCACACGCTGCTTCCGGAAGACCACCGCGGTGGACCAGCGCCGCCGAAGCCGAACTTCGACGTAGCCGGCCGTCGCCGCGACAGCCCGGCTCAGCGCCTCACGCATCGCGCCCCGGGCCAGGGTTCCAATCGGGCCTCATGACCAGTTCGCCATCGCGCATCACATCGCGATCCCACGGAAGGATGATGGATTTCTCGGTCTCGAACGAGTGGAAATCCGGCCCGTACGACCCGGTCTTGAACGACACCGCCGTCCGCACCTCGGCCGGCTCGAGCGAACGAACCTCATTCAGTGCGAGTTTGAGCGTGTGCCCGGTGTCGCAGGTCTCATCAACCAGCAGCACCCGGCGCCCCCGGATCACCGACGGCGGACCGCTCACCAGGACCGGCATCGCCCCGGCCTTCTTCCGGGTCACGGTCATCGAGGCGAACTCCCGCTCGAGAATGGCGGCGATCACCGCCCCCGGGATCACGCCGGCCTTGGCGATTCCGAGAACGACCTCGGGGTCGTAGGCCCCGGCCACCTTCAGGGCCAGGGCCCGGCACAGTTCGCCGAAGAGCGGCCAATCGATCTCCAGGACCCCGCGCGTCGTGTCCAGCGGCCGTCTCGGCATCGGGTACCTCCCGGGGGGGATTCAAGATCACTCGGAACGCCGTAGTATAGGCCTCCGGGGGGCGGTCCGAAAGTCAGCCGCAAGGTCCTCCCGATCGACCAATCCTGACAACGACTTGTATTGCACCGGATCAACGACTTTCTTATGTTGTAGCAACGGTGCAGCGGTCCCGTGGAGCCCTTTCCAAAGAGTGCCGACGGACATGACCTTTTGGCAACGCGTCTTCGACAAACTGGGCCGGCCCGACGCCGAGCCCCGGCGACTCGACTATCTCAACGAAGCGCTCGCACTCGAACGCCAGGGCGACTATACCGCCGCCATCACGTCCTACCGTCTCGGACTGCGTGACAATCCGAACGATCCGCGGATTCTCCAGAACATGGCCATCGCGTTCACCAGGACCGGCCAACCCGACGAAGCCATCCGCCACTACCGGCGCGCGCTCGATCTGGACGACGGGCTCTCGGGCGCCCATTATGGTCTCGCGTTCCTGCTGCTCAAGCGGGGGGACGCCGAGCGGGGCGCCGATCACCTGCGCGCCTTCCTCGCCCGACCCCCCAGAGGAGCTGACGGAGAACGGTGGATCAAGCACGCGGAAGCGGCCCTGAGAGACCTCGAGGAAACGTCCGAACCCCGGGTATCGGCGGTCGGCTCGGCCTGACGGCCGCCGTTCTCGTCGCCGTCGGCGCTGCCTGCAGCGGCCTGACCAACAACAGCGACGGGATCGAACGGATCGAGATCATCGGCCCGGCCAATTTCTTCCTCGAACTTGGCACGCCCACTCAGTTGAAGGCCATCGCGCTCGATCAGACCGGCGATTCCGTCGCCGCCGATTTCCGCTGGCGCACCCCCGACACGACCGTCACGCTCGACAGCCTCAAGGGTATCATCACCGCCCGCCTCAATGCGGGCACCGCCCGGGTCCAGGTCGGTGTCTTCGGCAAGGACACCATCGCCACCTCGTTCGCCGGACTCACGTTCACGCTCACGGCCAGGGCCGACACCCTGATTCTCACGTCGGCCGACTCGGTCGAGGTCCCAAAGGACGAAACCGGTACGGCGATCCTGATCAAACTGGCCGGCGGGGCACCGCTGACCGGCATCGCCGGCCGACCGGTCTCGTTTCGGGTCATCGATCCCGCCCCAGCCGACACACCCTCCGTGGCATTCGCGTCGGGCCGGGTGAAGGATTCGCTGGCCACCGATGCGACTGGCGCCACGAGCAGCACGGTCCACGGAGTGAAGGGCCGCCCCGTGCCGGACCGGGCTGTCGTGGAGATCAACGCCTACCGGGCGTCCGGCGCGCCGATCCCCGGATCCGGCCGCCGCATCGTGATCCGGTTCCGGCACCAATGAACGGCGAGCCTTCGACCCTTACCGGCCTCTATTTTACGGCGCTCGACCGTTACGCCGGCCGGCCTGTCGCGCTGCGGGTGAAGCGCGAGGGCGCCTGGCGCGACATCGGGTACTCGACCCTTGCCGCGCGGGTCGAAGGGCTCTCCCGCGGCCTCATGTCGTTAGGCATAGCCCCCGGCGACCGGGTGGCGATCCTGTCGGAGAATCGGCCCGAGTGGGCTCTCGCCGACTTTGCGGCGCTCGCCGCCCGCACGGTGGACGTGCCGGTCTACCCGACGCTGACAGCCCGCCAGATTCACTACATCCTCCAGGATTCGGGAGCCCGCGCGCTGTTCGTGTCCACCGCGGCCCAGTTCGCCAAGGTTGCCTCGATCCGGAACGAGCTTCCGGCGCTCGAATGGATCATCGGCTTCGACACCGATCTGGCCGGCCCGGACCTGCTCTCGCTCGAGGCGCTGGAGCGACACGGCGCCGCCCACACGGTTGGCCCGGAGGCATGGCGCCGGCAGGCCCTGCTCGCCCAGCCCGACGAACTCGCCACCATCATCTACACCTCCGGCACCACCGGCGACCCCAAGGGCGTCATGCTCACCCACGGGAACATCGCTTCGAACGTCCGCGCCGGTGTGGCGGTGCTGCCAGTGTCCGACACCGACGAGTGCCTCTCGCTCCTGCCGCTCTCGCACATATTCGAACGGATGACGGGACACTACGCGATGTTCCATTCGGGCGTCGTGATCAACTACGCCCAGAGTATCGAAACGGTACCCCTCGACCTCCTGGCGATGAAGCCGACGGTGGTCGCGGCCGTCCCGCGCCTCTACGAGAAGATCTACGCCCGCGCGCTCGAGGCCGCCGTCCAGGGATCGCCGCTCACCCGGACCATCTTCTTCTGGGCCAAGCGAGTCGGGGAGCAGTGGGCCGATCTCCGCCTTGCCGGGAAACCGGTTCCAGCCGGCCTCGCCATCCAGCGGGCAATAGCGGACCGGGTGGTATTCCGGAAGATCAGGGCCCGGGTCGGCGGCCGGCTCCGGTATTTCCTCTCTGGCGGCGCCCCACTCTCGCCGGAGATCGCCCGGTTCTTCCTGGCCGCCGGCATTCCGATCCTCGAGGGGTACGGCCTCACCGAGACCTCGCCCGTCATTACCGTGAACACACCGACTCACCACCGGATCGGGACCGTGGGGCGCGCCATGCCGGGCGTCGAGGTGATGATCGCCGCCGACGGGGAAATCCTGACCCGCGGCCCCCACGTCATGCGGGGTTACTTCGGCAAACCGACCGAGACGGCGGAGGCGATCGACCCCGATGGCTGGTTCCATACCGGCGATATCGGCGAGATCGACGCCGACGGCTACCTCCGGATCACCGACCGCAAGAAAGACCTCATCGCCACGGCGGGCGGCAAGAAGATCGTGCCCCAGCCGATCGAGGGCCTGCTCCGCCAGAACCCGTTCATCGCCAATGCCGTCATCCTGGGTGACCGCCGAAAATTCCCGATCGCGCTGATCGCGCCCAACTTCGGGCCGCTCGAGACCTGGGCCCGAGCCGCGGGAATCACCTGGAACACCCGCCAGGAACTCGTCACGCGCCCCGCCGTGCTCGCCCACCTCGAATCCGAAGCCAAGAAACACCTGCGGGACCTCGCCCGGTTCGAAGTCCCCAAACGGTTCCTCGCGGTGGCCCGCGAGTTCTCGATCGAGTCGGGAGAACTCACCCCGAAGCTGTCGGTAAAGCGGCGGGTCGTCGAGGCCCATTACCGTGACCAGATCGACGCGCTGTATCGTGAGGCCGAGGCGCACGGAACCGGCGACGCCTGAACGTGATGGCTGGCACCGGACTTGCCCTTCGCACGGTGAGAAAAGTGCAACCATTTGCGGCGGGGATTCGGAGGCGTAAGTAATTCATTGCCAAAACCTTACAAGATTGCCGTCGTCCTCGGAACCAGACCGGAAGCCATCAAAATGGCTCCCGTCATCCGCGAATTGGAGCGGCGTCCGGCCACCTTTTCGCCCGTTGTCATCGCAACCTCCCAGCACCGCGAGATGCTGGTCCAGGCCTGCGAGGCGTTCGGCATCGTTCCCGACATCGATCTGGGCCTGACGCACGCCAACCGGACCCTGGCCCAATTCACCGCCCAGGCACTGTTGGCCCTGACCGACGCCTTTCGGCGAACCCGGCCGGACATGCTTCTGGTTCAGGGGGACACCTCCACCGTCGTCGCGGCCGCACTGGCCGCGTTCTACTCCACCATCCCGATCGGTCACGTCGAGGCCGGCCTGCGTTCCGGCGACCTCCGCCGGCCGTTCCCCGAGGAGGCGAATCGGCGGATGGCCACCGCGGTCACCGATCTCCACTTCGCCCCGACCGAGCGGGCCCGCCACAACCTCGCGAGCGAGCAGATCCCCGCGAAGGACGTGATCGTAACCGGCAACACCATCGTCGACGCCCTCGAGATGCTCGGCCCGGCCGGCGACTTCACCGATCCGATCCTCCGCGGTCTGCCGTGGGGCGAACGGCGGACGGTACTGGTCACGGCACACCGGCGGGAAACGTTAGGCGACCGGCTCCACGGCGTCTGCCAGGCCATGAAGGAACTGGTCCGCCGGCACCCGACGCTGCAACTGATCTTCCCGGTGCACTTGAACCCCAGGGTCCGCGAGGTCGTCGTCCCCGAGTTGGGCCGAACCGACCGGATCGTCCTGCTCGACCCGCTGGGCTACCGCGACGTGATCGAAGTGATGCGGCGAAGCGAGCTGGTCCTCACCGACTCAGGCGGGCTCCAGGAAGAAGCCCCGTCGCTCCGGAAACCGGTGGTCATTCTCCGGGAAGTGACCGAGCGTCCCGAGGTGGTGGAGAGCGGCTTTGGCGTCCTGGTCGGCACCGAGCCGCAGCAGATCATCGCCACCGTGGATCGACTGCTTGCCGACCCGCTGGCCCGGGCCCGGATGATCCAGGGCGAGAACCCGTTTGGCGACGGCCATGCCTCGGAGCGAATCTGCAACGCAATCGAGCAGTACTTCGCCGACCAGGTGGCCGTGAGCGCTGGATCCACTGCCTTGGCGAGCTGACCGGGATGATTCGGCGCCTGGTCCTCCTGTTCGCCCTGCTCCGGCCGGCCGTGGCGCTGGCCCAGTCCGCGCCAAGCCAATTCGGCGACAGCTGGATTCGGCTCTCCGGCGCCGCCGCCGGCGTCACCAACGGCTACGGCGACTGGGCCTCCGTCGGTTTTCGGGCCGCGGTCGTCGCCGGTCCCCGTGATCTCATCCTGGGAGAAGCTCGCTGGCAGCGAGCCTTCGGCGACCGCGGCGTCTACGCCGGCGGCGGCCTCCGTCATGCCTTCGGCTCCAAATGGTTCACCACCACGACCATCGGTGGCGGTACCGGCCGGTTCGCCCTCCCTGACCTCCGGTTCGACGCCTCGATCCACCGAAAGCTCGCCACCAGGGACCGCGTCCTGTTCACGGCCGGCTTCACGGCGGTCCGCTCCAAGGACGTCTATCGCGACCACGCCGGGTTCACCAGTCTCGCGGTCTACGGAGACGGCATCGTGGCCGAGGCCGGAATCCGGATCAACTGGAGCAATCCGGGCAGCCGGCGTTCGGCCCGGGGGGTCGGGGCCCTGACGATCGGGCGAACCGGGCGGCGGCTCTTCGTGCTCCGGGGCAGCGCCGGCCGGGAGAGCTATCAGTTGCTCGGCACCCCCCAGGCCCTCCGCGAATTCGCGAGCCAGGAGGCCGGCGCCGAGTTCGAGGAATGGCTCGGTCGCCACATCAGCCTGACCTTCGGCGCGGACTACTACCACAATCCGTTCTATCGCCGAACCGGGGGGAGCCTTGGCATCGCCCGTCACTGGTAGCGCCGCGGCCCGCGAAGGTCTCCTTCGCACCCTGGCCCGCCGAGGCGCGCGGGGCGGTACCATCGACCCGCATCGGGCCATGCTCAAGCTACCCGACGCGGGGCGGCGGCTCGCGATGGCGTCGACCACGGCCTTGATCGGCGTGGCCGGATTGCTGGCCTCGCTCCCGCTGTTAGGCACGGCGTGGACCTGGATCTTCCGTCAGGCCCATGCCTTCCTCGGGCTGCCGGGCACCGTCGTCCAGCGGTCGGCCTCGGTCCTGGGACGGATCCATCTCACGGTCCCGACGCTGACGTTCGACGCGATCCCGCCCGACGGCACGGCCCTGCTCGCGGCCACCATCGCGACCCTGGCGGTCTTCGGGTTGAGCTTCGCGCTGAGGGGGCCGCTCATTCCCCTGGCGTACTTCGTCCGGGCCCTGGCGCTGGTCCAGTCGACCGCCATCGTCTATTTCCGATTCTGGCCCGAGTACTTCCCGTATCGGCTGTCAGAGTACCTGGTGGGCCAGCTCCAGGCCGGCCTGGTCGTGATGGGTCTGATTCCCCTGGTCCTCGGCTTCACCTTCTACCTCTTCGACCTGAGCCTGATCCGGAAACTGACCCTTACGGTAATGATCCTCGGCCACCTGGCGATCTTCCTGCCGCTGCTGGCCATGATGCACGCCTACCTGGTTTCCCTCGGGACCCTCGTCGTTCTGCCAACGCTTTTTCTCATGTTCGGACTGCTGCTCCACGTGATGGTCTTCGTGGCTTTCTACGGCTGGGCGATGAGCTGGCCCTCGGCCCTCTGGCAGGAGCCGAGACGGTCATGAGAACCGCGCTCCTGGTTCCGCTTTTCATCATCGTGGGGATCGTCGCGGTCTACACGATCCGCCACTACATCTTCACGCTGAACCGCCTGTTCGGCACCCAGCGGCAGCCGTACGTCGACATCGGCACCGCCCAGTGGCCGCCGGTCACGATCGTGGTTCCTGCGCACAACGAGGAAAGAGTCATCGCCGGGATGCTCGACGCCCTGCTTGGCGCCGACTACCCCGCCGACCGGCTCTCGATCGTCGTGATCAATGATCGATCGACGGACGGGACGAAGGCGATCCTCGACGACTACGCCCGGCGGTTCCCGGGTCGGGTGAAACCGCGGCACCGAACGGGTGGCCGTCCGGGCAAAGCCGCCGCCCTCGCGGAGACTTCCGGCGAGATCGAGACCGAAGTCATCCTCGTCTTCGACGCCGACTACCTCCCTGGCGCCGGATTGATCAAGCAGCTGGTGGCTCCGTTCTTCGACCCCGAGGTCGGAGCGGTGATGGGCCGGGTGGTGCCGCTCAATCTGAGCCGGACCCTGCTGACCCGGCTTCTCGATCTCGAGCGCTCGGGCGGCTACCAGGTCGATCAGCAGGCCCGCATGAACCTCGGCCTGGTCCCGCAGTACGGAGGAACGGTCGGCGGCGTCCGACGCTCGGCGCTGGAGGCGGTGGGCGGATGGCACGCGGACGCCCTGGCCGAAGACACCGACATGACGTATCGCCTGATTGTGGCCGGCTGGCAGGTCGTCTACCAGAATCGCTCCGAATGCTACGAAGAGGTCCCCGAGAACTGGCCGACCCGGATCCGGCAGATCAAGCGCTGGGCCCGCGGCCACAACCAGGCCCTCGCCACGTTTGCCTGGCCGCTGCTCAAGAGTGTCCGGCGCCTCCCGGCCAGCGTGGTCTTCGACGGGCTCCTGTTGCTCGGCGTCTTCGCGGTCGGACCGTTGCTGCTGGTCGGGTTCGGCCTCGCGACGGCGCTGTACTACGTCGGCTTCCCGGTCGAGTATGGCATTCTCCCGGTCCTCGGGGTGGCGACGTACAGCACGCTGGGCAATTTCGCGGCGTTCTTCGAGGTCGCGACGGCGGCCAGGCTCGACGGGTCGCGGAACCGGATTCGGCTCCTGCCCTTCCTCATGTTCGGGTTCCTGGTCAGCCTCATCTCGGTGTCGGTTGCCACCGTCACCCAGATGGTCCAGTCCCTCCGGGGCGAAGAACACCACTGGGAGAAGACCGAGCGGTACCGCAACGGCAACGGCGATGGCGGGAACGGAGGCATCCCGTGAGTCCCTGGCACGGCCTCGCGTTCGGGAGTATCACCCTGGGCTGGATGCTCCTGCCGCTGATACCCGCGATCCTCGAACTGCTCCGTCCAAGCGACGTCGCGCCGCTTCGGGTGGTTCCCCGCGATGCCGGCGATGTCTCCTTCCTCGCCAAGGGATTTCGTCTATACCTCGGGCGCCAGATGAACCTGCTCCCGACGACCACACCGGCGGATTTTCTCGGCCGCCTTCCCGACGGAACTCATTTTGCCCGGGTCAAGGCCGGCCCCGACGTCCTCCGGCCGGGTGAACCGGGGAGTACGCAGGACCGGGTGGTGCGCGTCGACACCCCGATCGCCCTGGCAGGCAACCAGACCTTTCTCCAGGAAGTGCACGCCACCGAGGATTTCACCGGTGGCCCGCAGACGGTCTACCGGGCCCTGCTCGGTGAACGGCGCGTGACGTTAGGCGATCGATCCCGGGTTCTTCGCTGGGTACATGCCGGCGGGGCCCTGTCGGTCGGGAGCGGTTCGGCGCTCCAGGGCCGGATTTCGTCCGACGAATCCGTGACGGTTGGCCCCGGGGTCGAGTTCGACCGGATCGGGGCGCCCGCGATCAGGACCACCGGGTCCGCCGCCCCAGCGCGCGCGTCCGCCACGGGAGCCTGGCAGATGCCCGAAGGCGCCCGCCGGATCGGTGACCACCACCGAATCGACGGCGACCTCGAGATCGGGCCGGGCGTCAAGGTGACCGGATGCCTGGTGGTGACCGGGCGGCTCACGGTCCGTCAGGGCGCCGAGATTGATGGTAGCGTAAAGGTCCATGGCGACGTAACCCTCGAACGGGCCGTGGCGATCCGGGGCAGTCTGGTCGGCCGCCGGGATGTCGTCGTGGGGCCGGCAGCTGAAGTGCTGGGACCGGTGATCGGTGAGGGGCAGGTCGTCCTTGGCGACGGCTGCTCCGTTGGCCAAGCGGACGCGCAGACCACCGTGGCCGCGGGATCTCTCAAACTGGGGCGCGGGGTGACGGTTTTCGGCCAATTGATTGCGCGCGATGGGGGGCGGACCACAGACTGAAGGATCCGAACCACAATCGAGGCTCGCACTCGACGCAACAAGGGCCGCACGAGAGCTACCCACCCACCACAACCTGACGAGAGTTTGGCCCAGACTCTGGATTGCCGCGACGACCTACTACGTTGTGCTGCAATTAATTAGCGCCCGCCTATGGAACAGTGGGACAGCGGCATGATCCAAACCGGATTCACGACGTAGCCTGCCTGCAACACATTGCGCAAACGCAGATGTCAGCAATTGAGACACGCCCAGTTTCTAGGCATGGCGATTGCATTTCATGGGGCCAGGAGACTGCCATGACACCATTTCGCATTGCCATCGCCACGGTCGCCGCCCTGCTGTTGAACGGCTCGGTCGCCAACGCCACCAACCCCGGTACCAGCCAGGGTTGCAGCCATTCGGGCTCGCCCACCCCGATCTACCCGTCGAACCCTGTGTGGGGTCCCGAGGTCCAGGGTGGCGCGACTGTCGGCATCACCGGAACGAATCCGCGGGCCGGCAACGGTTCGCTCGAGCTGACCGCCAGCGGCAACCTCGCTGACTGGGCATTCTACCGCCGCGACTCCTTCGATGTGGGCGGGTTCGGACTGCTCAGCATGATCGACTGCCTCAGCTTCGACTGGTTCCGCGAATCACTCAACACGCCGACCGACATCCCCTGGGCGGCCCAGACCCCAGTCCTACGCCTGTATATCAACGACAACGGCGTCGAGGATCAGCTGATCTGGGAGGGCTACTACAACAACGGCGGCGCCCCGACCGTCAACGACGTGTGGCACACGGCGAACCTGCTCAGCCAAAGCCTCTGGCGTTGGCGGCCCAACACCGGAACGGGCTCCGGCTGCAATTTCCAGCCGCCGCTCAACGGCAACCCGTTGACGACCTTCTCGGTGGCGGGCTGGGCCTCGAGCGGGTGTTTCTCCGGCAACGCCTTCGTGTCGGCGATCAGTGTTGGCGTGGGGAGTTACTGGCCGTACCAGTACCACGGCTTCGTCGACAACGTCCAGCTCGGCTTTGCGGGCCAGAACCAGTATGCGGTGAACGACACTTTCGAGCTTGGGACGACGACCACGCCGGAACCGGCCACGGTCGTCCTGCTCGCAACCGGCCTGATCGCCACCCTCGGCGCGAGCTGGCTCCGCCGCCGAAACGGCTCGGCCTGATCAACTCCAGCCTCGACCGCTTTTTCCGAGGGACCGGCAAGCATCGCCGGTCCCTCGGTCGTTTTGGCCCGTGAACGGTACGACTAAGACGTTTGGTGGCAACATGCTAGCAGAGGCAAGGGGACGGCCCAAGCTATGCCAATCACCATCGCATGAGACTGGCCCTGCTCCTGACTACCTGCCTGAATTTGTCAGCCGGCGCGCTCGCTGCCCAGGCGGACACGGCGGCTGGCTTCGACCCAGCGCTGCTGACCCGCCCGGACGTCGCCCGGTACCTGACGTATTTCACCGGCCCGGCCCGAGACCGGATGAGCCAGTGGCTCAACCGCGGGAACCGCTACCAGGGGGCGATCCAGCGTCGCCTCGCCGACGAGGGACTTCCCTCGGAGTTCGGCTTTCTCCCGGTGATCGAGAGTGGATTCTCCAACGCGGCGACCAGCCGGGCGGGCGCGGCGGGCATGTGGCAGTTCATCCCGGAAACGGCCCGCGGGCTGGGGCTCCGGGTCGACCGGTGGATCGACGAACGGCGGAACCCGGAGCGGGCCACCGATGCCGCCATCCGCCACATCAAGGATCTCACCCGCGAATTCGGATCGCCGCTTCTCGCCGCGGCTGCGTACAACGGCGGGGCCGGCCGAGTCAGCAGGAGCCTGCTCCGTCTGGCTCCCGGGGACGATGACGGCGGCGATGCCTTTTTCGCCCTGGCTGACCGGCGGATGCTGCCCAAAGAGACCCGCGACTACGTGCCTCAGCTGCTGGCGGCCGCTGCCATCGGCCGGAATCCGGCCCGCTACGGATTTGCGGTTGATACGACCGCTCCCCCGCCACTCGATTCGGTCCGCGTCAACCGCCCGATCCGTCTCGGCAGCGCCGAAACCGTGCTTGGCCTCGATCGGTCACGGCTTCGGGATCTCAATCCGGAGTTGATCGGCGGGGTAACGCCGCCCGGCGGTTCATGGCTCAAGGTGCCGGTCGGCATGGGCGACGGCTTGTCCGCCCTGCTCGCTCGATTGCCCGCGATCGCCACACCGCTGCAGACCTCGAGCGCCCCCGAGCTGGGGTTGCTGATCCGGGTTCGCCGGGGCGAGACCCTGGGCGACATCGCCCGGGAGCACGGCATCGCGGAAGGGGCCCTTCGGCGGGTCAACGCGATCCCGACCTGGCTTCGGATCCGGCCCGGCCAGGCCCTGCGCTTACCGGCGACGGAAAATCGTTAGGCGCCGACCGACCGGCTGGGTGCCTTCCGGGCGACCCATACACCGGCGCCCTCCATCAGCACTTCGAGATCGGGGCGCGCCCGTGCCGGTCCTTCCACAACGAGGCGATTGCCCGGGAGCACGGCATCGGCCGCCTGATCGACCCAATCCGGGTCAGCCCCGGCCGAACCGGCCACGACCACCGCGCGCATCGATCGTGACTTGAGAGGCGACCGGCCGGCCTGGAGCATGCTGGCCATCTCCGTGAGTGGCGTACCCGAGGGCGGATTTACCAGAACCAGCCGGATGCCCGGCAGGAGGTCGTGAAGGCGTTCTGCCACGGCGGCCGCCGGTCCGAACAGCCCGAGATAGCCGCCTGGGCCCTCCAGGCCCACGAACGTCGCGACGGCGGCGGCATCGAGCGCGGTGCCGGCCTGCGATGCCAGGCCGCCACCGAAATCCGTGACCCCATTGATGATCGCGACCTCTCGCCCGCACCGGGGACAACCGAGCGTCCCGTCGACCACCCGCCGCCCGTCCATACGGACCGGCAGCAGGACGAGGAACGACTCATCATGATCCGCCGTGCAGCGGAGGTGATCGGTCAGTTCGATGAACATCGGTCAGAAGGTCAGGCGGGCCCGATCCGGAGCACACTGACCCCGACATGCACCGGGCGGGTAGCGATCCAGAGGACTGCCTCGGCGACGTCGGAGGGCTTGAGCATCACGGCCCGGGACGGGAGGTCATCACGGTGGTCGGGATCGAAGGGATCCCAGAGCGGCGTGTCCACCGGTCCGGGGCTGACCAGCGAACAGAGGACGCCGGTGCCGCGGTATTCCTCCTCGAGCACTTCGTGCCAACCGCGCAGACCGAACTTGGTCGCACTGTAGGCGGCGTTGCCCGGGAAGGCTCGGTGATCGGCCACCGAGCCGATCAGGATGTGACGGCCCCGCCCCCGGGACTTCATCGGCGGAAGAAGGCGGCGGGCCAACTCGAACGGCGCCCGAAGGTTGACGCGATAGAGTTCGTCGAGGTCACCCAGCGATGTGTCGGCGAAGGGGGCGAGCAGGAAACCACCGGCGCTACTCACGATGAGATCGGGAACCCCGATCTCGAGCACCCGGGTCGCCAGTTCATCGGGACCGGCATCCGCGGCAAGATCGACGGCGACCGGGATATCGCCTCCCTCGGAGGGACCGGGGTTCCGCGATGCCCGGACGACCGTGGCGCCCTCGTGCCGAAGCGAGGCGGCCACGGCCGCCCCGATCCCGGTCGAACCGCCGGTCACCACCGCGAGTCGACCCGTCAGTCGCGGCATGTCAGGCGATGATCCTGGGGCCGTGGACCAGGCGGAGGAATTCCTCCCGGGTCCGGGCGTCATCCTTGAATACGCCGCGGAGCGCGCTGGTCACCGTGGTCGAGTTCTGTTTTTCCACGCCCCGCATCATCATGCAGAGGTGAGCCGCCTCGATCACGACGCCGACCCCGGCCGGTTCGAGCACTTCCATCACGGCGTCGGCGACCTGATCGGTCAGCCGCTCCTGAACCTGCAATCGGCGCGCGAACACCTCGACGATCCGGGGCAGCTTGGAGAGCCCGATGATACGGCCCTTCGGGAGGTAGGCCACATGGGCCTTCCCGAAGAACGGCAGCATGTGGTGCTCGCACATCGAGTAGAGCTCGATATCCCGCACGAGGATCATGTTCTCGTGCGATTCCTCGAACACGCCGCTCCCCACGACATCGGCCACCGACATCTCGTAACCCTTGGTGAGCCAGCGGTAGGCCTTCTCGACCCGTTCCGGCGTCCGAGCCAGGCCGTTGCGCTCGACGTCCTCGCCGAGCGCTTCAAGGATTGCCCGGACATGGACCCGGATGTCAGGCGCCGTGGTATTCGACATAGTTGCGCGGTGTCTCCCAAAGTCGTATCAGGGTGAGCCGGCCGGCCGGCAATCGTGGCGCGATCTGCTCCCAGCAGAAGACCGCGATGTTCTCGGCGGACGGAATCCGGTCCCGGAACCACGGGACGTCGAGATTGAGGTTCTTGTGATCGAGCACCGAAAGGACCGAGGCCTCAACGATGCCCTTGAGCAGCCCGACATCCAGAACGTAGCCGGTCTCGGGGTCGATTTCACCTTCGACCAGTACGTCGAGTTCGTAGTTGTGCCCGTGATAGTTCGGATTGTTACACGGACCGAAGGTGGCCTGGTTCCATTCAGCCGATCGGGCCGGGTTGTGGAGGCGGTGGGCGGCGTTGAAATGGAGCCGCCGGGCGACGACGCAGGTGGCCATGGGCCGGGCTTTCGCGAAAAAGGGAGGGCGCCGACCAGACGTGATGTCGGTCGGCGCCCCGGAGTCGACTGGCAACCAGGAGGATTATTGAAGCCCGAAGTGGATTTTCGGCGCCCTCACCACGATATCTGCCTTCCCCGTAGGGCATGACATCAATCCCGGTATGTGGGCCCAGCATCGGACCTGTTGGCTCAATAACGGAGTTCCCAGTCACCAGCCGACAGTTCTATAATAGGGAATACGGGGAAGAGCGTCAACGCAGTCTGGAGGCTTCGTGAACCTGAACCTGATTGGCGCGATCATTGCCCTCGCGGCATGGCTCGTTCTCACCTTCATCCGTCCGGTGGGCCTCGGACTGGTCCACCTTCTCCTTGCGGCCGGGGTTGCCCTGCTGGTCCGGTGGTGGGCGCTCAGAGAACCGCGCTGAGCCTCAGATCTCCCAGTTGGAGAACAACACGCCCTCCGCCGGGTGGTGCTCGGGATGGCCGGCCAGAGTCATCCGGAGATCGGTCCAGTGGACCCGGAACCGGAGGTCAACCAGGTCACCATAGGCATCGCGGAAGGCGGTCTGGGCGCGGATCGCCACACGACTGAGGCCGCGAGCGGCCGCCTCACGGACCAGGGCCTCGAGCACGGCCCGGAAGGCCGGCCGGTCCGCGGCCACGATCTTGAGAATCCGGACCTCATCCGGAGGTCGGCCCACGGCGAGCGGGGCCGAGTGCCAGACGGCGTAGCCGGCCCAGACGCCATCCCGGCGGACGACGGTGACATCACCTAACGATTGATCGAGCGTGAGCAGGATCTCACGGCTGAAATCGGCCCCGGGGATGACCGAGGCCGCCAGGCTGCGGGCCGCCTCGAGCCAACTGGCCGGATCCCCCATCGACGAACCGAGTTCCCCCGCCACGCCCTCGCTCCGGCGCACGTCCCGGATCATCGCCACCGTCAGGTGTCCGGGCCGGAACCCGAGGCCGCTGTAGAACCCGATGTTGTCGACCGTCCGCGGCATGGTTTCGAGACCGATCGTTCGGCAACCGGCCGCCATGAGCCGCTCGATCGCCGCGGTCACAATGGCCCGGCCGAGCCCCCGTCGCTGCCAGTCGGGCCGGACCGCCAGCGGCCCCATCCAGCCTTCCTGCCCCGACACGTGGGCGAGATTGAACGCCGCCAGTCGCCCCTGCGGATCCCGCCAATGCATCGCACCGGGCCCGGCGCTGTCCATGGCGAAGCGCCAGATCGCGGGGCTCAGTTCGGGCACCCGGACGCCGGTCATGCCGTCGCGATGATAGCGATCCGTGAAGGACTCCGAGAACACCCGATTGAGTTCTTCGACGTGGATGGGTCCGAGGACCTGCGGTCCGTGAATGCCCTCAAGCCGCGGCATCGGACTCCTCCGGGGTGACCCGTTCCTCCCGGGCCCGCGCGATGCCCTGCTCGACATCGTAGTCGATCCGGACGATCCGGTCGAACCCGTCCCGCACCGATTCGATATGGGTGATGAGGATGACCTGAGGGAAGCGGTCGGCGAGAGCCCGGAGCAACTCCACGACCGACGCGCGGCGCTCCTCGTCGAGGGAACCGAAGACCTCGTCGAGGATCAGGAGGGAGAACGGCTGGCCGGCCCGCTCCGCGATCATCTGGCTGATCGCGAGTCGCAGGGCCAGATTCACGACGTCTTCCTCGCCGCCGGAGATCACCGTCTTCGGTTCTCCGTCGTCCACGATCGTGGCGACGTAATCTTCGTCGAGATCGAGGTCGGAATACCGGTCGTTGGTCAGGGCGCGCAGCAGCACGGAGGCGTGATCCGCGAGGTCGGGTCGGAGCTGCTCGTTGAGCTCGTCGCGAAGATCGGTAAAGGCGCGGTCGAGTTCCTGGTTGAGCTCGAGGTCGCTCCGGATCCGGTCGGCCTCGGCCGCACGGCGATCCCGGTCGGCCCGACGCCGGGCAACCTGATCCCGTAATTCCGCGGCCGCGGACCGTTCGGCGCCCGCCCGCACCAGCGCCAGCTCCGCCGCCTGCCGCTCCCGTTCCGCCGCCTGGATCCGCTGGCGGCCGAGTTCGTACTCCTCCGCCGACCAGCCTAACGCCGCGAGTTCCTCGCGAAGCCCCGCGGCCCGGGTTTCGATCCGGGTCAGCGCCTGTTCCGCCTCCGCCGCCCGGGCCACCAGCTCGACCGCCCGCTCGGCCCGCGCGCCCAGGAGCACGACCTGCTCGCGCCGAGGTTCGAGGGCCGTGATCCGTTCCCGGACCGACTGGTGAAGGGCCTCGTCATACGTGGTCGGCACGGCGGCGAGCTGGCGCTCGAGCCGCTCGAGCCGGGCCACCAGATCGGATCTCGACGCTTCGATCCGGACCCGCTCGGCGACGCCTTCCTCGATTCGGCCCACGGCGCGGGTGAGCCGGGTCACCTCGGCCTCGGCCGTTTCAAGACTCTTCCGGGCGGCGACGAGCGCCTCCGGTTCGCGGGTGAGCTGCTCGATCCGGGCCCGGTAGTGGCGGCCGTCGGCGACGATCACCGCCAGACGGCCTTCGAGATCGTCGAGGACGCCTTCGTATTCCTTGCCAAGAGGTTTGCCGCAGGTTGGGCAGACTCCCTCGGCGCCGGCGGACGTGAGGCGGGCCTTCTGGCCCTTCATCTCGTCGTGCTGGGCGTAGAGGCCCTTGAGCATGGTCTCGGCGTTCTGCCGCTCCCGCACCAACTCGTTGCGGAGTTCTTCAGCCGTCGCCGCCGACTGCTGGAGCGCAGCCTCGACACGCGCGATCTCCTCACGTGCCAAGGCAAGGCGCGCCGGATCAGGCAGTTGCGCCAGGCGGTCACCTGACGCGGCGACGTTCCTCCGGACCTCGGCCGCCTCGGCCTCCACCGCGCGCCGCCCGGCGAAGGCGTGCGAGTCGGCGTCGAGACGGTCCCGGCGGGCGATCAGATCGTCCCACTCCGCAAGGCCTGGCAGCAGTTCCTCGCGTTGAGCCTGGGCCTCGAGCGCCTCGCGCAGCGCCAGGTCCATGATCTCGAAGCTCCGGCGGGCCTCGATGGCGGAGTGGTCGGAGATCTGCAGATCCGATTCGATGGTCCGGACCTGTTCCCGCCGGAGTTCCAGGCGCTGCCATTCGGGCGCCATCACCGCGTGGGCTCGGTCGGACGCGATCCGGTGAGCGGTCGCGCGGGAAAGCCCGAGCTCCGCGGCGGCGAGCCGTTCGCCGGCCCGCTGCTCTTCCCCGGCCAGCTGGGCCGGATCCTCGAGGCCGGTTTCGGCGGTCTGGAGCTGGGCCTTGAGGATCGAGCGCTCCTCCTTGAGACGGGTCTGGACCAGGGCCAGGCGTTCGTAGCCGAGGACCCGGCTCAGAAACCGGGCCCGCTCCGGAGCGGACATCGAAGCCATCACCGCCAGTTCCTTCTGGCCGGTGAAGTAGGTGTTGAAGAACTCCTCCTTGGTCATCCCGAGGAGGCGGCCCACCCGGTCGGACACGGCGGCCGAACTGTTGGCAATCGGCGCGGCTTCCCCGTCGAGGTGGAGCGAGGCGCCCTGGAGCGAGCGGACCACCCGGTACTGGTGAGCGCCGATCGCAAAATCGAGCTCGACTTCGACCTTGGAGCGGGGCGGTGCCGAACGGCGCCGGATCGAGTCCCGGTTGCCGCGGGCCGCAGGCGTCCCGTACATCGCCCAGGCGATGGCCTCGAGCAGGGTGGATTTTCCGGCGCCGTTTGGCCCCACGATCCCGGTCAGTCCGCGATCAAACTCGAGGACGGTATCGGCGTGCTGACGAAAATTGGTGAGGCGGATTCGGCGAAGCTGCATCAGCCGCCCCCCTCTTCTTCGGCCGAGGCCGCCTCGAGGAGCGAGATCCCGCGGTCGACGAACCGGTCGCGGGCCACCCGCTCAGGCAGCGGCCGGCGCCCGAGGAACCCCCTGAGGACGTCAGTCAGGGTCTGCCGAGGCCCGGGCGCCCCGACCCCGACGGTTCGATGCTGAGTCGCCCGGCGGAGATCAAGGTGGAAGTGCAGCGCTGACGCCTTGAAGGCGCGGATGGCCGCGTGGTCGAGTTCGCGGATCACATGGCGGGCGACCTCGTGAACCACCAGCCGGACCATCTGATCGGCGATCCCGCCGCGGACCTTGGCAACCCGTTCCTTGATCAACTCGTTCAGTTCCGGCGCAGCGAGGCCCTGGCCGTCGATGGCAGGCAGGTCGATCAGCCGCCGGTCCCGCTTGAGATACTGGCGCTCGACCGTGCCGGTATCGAGATCAACCAGCAGCCAGCCCTTTCCCCGAACCCCGGTCTTCCCTTCCTCGATCAGCTCGCCCCAGGGGTTGGGACTGACGTATTCGAGGGCGCCGGAGTACCAGACCCGGGGCCCGATCTCACGCATCACGTGGTAGTGGCCGAGGGCAACATAGTTCCAGCGATCCGAGGCCAGGTCCGAGGGGTCGATGACGGCGCCGCCCGGTTCAGCCCACCACCGGTCGAGCGGGAACAGCCCTTCGACCTCGCCGTGTACCACGAGCACCTGGTACTTCTCCGGCCCCTCGGGCCGCAGATCGGGCCGCTCGTCGGCCTCCAGCGCCGTATGCGGCACCAGGGTGAGGGCGAGGTCTAACTCCGGCATCACGACCCGGTCGGCATGATCCATCGCCACCACGACACCGAGCTCCGCGAACAGCTTGAGGATCGATCCGGTCTCGGTGGCTCGGGGCGTATCGTGGTTGCCGGCAATTACCGCGATCCGGGTCTTGGGCAGAGCCTCGCGAAGGCGCTGCAATTCCCGGAAGCAGAAGACGATGGCCTGGTTGGTGGGACGCACGGAGTGGAACAGATCGCCGGCGATGACCACGACGTCGGGGCGCTTCTCGATTACGCCGCTCACGGCCTGGCGGAACGCCCGCGAGATGTCCGCCTCCCGCTGGTTGATGCCGGAAGACGTTTGCCGGTGATACTGGCGGAACCCGAGGTGGGTGTCGGCGAGATGAGCGAGCAGCACGGGGAAAATCTACCTCAGGCCCGGGGTGTCTGCCCGGGGTGCCGGGGTCAGCGCCAGGCCTGGCGCTGGGCGTCGTAGCTGCCCGGGAGTTCCCGGGACAGCTTGTGTTTCTCGATCCGCTGGCTCGGCGTCATGGGGAAATCCGCAATGAACCGGAGATATCGAGGCACCTTGAAGGCGGCGAGCCGGGACCGGCAATGGGCCAGCACCGCTTCCGGGTCCGGGACGGCGCCGGCCGGCTGGAGGTACGCCAGCACCTCCTCGCCCCGAATCTCGTCCGGGACGGCGATGCAGGCGGCGTTGCCCACGGCCGAGTGCTCGCACAGGGCCGCCTCCACCTCGGCGGCGGCCACGTTCTCGCCCCCGCGCCGGATCATGTCCTTGGTCCGCCCGACCAGGAAATAGCGGCCGGCCGGGTCCTGGCGCATGAGGTCGCCGGTGTGAGCCCATCCGTCCCGCATCCACGCTGCGGTGGCCTCGGGCTTCTGCCAATAGCCCTGGGAGATCCATCGAGGCCCCTGGCAAATGAACTCGCCGACCACGCCTCGGGGGACGTCGCGGCCCTCGCCGTCCACCAGCCGGCCGGAATATCCGCCGATCATCCGGCCGATGGTGCCCGACCCGACCGTATCGGCCTCGTCGATCCGCGTGGCGATGACGAACCCCACCTCGGTGGTCCCGTACGCCTCGCGCCACGGCGCGCCCCAGCGGTCCTCGATTTCCCGATGCCGTTCGGCCGGAATCCCCGAGCAGGACACCCAGCGCACCCGGTGACCGCGATCCACCGCTGGATCCTCCGGTTGCTTGAGCAGGAGGACGGGCATCGTCCCGAGGCAGTAAAAAAATGTTCCGCCCAGTTCCTTGATCGATCGCCAGAGAGTCGACGCCGAGAAACGCGGCAGCATGGCGAGTTCCATGCCCACCAGGATGGAGAGCACGAGGTTCCAGCCGAAGTCCCCGTAATAGAACGGGGTCATGATCACGGCCACGTCGTCCGCCGTAAAGTCGCCGAGGTGAACGTAGTTGACGGCGCAGAGAATCCATCCGCCATGGACCAGCATGCACCCTTTCGGGAATCCGGTGGTGCCGGAGGTGTACTGGAGCGTGGCAAGCGTCCCCGCTCCGAGATGGTCCACCGGATGCCCCGGCGCCGCGGCCGCGACCTGATCACGGAACGGCGCGAGCGCGCCGTCGAAGCCGGGGCCCGTCCGCCGCGACGCTCCATCCCAGAACAGGGCCAGCTCAAGAGCCGGACACCGGGGCACCACGGCATCCACCAGGGGCCGGAGCGCCTCGACGGTCACCAGCGCCCGAGCGCCGGAATCGGCGAGGACGTAGCGGAGGTCCGATTCCCGGTACCCGGTATTGACCGGGACGACCACGGCGCCGAGCCGGACGATGCCGAGCCAGACCAGAGGATAGTCGATGCCGTTAGGCATCATGACGGCGACCCGGTCGTCGGCCGCAATGCCAAGGCCGGCCAGGCGGTTGGCCACCCGGGTCGAGCGATCCTCGACTTCGGCGAAGGTGAGCCGGTCGGCCCCGAACCGAAGGGCCGGGCGATCCGGGGTCAGTGCCGCGCGGTCGCGGAGGAGATGGCCGATCGAACCGCGGTCGGCCAGCGCCAGAGACGCCGGATCAGGCATAGGGATCGTCGAGCGCCTTGAGCGGGGCAACCCCGGCGCGCGGTGCCACCGTCCGGGTCCGGACCTCGCGGCCCAGGCACTTGATGAAGAAGGCGGTGACGTCGTCGGGCCGGTTCCGGATGGTGGCGTGCAGGGCGCGAACCACGTCGTCGGTGGTGCGGCCGGCCACCAGGTCCTTGATCCGGTTGCCCTGAATCCCCTTGTCGAGCGCCCGGAGCCGGCGAACGACCGCCTCCTCGAACGGGACTTCGACCTCGGGCGGGAACCGCTCGATCCCTTCGCGTCCAGACAGCACGGCGGGACGGGGGAACTTGAGAAAGATCGGCTGGGTGAAGTGCGGGTGGCGGATCATCAGCTCGCCCTTGGGCAGCGCCGCCAGCTTGGCCTTGATCGCCGGCGACAAGATGCCGTAGCCCGGGGTCGAGAGCTCGTCGGCGTCGAGGCGGCCGAATACCGAGGTCCCGGCGTTGCCCACCACCCGTTTGTGCACCTGGGACCGGAACTGCTGGGCCGAGAACAGCACCAGACCGAGATAGCGACCGCGCTCGCTCAGGTCGAGGAGCATCTTCCGGACGTAGGTATCCTGGCCATCCTGCGGGGCGTACTTGTTGAGTTCGTCGACGAACACCACGATGTGTTCGACGCCCAGGTCCCGGCGTTCGAGATGCTCCCGTAGCTTGGACACGATACGGGCGAAGACCAGGTCCTGGGCCAGCGGATCGAGGCCGGCCACGTCCACGACGTAGACGCTCCGGTCCTGGAACGTGCCCCAGGGCAGATCGTTGACCTCGCCATCATCGGTCACCAATCCCTTGGACCGGGTGCTGATGTTGCCAAGCCGGTTCCGGATCTTCCGGATGGTGGCCACGTGATGAGTCCGCCAGATCTCGGCGCCGCGCCCCATGTTTTCGAGATAATCGAAGATGGCCCGGAAAAAACCCTCGAGTTCCGCGAAGCTCCGGACCGTAAACGTCTTGCCCGTGTGGTCGTCGGTGAACTCCTTCCCGACCACTCGCTCGGCCAGGAAATCAATGAAGGCGTCGGCCTTGGCGTCGACGTCGTCGCGGTTGAGCAGGACCTCGGCGTAGTCGAGGACCTCGCGGAGACCCCAGACCAGCGGCTCGGTCGGATTGAGATCGGGATGGGTCCGGAGGCTGTTCAGGTTGACGCCGTCGGCCTTGAACGGCGCGAAATATCGCGCGCCGGTGAACGGCCTCGGTTCGATGCCGAGCCGGTCGTAGAGCCGGCGGTCTTCGGCGGTGAGGGTCCCGGGCTGATCGAGAAACAGCAGATCGGGGCCTTTCACGTTGAAGCAGAGCGCCGCGATCCGGCCCTTGTGAACCGGGAAGCGCTGGAAGATCGTCGTCAGGAAGAATTCGATCGCCGATGTCTTCGTGGCCAGGCCCGAAACGCCGGTGATGTTGAGGTGCGCGGCTTCGGGGCCGAGGAGGAAGTCGGCATCGACGAAGATCGGCGCTTCGAGGCCGCCCGCGGCATAAAGGCCGATCGGGACGCCGGTGGGCTTCTCGCCGGTGGTGTAGGTGTCCATCCGGAGGGCCACGGCCACGTCGGCGTCGGAGGCCAGATGGACTTCGCCTAACGGCACGGCCTGGAGCGGCTCTTCGGGCTCGTGACGGAGCACCGCCGTCTGGAAAAGCCGGATCTCGCTCCGGTGGCTGGGCTCGACCGCGCCGACCGGATCGCCATCGGACCCATACACCGCGTCCATCGGGGTCGCGAGATCGGAGTAGGCGAAGGCGTCCGTGACCACGCCGTAGACCCGGCGCCCCGGCGATTCGACCCGGACGATCGACCCGATCCCCACCTGGGCATCCCGTGCGGTCCAGAACAGGAACTGATGCGGGGTGCTCGGCTTCATCTCCGTGGCGACGACGCGGCCGATCATCGGGCCCTCAGATGGCGTTCGACCGCCGCGACCCCGTAGAGGAGCCGATCCCAGCGCACGTCCGGCCGGCTGAGCGGCGCCCGCTCCGCGAGGAGCCAGCTCGACACCAGATCGGCGTGCGCGGGGGTGGCGGCGGCAACGGCAACTTCGACCCGCACCAGCCCGTGGAACAGATCGTGACCCTCGTGAGGCCAGAGCCGGAGACCCCAACTGCGGACCGGCGCGATCCGCCAGGTGGCCGGCTCGAACACCGAGGTCCGGTGTCCGCTCGGCAGCGTGAGATAGCGTTCGAGGTCAGCCCCGCCGAACGGCAGGGTCGCGTGGCTCTTCGAGACGCCGATCGCTCGGGCATCGTCCTGCCACACGCCGGAGTCGGCGAGAACGCCATCCACCACCAGCCAGGCGTCGCTCGTCTGGCGAAAAACCCGGCCAACGTCTCGCTCGAGCCGGCTCCGTTCGATGTCGATCAGCCGGTGGGCGCCTTCGAGCGACTTGAGGGGATGGAGCACATCGTCAGCGGGGAGCGGAACGGGGTCGAACCCCGAGTAGGTGCCTGCCAGGCTTTCCAGCACGTCCGGGCGTCCGACCAGCACGGCCCGCTGCTGCCGGGCCACCGTCGCAAAATGTCCGCCGACCCGGAGCCGCACCGCCGCGGCGACCAGCGCGGCGACAACCGGCGTCGCCTCGACGTAGCCGACCACTTCAATCCGCTGGGTGCCGTCGAGAAACGCCATCGGCTCGGCGCAGGCTCGAGGCCCGCCGACGGCGTGGATTTCGAGATGATCGTCTTCGATCAGCTTCGAGGGCGCCAGCCGGTAATCGTCCGGCCGGCCCTCCACCGCCGGGGGCATGGCAGTCGCCACGACGACCCGCGCGTCGCGCCCGAGTTCCTTCCTGACCCGCTGAAAAAGCAGCCGACTGCTCACACCAGGCCGGCTTCGAACTCGGCAAAACACTTCATGATCCGGTCCACGCCCTTTTCCAGATCTTTTTCGGATGCGGCATACGAGAGCCGGACCCAGCGGTCGTCGTTGAACGCGGCGCCGGGGACGAGGGCCACGCCATGTTCGCCGAGCAATCGTTCGCAGAACCGGGTCCCTGTGAGACCCTTGGCTCCGACGCCGTCGACCCGGAAGAACAGATAGAACGCACCATGGGGTTCGACGAACTCGACCCCGGGCGCCTCGACCCGGAATCGTTCGACCAGACGGTCGCGGCGACGCCGGAACGCGGCCGTCATCCTGACCACTTCCTGCTCGACCTTGGGATCGCTGAAGGCCATCGCCGCCGCGACCTGGGCCGGGTGGTTGGCGCCGGTCGTGGTATGCGACTGGAGATTGGCCATGGCCTTGGCCACGTGTGGCGGCGCGTAGGCCGCGCCGATCCGCCAGCCGGTCATCGCGTACGCCTTGCTCGCGCCGTAAATCACCACGGTCTTTTCGAGGTATTCGTCCGGCAGATCGAAGAACGACGGCGCGGCCCCGGAGCCATAGTTGATCCGGCGGTAGATCTCGTCGCTCACGATCCAGACGTTGTGTTTCCGGGCCCAGTCGCCGATCGCTTTGAGCTCGGAGAGCGTGTAGACCGACCCGGTCGGATTACACGGCGAGCAGAGCAGCAGCCCCTTCACCAGCTTATCGGTGTATTTCTCGAGATCCTTCACACTGACCTTGAGGCCCCACTCCCCGTCACCGGGCACCATCACCGGCTCGGCCCGCGACAGATGGACGATCTGCGGATAGGACACCCACGCCGGCGACGGAATCAGAACCTTGTCCTTCGGCCCGAAGAGCGCAAAGCAGGCATTGAACAGAGCCTGCTTGGACCCCGTGCTCACCACCAGGCGGTCCGGATCGACCTCACGGCCGCCCGACAGTTGGCTCAGGTGATTCGCCATCGCGGTCCGGAGATCGGCGATCCCGATGTTGGGCGGATACCGAGTGGTCCCTTTCTGAATCGCCTGGATACCGGCTTGCGCCGCTGAAGTCGGCGTATCGAAATCCGGTTCGCCGACACTCAGGTCCACCACGTCCTTGCCAAGCGCCCGAAGGCGTTTTGCCTCGGCGTTGATGGCGACGGTTTCGGAGCCCCTGATATGAGCGAGATTGCTGGAGAGCGGCTCGGGCAGGCGATAGACCTTGGTCACGGAAGTGGCACCGGGGCTTGAGGTGGAGGGCGGCGGCGGGAAGGTTCGTGGATTCCCGAAGCGATGTCAATACGAGAACGGGGTTATCTTGCTTCCCGTTGGCAGGACGTCTTTGACAATCGAGGAACCCGTGTCTTCCGTGATCGCAGCCACCCCGCCGGAACGCGGGGACAACGACGTTTTCGGTGCCATTCAGGCCGCCGCCATGATCGCCCGCGGCAACACCGTGGTGCTCGCGACTCCCCCGTCGCCCGCCTACGTCGGCCCCCTGCTCGCGGCCGCCCTTGGCCGCTCGGAAGACCCGGAACATCCCGTCCTTCTCCTCTGCCCCGACGCAGCCCTGGAAGCCTGGACCGGAGCGGCCGCCCGTGCGGCCACCCCGGCCGGAAAACTCGTTGCGGCCGGTCCGTTCGCCGCGCGGGCGGCCCACCACCTCGCCTCGGGCCGGATCAGCCTGCTCGCCACCAGCCCCGCCATCGGGGCCGAACTGATCCGCCGCAGCAGCCTCGCCATGGACAAGCTCGCGTTGCTGGTCGTCGTCTGGCCGGAGCACGAGGCGGCCGATGACGACCTGGCATTGGTTCTGGCCGAGCTGCCGAAGGACACGCCCCGAGTCGTCATCACCGCGGACCCGGTCGGTCAGGCCGGATTCATCGAACGCTATGCCTGGCGCGCGCCGGTCCTCGGCGCCCTGTCCGCGAGCGACGTGCCCTCGGGCCGCTGCCGGATGGCCACCGTGGCGTGGAATGGCCGGGTCGCCGCTCTCGGCGCCGTCGCCGATCTCCTCAATCGTGACGAGCTCGACGTCTGGACCGCCGATGACTCGCAGCATACCGAGATCGCGGAGGGTCTGGCTGGACGAGGCGTCACCGCGCGGATCGTGACCGCGGTGGAACCGCCGGACGGCCTGGTCGTGTACTTCGATCTTCCCGTGCCGGAACGGCTGGCCCGTGCGACGGCGGACAAGGCGCTCTGCCTGGTCCCGCCGGCCGCCCAGGCCTATCTCACCCGCACGGTGGACCGGGCCGACCCGGTGGCCTTGCCCGGTGCGATCGACGCCGCCGACCGCGCGATTCTCGCCGACCGCCGCCAGATCCGAGAGCGAATCGAAGCCGGCGTCGACCGGGCGGCCTACGCCACCCTCGCCCCGCTGTTCGACCGCTGGTCCGGGACCGAGGTCGCCGCGGCACTGCAGGCGCTCTGGACCGAAGCCCGCGCGGCCGCGGCCGATCCAGCCGCCGCTCCAAAGCCGCGGGTCGTCGCCCATCCGAAGGTGTGGATCGGCGTGGGGCGGAAGGACGGCGCGTCCCCGGCCGACATCTTCGCGCTCCTGACCGGCGATCTGGGATTCACCCGGGACAAGCTGGGCCGGATCGAGATCAAGGACACCTTCACGCTGATCGAGTTCACGGTGGAAGACGACGCGGTGACCGCGGTCGAGAAGCTCGCGGGCAAGACGATCAAGCGGCGCCGGATCGCCGCCCGAATCGACCGGCCGCGCGACACGCGAAAGCCGTCGGCTTGACCGGGTGGCCCGTGAGGCATATCGTCGGAGGCCTCCAACCATCCACCAGGGCACCCTGATGTATCACGCCTCGCGCACCGGCTCGATCGAGGTGATCGCCGGTGTCATGTTCAGCGGGAAGAGCGAAGAACTGATTCGCCGGGTGCGGCGGGCGTTGATCGCGCGCCGCCGCGTCCAGGTGTTCAAGAGCCATCTCGACGACCGCTATGGCGGCATCACCCGGATCTCGAGTCATACCGGAGTCGAAATCGAGGCTGGGCCGGTGGACTCGTCGGCAGCGATCTTTCGCCTGGTCCGGCCCGACACCGAGGTCGTCGCGATCGACGAGGCCCAGTTCCTCGATCCCGGCATCGTGGCGGTCGCGACCAGCCTGGCGGAACGAGGCGTCCGGGTGCTCATCGCCGGAACCGACACCGATTTCCGGGGTGAACCCTTCGGCCGGATGGGCGAACTGATGGCGGTCGCCGAGCAGGTGGAGAAGCTCCAGGCCATCTGCGTCGTCTGCGGCGACGTCGCCTGTCGGAACCAGCGCCTCATCAATGGCCGGCCGGCCCGGT
Organism: Gemmatimonadota bacterium; assembly: GCA_031394255.1. Taxonomy (GTDB): domain Bacteria; phylum Gemmatimonadota; class Gemmatimonadetes; order Gemmatimonadales; family GWC2-71-9; genus SHZU01. The sequence continues at coordinate 34,317 of JANMXA010000142.1, forward strand.
GGGATTCCCCCACGATCATGGTCGGCGGGAGCGAGACCTACGAGGCGCGCTGCCGGCGCTGCCACCGCGTCCCCCGCCAGGACGAGGATCAGACCAGGATTCTCTGACCTCATGAAGAACATCGGATTGACCGGTAACATCGCGGCGGGCAAGTCCACCGTGTCGCGACTGTTCGCCGACTGGGGCGCCACGGTCCTCGACGCCGACCAGATCGTCCACGACCTCCAGCGCCCCGGCACGCCGGTGTTTCGCGCCATCACCGACCGATTCGGCACTGAGGTCGTGGCCGATGACGGTTCACTGGACCGGGGCGCCCTCCGTCGGCTGGTCTTCGACAACAAGGCGGCTCTCGCCGACCTGAACGCGATCGTCCATCCCGCCGTGGCGGCCGAGCGCGAACGCTTGCTCGAGGAAGCCCGGGCGAACGGCGCCAAGCTCATCATCCACGACATTCCGCTGCTGTTCGAAGTGATGGATCCTGCCAAGTTCGACGCCATCGTCCTCGTCGACGCCCCGGTGGCCGCCCGGCGGGAACGACTCGAACGAACCCGCGGCCTCGGGCGCTCCGAAGCCGAGTCGATGATCGCGGCGCAACTGCCGTCCACTGAGAAGCGGAAGCGGGCCACGTTCCTGATCGACAACGACGGGAGCTTTGACCGGCTCGAGCAGCAGGCCCGGGTGGTCTGGAAGGCCTTGCAGCGGCTTCGATGAAGGGCGGTTTTTGGCTTGACCCCGACCAGCGCACGGGGTATCCTGTACTCCGTCTCACCACAAGGAAAAACCCGGTGGCCAACGTCCCGGACGACCTCAGATACACCGCCGACCACGAGTGGGTCCGCCCGACCGACGAGGCCGGTGTTTTCGAGGTCGGCATTACCGAATACGCCCAGGGTGAGTTGGGTGACATCGTGTTCGTCAACCTGCCCAAGCCCGGCGACAAATTCGCCGCCCATCAGGCCTTCGGCACCATCGAGGCGGTCAAGGCGGTTTCGGATCTCTACGCCCCGCTCGCCGGCGCCATCGTGGCGGTAAACGGCGGGCTCGACACCGATCCCGCCGCCGTGAACCGGGCGCCCTACGCCGACGGCTGGATGATCCGGATCAAGCTGGACGATGCGGCGCAGTTCGCCGGCCTGCTCGACGCCGCCGCCTATCGATCGCACATCGGCGCCTAACGTCCCCCCGGGGAGACGTCCGGCCACGCCGACCACACGATGCCCCGGGGCGCACTGCGCCTGCGGGGCATCGGCACTTTGAGAGATTCTGACGGAGCACCGTGACCGCCATGAACACCCCAGCCTCCACGTTCGTCGACCGCCACCTCGGCCCGCGTGAAGCCGACGTCCAGGCCATGCTCAAGACCCTGGGCTACTCCTCGCTCGACGGATTGATCGACGCCATCGTCCCCAGTGATATCCGGCTCGGCCGGGCGCTCGACCTGCCCGCCGCCGCGAGCGAACCCGAGGCCCTCGCAGAACTGGCCGGCATGGCCCGCGAAAACCGGGTCTTCCGCTCTCTGATCGGCATGGGCTACTCGAACTGTCATCTGCCGGGGGTGATCCACCGGAACATCCTCGAGAATCCGGGCTGGTACACGGCGTACACCCCGTACCAGCCCGAGATCGCCCAGGGCCGGCTCGAAGCCCTCCTCAACTTCCAGACCATGGTGAGCGACCTCACCGGCCTCGAGGTCGCCAACGCCTCGCTGCTCGACGAGGCCACGGCCGCCGCCGAAGCAATGGGTATGGCGCTCGGCATGGCGGCACCGGGCGCCGGGAAGAAGTTCCTGGTGGACACCGGGTGCCACCCGCAAACCATCGCCGTCGTCCAGACCCGGGCCGAGGCCCGCGGCGTGGCCGTGGTGGTCGCCACGCCGTCGGCCTTCGTGTTCGACGACGCGGTCATCGGCTGCCTGCTCCAGTACCCGTGCACGGAAGGCAGCATCCCCGACTACGCCGCGGTCGCCGACCGGGCCCATGCCGTCAAGGCGGTGGTGACGGTCGCCACCGACTTGCTGGCTCTTACCATGCTGAAGCCGCCGGGTGAATGGGGTGCCGACATCGCGGTCGGCAACACCCAGCGGTTCGGCGTGCCGTTAGGCTACGGCGGCCCTCACGCCGCGTTCATGGCCGCCAGGGACGCCTTCAAGCGCCACCTCCCCGGGCGCCTCATTGGCGTGTCCAGGGATCGCGACGGCCGCCCCGCGCTCCGGATGGCCCTCCAGACCCGCGAACAGCACATCCGCCGGGAGAAGGCCACCAGCAATGTCTGCACCGCGCAGGTGCTCTTGGCGGTGATGGCGTCGATGTACGCGGTGTATCACGGCCCCGAGGGGATCACCCGGATCGCCCAGCGGGTCAACGAACGCGCGGCGCTTCTGGCCAACGGCCTCCGCCGGCTCCGCTACAAGATCGTCCACGAGCACTTCTTCGATACCGTCTGCGTCGAGGTGGAAGAATGGGCGCAGCCCCGCATCCTCGACGCGGCGCGTGCCAAGAAGATCAACCTTCGCGTTCTCTCGCCGACCCAGCTGACGATCAGCCTCGACGAGACCACGGGGATGAACGAGATCGCCGACCTGATGGGGATCTTTTCGCTCGACGAGGCGCTCCCGTTCATGCTCGACGACGTCGGTCGCAAGACCGAGCCGGTCATCCCCGCGGTGACGGCGCGCAGCACCCCGTTCATGACCCACCCGGTCTTCCATAAGTACCGCAGCGAGACGGCGATGCTACGGTACATCAAGGCGCTCGAGGCGAAGGACCTCTCGCTCACCGCTGCGATGATCCCGCTCGGTTCGTGCACGATGAAGCTCAACGCCACGACCGAGATGATGGGGATCAGCTGGCGCGAGTTCAACCGGATCCACCCCTTCGCCCCCGGCGACCAGACCGCCGGCTACCAGCTCCTCTTCAAGCAGCTCGAAGCGCAGCTGGCCGAGATCACCGGCTTCCACGGCGTGTCGCTGCAGCCCAACGCCGGGTCGCAGGGGGAGTTCGCGGGGCTGCTTGTCATCCGCGCCTATCATCGCTTCCGCGGCGACGGCCACCGCACCGTCTGCCTCATCCCCTCCTCCGCCCACGGCACCAACCCCGCCTCGGCGGTGATGGCGGGGTTCCAGGTCGTGGTGGTCAAGAGCACCGCCAACGGCGAAGTGGATCTCGCGGACCTGAAGGCCAAGGCCACGGAGCACAAGGAGAAGCTCGGCGCGCTCATGCTCACCTACCCGTCGACGCACGGCGTGTTCGAGGCGGGGGTCACCGAGGTCTGCCGCATCGTCCACGAGCACGGCGGCCAGGTCTATATGGATGGCGCCAACATGAACGCCCAGGTCGGCCTCTGCCGCCCGGGCGACATCGGCGCCGATGTCTGCCACCTGAACCTCCACAAGACCTTCGCTATCCCGCACGGCGGCGGCGGTCCGGGGATGGGACCGATCTGCTGCGCGCCGCACCTCACGCCCTTCCTCCCGGGACATCCGGTGGTGCAGGTCGGCGGGCCGCAGAACTGCGGCACCATCTCGGCGGCCCCCTGGGGGAGCGCGGGGATCCTCCCGATCTCCTGGGCGTACATCAACCTGCTCGGCCGGGATGGCGTGACGCTCGCGACCAAGGTCGCGATCCTCAACGCCAACTACATCGCCCACCGGCTCAAGGATCACTTTCCGATCCTCTACACCGGCAACAAGGGACTGGTGGCGCACGAGTGCATCCTCGATACCCGGCACTTCAAGCAGAGCGCCGGCGTCGAGGTCGAGGACATCGCCAAGCGGCTGATCGACTTCTCGTTCCATCCGCCGACCGTCTCGTTCCCGGTGGCCGGCACCCTGATGGTGGAACCGACCGAGTCGGAGCCGAAGGAGGAGCTCGATCGTTTCATCGAGGCGATGATCGCCATCCGCGGGGAGATCAAGGAGATCGAGGACGGCAAGCAACCGCGGGAGGGGAACGTGCTCTCCAACGCGCCGCACACCCTCACCGAGGTCGCGGGCGACAGCTGGGACCGTCCCTACACGCGCGAGCGGGCCGCCTTCCCGAGCCTCGCCACCCGGAGCAGCAAGGTGTGGCCGACGGTCGGCCGGGTGGATGGCGCGTACGG
>JANMXA010000143.1:0-50810 GCA_031394255.1 Gemmatimonadota bacterium
TCGATAGATCGCCAGGAAGGCATCGGCATTGCGGACCTGATCCCCGGCGACATCGATGTGGTATTGCTCCAGCGAAGCCGCGAGGGCGGTGCCGCTCCGGTCATAGATCACGCCACGCGGCGCGTCGAGCACCCGGTGCTCGGTTCTCTGTCGCGCGACGACCTTGGCGTAGTGATCGCCCACGACCAGCTGGAGATACCCAGCGCGAAGCGCCATGGCCAGGGCCCCGAGAAGCAGGATGCCCTGCAGCGCCTGGATTCGAGCCTCGGGCTTGGCCATCTAGCGCTCCGGCGCCTGGCCGGCAACGACCTTGAGATTCGTCGAGGATGTGTCGAGGGCAGGTGCCAGGCCAAGGCGCGCCACCTTCGGCGCCAGCGCCTCGGCCGACGATCCAACCCGGATCCGCCGTTCGAGCGCGGCCTGCCGCGCCTCGAGTTCGCCGCGCTTGGCCTTGAGCGACCGGAGCCGTCCCGCCGTGTCGAAGCCCGCTTGCTGCCGGATGAGCACGATGGCCGCCACGGCCAGGAACGCCGCCAGCCAGAAGGCGACCCAGTACCGGCCTCTGGCCCTACTCTTTCGAGAGGCCATCGGCGTCAGTCTGAAATACGCGGAGCTTGGCGCTCCGGGCACGAGGATTTCGCGCCACTTCGACGTCGCCGGCCGATTTCGGCCGGCGAGTCAGCGCCAGCCCGAGCGGGCGCCCACGACAGGTGCACATCATTTGATGCGGTGGACAAATGCAGGCGGAGCCCCAGTCGCGGAACGCGTTCTTGACGAGACGATCCTCACCGGAATGATAACTGATCACCGCAAGGGAGCCCCCCGGGGCCAGCGCGTCACGAAAGACCGGCAACGCCCGAGCGAGGCCTTCGAGTTCGTCGTTGACCACGATCCGGAGGGCCTGGAAGATCCGGGCGAAATCTCCTGGTCCACTCCGGGGACCTAACGCCGCCCGGATGGCGTTCACCAGGTCGTCGCTGGTGTCGAAAGGGTGGTTGGCCCGCCGGCGAACGATCTCGGCGGCAAGCCGCCGGGACCGGGGCTCGTCGGCATACTCCCGCAGCCAGGTGGCCAGCTCCCCGGGGTCGGCTTCGGCGAGGAGGTCGGCGGCAGATGGACCGGCCCGCCCCATCCGCATATCGAGTGGAGCCCCCGGCCGGAAGCTGAAGCCCAGGCGATCGTCGTCGAGCTGCCGGCTCGAGACGCCCAGATCGAGCAGGATCAGGTCCGGACCAAAGGCGCGGATGCGGTCGAGTGTCGCGGGGTCATAGGCGCTGCCCTGGTGATATTCGATTCGATCGTCGCCGAGCCGGGCCCGGGCCCGGTCGATCGCTTCGGGGTCCCGATCCACGCCCAGGATGGTGGCCCCGCGGTCGCGGAACAACGCGGCGTGGCCGCCGTCGCCAAGGGTCCCGTCGACAACGCGGGAAGGCGCGGGCACGAGTTCCAGCAACTCGGCGGCGAGAACGGGGTCGTGATGGGCGAAGTGTGTCACGGCTGAAAGAAAATCACCCCACCTCGAAAAGAGGCGGGGTGATCCGGTCCAGGGGAACGGGGCTGACGGGGCTCGAACCCGCGACCTCCGCAGTGACAGTGCGGCACTCTAACCAAGCTGAGCTACAGCCCCTGGTCCCACGAGCCCGCCAATATAGGCTGGCTCAGTTTCCCTTACAATAGGCTTTCTTCATCTGGGCGATGCGGGGACCGTAGCTCGTCTCGAGCTGCTGGATCCGCTGGCCGACCACGTCCTGCTGGATCGCCTGTCCGGCGGTCAGCGCCGCCTTGGTATCGGTGATCCACGCCTCCAGCACGTTGACCGCGTCGCACGACTTGTTGGCGACAACGTCTCCGTCCTTCGCGCCGATCTGCCCCAGCATCCCAAAGCCGAGAACGTAGCTCGCGAGCTGGTGCGGCCGGCCGCCCGGCTTGAGCAGGCCCTGGGCCTTCTTGCCGATCATGGCGGCCATCGCAAAGTCGACCGGCTGGGTCTGCAGAATCGGGAGGCCGCCCTCCTGCGCGAGTACGATGCCAAGGTTGGTCTTGTCGGCGTCCTGTCCGTTCTGCTCCACCGCCCCGCCAAGATCGACCGCGTCCGCGAATCGCTTCTCCTTGAGCAGGGCCCGCACGGCGCGAAGGACCGGCGTCATATCGGTCTTGTCGGCCGCGACAATGCGCCGGGTAACACTGACGAGGCTGTCCAGCGGCCCAGCCTGGGCGTACGCTTTGCCGAGCTCGCCAAGGAGCGTGCTGTTGACCGGGAACTTGCGAGTCCCGGCCTGGGCCCATTTGAGATACACTGGTGCGTTCACCGAATCGAGCGACGCGGCATACAGCATCATCCCGAAATTGGTGGTATCGGCCTTCGCTGAATCGAGCGCGAACATCTGCTCGAGGGCGTCAATCGTGCACTTGTTCTTTTCCGGCTTCTGCTGGAGCAGGCAGGCGCGGGCCAGCATGAGCTGCATGTCCGGGTTCGACGGGTCGCGGCCAATGGCGTCGCGGGCGATCGTCTCACCGAGGTCCGGCTTGCCGGCCACGATGAAGAACCGGACGGCCTCTTCGACGACCTTCTGGTTGTTCGGCGCCACCAGGATGAGTTGGCGATAGGTTTCGATGATGTTGGCCGTGTCGCCCTTCTGCTGGTACTGGCCGAGCAGGCCGCCCCAGGCTTCGAGGCTCAGGCGATCGCCAACGGTGGCGTTCTTGTAGTGCCCGATGATTTCGGCCGGGGCCGCCTTCTTGGTGACGGCGATCTGGGCGAGGCAGAGCTCGGTCGGGCCGTGATTCGGCTGCTCCTTGAGTGCCTTGCCCGCCGCTTCGATGGCCTTGTCGGGCAGCTGCTTGGCAGCGAGCTCCTCGCAAAGCTTCGAATCCGGCAGGGCGGCGAAGGCACCCTTCAGGCTTTCTGCCAGTTTCCCGCCAAGGTCCTCGAAGCTTTGCCCCGCAGCTTGGGTCATCGAAATGATGTGCCCAGTCTGATCGTTCCCGGCCACCAGCCGGGCTTCGATCATGACCTTGCCGCCGTCACCCCGAGCCAGTGTCCCGATGACCATCGCACGAGCCTGCAACTGGGTTCCCAGCTGACGAGCCACCAGCGGCGGGAGGACCGCATCCGGCGGGTATCCATACTGGATCAACGCATCGTTCATCTGGGCGCGCTGGATGACCGTGTACCATTTGTCCGACACGGCCTCGATTTTTTCGCGCATCCCATTGCCGACGCGAACAGCCGCCGCGGAGTCTGCCGCCGCGAAGGTGTGCGGGTTGGCGACCAGGAGCCGGGGATTGTTCTTCACCGGCGTGGGTGGGCGGCTCGCCCGAAGCTGAGCCTCAGCCGGGGCAATGCTGACGAGGGCGAGGAGTCCGAAGACGACCGGAGCGACGCGCAAACGCATTCTGACAAACCTCCCTGCGAGGTCCGCCCGGAATCGGGCGGTGAGTTTCGACGCCGGAAGTGGCGCCGATACATGGGCGAAGAGGGATTCGAACCCCCGACATCCTGCGTGTAAGGCAGGCGCTCTGAACCAGCTGAGCTATTCGCCCGCGCGGGCATCGTCGGCTCCGCAAGGGCGTTGTCCAGTGCAGGAGACGCATTTTCGCGCCATCGCCACACGACCAAGCCCCGGGTGTCGCCCCGCTACAGCGCGATGGCCAAGGGGAAGAGCACGCAGTAACCGATGACGAGCAACACCGCCGCCAAGCTCGCCTTGCCAGCCGACAACGTCAAATAACCCACGACCAGACACGCTACCGCAAGAGCCAGAACGGCGAGGTTCCGGGGGCCCAGCAGGCCCCGGCGGGCACGGGAAGGCGCATCCGTTTGCGGCATAAGGCTTTGAGGATATTGCAGGAGGACCGATTGGTCAAGCGTCTGAGGGCGGATTCGCTGGCTCCGAGGTGCCCTCCGGGAGTGGCGCTGGCGACGGGTCCTCCGGTGGGAGCACCCAACCCTGGTTCAGGGCCTCTCGCCGAGGAATGTCTCGACGCTTGCGGATCGCGTGGGCCACGAGGACCAGCCCCGCCACGAGGACCCAGATCCCGCCCGCCATGAACCAGAGACCGAGGCCATAGTGCCGTTTTACATTCCGCTGCCAGGTCTCCTCAAACCGTCCCGGGTTCATCCCGGTCGTGATCGCCACGGCCGTGTCGAAACCGACGCCATCAACCAGGCTGCGTAACAGGGGCTCGATACCTCCGGCCCGCTGATCGAGAAACGCCACGGCGCTCGCCGCCAGAGCGTAGGAGGTCTCGGCGGTGGATTCCCCGCCCCGCAGCCCCGCATTCAATGTCTCGAGACCCGGCACCCGGCCCGTCGCCACGGCGAAGTTGAGCCCGAATTCGGTCAAGCGGCCAAACTCCCCGGCGGCGACCACCGCGTAGCCCTCGTCGAACCAGAGCGGAACCCGTCCCTTGATCGCGTCGTGCAGAACGAGATGCGCCAGCTCGTGCCGAAGCACCCGGAAGGGATCCTCGCCGTCGGCCCGGATGGCGATGAACCGCGCGGCCGGCAAGGCGAGCCCGGCCCCCCATGCCGGCACCCGCCCGCGAGAAACCGCCCGGAAAGCCTCAGGCCCCCGAACCACCATCAACGCCACCCGGCCGACGGACCGCCGGCCGAGGCCGTACCAGGGTGTAGGTTGGTCGGCCCGTTCGGCCAGGGAAACGGCGAGGTCCACATCGCCCGGGCGGGCAATCGCGGTGATCTGGCCGACGGTGACGGTCTGGAAGTCGTTCGGCGGACGGGGCCTGGGCACGGGCTGCCCGGCGAGCAGGATCATGCCGGCGAAGCCGACCTGGGCACCGGCCCGCCACGCTCGACGCTTTCGAGAAGGTCCCGGCATCGGGTAGCCCACGGAGCGAATCGGTTGGCGTTGGCCCCTTTGTGCCAGGTGACTCTGGCGGCGTCGCGATCGCCGCCGAACCACTGGGCACGCCCTAGATCGTAATAGGCTTCGATCAGATTGGGGCCCAACGCAATGGCCTGGGCAAGAAAATTTCTGGCATCCGTGAACATCTCGCGCTCGAGGTACACGAGCCCCAGATAGTAGTGGGCGTAGAGATTCGCCTTCCGATCGCTGTCGAGCCGGATCGCCCGGGACAGATGTTCGATCGCCTCGCCGAAGATCCGTTTCTTGAGGCAGATGTAGCCGACGTTTACCCGGGCGAGGGCGTTGCCCGGTTCGGCGGCAAGGACCCGCGAAAAGGTCGTGAGTGCCTCATCGTATCGAAGATCCAGCATTTGCGCCCAGCCGAGCAACGATTGCGCCTGCAGGTCGCCGGGCGAGAGCTCAAGAGCCCGGGCCAGTTCCTGCGACGCCCCGGCGTGATCCCCCAGCGCGATCAGCGACCAGCCCTTCTCGATGTAGGTGGAGGCCCCGAGGTGGTCTGCCCTGACCTGTGGCCGCGGTTCAACCGCCCCTCCAGCCTCCGGGTCCGCCCCCATCAGTTTAAAACGGTCGACGAGGGCCTTGATTCGGTCGCGGGCGGCCCCGAACTCGGACAGCCGGGCGTCGGTCCGTTTGAAAACGGCCACAATGCGCTGCTTCAGCTCATCGCGATCCCCGGCCGACGCGCGCTCGAGCCGCGTCTCGAGTTCGGTGATCTCCTGCTTGATGGCATAGAGGACCGGGTCGGTCATAGCTGCTGGGTACCCCGCAGGTATGACGAGATCGTCACCACACCGGTCTCGAGGTCGAATTCGGCCGTGCGCCCGAAGTCGCCCCCGACGGCCTCGCCGACGAGACGGATCCCGTGGCGATGGAGCGCCTCGCGCGCCGCGAGCACGTTGCGTTCGCCCATCTGGATCGTGCCCGGGGGCGTCAACGTCATGAACATGCTGGCGCCCCCGACGAGGCGCGCCACGATACTCGGCACCCGCGCGCCGCGGGCGATCATGCGTTCGATCAAGGCGGGAACCGCCGTCTGGGCATACCGGCCCGGGGCGGCGATTCGCCCCATCGCCTGGGAGGGCAGTAGCACGTGCGCCATGCCGCCGATCCGGGTCGCCGGGTCATGCAGGACGATCGCGACGCAACTCCCCAGAGCCACCGCCACCAGCGTGGCGGGCGCCTCGGTCACGATCGACTCGCTGACCCGGACCATGACCCTCGGCGTGGCGTCGGTCATGCTGACCTCCGGTACGCTCGTTCGGCTCGATCGACAAGCACCAGGTCGTACTTCCCATCCGACGGCAGGAATTCGGCTTTGCCGAGAACCAGGAGCCCGCCGGGGGCCAGGGCGCAGGCCACCGATTCGAGGATCCGTCGCTGGCCTTCCGGGCCGAAATAGATCATGACGTTCCGGCACAGGACGACTTCGAACGGGCCCCGTGCACGGGGCTCAGTCAAGTCATCGCGCTCGAATGACACGTGGTCTGCATAGGCGGGGACCGGACGCCCGGGATATTGCCCCCGCCGGGCCGCCTCGAGGTGGGCCTCGTCGATGTCAGTGCCGAGAACTCGCCAGTCATCGAGACCCCGTTGCTCGGCGACGGCGGCAATGACCGAGGCCAGCGACCAGGCTTCCTCGCCCGTCGCGGTTCCGGCGCTCCAGCCGCGCCAGCGGCCCGGCGGCGACACCGCCAAGGCGCCCGCCAGCCAGTGCCAGAGCGTCGGGTCGCGAAAGAAACTGGTCACGCCCAGCGTCACGGTCGCTGCCAGCCGGGTCCGCTCGTCCGGGTCACGGTCGAGATACTCGGCGTAATCCTCGGGGCCGGTGACGCCGACGGCCCGGTATCGAATCCTGAGCCGACGTTCGACGTACCCGGGCTTGAGCAGCCGCGCCGAGCCCGCGCCGCTGGACTCGAGGTAGCGATGAATTCGGTCGAAGGCGGTCGCGATGCTCATTGCGGCACCGGCAGCAGTTCGAGGTTCGCCCGGGCCAGCTGGTGGCCCGGGTTGAGCCGGAGTGCCTGCTCCCAGCATTCTCTCGCCCGTCCGGCATCCCGCCTGCGGAAGGCCAGGTTCCCGAGCTTGAAGTAGAGGTCGTCCCCCAGGTCGGGGTCGAGGGCGGCCGCCCGTTCGTACTGCTGGAGCGCCTCATCATAGCGGCCGGAGCGGTAGAACAAGTCGCCAAGATTCTTGTGGACCTGCGGCACCGGTTCGTCCCGAGACGCCTCGGTCAGCGTGGTCTCGGCCCCCACGGCATCGCCACTGGCCTCGAGCAGAACCGCCAGGTTGTTGCGCAGCACCGAGTCGGTCGGATGGTGACGCACACCCTCCTGCGCCAGCGCCAGGGCGGGCTCCAGTTGTTCCTGCCGGGCGAGCGACTGGACCGCGCCGAAATACCACAGGGGCGGCGGCGTGCGGGCGTAGAGTTCACGGGCCCGCTCCAGACGCGCCCAGGCCACGCCGGGATCGCCGCGCCGCAACGCCAGCAGTGCCCAGCTCTGGAACGTCCGGGGGTCCTCGGCCAGGCGGCTCGCCGCCTCGGCGAAGAGGCTTTCGGCCTGATCAAGCCGGCCGACCTCTTCGAGCGCGACGGCCAGATTGTGAATCACGTGGCCCCGCGGGCCGGCCCGATCGAGCGACTGGCGGAAGAAGTCGACCGCCTCGGACCATCGGCCCTGACGCCCGGCAATGACGCCGAGAAGGAACGGCGCCGATCCCTCCGACGGTCGCAGTTCCATGACCCGGCGGAATTCACGGGCGGCCTCGTCAAGCATATCCGACTTGAGGAACGCAACGCCGAGATTGCGGTGCTCCTCGATCTGGGCTTCGACCAGCCGCGCCGGGGCCGTCTTCGAAGACGTCCCGATTCGCTGGGCCAGGCCTGCCGTGATCAAGCCGAAAAGGGCCTGGCCCGCTTCGAAGTCCGACAGCCCTGAAGCGTCGATGACCTCGCGGGCATCCCGCGTGCCGTCCACCAGCGGCAACAGCCGTCGCTGAGCCTCGGTAAAACTCAGGGATTCGTTGGCCAGGGCATTCCGGTCGAGGGCGAACACCAGATCGAAGGACGGGATCTTCTTTTCGATCAGACTCCATTCATCGATCCGCCGGGCGCCCTCGAGCAGCAGGTTCTCCGGGTTGATCCGTTCCCGGTCGCCGTCGTCGTCCGGCCGGACACCGGCCTCGAACGTGAAGGTGCCGACCGTCCACGCGAACAACGAGAACACCGCCTCCTCAATCTGCATTCGGAGCACGCGGTGGAGTTCAGTGGCGGCCAGCGCCCCGATGCTGACCAGGAGCTCGCCAAGGCGGCGGCCGCGGGCCACCTGTTGCATGCCGAGGGCCTGATCGAGCTGCTCGCGGGTAATGGTTCCGTTGCGTAGCAGGATGTCGCCCACGCGATCACGCCGATTCACGATCGTGGCGTAGGTGATCCAGCCCTCTTCGAAGTAGACGGAACCGAACCGTTGCCGGTCACTGAGTGCCAGACACCCGGTCCGCCGCCCGAAGTAGAGCAACTGGACGACGTCGGGGAGGCTCGCCTCCTTGAGGCTTCCGCGGATCGCCATCAGCCGAAGTCCCCGATGAGCCGATCCGCCGGCCGGGGCCAGGTGAGGACCATCTTCTCACGGCTGCGGATCACGCCCATTCCCGGTGACAGAATGCCGCTCGCGGCCCCGCTTCGGCGTTCCCGCCGGGGCGGCCGGGGCTCCACCGCCTCGAGTGCCTCTCGCGCGAAGGCCGCCGACGGGACCGTACGTTCGGCCTGGGCCTCGGCCAGCAGCCGATGGACCAGCCCCTGCACCGCGCGGGCCGACTCCGCCGGGCGGCCGGCGAGATAGTCGATCAACCCGACATCATCGGCCGCCGGGGTGTCAGCGAGCAGTCCCTTGATCACCGCGAGGCGGACATCCCGGTCGGGCGGACTGACCTCGGCCACGAAGCCGCCTTCGAGCCGGGTGAGCAGCCTGGGATCAAATCCGTCGAGCTCGCTGAGTTGGCGGGCCGACGTGAACGCCATGATGCGGGAGCCGTCGCTCAACGCGCCGAAGATCTGAAGCAGTTCCGCCTGGGCTGTACGCTCGTTGGCGAGCAGGTGGACGTCATCGAGCAGCAAGGCGGCCACCCATTGGTACCTCGCCCGCCACTGGGCGAGATCCTCGGCGGCCTGGTGGGCAGTCAGTTCGCCGAGGAAGCTGTGAGCCGAGAGACAGGCGATCGGGCCCAGGCCGGCGACGGTGAGAGCATTCCCCAGTCCATGGAGCAGGTGGGTCTTCCCGACCCCGCTTGGCCCGACGAGCACCAGTGGTGTGTGGCGGCTGTCCCGATCCGCGACGACGGCCGCGATCGCTTCCAGGGCCATCCGGTTTGACGGTCCGACGCCGATCCGGGCCAGCGTCAGGTCGGGCAACGGGGCTGACAGCGGTGCCCGGCGGAGCCGGGATTCGGTGACGAGCTGGCGCGCCTGGGCGAGTTGATCGGGGTCCCGGAACACCTCGGCCCCGGCCAGATCCGGGGCGATCGCCTTGATCTCCGCCGCCAGCCGATGGAGTTCGCCCGCATCGTGACCGAACTCGGCGATCAACGGATCGGGATCCCACCCGGAATCCGACGTCAGCGCCGCCTCGAGCCGCCGGGTCCGGAACCCGAGCGACTGCCAGTGGGCGATCGTTTCCCGGAGGCGATCGCGCCAGTGATCGAACTGCGTGGTGACGTTGGACGTCACTTCGGTGAGGAAGGCATCGAACTCGGCAGACTCAGCCGCCGACGACACGGCGGCCATGGCCGCCGACGGTGCCGGTTCGGGCGCACCGGGGGCTTCGAGACCCAGGAAGGCGAGGGCATCCGCCGGCAGAATCGGGGTCGCGGCTGCCTGCTGCACCGCCAGGACCCGGTTGAGGGCGCCCAGGTACTCCTTGAGCGATCGCAGCGGCGCCGCGGCAAGGGTTGATGCGAGGCCTGGCGCGACGACCGCCCCGGTTTCGGCAATCCTGCGTTCCAGAATGATGGTCCGGGCCGTCTTCCCCGGCAGGCCGAGGTCCACGAGTGTGGCCTCGCGGAGGCGCCGGGCGAGCCGGCCATCGAGGTCGGTCATTCGGCCTAACGCTCTGGCGCTGGTCGCTACCGTGGCCTGGCCGGCCGCCAGCCGGCTTTCCATGACATCGTACAGAAATGCCTGGACGGCAAGGTGGCGTTCCGCGGTGTCCAGATCGTCCAGCAGGAGGAGGTCGGCCCGCAAGAGCCGGTCCCGGAGCGCCGCGCCGGCATCGGTGAGCCCCCGGGCGTGAACCAGTTCCGCCAGGCGGGCGACGGCGACCAGTTCGACGGTCCGGGGCGGTTCTGCCGACGACGCCCGGTCGCGAATCGTCTGGAGCAGATGGGTCTTCCCGGCCCCGCGGTTCCCATGCACCAGCAGCAGGTAGCGGAGCCGTGGCGTATCCGCGACCATCCGGGCGGCCGCGAGGGCCTCCTGGTTCGCCGGGTCGGCGACAAAGGACGCGAACGGATCGGTCACAGACTCGGCGGACGAGCCGCCAACCGCTGGAGCACCACCGTGGAGAGGGCCTTGAGCGTCTCGAAGACGCCGGTGCCGTGCAGCGCGTCGGCGGGGAGGCTGGGCACCGACCGGAAGTTGAAGGTGTCGTCCAGCTCCGCGGGGGAGAGGATCAGGTCCGGGGGTAGATCCTGTTTGTTGTACTGGAGCACGAGCGGGATCTGCCGGATGTCGACGCCCTGCTCGAGCAGGTTGTCCTGGAGGTTCTTGAAGCTCTCGACGTTCTCGTCGAAGCGCCGGGCCTGACTGTCGGCCACGAAGACCACCCCGTCTGCGCCCTGGAGCACGAGGCGCCGCGTGGCATTGTAGTAGACCTGCCCGGGCACGGTGTAAAGCTGGAACCGGGTCGTGAAGCCGGAAATCACCCCGAGTTCGATCGGCAGAAAATCGAAGAACAGGGTCCGGTCCGACTGGGTCGCGAGCGACACCATTCGGCCGCGGCGGTTTTCGGGTACCCGACCATGTATGTACTGGAGATTGGTCGTCTTCCCGCACCGGCCGGGGCCGTAGTAGACCAGCTTGCAGGTGATTTCGCGGGCGGTCAGGTTCACCAACGGCATGGGATCACCGCCCGAACAGAGCGCGGAGGCTCTGATTGAGATCGTCTTCGAACGTCTCCGGCAGCACCTGACGGGCCGGCGCTTCCCTCGGGGCATCGCGCCCAAGGTCATCGACCAGTCTCCCGAAGAACAACTGCACGATGCCGAGCGATGTGTCCGGCCCAAAGACGGCCAACCCGATCCAGGTGCCCGTCGGCATTTCGAACGGCATCAGGTAGACGCCAAGCCGCGGCCCCTGGTGAACGACCGCTCCGAAGGTGCCGGCGTTCATCTCGCGGGCAATCTCCCGGGTCGAGGCCACAATGCCGGCGCCGAGGGCCGCGGCCGTCATCACGTCGAGCGAACGGGTGAAGCCGTGCTGGGCCACCACCATGCCGGACGAGGTCATGAGCAGGGCCACGCGGACCTGCGCCTCGGCGACAAAGGTGGTGAGCGGCCGTTCGACCCAGGGCTCGATCGTGCGCATCAGGCGATCCTGCCCGCCGCGTCGAGGAGTGCCAGCCGGACTTCGCCGATGTTCACATCGTTCGACGTGATCGCCACGAAGAGGAGGCCCTCGCCCCCCTGGGTAATGAACAGCTGGCCGCCGGTGGCCTGCAGCAGCAGCATGCTCATCGGCGGCGTCTGCAGCGTCCGGGTCAGCACGGTGAGCCGTTGGGCCAGGCGGGCGGCAAACGCCGCGGCCGCCTCGGTGTGCTGGCCCTCGACCGAGGACTCGGCCACGACCAGGCCGTCGTCCGCCGACACCAGCAACGCGCTCTTCACTCCGCCAATCCGGCTCACATCGTCGAGGACGGTCTGCTCGCGGCTGGTCATACGATCTCCTCCAGCCACTGGCGGGCCCGCTCGACCGCCCGGTCCGCGATCCGCGCCAGGCGCCCCGCGGGCACCTCGCGTCCGCGCATGACGAGGAGCAACGTCTCGGGTGTCGGGGTTCTCAACTCGTAGTTGACCGCGCCGCTTTCGATGGCGATCGCGCGCCACTCGCCCAGATCCAGCAGGCGGGTTGCCCGTTCGGCTTCGCGGGACACCCCGGCGAGGGCGGCTGCCACGGCATCGCTGACGTCGGCGCCGTCCGGCCGCGCCAGGCTCCCCTGCATCACCCGGCCCTGCTGGTCGAACAGCAGCGTCGGGGTCTGCTCCGTCGCCGGTCGGCCTCGGTCGGCCTCCGGGGTCACCGGTATCCGGTCGGTCTCGGGCGAGTTGACCCCCTCGGCTCGCGTGGCCATCAGCGTCCGCAAGCGCTCGATGGCGCCAGCCAGCGAGGTGTCGGCAGGGGCGAGTTCCAGGGCCCGGGTCAGATGCTTCACACTTCGGCCGAGGTCACCGGTCCGATAGGACAGGAAGGCCAGGCCTTTGTGGGCGCCGAGATGGTCCGGCACGAGACGCAGCACGTTGGTCCAGGCGTCGAACGCCTCGTCGCCGGCGCCCCGGTCCGACTGGATTCGGGCCACGAGGTCATGGGCTTCCGCGAGCTCGGGATACCGGCCCGCGCCCCGGGCTGCGACCGTCAGGGCCGCGTCCAGTTGCCCCCGCTTCCGCAGCGATTCCGCCAGCGGCAAGAAGACCAGACTGGCCGGATCCTGGGCCAGTTTGAGGGTCATCGAGGCGATATCGTCAGTCATGACTCCCCCGCAACAGGGCGGCGAGCTGCCGGGCGGCCGGAATGGCCGCCCCGACGGTCGTCACCTTGCGTTCCTCATCTGAACCTAACGACGGCAGGGCGAGCCAGGCCTCGAACCCGTGGACCGCCTCGTCCAGCCGGCCCGAGCCCAGCAGGGCCCACGACAGCAGGCGGAGGGCCCGGGGCGATCCGGGGTCCAGCCGCAGCGCTTCGCGGAGCGCCCGTTCGGCGTCGTCGAAACGGCGTTCGCCGAGGGCCAGCCGACCCAGCAGGAGATGGGGGCCGGCGGCGTCGGGGAAGGCCGCGGCTGCCTGAACCGCCAGCGACCAGGCCAATTCAAGATTCCGCGACACGGCCTGACGCTCGGCCTCCACCATCAGGATGTCCACCGTCTGGCGCGGCGCCGCCGCCGCCGTCTCTGTGACCGGGTTCCTTAGAAGTATCACCCCCGCGGCCGCGTGGCCGAACGCCGACCGGGCCACATCGAACTCGGCCTCACCCAACGTCGTCGCGATCGTCTGCAGATCCCGCACCCCGTCGGCCCCGGCCAGAACTCGCCACTCGAACGGCGTCAGAACCAATGTCCCTGGTTCGCTTTGCCCAATGGGGGCCAGCCTCGGAATCACCGCCAGGTTTGGTACCCGGGTGCGGATCCGGGACCACTCATCGATCCGGCGAGCGGCTTCGAGCAGCATCCCTTCGACGGAAATCCTGATGTCGGCGTCCTTCGGGATGGTCGCCGCCGGCATCTCCTCGAATACAAAATGACCTTCCGACCAGCCGAGCATCGTGAAGACCACTTCCTCGATCTGGGCCCGAACCTGGGCCGCGAGGTCTTTGGCGCTGAGGGCGCCCTGGGCAACCAGGATCTCCCCGATCCGGCGGCGATCCCCGCCCTGCTGGATCGTCTCGACGCGGGCAAGATCCTCCTGGGTAACCTTGCCGCTCTTGAGCAGCAACTGGCCCAGCAGGTGCGGGTTCGACCGAATCGACGCGGCGACCACCGCCGCCTCATGAAACCAAATCGTGCCGTCGTTCTGGCGAAGGTCGGACACGACTCGCAGCACGCCCGTCTTCTTCCCGAGGTCGAGCAGCTGGAAGACGTCGTGAATGCCCAGTTCGCGAAGCGGCCCCTGGATCGCCATCAGACCGCCACCGGCTGGAGGATGTGGACCAGGTCGCGGGTCGAGCGGGATTCCGCCCGGGCCGCCGCCGCCAGCGGGCCGGTCGGCGCCGCGGCGATCACCCGCTCCCACTCGTCGATCGCCTCGGTGAATCGGCCGAGCGCCGCGAGCGAAACGCCGCGATGGACTCGCGCGGTGGCATGATCCGGCACGAACTTGAGCACCCTGGTGTAGGCCGTGAGCGCGTCCCGATGCCGCCGCTCGTCTCCAAGCGCCCGGCCGAGCAGCACCAGCGATTCGATCGCATACGGCTCGACCAGCAGGAGATCGACCAGCAGCCGGATCGCCTCGCCGAAACGCCCCTGCCGGCGCAGCAGTTCGCCCAAGGCCAGCCCGGCATCCAGATATGTCGGCAGGAGCGCCAGCGCCCGTTCGTACGCCACCCGGGCCTCGGCCGGCTCCCGCCGCTCCTCGCGGACCAGACCCATCTCGTACCAGGCTTGCACATGGCCCGGTTCCAGCGCGACGGCCGCTTCGAGGGCCGTGATCGCTTCGTCCGGATCGCCGAGCCGTCGGGCCACCGCGCCTCGCAGCAACAGCAAGTCGGCTCGCCCCGGGGCCGCATCCAGGGCGCCGAGCACGTCGTCCTGCGCTCCATGGAGGTCGCCCAGCGCGAGCCGAGCCCGAGCCCGCACCTCCAGAGGGCCGGCATCGTGGGGCGCGAGACGGACCAGGTCATCGGCCGCTGCCCGGGCCTCCTCGGCCCGGCCGAGCGCCAGCAAGGCCAGCGCCTCGCCGCGCAACACCGCCGGATCCGCGGGGAGATCGCGCTTGGCTTCGCGGAAACGTTCGAGGGCTTCGCCATGGAGCCCCTGGCGGCTGAAGATCTCGGCCAGTAGCGCCACCCCCGGCGCCGTGGCCCCTCCCCGCCGGAGGGTGCGATGGACCTCAGCGGCCGCCGAATCAAGGAGGCCCTTGGCCATCAGATCACGAGCCACGTCGTAGGCCTCGGCCGCGACGGTTTCGGCGCTTCGTTCGGATGGGGCAAGTTCAACGAACAGATTCTCGATCAGCGCCGGGTCGAACTGGAATTGTTCACTGATGGCACCCGCGGCCGCATCCGCCGTCAGCATCGGGGCGATCGACACCAGCGACTCCTTGAGCTGGAGCTCGATCGAGAGCGCGAACTTCTGCGGCACGTAGAACGGGTCGATCTCGAGCGCCCGCTTGGTTTCCCGCAACGCTTCGTCGAACGCACCCAGCTGACTCAGCGCAAAGCCGAGATTGTAGTGCGCCGCCGCCGACTCCGGGTCGGCCTCCACCGCCCGGCCGAAGGCATTCCTGGCGTCCCCGAACCGCTTGGACTCCATCAGCACCAGGCCTACGCCGTTCCAGGCGGGCGAACTGTCCGGATTCCCGTTCAACACCGCCCGGTACCCATCCACGGCGGCCTGGAGGCGACGGCGCTGGAACTGGAGGAGCGCGAGGTTCAGTCGAGCCGTTTCGAAATCCGGCCGAGCCGCAATCGCCGATTCGAAGGCCGTGACGGCGGGTTCGACGTCGGCATCCCCGGCTCGGAGCACGGCGAGGTTGTTCCAGGCGAGCGGATCCTTCGGCTCAAGGCGCACGGCCTCTTCGTACGCTGCCCGCGCTTCCTGGCGGCGCCCGACCTGATGCAGCACCACGCCCCGCTCGTTCCAGAATTTGGAGACCACCGGATCGTCGGCGATCAGGCGGGCATAGAGATCGAGGGCCGCCTGGGTCTCGCGCTGCAGCAGGTGAATCTCGGCCATGCCCTCGAGCGCCGGGCGCGGATCCTCGCCCGATTCGAGTCCCAGCCGGTATTCGCGCAGGGCTTCCGCGAAGTACCCCCGGCGCCGGAAGGCCAGCGCCAGGTTCAGGTGCGCCTCCGGCGCTCCCTCGGCGACGGCCATCGGCGCCGTTGTGGGCGGCGCCCGGCGCGGCTCGATCCGCAGGTTGGTCTGGGCGTTGGCAAGCGACGGATTGAGCGCGACGGCCCGTCGCGTTGCGGCCCGGGCCGCGTCGTGATAGCCGAGATCGCCATAGACGAAGCCCAGGAGGTACTGGACGTCGGCATACTCCGGATTGAGGTGGCCGGCCTCGCTCAGCACCGCGAGGGCGGCATCGACCAGGCCGCGATTGTAGAGCGCCTGCCCGAGGTGATAGCGCACGACCGCGCTGTCCGGATCGACCTGGGCGGCACGGTCGAACCACTCGGACGCGAGGTCATGGCGCGACCGGGCCTGTTCGAGGAGCCCGAGCTGAACCAGGGCCGACGCGTCGCGGGGGCGAATTCGGAGCAACTCCTCGAACTGCTCCACCGCCCGATCGAACTGCCCGAGCGCGAGGTAGGCTCGGCCGAGTTCGAGGCGCAGCTGCTGATCCGCCGGCCGGGAGCCAATCAGGTCCCTCAGTTCGGTGATGCGGCGGTCGAAGTAGCCGGTTTCGCGTTGAATGGTTTCGAGGTTGTCCTGCGCCACCCGCATGTGCGGGTCGAGTTCGAGCGCCCGGGCGAGCGCGGCCATCGCCTCGGGCACCATGTCACGTTCGTAATAGAGCACACCGAGATTGTTGTGGGCGCCGGAATCGGATGGATCGATCCGCCGCGCCAGGGAGCGCAGAACGCCCAGATCCCGGTCGGTCGGCGCTTCAGGCATCAGAGGGCTACTTGACGAGATGAATCGCGTCGAAGATGGCCGACAGCGACGCAGCATCGGGCATCAGAATGAACTGGCCGCTGACCTTGTCCTCGGATCCCGCGATCCGGAACGCGGTGTCGACACAGATCACGTGATCGCGCGAATGCCCGAAGTTGAGGTAGGCCGTCGTCAGCACCGCGCCGGCCAGGTCGGCCACCAGGGCGGGAACCGACGGCACCAGCATCATGCCCATGAAATCCGACAGGGCATTGAGATAGGCGCTGCAGAGAATGTTCCCCGTCTCCATGATGGTCGACTTCTGCATCTCTGAGAATCCGGGGCCCGGCTCCGAGTGCCGGAGCAGGATGCCGCAGAGCGACCGTGCCGACGCTTCGGGCAGCACGAGCAGCGTGCGGCCGGTGAGATCCCCCATCATGTGCATCAGGACAGCGGCCACGACGGTATCGGCAGCCCCCATCTGCTCGGCGGCCTCCTCGAGGCGCTTCACGGACACCTCGGGCACGTCGATCATGATCTTGCGCCCGGTCATCTGGGATAGGGCCGTCGCGGCGTGCCCCGCCCCGATATTGGCGATTTCCCGAAGGGCGTCGCGTTCGGCTTCCGTCAGTTTCTGTGCGTCCACCATGGCGCGCGTCGCTTCCTAGAAGAGGGCGGTCGGATCCAGCACGAACGCGGGTTGGCCATCCGCCAGGATGGTCGCCCCACTCACCCACTCGGGCATGTCCCTCGGCGCTTCGATCCGCTCGATCAGCACGTCATGCTGTCCGAGCAGCGTATCAACGGCCACCGCGCCTTGGCGGTCGTCCCACTCCAACAGCAACACCGGACGGCGGTCCCGCGACACCTCGCTGCCGTCGCCGGTAAACTCGGCGAGGTCCACGAGCGGCAGGTCGCGCTCGCGAATCTGGAACCTCGACCCTGAACCCAACTCGCCCGCGCCGGATCGGCCGGGAAAGGCGGCCTCGCGGATCAGGCGGGACGGGATCGCGTAGCGTTCGTCCCCGATCCCGACCAGCAGTACTCGCTGAATGGCGGTCGTCAGCGGCACCGTGATCTCGAACACCGTGCCCGCCCCCGGGAAGCTGTGACACTCCAGCCGTCCGCCCAGTCCTCGAATCGTGGTCAGCACGGCGTCCATCCCGACCCCGCGGCCCGACACCGAGGTCACTTCCCGCTTGAGGGTGAACCCCGGCTTGGCCAGGAGACCGATCAGCGCCTCGTCATCGAGCTCCGCCTCGGGCGGGGCCGACAACCCGAGTTCCCGCGCTCGTCGCACCACCGCCGCGCGGTCGATGCCGCGGCCGTCGTCGGAGAGCCGGATGACGATCCAGTCGCGACGCCGTTCGGCGATCAGCAACAACTCGCCCTGGGCCGGCTTGCCGACGGCGACTCGCTCGGCCGGCGGCTCAAGGCCGTGATCGACGGCGTTCCGCACCAGATGAATCAGCGGATCGACGAGGGCCTCGATCACGCTGCGATCGAGTTCCACATCATCCCCCCGTGACTCGAGCCGCACGGTCCTGCCGAGGGTGGCGGCCAGGTCCCGCACCAGCCTCGGAAACCGGCCGAACAGTTCGGTGGCCGGCGCCAGCCGGGCCCGAAGCACACCGGCATGGAGAGCCCGGACCAGCGAGTCGAGTCGGCTCGACACCTGGTCGAGTTCGGCATCCCCCAAATCGGCCGCCACACCGCCCAGACGAGTCCGGGTCACCACCAATTCGCCCGCCAGGTTCAGCAGTTCGTCGAGCCGAGCCGGATCAATCCGGACCGAGCGCATCGCCGGGAACTCGACCGTCCGGCGCTCCGCCGCCGGCTCCCGGGCGGCGTCCGGAGCGACCGGTCGACTGGTCGACGTCACCCGGGCGATGGCCTCGGCGAGCAGATCGGCGTCGGGCATTGCTTCGCCCCGCGTCGCCCGCTCCAGCCCGTGGTCGAGGACGTCTACGGCCCTGAGCAGCAACCCGACAATTGCGGGACTGCCGCTCAACTCCCGGCGGCGGACCGCCTCCAGCAGGTGCTCCGCGTGGTGCGCCACCGCCGTGATCTGGTCGAAGCCCATCGTGGCGGCTCCACCCTTCAGGGAATGGAACGCACGAAACAACTCGTCCACCGGACCCCGAGCCGACAAGTCCCGCTCCCACTCGAGCAGGTGGCCCGTCGCCCGCTTCAGATGGTCCCGCCCGTCGGCGAGAAAGAGCGCGGTGTAGCGGGGGAGGTCCACGTCTGGTCACCCCAGCAAGCGCTGGACGGCCTCCAGAACGCGGGACGGCTGAAACGGCTTGACGACGAAATCCTTCGCACCGGCCTGAATCGCCTCGACGACGAGGGCCTGCTGTCCCATCGCGCTGCACATCAGAATCCTGGCTTCCGGACTCTCCTTGCAGATGGCCCGCACGGCCTCGATCCCGCCCATCGCCGGCATGACGATGTCCATGGTGACGAGATCGGGCTTGAGCTCGCGGTATTTCCGAACCGCCTGCTCGCCGGTCTCCGCTTCGCCCACCACTTCGAAGCCGGCTTGGCTCAGAATGTCGGCGATCATGGTCCGCATGAACATCGCGTCATCGCAGACCAGCACGGTATGACTCATGGTGTCCCCCAATCCGGCGCGGCGGTTTCGCCGTCAGCCCTTGACCTGACCCAGCACCCGGTCCAGCGTGACCGCAAGATCCACAGCGGCATCGGTGGCGGAGGCTTCGTCCGCAGGTAGTACTTCGTCGACCCCGAGCCCGACCCGACCGTCCCGGGCACTCAAGACCACGAGCCACGGCGAAGCCCCGCCACTCCAATCAACCCCAATCAATGTCCCGCCCCGAATCACCGTCACGAGAGTCCCGCGAACATTCGCGACACCTTCAACCGGCGCTGCAACTCCCGGCACTCGAACAATGGGGATTCCAGTGCAAACTTCGCGCACGGCAGCCACGTCCAGGACGAACCGGGTCGCCCCAACCCGGCAGACCACACCCCCGGCCCCCAACCGGTCAGTCATCACCCGCCTTGAAGAACTCAAGATAGGCGAGCCAGTTTTGCGGATCAACTTGCCCAGCAACGAGTTGCAGGCCCGGGACCAGGTCCTGAGGCCATTCGCTCCGGAAGCTCATCGGCACCCCGGTTATCGGGTGCTTGAACCGAAGCAGGGCCGCATGGAGCGCGTGGCGCGGAACCAGCCCTTCGAGGCGTTCCGCCAGAGCCCTCGGACCGCCCGAAATCCGGCGTGATCCCCCGCTCCCGTACACGGCGTCCCCGACTACGGGGTGTCCAAGATGTTGGAGGTGGACCCGGATCTGGTGGGTCCGGCCGCTGTGAAGTTCCGCCCGCAGCAACTCGACTGATTCGTAGCGGGCGACCACCTCGAAGTCGGTCCGGGCCGGCCGGCCATCCGGCCGAATCACCATCCGTTTCCGATCGGTCGCGTGACGGCCGATGGGTTGGTTGACCTCCGTCGGCGAGTCGTTGAGATGGCCCCAGGCCAGCGCGGCGTAGGTTCGCTTGACAAGGCGAGCGGCAATGGCGGCGCCCAAACGGCGGTGGGCGAGATCGTTCTTGGCCACCAGCATGAGCCCCGACGTGTCCCGGTCAAGGCGGTGGACGATCCCCGGCCGACCTGGCGCCGACTGCGCCAGGTCGGTTCCGCGGGCCACCAGCGCGTTGACCAGGGTGTCGTCCCAGTGTCCGGGAGCCGGATGGACCACCATCCCCGCCGCTTTGTCGATGACGGCCAGGTGCTCGTCCTCAAAGCAGACCACCACCGGGACATGATGCGGCGCGATGGTGCGAGGCGGCGCGGCGTCGGAGAGCTCGACGGTGACGACCTCGCCGTGCTGGAGGATCCGGGACGAACGAACGGCCACCCCGGCCACGGTGACGTTGCCCGCGGCCACGATGCGCGCTGCCTGGGTTCGAGACAACCGCAATTGGTCCGCGAGATACCGATCGAGGCGTTCAGTGGAAGGAACTGGAACCGAGAACGTTATGCTGGCCAGAATTGCCTCACGCCTCCTGTTGTGCCGCTGCCTCCCGCTCTCGGCGCGTGTCCTCGAGCCAGAACGAGATTGCGAGCGCGACTGCGCCGCAGCTGACGCCGATGTCGGCGACGTTGTAGGTCGGCCAGCGAGTCGGGCCGATCCCCATGTCGATGAAGTCCACCACGCCGGCGCCACTGCGGAGCCGGTCCATCAGGTTCCCCGCCGCTCCCCCGACGACCAGCGCCGCCGCGAACTGGCGCAGCCATTCGTTCCAGTCGGCATCCCGCGCCTTCCAGGCAATGCCGACCACGGCACAGGTGGCGATCCCGGCGAAGATCCAGCGGGAATAGGGACCGAGGTGCAGGCTGAACGCCGCCCCCGGGTTGTAGGCCAGCCGCCACCGCATCCACTCACCGACCACCGTCACCGGCTCGTACGGCAGCAGTGTCGACTCGGCCCACCGTTTGGTCAATTGGTCGAGGCCGACCCAGGCCAGCGCGAGCGGCCAGAACACCCGACGGGCGTCAGCGCCGTTTTTCATCCTCTTCCTTCGCCTTGCAGCTGATGCAAAGGCGGGCATGCGGCAGGGCGTCGAGCCGCTCGAAACTGATGTCCTGCCCGCAGGTGTGGCACTTCCCGAACTGATCCGGGGCGCTGTAGATCCGCCGGAGCGCCTGGTTCACATGCCACAGGTAACGACCCTCCTGGGACGCGAAGAGAAACTGTTTCTCGCGCTCCATGGTATCCGTTCCCTGATCCGCCATGTGGAACGAGTAGGACGACAGATTGCCGTCGGAGTTCTGTTGGGTGGTGTTGAAGGCGTCGTCGTAATACCCGAGCTCCTTCATGACCCGCGCCCGTTCGTCGAGCAACCGCTTTTCGAGATGCTTGATCTGATCCTTTTTCATGTCCCTTGCCTCAATGCGTTCTGCGCGACGTTCAGTCGGCCCACCGGCGGACCGACAGCGTCACCTGGTAATCGTCAATGGGCGCCGGATCGCGCCCCTCCGCCCCCTCCACATCCCGCCCAATATCGACCTGCCGGGCCAACGTTTCTCCCTGGATGAATTCCCGATGCGTTTCGGCGGCCGCAAGCACGGCCGCATCGCCGGCGACGCCGAGCCGGATCCTCGTTGTGTACTCGTAGCCGGCATCCTTGCGAAGGCGCTGGACGCGACTGACCACCTCGCGGGCGAGCCCTTCCGCCCGGAGCTCGGCCGTGAGCGCGGGGTCGATCGCCACCACGAAAGTCCCGGCGCTCTGGACCAGCCAGTCACTCGTCACTAGCCGCTCGACCACGACATCCTCAGGGAGGACATCGACCGACGATTCGCCGAACGGCATCGCGACCGTCTGCCCGTCCTCGAGGAGCCGACAGGCCTGCGCGTCGAGGTCGCCCACCGCCTTGGCGACATCGGGCGTCTGTTTGCCGAATCGCTTGCCAAGAGATCGGAAGTTGGCCTTGGCGCGAAGGCGAACCAGATCGGCGTCCGAGGCCACCACTTCGATCGCGCGGACATTCACTTCCTGGGCGAGCAGCGGAAGGAGCTCCTGGAATCTGGCATTGTCCACTCCGCGCGGAACGGCCACGCGCATCGTGGCCAACGGTTGGCGGACCTTGCGGTTCCCCGCTTCTCGGGCGCTCCGGCCGAGAGACGCCAGGCGGCGGACCCCATCCATCGCACGCTCGAGCTCTGGATCGGCGGCGGCGGCGTCAACGACCGGAAAGTCGGCGAGGTGGACGGACGTACCAGTCAAGGCACGATGCAGCCAGTCGCTTGCGAACGGAGCCGCCGGGGCCAGGAGCCGCGCCACGGTGGCGAGCGATGTGGTCAGCGTGGCCACCGCCGCCGGATCAGCTGCCTGGTCCGGCGCCCAGAACCGGGAGCGGCTCTGACGGACGTACCAGTTCGATAACTCGTCCACGAAGTCCATGAGCGTCCGCACGCCGGTGGTCGCATCGTACCCATGCCAGGCGGCGGTAACGGCCCGGACCGTTGAATCCAGGCGGGAGAGGATCCAGCGATCCAGCAGGGTGGCCTGGCCGGCTTCGGTCGATGGGGTGCCGGCATAGAGCGCCAGGAACGTGTACGTATTCCGGAGGGTATTCAGGAATCCGCCCGCCGATTCCGGAATGGCCGCCTGGTCGAAGGGCTTGGGAAGCCACACCTGACTCGACGACAGCAGATAGAGGCGGACCTGATCGGCGCCAAACTCCCGGACCATCGCCCAGGGGTCGACCGTGTTGCCCCGGCTCTTCGACATCTTCTGCCCGGCGGCATCGAGGACCAGTTCATTGACCACGACGTTCCGGTAAGGCGCCTGGTCGAACACGGTGGCGCCGATCGCGAGCAGCGAATAGAACCAGCCCCGGGTCTGGTCGACCCCTTCGCAGATGAAATCGGCCGGGAAATGCCGGGCGAACTCCTCCGTCCCCTCGAACGGATAGTGCCACTGGGCATACGGCATCGCGCCCGAGTCGAACCAGGTATCGATGACCTCCGGCACTCGTCGCATGGTGCCGCCACCGGGCGCCGGCCAGGTCACATCGTCGATGAACGGCTTGTGGGGGTCGAAGTCGGGCGGAAAAGTCCGGCCGGTCCGGGCCTCCAGATCGGCGATGCTCCCGATGACATCGACGACCGCCGGGTCGCGATCCGACACCCAGACCGGCAGCGGCGTCCCCCAGTAGCGATCGCGCGACAGGGCCCAATCGACGTTGTTGGCGAGCCACTCGCCGAACCGGCCGGTACCCACTTCCGGTGGATGCCAGTTGATTCCGCGGTTGAGTTCCACCAACCGATCCTTGATCGCCGAGGTACGGACGAACCAGGAATCGCGGGCGTAGTAGATCAGTTTGCTCTTGCAGCGCCAGCAGTGGGGATAGCTGTGAACGTATTGCTCGGTCTTGAGGTGGCGGCCGTCGGCCTTGAGGCGCCGGACGATGAGTTCATTGGTTTCGTCAGCGGTGACCAGGCGGCCTTCGAGTTCGGGCCAGGTGGTCCCCGTGAAAGTCCCATCGGCGGCCACGGGCCGGAGCAAGGCCAGTCCGTTCTGCTCACCGGCGCGATAGTCGTCGGCGCCGAAGGCGGGCGCCATGTGGACGATGCCCGATCCGTCGTCCGCGGTGACGAACTCGCCACCGATCACGACGCTGTGGTTCCGGTCCGCCGGGAGCGGAACGACGTCCAGCGGACGGCGATACCGCTTGCCCACCAGGGCCGAGCCCAATTCGACGGTTTCCGCGATCGGGGGGTCGTCTTTCGAACCGAGGACCGCAATGGCCCGGGAGGTCGCGAGCACCAGCCGACGCCCATCGGCGGCCCGGTAGGTGCCGTATTCGAGTTCCGGATGGACGGCCGCCGCCACGTTCGACGGGAGCGTCCAGGGCGTGGTGGTCCACACCACGAGTTCACGGCCGCTCCCGTCGTCGAGCGGGAAGGTCACGTAGACCGATTTGTCGCGGACCTCCTCGTAGCCTAACGACAGTTCGTGGCTCGAGAGTACGGTGCCGCAGCGAGGGCAATAAGGCAGCACCCGGTGGCCCCGGACCAGCAGACCTTTCTCGAACAGGCGGCGGAGCAGCCACCACACGGTCTCGACGTACTCGCGGGTACAGGTAATGTACGGCCGCTGATAGTCCAGCCAGTACCCGATCCGATCCGATAGCGCGACCCAGTCGTTCTGGTAGGTGAAGACACTCTCCCGGCAAAGCCGGTTGAACGCTTCAACGCCGAAGGCCTCGATGTCCTTCTTCCCTTTGAGATTGAGCTTCTTCTCGACCTCGATCTCGACCGGGAGCCCGTGGGTGTCCCACCCGGCGATCCGGGTGACGGACCGCCCCTGCATCGACCGGAACCGGCAAAACAGGTCCTTGATGCTGCGGGAGAAGACATGGTGGATCCCCGGCCGCCCGTTCGCAGTCGGCGGGCCCTCGAAGAAGACCCACGGCGGGGCGCCCTCGCGGCGGGCCTGCACGCGCTCGAAGAGGCCTTCGGACTTCCAGGTCTCGAGCAGCCCGGACTCGAGCTGGTCAGGCCCGCCATCGGGCCAGAGAGGATACGACCGAGTCATCGTGGCGCGGGTCAGGTCTGGCGCCGGAAGGCCGGATCAGCCTCGAGCGCGCTCGGCGCCCTCGGGTCGGTCGCGGCAACGGCTTCCAGCTCGGCAAGCTCCCGTTCAAGGAGCCGGCGATAGCTGGTGACATACGCCAGAAACTGCCGGCGGACGGTGTCGCTGGCGTAATGCAGACGCTGCTCCTCGTTCTGGGCCTGATCCACGATTCGGGTGGCCTCAACCCTGGCTGCCGCGACTGACTGTTCCGATTCGGCCCGGGCCCGATCGCGGATCAGTTCGGCTTCCTTGTCGGCCTGAACCTGGACGTCGGCGCGCAACTGCTGAGCTGCCACCAACGCCTCGTTCATGGCCCGCTCCCGGTCGCGGAAGACCTTGAGCTGCTCCATCATGCTCTGGACCCGGTCGCTCATCTGACCGCGTTCGCGGTAGAGCCGATCGAGTTCCTGGGCGATTCGTTCCTTGAAATCGTCGACCTGGACCGGATCGTAGCCGCGGAACGCCTTATGGAATTCCTGGTGCCGAACGTCATGGGCACTGAGGTGAAAGCCTTCTTCCGTCATGGCTCACGCTCCCCGAACAAGATGGTTCCCAGCCGAACCAGGGTGGCACCTTCCTCCACCGCGGCATCGAAATCTCCCGACATTCCCATCGAAAGATGACGCACTGGCTGCCCGGTCCGCTCGATTTCTTCCTTGAGCTCTCGAAGCCGCCCGAAGGCGTGGTGCTGCAACGCCCGATCGTCGGTCAACGGGGCCATGGTCATCAGGCCATCGAAGACCAGCGCCGGCTGGGCGAGCACGGCCGCCACGACATCGAGCGCTGCCCCCGGATCAACCCCGGCCTTCTGAGCCTCGCCGCCGCAGTTGACCTCCACGAGAAGGCGCTGCGGCCGCCCCGGCGTCGTACGCTCCGCCAACTCCGTGACCAATTCGACCCGATCGACCGAATGGATCAGATCGAACCGGCCGACGATCTGCTTCACCTTCTTCCGCTGCAGCGAGCCGATCAGGTGCCAACGCACCGGCACCGGCCCGAGCGCCTCCTGCTTGGCAAGAGCCTCCTGGACCCGGTTCTCGCCCACGTCGGCCAATCCTGCCGCCTGGGCCGCGAGAATGGCGGCTGCGTCATGCCCTTTGGTGACGGCGATCACAGTGACTGGGTGAACCCAACCACCCCGCCGTTGCGCCTCACCAATCCGTGCCTGAACGGTTGAAAGGTGGGCTGAAAGGCCCCCGTAGCTCATAACCCCTAAAGATAAAAGGAGTTACCGTGGTTTTGGAAGGATTGTCCCCGGTTTGGGCGTCAAACCAGCGGCCCGCAGCTTCGCCTCGGCAAGGGCCTGGGCGACGCCGGGGTTGTCAGAGAGCCTGACGGCCTGCTCGAGCGATCGGACTACTTGAGCCAGATCCTGACGTCCCTCTGCCGCGAACGCCAGCTGGGTGAACGGCATGGAAAGGGACTGGGCGATGCCGGCGGAGGTCGTCTCGAGCCCGTGTGGACCGACCCGGCGTAGATCGGCATAGCGGTAGTTATCGAACGCCAGCGCCCGGGTGGCCTCGACATCCAGGGTCGCGCCGAACAGCCGCCGAAAATCGAGGTTCCGATCGGTGGTGTCCGGGAGCTGTTTTTCCAGGTGAATGCCAATGCCGCGCTGGACGAGTAACGGTTCGAGTCCGTAGTATTTCCCGCCCGAGGTCAGCCCCCAGGCGATCGGACGGCGGCCGAAATTCTGCTGGATGAGACGGATCGACACGAAATCCTCGGTATAGACGACCGAATTGGAATCGAGTCGAGTTTGATACGGTCCGAACATCAACGTGACCGACTGCCCCAGGATTTGGGGCACCGCCGCGGCGATGTCCTTGTCCGTCATCGTGTGCAGCGGCCAGGTCGGCTTGACGGCGGGATAGGCCCGCCAGTACGGAGCCGCCGTCGCCGGGTCGAACGCCCGTTCCGGGTTGTCCCGCAACTGACGGACGTACCAGTCGGTTCGCGACAGCGCGAGGCAGACGACCCGAACGTCCTGCCGGATGCCGGCGACCTCCTGGGCCCACCAGAGCGGGAACGTGTCGTTGTCGCCGAATGTGAACAGAACGCCGTACGGCGGCACCGAATTGAGCAGGTCGTAGGCGAAGTCCCCCGCAAGGCGGGCGTCTCCCCCGTGACCGCGGTCGGCGTCCTTGAAATTGGCGATCGGGGGAATCAGCGCCACGAGAAAGAGGGCTGGGGCCCATGCGGCCCGACCGAAACGCTGGAGCCACTCGGCCGCTTGGCGGCTCAAATCCGCGAGCGCCATCGCCGCCCAGCACCCCCAGACGATGAAACTGATCACGAAGAAATAGTCCCGGTCTCGAACCTCGTGTTGCTCACCCCGGGGGAACTGATCGTAGCCCAGGCTGAAACCGGGCTTGAAGTTCATGTAGGCCATGAGCCCAAGCCCCGTCACGCCCCACAGAGCAAACAGAAGCCACCACCCACTCCGGTCGGCCTTTCGATGCGCGATGGTTCCCCGGAGGCCAAGCCAGAAGAAGAACATCGTCGGGATGACCCGGAGCGGTACCGCCCCGATTCGCGCCGTCAGCGTCCTGGCCCACTGCCAGTCGAAATATTGGAGGTAGTTGAGCAACTGGAGCCCGACGATGGCCAGACTCCTGCCGGGATTTCCGGGACCGTTGGCAACGGTCGGGTCGTCGAAGGGACTCCGGGGCGGATATTGCTCTCGGCGCATCACGGCCAGCAGCGCATCCCAGGTGCCGGGAGCCGCCTCATTGATGAAGGGGTTCTGTGGTGAACGAATGAAATGGAAGAGGTACGGGGTGACCCCCACGGCGGCGACCACCAGTGCGAGAACCGCAAAGCCACCCATTCCGGCTGATATCGCAAACAGCGCGCACGCGGCAAACAGCAGCGCACCCGCGAGCGCCAGAGTGGTATTGCCAAGCCCCACCCCAAGCAGCATGAACCAGAGTGCACCGATCACGGCGACGACCGACCATTCCCGTCGTCGTTCGTCGGCCGTAGCGGCTGGGGCCAGGCACAGATCGGCCACCAGAAATGCGACCAGCGCCGGCCCGGCCAACAAGGCCAGCAGGTGGTTGGCGATCGAAATCCCAAGGAGATACGCGATCAACAGCAACGGTCGGTTGGCCCGGTCCGTTCCGCGGGCCGCCCGCCAGCGCAAGGCCAGCCACGTGACAACGCTGATGATGAACGAAGCGACGGCGTAGACCTCGGTTTCATTCGAGTTCTGCCAGTTGGTGAACCCAAAGGCAGAGATGATGGCGGCCGCGGCGCCCCCGCCGGTACGAATCCAGTCGGCACGGGGCGCATCGTCCGGCACCAGACGACCGAGGGTCTCCCGGACAACCAGGAACCAGAACCCCGCGGCGGCGGCGCTGAACGTGGCGCTCATCAGGTTGGTGCGCCACGCGTACTCGCCGAACGGAATCATCTCCGCCCACACATGTCCCAGCAGAATGAACAAGGGCGTGCCAGGCGGATGGGGGATCCCCAGGACCTTCATCGCGGCGATGAACTCACCGGCGTCCCAGAAAGTGACCGAGGGTGCCAGGGAGAAGACGTACCCTGCGAGGACGGTCAGCGCGATCACCAGCGCGGCACGATACGGGGGCCGTGGGGACATGTGGGGCCGGAGGTCGGTTGGGGGAAAGCCCGAAGGGGACAGCGAGTACCGACCCGCTGCCCCCTCACCGGCGATGGATCAGGCTCCCGCCGGCTTGGCCGGCGGCGCTCCGAGAATGCCGGGCACGGGCCCCGCCTTGACGGCGGTGCGCGGAGTCGCCGAGACCCCAGGGGCGGCCGGCGGCGACGGTCGGGGGGGCAACGTCTCGTTCCGTGCCAACATGTCGATCTCTTCGCGATCGAGGGTTTCCCGGTCGAGCAGCGCGTCGGCCATGCGGTCGAGCAGTTCCCGATTGGGTCCGAGAATGCCGCGGGCCCGTTCGTATGCCTCGTCGATCAATCGCTTGATCTCTCGATCCACGACCTCGGCCATCTGCTCGGACACGTTGCGACGATGCCCGATCTCGCGGCCGAGGAAGACCTCCTGTTCCCGGTCGCCGACGGCAATCATGCCGACTTTGTCACTCATGCCCCACTGGGTAACCATCCGGCGGGCGAGGTTGGTTGCCTGCTCGATATCGCCCGAGGCACCGGTGGTGATCTTGTCGGGCCCGAAGACGATTTCCTCGGCGACCCGGCCACCGAAACTGCAGGCCAGGTTGCCCTCGAGCCAGTGGCGCGTCACGTTGCGACGGTCCTGCTCCGGCAGCCAGGTGGTCAGGCCAAGGGCCCGGCCCCGCGGAACGATCGTGACCTTATGCAGCGGATCGAGTCCCGGGATCTTGATCGACACGATGGCATGGCCCGCCTCGTGGTAGGCCGTCAGCTTGCGCTCGTCCTCGGTCAGCAACAGGCTCCGACGCTCGACGCCAAGCATCACCTTGTCCTTGGCTTCTTCGAAGTCCCCCATGTCGACCAGGGTCTTGTTTCGCCGAGCGGCAAGCACGGCCGATTCATTGACCAGGTTTGCCAGGTCGGCGCCGCACAGACCCGGCGTTCCTTTGGCGAGGATGTCGAGGCGGACATCGGCGGCGAGCGGAATCTTGCGGGTGTGGACCCGCAGGATCCCTTCCCGGCCCCGGACGTCCGGAGCGTCAACGACGATCGTCCGATCGAAGCGCCCCGGACGGAGCAGCGCCGGATCGAGTACGTCGGGCCGGTTGGTGGCGGCAATCAGAATCACGCCGTCGTTCGACTCGAACCCGTCCATCTCGACGAGCAACTGGTTCAGCGTCTGTTCCCGCTCATCATGGCCACCGCCCAGGCCAGCCCCGCGATGGCGGCCAACCGCATCGATCTCGTCGATGAAGATGATGCACGGCGCGTGGGCCTTGCCTTGCTCGAACAGATCGCGGACCCGGCTCGCCCCGACGCCGACAAACATCTCGACAAAATCCGATCCCGACATCGAGAAGAACGGCCGACCCGCCTCGCCCGCCACGGC
This sequence comes from Gemmatimonadota bacterium, assembly GCA_031394255.1. Lineage (GTDB taxonomy): Bacteria > Gemmatimonadota > Gemmatimonadetes > Gemmatimonadales > GWC2-71-9 > SHZU01. The sequence goes on from JANMXA010000143.1 coordinate 29,501, forward strand.
CTTGGCCAGCAGCGTCTTGCCGGTGCCGGGCGGGCCGACCAGCAAGGCCCCCTTCGGCAGCCGACCGCCCAGCCGGGTGAACTTGTGCGGGTCCTTGAGGAATTCGATGATTTCCTGGAGCTCGACCTTGGCTTCATCGGCTCCGGCGACATCGGCGAACGTGATCTTCGGCGTGTCCCCGGCCAGCAATTTGGCCCGGGATTTCCCGAAGGAGAACGCCCGGTTGCCCCCGGCCTGCATCTGCCGCAAGAAGAAGAACCAGAGCCCGACGATTACAATCCACGGCAGGGCCTGGAGGACCAGGAGCATGAGGCCCGCCTTCGGTTCACGTGCCGTAATGACCGGCACGGCCGCCTCGAGCCGTTTCATGAACTCCTCGCTGTTCGCGACCGGCAACAGCACCGTGAAACTCTTGTAGGTCAGGTTGTCTTTGGGGATGGCAACCCGGAACTCCCCTTTGACGAACTTGCCTTCGACCACCTCGACGCGAGCCACGTTTCCTGCCTCGAGCTGGTGATTGAAGGTCGTGTAGTCGATTTCGGTCGTGGTGGTCCGCTGGCGGTCCACGAACTGATAGAGGGCAAGGCCAAGCAGTGCGACCAGCGCCCAGAGGGCGAGGTTGCGGCTCAGGCCGCCCCAATTGGGCGCTGGAGGACGCGGCGAAGGACGCTGTGACATCTACATCAAGTCCGCAATAAAGGGGAGATGCCGAAAATCTTCGGCGTGATCGAGACCGTAGCCGACCAGAAAGGCCTGCGGGGCGTCAAATCCGACGAATTTTAGTTCCGTAAGGGGCTCATGCTTTTCCACCTTGTCGAGCAACGCACAGATCGCGAGGGAACCCGGGCGCCGATCCGACAGCAACGCCAGCAGGCGACGGAGCGTGTTGCCGCTATCCACGATGTCTTCGACGATCAGGATGTGCTTGCCTTCCAGCCGCGTCTCGGGATCGTAGAGCAGCCGCACATCGCCGCTGGAGACCGTCCCCGGCCCGTAGGAACTCGCGACCAGGAAGTCGACCTGGAGAGGGCGTTCGATTTCCCGGACGAGGTCACTGACAAAGATGAAGCTGCCCTTGAGAAGACCGAGGACCAGCAGCTGGCCATCAGGATAGGCCTCGGTGATGGCCTGGCCGAGCTCGCGAACGCGCGCGGCAATCGTCTCCGGTTCGAAGACGATCGACTTGATCTCCCGCCCGCCGGTCCGTCGCAAGGTTTCAGCGTGGCCTGGCATCAATCCTCACCGCATCCGTTCCGGGACCGGGGACGGCAACATCGCCGCGACAAACTCCCGGGACCCAAATCACGTCACCCCCAAGTACCACGACCGGCCACGATGGCCGAAGCTGGCGCGAAACCTTATTGTCTTGCATACATCGCACCACGAGCCGACTGCCACGCCCGCCCAACGGACGGATTCGATCTCCCGACCGCCAGTTCCTGATTCGCGACTCCGGTCCGGCTGGAATCCAGGTCGAGAAGGACTCCCGTTCCAAGGCGGCCGGAGGAACGGCCGCCGCGACTTCGAATCGCCAACCGGCGAGGCTGATCCGGCCGGGCGCCGACGGCACCGGAACGTCATAGTCCCCCGGATGCGCGAGGGCCCTGAAAAGGCGGAGGCGACCAAAGGACAAGGTCGCGCCGGCGCCCCCATTCAGATCGACTTGTTGACCCGTATGTCCTTTTCTGATCAACACTTGCACTCGCTCAAGCTCACGGTGACCGATGGCAAGGTCACACCGGCGGCCCAGCCACCGAAGCAGAGCCCGAACGACGGCCGAACTATACCCCGCGAGCCCATCGACAGCAACGGAAGCTCCGCCAGGCTCGACCACGAGATCGAGCCCCGGAAGTGCGGCCGCCACTTCCGCCCACGCTCGGCGGTTTTCATCGAAAGCATCCCGAGCCTTGAGCAGGTGGTCCTCGAATCGCGGCAGCCTGGCCACGATCGCAGGCAGGATCGTTCCCCGGACCCAGCTCCGCAGATGACGGTTGTCAGCGTTGGCCGGATCGTTCCACGCGACGACCCGCCGTTCCGTCAGCAAGCCCGCCAGATCGGCACGCGACTCGGTCAGCAATGGGCGGATCCAGACGCCGGCCACCTCGGCCATGCCGGCCAGGCCAAGCGGCCCGGATCCTTCCAGGAACCGCATCAAGACCGTTTCGATCTGGTCGTCCCTGTGGTGTCCCGTGAGGACCGGGCTCTCCGTTTCGGCGGCGAGCTGCTCGAGCCATCGGCGACGGGCGGACCGGGCGGTGGTCTCTGAGGCCGAAGGCCCAAGGCGCCCTGACCCGGTCCGGAACGGCAACCCGTGCCGTGCGGCGTGGGCCTCCACGGAACCGGCCACAGTCGCGCTGTCCGGATGGATACCGTGATCGAAGTGGGCAACCAAGGGTGACAGGCGAAGGCCGGGGGCCACCATCGCTGCCAGTTCAAGCAGAGCGAGCGAGTCGGGCCCACCGGACACGGCAAGGACGATGGCCCGGTCGGTCAGGCCGAGCCGTTCCAGCGTGGCTCGAAACCGTGCGGGAAGCGTTGTCACCCCTCGAACGGCTCCATGTGGACCAGGACATCCCGAACGGCAGCGACCCGGGAGCGGACCATCGACTTCACCTTGCCACTGACGATGTGGGCGTCCCGCAACGACATGCCCGGGTCGCTCTGGACGTGGATCTCCACGAGGAACGAGGGCCCGGTCTTCCGAATCCTGAGCTTCTCGGTGGCCTGCACTTCGGCCACCTCCCGGACCGCCCGATCCACCGCCTGCAGGAGTGCCTCGTCGGCCGCACGGTCCATCAATTCCCCGACGGCCGGCTTGAGAATCATGAGCCCGTTCCAAAAGATCAGCCCGGAGGCGATGAGCGCGGCCACGTCGTCGGCGGACTCCCAACCGGGCCCGCCGATCAAGGCGACCGAGATCCCGATGAACGCAGCCGCCGACGTGATCGCGTCGCTCCGATGGTGCCACGCGTCCGCCTCAACGAGTTTGCTGCCCGCCTCACGAGCCCCGCGGAAGACCCGGCGGGCCCAATAGGCCTTGATGGCGACGACGCCGACGAGCACCGCCAGGGTGAACGGCGCCGGGGCATGGTGGGGCGTGACAATCTCGCGGACCGCCTCGATGGCGATCCCGACGGCGGCCCCGACGAGCATAAACCCGACAATCACGGTGGCCACGGCCTCCGCCTTGCCGTAGCCGAAGGGAAACTGCTGATCGGCCTCCTTGCCGGCGATGCGAAGCCCCCCCCATACCACCACGGAGCCGAACAAATCCGCGATCGACTCCACGGCGTCGGCGATCAGCGCGTAGGAGTTGCCGACGACGCCGGCGACGAATTTGACCAGCGCCATCGCCGCGTTGAGGATGAGCCCCCGCTCGGCGAGCGACTCGAGATTCATTTCGGCACCAGACTCCGCTCAAACAACTCGAGAATCCTGCGGTACTCATCGGCCCAGGAGTCCGGCCGGACGAAGCCGTGATCCTCCACGGGGTACACGGCCAGCTCCCAATTGGTCTTGCCGAGCTCGATCAGCCGCTGGGTCAGGCGGACGATATCCTGGAAGTGGACGTTGGTATCCACCATCCCATGGGCCATGAGCAGCGGATCCTCGAGACCCTCCGCGAAATAGATCGGCGACGACCGCCGGAATGCCGTTGAGTCGTCCTGGGGTTCGTTCAGAATGCCCGCGGTGTAGGGATGGTTGTAGTGGGCCCAGTCCGTGACGCTCCGAAGCGCGGCGCCGGCCCCAAAATATTTCGGCGCCGTGAACAGGGCCATCAGGGTCATGAAACCGCCGTAGGACCCGCCGTAGATCCCAATCCGGTCGAAACTCACACCGAAGGTGTCGTGCAGGTATCGGGCGCCGTCGATCTGATCGCCCAGATCCCGGCCACCCATGTACCGATAGATGGCCGTCCGCCAGTCCCGCCCATATCCCGCCGAGGCCCGGTAGTCGATGTCGAGCACGACGAATCCCCGCTGGGCGAGGAGGTGATGGAACATGTACTCCCGGAAATACGACGACCAGTAGGTGTGGACGTTGTGCAGGTATCCTGCCCCGTGCACGAAGATCACGGCGGCCCCGTTAGGCCGGGCACCAAGTTGTTCTGGTCGATAGATCCGGGCCGGCACCTTGACCCCGTCCGACGCCGGGACATCCACGATGGCGGGCTTGAGCCAGGGGAACGCCAGCCATTCGGCTGTGGGAGACCGGGTAAGCGCCACTGGGGCCGAACGAGGCACTCGAAGCATCAGCTCGGGCGGGCGGTTGGACTCGGAGTAGACGTCGGCCAGCGACCGACCATCGGGCGAAGGCACGACCGTGTGCCCGCCGACTTCCGTCGTCAGGCGCTGGACCGGCCCGGGCCCCACCGGCATGAGGTAGGCGTGGCGCTCGAACGGCGAGGCTTCGCTGGTGTGGAGGAGCCATCGGCCGCGGTCCGGTGTCAGCGCCGCCTGGAGGACTTCCCACCGCCCGTGAGTGCGCTGCTGTCGATTGGCGCCGTCGGCGCTCATGGTGTACAGGTGGGCGAACCCGTCGGCTTCCGAGACGAACCACAGCCCCTGGTCGCCCGGGAGCCAACCGCCGCACTCGGCGCACGGCCCGCCGACCCAGGCGCTGTCGCGGAGCACGTCGAGCGTCCGCAGGGTTCCCACGCTGTCGGCATCGACCCGGATCAGGTGGCGTTCCGCGTAATCCCGGCGTACGGCGGAAATAAGGACACTGGTGCCGGCATCGTTCCACCCCAGGTCGGCCAGCGAGGCAAAGGAACCGGAACTGTCACCGGCGATCGGGCGAAGCCAGGCGACCGCGCCGGTCGCGAACGTGAGGAGCCCAACCCGCTGGACCGCCGGCGCATCACCGACTTTGGTCCGGGATTCGATGTCTTCGGTGTAGCCACTGGTCGTGACGTAGTTCGGAACCTGGGCCCGCCGGGGCTCGCCGGCGACCACCGCGAAGATCAAGGCATGGGTCCCCGCAGGCGACGGCACGAGGCGGGCCACCTGTTCACCCTTCGGCAGATACAGCGGCTTGGCGAGACCCGCGTCCCGGAGCCGCCGGTCGGCGCGGTCCAGGCTGTCTCGCCAGAGACGGTCGCGGACGGCGGCCAGGAGGTTCTTCTCCTCGGTGGCGACGAACCCGCGCTGTCCCTTGGCGGCGGCTGTGTCCGGCGCCGGGCCGGGCCGGATGTCGGTGAGCTGCCTGACGCCCCAGTCGACGAGATTGAACTGGAACAGGTTGAGATCGCGCCGGAAGAACACCCGGTTGCCGGTCCAGTCGAAACTCGGATCGACCTCCTGGGCCGCGGGCGTTTCGGTCAGTCGCCGGATCGCCCCCCCGGGCAACTCGATCAGATACAAGTCCGCGCCAACCGAGACGACCCGGCGGCGCAGATCGGCACTGGTGGGACCGTCCGCGAGCAACGGTCCGACCGAGTCGGCGGCCCGAACGCCGAGTTGCTCCGGCAGCGCGCCGGCCGCGGCTCGGACACGGAACAGCCGGGTCGGCTCGCGCCACGAGGCCCCGGGCGCCAGCCAGTTGAAGTAGATCCACTGCCCATCCGGTGACCAGCGGACCCCGCTCGGCTCGCGGCCGACGAGTTCGGGGCCCCGCATGATCCAGGGAAGTGAGAGCGACGGGGCGGGCTGGGCTCTGGCCGACACCGACACAGCCACCGCCAGGCCTAACGTGGTGACGATGCGCACCATAGAGGGTTCCTTTGGTCGGTCAGGGCGAAAGGCGTTCCCGGATCCATCCGTCACCGGTGCGGCGGTAGCGGATCCGGTCATGAAGCCGACTGGGTCTGCCCTGCCAGAATTCGATCGTCTCCGGCAGGACGCGATACCCGCCCCAGTGGGGTGGCCGCGGGACCGGCTTGCCGTCGAACCGGGCCGTCGCCTCGGCCAGCGAGGCCTCGAGCGCGCCACGGCTCGACAACACGCTGCTCTGGCGCGACGTCCAGGCGCCGACCCGGCTTCCTTCGGGCCTCGTGGCAAAGTATTCGTCCGATTCAGCCCCGCTGACGAGTTCGACGTCGCCGCGAATCCGGACCTGGCGTTCGAGCAGCGGCCAGAAGAACACCAGCGCCGCACGGGGTAGCTGCTCCAGTTCGCGGCCCTTGTCGCTCCGGTAGTCGGTGAAGAAGACGAACCCCCGGTCGTCGGCTCCTTTGAGGAGCACGACTCGGGCGTCCGGGCCGCTGTCGCCCACGGTGGCCAGGGTCATCGCGTTGGCTTCCGCGACCCCGGCGGAGAGAGCCTCGTGAAACCAGCGATCGAACTGCACGATCGGATCGGGATCAACGTCCGATTCATCGAGTCGGTGACGGCCGTAGTCGATACGTTCCATACCTGGCCTCCTGACGTCAGGCGGGAAGGACGAGACCGCGGCACTCCCCAAGTCCGATACGGGTCGTCCCCGCCCGTTCACAGAACCCGCGGAGCGTAACCTCGTCGCCATCGGTGAGGAACCGGCGCTGTTCGCCGGTCGGCAGATCGATCGATTCGCCGGCCCGGCCAACCAATTCCTGGAGGCAACCCCGGGCATCCCGGGACGGGCCGGAGATGGTGCCGCTGCCGAGCAGATCGCCGGGCCGCAGATTGCAGCCGTTGCTGGCGTGGTGGGTGATCAGCTGCGCCGTGGTCCAGTACATCGTGGCGAGCGACGAGCGCGAGAGCCTGACGGCCGCCACGTTCTCCGCCCGCATCCGGGCGGTCGACAGCCAGACCTCGACCGTCACATCGATGCCACCGCTTCGCTGGTTGGCGTCGGAGAACAGGTACGGCAGCGGATCGGGATCACCGGACGGGCGATCAAACGCGGGAACCCGGAAGGGGGCGAGCGCATCGGCGGTGACCACCCACGCCGACAGCGAGGTCGCGAAGTTCTTGGCGAGGAACGGACCGAGGGGCTGATACTCCCACCGCTGGATGTCGCGAGCCGACCAGTCGTTCAGCAGGGAGATTCCAAACAGATGGTTCTCGGCATCGGCCAGACGGATCTCCGTGCCGAGGGCGTTGCCGGAGGCGATGTAGGCTCCGATCTCACACTCGTAGTCGAGGGCGCGGGTCGGACCGAACACGGGAGTCGGCGCCTGATCGTCCTTGATCTGGCCCATGGGCCGCCGGACCGGCGTGCCGCCGACCACGAGGGACGAAGCCCGCCCGTGATACCCGATCGGCACGAACTTGTAGTTCGGCAACAGGGGGCTCTCCGGCCTGAACATGGTTCCGATGTTCGTGGCATGATGGATCGAGGCGTAGAAGTCGGTGTAGTCCCCGACGTCCACCGGCAACAGGAGATCGACGGTCTCGGCCGGGACCAGACAGCCGGTCACGGCCGCCTGGTCGGGCGCCCCCTGCTGCAACATCGCGAAGAGACGATGCCGGATCTGGCGGGCGGCATCCCGCCCCAGCGCCATGATCGCGTTCAGCGACCGGCTCGTTCCCGCTGTCTGGGCCTCCTGGTCCACGCCGGTGAGCAGCCCCTGCCCAATCGCACGACTCAGGTCCACGACCTCGTCGCCGATCGCCACCCCGATGCGCGCCGCTTCGCCGCGGCCGCGACGCCGGAAGACGCCGAACGGAAGATTCTGGATCGGGAAATCGCCGTTGGGACGGCCAGCGGATTCGACCCAGCTTCGGGCGGCCGGGTCGTGGGTATGATCGATCGTTCGAGTCATGGGCGGATGGCGGGAAGAAGTTCATCGATCGGCTCGCGGAAACTGCAAGAGCCGAAGCCGGAGAAGTACTGACGGAGTTCGCGGGCGGCGGCCCCGTCGATTCGGCCACCCGGCCAGGTCAAGCTGTCCCGGTCCCGCCGGAACACCCCTGGCCCGCTCAGCTGCAGAACCGCTTCGAGTTCCGCCGGCTTGGCGCCGGAGAGTGCGAGATGCGTGGCGGCGAGGAGGTTCAGGTATCCGAACATGGTGCCGGTGGGCGCGTCCGGGGCATAGGTCAGACGGTACAGGCCACGAACGGGATGATGGAGCCCCGCGGTGGCTTTGAATGGGAGCCGCCGCGACACGACCGCCACCAGAAAACCGGCAACTGCGTCCAGCGCGGGGAAGGCATCGGGGGTCACCCCGCCCATCCGGATCTTGGCGCGGGCGCCCGCCGCCTTCAGGCCATCGAGGACAGAACCCAATGGAGAGGACAGCGTCACTTCGCCGTACCAGCAGGGCAAGCTCCGCAACCGCTCGGCGAACCGGACGACGTCCGCGGGAGTATTGACCTTCGCCTCGGCGGCGACGACGGCGTTGCCGCGCCCCGTGCCCGCCTGATTGAACCGGGTGATCCGCCGGTGATCAGCGTCGAGATCGGTGCCGATGGTCGCGCTGATCGTCACGTCGCTCGCGGACGCCGGCAGGGCCGCGAGCAGTTCGTCAAGGCGGGAGGCCGGGACGATGAGATGCCCCAACGCCCACGCATCGGCCGACTGACGGTATTGGAGGTACCCTTCGATCCCCCGATCCATCGGAAGCGCCGCCGGGGGAAACAGGCCGGCGTAGTCGATGACGCCGTCGAGCAGATCGGCGAGCGGGGCTTCCCGAATCACTTCCATCCCGGAAAGATAGTCATTCCAGCAGCGCCTCAGCTTCGATCTCCACCAGCATGGCCGGATCGATCAAGCGGCTTACTTCCACCATGGAGGTCGCCGGCCGGATCGCGGCGAACGCTTCGCCATGGGCCCGGCCGACCGGCTCCCATCGCCTGATGTCGGTGACGTAAATCCGGGTGCGAATGACGGCGTCGAGACCGGCCCCGACGCCCTCGAGGGCGCTTCGGATATTCGCGATCGTCTGGACGGTCTGGGCGTAGGGGTCGCCCGCCCCGACCACGGCGCCGTCGGGGCCGGTTGCCGTCGTTCCGGAAACGTGGATGACGTTCCCGACGCGGACGGCCCTACTGTAGCCAACAATGGGTTCCCACGGCGTTCCTGAGGAGAAGTTCTGGCGCATCGGCGGCATCTCTGTTCAGGTTGGCCACCCGGCAGCGGTTGCCGGTCCCCGGCTCGATGTGGAGGTATCTCGGCCCGGGAGATCCTTCGTAAGTACTTACGTGGCAATTGTATACGAAATAGACCAGCAATTGGCACAGGGCCTGCTTTTCAGCCATCCGAGAGCGGGGTCAGCGGCACATTCGCCGGGCCCCGATTGACTGAACCAGTATCAGGAGCCCAGCCATGCGGCTGACCACCACCAAGCAGCCCATCCATCACGCCACCCTGCCGTCGGCCCGGCCGACCATGGTGGCAGCGGGTGGCCGCGAGCGACCCAAATGCCGGATTCTTCTGGTCGAAGATAATCCCGTGGAGGCGATGCGAATCCGGCAGCTCCTGGCCCGAACCCGCTCAATCCGATTCGAGGTCGAATCGGTCGCCACCCTCGCGGTGGGCCAGGAGCGGGCCATCAGCGGTGACTTCGATCTCATCCTCCTCGACCTCGACCTCCCGGACAGCACCGGCCTCGACACCTACTCGGCGTTCTCCTGTGCCGTGCCGGCCCTGCCGGTGGTGACGATGATTCGGGCAACTGACGAGGCGGTCGGCCTTGAAGCAGTCCAGCTGGGCGCCCAGGACGCCGTCATCAAGAGTCACACGAGCGCCGAAGGATTGGCGCGGATGATCCGGTGCGCGATCGAGCGCCACCGGGTGCTGTCGTCATTGCGGGGATTATCGCTGACGGACGAGTTGACCGGTCTGCTCAATCGCCGGGGCTTCACGACCATCGCGCAGGGTCATCTCCGGCTCGCGAGCCGGACGGGTCAGCGTTTCATGCTGATGTTTACGGACGTCGATGGTCTCAAGCAAATCAACGATACCTGCGGCCACCATGAAGGGGACCATGCGTTGATGCGGATCGCCGAAGTGCTGCGCCGGACCTTCCGGCAATCAGATGTGGTGGCACGGTACGGCGGTGACGAGTTTGCGATTCTGGCCCTCAACCAGTCCGGCGATCTTGGTGAAACAATCCGGCGCCGGCTCACGGCCAACCTGGCCCAGGAGAACGAGTCGCTGGACCGTCCCTACCGCCTGGGGTTGAGCCTTGGGGCCATCCCCTTCGAGGGCCGGTTGGATGAACCCCTCGGGGCGCTCCTGGCCCGCGCCGACCGGGCCCTGTACGTGGAAAAACGAGCCCGCCGCCGGAGCGACGAGGTTACGGTCTCGCCGCCGGCGTCGCTACTCGCTGAAACACGGGAGTGGCAGCGGCCTTTTTCTCCGACGGAATCTCCGGACGATCACCGCTCGCCAGCGTAGGCGTCGCTCCATTCCCGGGGCGGATCAGTGGGTGAACGCGATAGCCCGTTCCCCGATCTGCCCGACCTCAATCAGAAACGCGTCCCGGCGATCGGCCGGGACTTCGCACCGATCGAACACCTCGTTCGGGGAGATTTCCGCCGCCCCTTCCTGGGGCAGCTCCAGGCCACAAGCCGAACACAGGGCCTCCGCACCCCAGATCGCCTCGGCCAGAATACCCGCCGCTCCGTCGGTTGACTCGGGCTGGTGGTGCCCAGTGACCGCATGGCGGACGGGGTCCGGCAGCTGCCAACGCTCGAGGACCCGTCCGCCCATGGCACCGTGGTCGAATCCGAGCCGGCTCTGCTCCACCCGCCACCTGGCAGCGAGGTCGCCGTCGGTTTCTTCCTGAACCCCGGCGAATTCTTCCGGAAAGAACTGGTCGAGGATCAGGATGCCCACATCGTGAAGTAGGCCTGCCGTATAGGCTTCCGCTCCGTCGATCCGGGCATACCGCTTGCTCTCTGAGGTCAAACGTTCCGCCACCATTCCAACGGCGGCGGAATGTTGCCAGTACCGCTGGTGGTCCAGGCGATAACTGGCATCGCCGAAGGCCCGAACCACTCCGACTGCGAGGCAGAGCGACCGAACGTGGCCCATTCCGAGCCGACCTACCGCCGCCCCGATGTTTGTCACCGGATCCCCTCGGGAGAAGGCGGCCGAGTTGGCGGCCCGAAGGAGCCTGGCGGTCAAGGCAGGATCGCGCTCGATGATCTGCGCGATGTCCCGCAGGCCGGACATCTCGTTGGCCAGGGCCTTTTGGACCTGCAACACCAGCACCGGCAAAGACGGAAGCTGCTGCCCGCTCTGCAACAACGATTCAAAGCTCGGGCCGAACTCGGTCGCCGTCTTCATGGTCCAGTCCTTCGAGTGTTAGGCGCCAGGCGCCGTCTCAAGATGACCTCGTCCCGGGCCGATACTTTCCCCCCAGAACGCACTGCAAACCCGGTGCTCAGGCAGGGATAAGGGGACACAGGCATGTTTGCTATTATCGGCATGGTCGTCGTCTTGGCTTCAGTTCTCGGCGGTTTCACGATCGCCGGCGGCAAGATCATGGCCCTGTTCCACGTGTCAGAAATCGTCACGATCCTGGGTACCGCCCTCGGGACCGTTCTGATTTCGACCCCGGTGCCCGTCATAAAAGGTATGATCGGGAAGTTGGCCGGAGTCCTGAAGGGCGCCGGGGTCAACGCGACCGGTTACCTCGATACTCTGAAGATGTTGTACGAGCTGTTCCAGATCGCCCGCAAGGATGGCCTGGTCGCGATCGAATCGCATATCGAGGGACCCGAGAAGAGCGCTGTCTTCAAGAAATACCCCGCGGTCCTGCACGACCACCACGCGATGCAATTCCTCTGCGACAACCTTCGACTGGTCCTGGTCGGCAGCGTGCCTCCGCACGATCTGGACAGCCTGATGGACGCCGAGATCGACCTGCACCACCACCATACCGAAGCCATGGCCGGCGCGCTCCAGAAAGTATCCGACGCCCTCCCCGGCATCGGGATCGTCGCCGCGGTGCTCGGCATCATCGTGACGATGGCTTCGATTTCCGGCCCGGTGGAGCAGATCGGCGAGCACGTCGGCGCGGCGTTGACCGGCACCATGCTCGGCGTGCTCTGTGCCTACGGGTTTTTCGGCCCGTTGTCGACGGCCATCGAACACGCCAACGCGGCCGAAGGCCATTTCTACCAGACACTCAAGGCCGCCGTGGTGGCCTTCGCCAAGGGATTTGCGCCCATCGTGGCGGTCGAGTTCGCCCGGCGCGCCGTGCCGGCCGACAGCCGTCCGACCTTCCAGGCCATGGAAGCGGCCTGCAAGTCGATCAAGGCCAAGTAGGCCGGCGAGAGCATCATGAGCGCCAAGGATCGGGAGCAGCCGATCATCATCGTCAAGAAGGTGGTGGGCGGACACGGCCACCACGGCGGCGCCTGGAAGGTGGCGTTTGCCGACTTCATGACGGCCATGTTCGCCCTGTTCCTGGTGCTCTGGCTGGTGAACCAGAGTTCCGACGTGAAATCCGCGATCGCCGGTTACTTCCAGGATCCGCTGGGTCGGGCCGACGAGTTCGGCTCCTCGATCGTCAAGGGCGAAGGCGCGCAGACCCAGCTGGCCAGGCCGCTGGCGCCGGCCCAGATCGTCGACATCCGCATCGACCGGCTGTTGCGCCTGGCCGAGGACGTCAAGGACAAACTGGGCAAGGTTCCCCTGCTGGACTCCCTCAAGAATCACGTCGAAATCACCATGACGGAGCAGGGACTCCGGATCGAGCTCCTCGAGGACAGCACGGCGCAGTTTTTCCAGACCGGCAGTGCCAATCTGAGCAAGCGAGGCCGGGACCTGCTGGCGCTCATCGGCAAGGAACTGGAGGCGGACTCGAATCAGGTCCAGATCGAGGGCCACACCGATGCCAGGCCGTACGCGGCGAAGAACGGCTACACGAACTGGGAACTGTCGGCTGACCGGGCCAATGCAGCCCGGCGCATTCTGAGTGAGTCGGGCATCCCGATGTCGCGGGTGGCCGAGATCCGCGGGATGGCCGATCGATCGCTCAAATACCAGGACCGGCCATTCGATCCGAGGAACCGACGGATCTCGATCACGGTGCTGCTGGACCGTTTGATGCCCGCCACGGCCGGGAACGACGGTGCCCGGGCCGCGCGGCCGGACTCCTCCCCGCCGATTCCGACCGCCAACCCCGTTCCGGAGACGCGATGATGCCGCTCTCGGGCACGGTCCTGCTGGTCGATGACGACCCCGAGACGGTTCGCGCCTACAGCGAACTTCTATGCCGCGAAGACGGACTCCGAGTGCTCACGGCCCGGAACGGGAGCGAAGGATTCGACGCCGCCAGAATTCACCGCCCCGACCTGATTCTGTCCGACCTCGTCATGGACGGCGATGACGGGCTGGCCCTGTGCCGGCGGATCCGTGCCGAAGCGAGTCTCGAGGGTACGCTGTTCGTCCTCCTCACCGGACACCGTTCGGCGTTCTCCGAGGCAGACGCCGCGGCCGGAGTCGACGACGTCATCTCGAAGCCCGTGACGGCCGAGGAACTGATCGCCAAGGTGTCGGCGATGCTCAGACTCAAACGAGTGTACGACCAGCTGCGGGCCGACAAGTTCCAGTTGCAGCGGCTCCACGAAGCGGTCGAACGGCGCTCCGACCATCTCCTGTCGCTGCTCGTCCACATCGTGGATCTCAGTGTCCCTGGCGCCGCGGTCCGGGGCGCCGAGACGGCGACACTCGCCGCCCAGCTGGCCGAACGATTCGAAGTGCCGATGGTACTCCTCAAGGAACTCGACATGGCCGCCCGGCTCCACGAAATCGGCCGGGTGCTGCTCGCGGCCGACCGGGGTGACGAGGACGGGCCGGAGGACGTCATCGAGGGCGACCAGTGGCGCTATGTGGTGGCGGCCAGCAACCTGTTCGAACGGACCGAGGGCCTCGAAGCCACCGCGGAGCTGATCGGCTCGATTTACGAGAACTGGGACGGAACGGGCCATCCCGAACGCCTCCGTCAGGGCCAGATCCCGCTCCGCTCCCGTATCCTGCGCTTGTTGATCGACTACGAACGATTGCTCTCGTCAAAGCGCGCCCGGTCGCCGGTCGACGCCATCGAGCAGCTCCAGCACCACGCGGGCACCAGGTATGACCCGCTGGCGGTCGCCTACTTTGACGCGATCATCCGGGCGTCGGGCACGGCGGACTGGCGCGAGGTCCGGATGCGGATTCCGGTCGGCAACCTCGAAGAAGGCATGGAGCTGGCCGACGACCTCTGCACCAGTTCGGGGATGAAGCTCCTGGCCCAGGGGGCCGTTCTGACCACGGCCTCGCTCGAGACCATCCTGCGACGCCATCGGAGCGACCCGATCATTCACGGGGCCTGGATCGCCAGGCATTCCCTCCCGCCGGCCTAACGACGCTTCGACCTTGTTCGGGGCCCGGGGCGGCCCTATCATCCTCCCGCACCCGATGCCGCCCGCGTTCACTCCTCCCCTCGACGCCGATCAGGCCGACAGCCTGATTACCCTGAACCGCGCCCTGCTGGCCCAGCAGCTTCTCCGCGGCGTGGCCCACGACCTCCGCAACAACCTCCAGGTGGTGGCCCTCGGCTCAAGCCTGGGCGACGAACACCGGGGATCAGCGATCGGCATGAAGGTCGAGCGGGCCCTGGACGAGATGGTCGCGACGCTCGACCTGCTGACTCACCTCGGCCGCCCGCCCATGAATGAACCGGCGGATTCGTCGCTGGACCTGGTTCTCGACGAGATTCGACAGCTGGCGGACCTTCAGCGCAACATCCCCACGCTCCGACTTTCGATCACCCCGGCGCCGACGCCGGCCCGGGTCGCCATCCCTCGATCGCCGCTGCTGCAGATCCTGCTGAATCTTGTCACCAATGCCAAGGAAGCGGCCAGCCGGCCGACGGAGCCGGTCGAGGTCACCGCGACGATGCCCATGGAGGGCCGCGTGGCGATCCTGGTCGACGACACGGGCGCCGAGGCGCACCTGCCGGATGGCACGCCGCTGGCGACGACCAAAGACCGGTCGTTTCACGGAGGGATCGGGGTGTACTGCTGCCGAACGCTGGTGGAACGCGCGGGCGGAGAGATCACGTGGGAACCGCGCCCGGAAGGCGGCCTCAGGGTTCGGCTGGTCCTGCCGCTCAGCGACCGAGGTTCACCAACTCCTTGAGCATTTCGTCGGCGGCCTGGACCAGACGGGCGGCGGCCGCGTAGGCCTGCTGGTGCTCGATCAACCGGACCATCTCCTCGTCAAGACTCACGCCGGATACATCCTGACGCTGCACCTCGATGTTGTCCACCAGCGTGGTCTGTGACGTTTCCCGGTTCGAGGCGTCCTGCACGGTGACGCCGAAACCCGACACCAGACTGGTGTAGAACTCGCCGACGGCCGCCGATCCGCCCGCGATCACGGCCGGCGAGGTGGTCGTGGCACCGGTTGCCCCGGGGACCGGGATGGCCAGCGTCCGAAGGTCGGCGAGCCGGGCCGCGATGGTATTGTCGCCGGACGCGGTACTCCACCCTCCCGCGATCAGGCTCGAATCTGCCGTGATCGCCGGATTTACGGTAATCGAACCCGCCGTGACACCGTTCGGGTCGAAGAACGGAACGATCCCGGCCCTGAGTGGAGATGGCGCCGGCACCAGGGTCGGTTGGAGCGTCTTGGTGGTCGGGTCGTAATCGCTGTGGATCTGATTCACTGCGGTAACCAGACCGGTGACCATGTCATCCAGCTGGCCGCGGAACCCGGTCCCGCGGGCCCCCGGCGTGGTCCGGGTTCCCAAGGCCGCGAATGCGTCCATCAACCCCTTGAGCTTCCCCCCGGTGGCGGTCACCGGCACGGGCGGGTTGCCGATCTGGAGCTGATACGGGCCGGTGCCGCTGACCGAGAGCAGCTCAGTGGTGCCGCCGCTGCCCACGAGCTGGAGCCCGCCCTGGAGCACGTCGACGGTTCCCTTTCCGCGCTCGAGAATGCGAACGTCCATGTACTGGCCCAACTTGTCGAGCGCCAGATCCCGTCGGTCGAGCAGGTCCGGCGCCTGGCCGCCAACCCGCCCGATCTGCTCGTTCAACTCGGCGACCTGCCCGGCCGTGGCATTGATGTCCCGCACGGCGTCGTTCAACTGGGCCCCGATATCCTGGGCGACGGCGCCGATCCGGGTGTCCACGCTATGGAGCTTGTCCGCGAGCGCGACGGCGTTGGCGACGACTACCGCGCGGCCGGTCGGGTCGGTCGGATTCGAGGCCAGGGTGTTGAACGAGTCGATCAGTTGATCAATCGACGCCTGAATGCCGGTATCACTGGGCTCGCCAAGAATACCGCTGACCTGTTCCAGCGCTTGATGAAGGGTCTGATACTGCGCCTGGATGCCGGCTTCACGGCGCCAGCTCTGATCGAAGAATGAACTCCGCGCTCGCGCGATACCCGTGAGTACAACGCCACGGCCGAGCTGGCCGAACGGTGGGAAGGACTGCGGATCGGCCGCCGCCAGCAGGGCGGTCTGTCGGCTGTATCCCGGCGTTTCGGCGTTGGCGATGTTGTGTCCTATCACCCCAACGGCTCGTTGGTGGGCCAGGAGCGCCCCGCTGGCGACGCTGAGTAGACTGTTGGCCGACATCGTCAGGCTCGCTGGTTAAGGAGAAGACCACTTTGCGGCGCCGCGTCCCGATCCATGGGATCCGATCCGGAGAGCAGAAACTGGAGGAAGCGTTCTCCCGATTCGATCGCTCGCCGAATGGCCGTCTGATTGATCAGCAGCTCCCGATTGGCGGTCACGGCGGCCTGGTGGATTCGGGAGGCGAGACCGGTCACCCGACGCCCCTCTTCGACCCCGGATTCCGCGGCCGCATCGGCCAGGCCGGCGTCCGCCCGGCCGGTCACCATCTCCACCAGCAAGGTTCGCTGACGGCGGGCTTCGCGAATGGTCAACAGGGTTCGGCTGATCTGCTGAACGATCTGCTCGAGGCGGGCCGTGTCGTCGGCCGCCAGCGCGGCACGCTGGTCGATCAACTGGGACCTCAACTCATCGAGCAGCGCCAGTTCGGCGGTCAGGGCCTTCGCCAACGACGAAGCCTGGGGCTCTCCCAGTCCGGGCGGTATTTCAGCGACCGCGGTTGCCATCCCCTACTCCATTCGACGTCTCGTGGCCGGCGCCCAAGCGGGCTGAAAGCTGCCGGAACAGCGCCTCGCCAATACCGTGCGATGACTTGGTCGCCGCAACATTGGCCAGGGCGTCATCCATCAACCCCGTGTACATGTCCTCGCCCGGGGCGGCGTCGTCGGCTGGTACGGTCGCCCGCATTTCCTTGAACAGCTGGGCGACGAACACCCCTTCGAACTGCTGGGCCGCCTTCCGAAGCCGGTCACGTTCGGTCGGCAGCGCCGGCAACGAAGCCCCTCGAACCGGGTCGATCATCGGACCACCACTTCGGCCCGGACCGATCCGGCCATCCGGAGGGCTTCGAAGATCGCGGCGACCTCGGTCGGCCTGGCGCCCGCGGCGTGGAGGCCGGCCACCAGACTCTGGACGCTGGCACCGGTCAGCGCCCGTACCAATCCGCCTCCGCCCGTCGAGTCGCCGGCCGCGCGCCTGGCGGTGTCGGCGGGCTCCCGTGCACCGACCTGCACCGTGATGCCGCGATGACTCACGGTCGCCGGCCCGATGTGAATGTCGCCACCGACCACCACGGTCCCGTCCCGCCCGTCGATCACGATCCGGGCGGTTTCGACCACGGAGACGGCGAGGGTGTCGATAGCCGCCATCCACGCTCCTAGACTATCGGCACGTCCAGGCCCGGGGTTGAGCAGGATGCTGCCCGGGTCGTCGGCCTTAGCGGTTCCGGGCCCGAACGCGGCGGAAATCGCGCCGGCGATCCGATTCGCCATCCGGAGGTCGGGATCCCGAAGCGCCAGGCGCGGTGCGCCTGCCAGGGTCACCGGCGCCTGGTCCACTTCGAGAATGCCGCCGCCGGCGATACGCCCCGCGTTGCCCTGCCGACTGCTGATTCGGCCGGATCCATCGGTCGCCACCACGATCGGCCCCTGGGCGGTGGCGATCGGCGGCTGATTGGGATCGCTGACGAGCGGGGTCATCCATAAGACGCCCCCTCGAAGCGAGGTCGCGTCGCCGATGGCGGCGGTCTGGACTTCGAACCGGCCGCCAGGCCGGAGATAGGGCGAGAGTTCCGCCGTGACCAGGACCGCCGCGACGTTGCGAAGACGGAGCTGCTCGGCGGGCACTTCGATATTGAAGCGGCGGAGCAGATTGACGACCGAACGCACGGTCATCGTGGCCGCGCTCTGGGTCCCGAAACTCCGGTCTCCCGAGCCATCGAGGCCCACGACGAGTCCATACCCCACCAGCCGCCGGGGGACGACACCTTGCCGCACGGTGAGATCACTCACCCGGGCGACCTGCTGCGCCGCTGCGGGCGTGGAAGCCGCCGCCGTCGACAGCGAGACTACGAACCACAATGAGCGTTTCATGAGCGTCTACCGTCAGGGCCAGAGAATCGAAAGGATCTTGCCGAGAATGCCGGACTTGGCGCCGATCTTCTTGCCCTTGTACGTGATCACGGCGTCCGCGACCCGACTCGACGGAATGCTGTTGGCGGACGATACGTCCTCGGCCCGGACCAATCCCTTGAGCTGCACGGTCTGGGTCCGGCCGTCCACGGTGACGTTCTTTCCGCCTTCGATCGTGGCCACTCCGGCGGCGTCGACCTCGGTGACCCGGACCGTGAGCACCGCGTTCAATACGCCCTGCCGGCCGCTGCTGCCCTGTTCCTGCGACGATGACTCGAGCCCGGTCTCGAAATCCTTGGCGGGGCCGAGGCGGATCGCCTTGTCCACGCCGATGCCGAGTTTGGCCTTCATGGCCCGGTCCGCGGAGGCCTGGGTCGAGACCCGTTCGCTCGCCGACGCCGCTTCATCGACATAGATGGTGATGAGGTCCCCGATCCGGAGCGGGAGCCGGTCCGACAGCCAGCTGGCCCGGGGTACCGGGGGCGCCACCTTGGGCGCGGCCGGCTGGGCCGCGGTGCTGTCGCGCCGGCCTCCTGCCGGCGGCGGCGCCGCCGGATTGGTCTGCGCGATCAACGCGGTCGCCGGCATCAGCGCCACCATCAGCGTCAGTGCCTTCATTGCGGCACATCCTTTCGTTCGAGACGGGCGGTCCCCGGGCCGAGGGCCACGCCGGTCAGTTGTTCGTGGCGTACGTCATCGCGGCCGAACACCCGTTCACCGCGGCGGGCGCGTACGCCGGCAACGGCTTCGCGCACGATCCGGAGGCCATCGTGTTCCCAGACGAATCGGATTCGATCACCGGGCATGATGACGGGAGCTTCCTCAACAGCCGGCGCTTCCAGGCGATCACCTTCGGCCAGGTTGCGACGGGTTTCCCAGCCTAACGGCGCACCGCGGGATTCGCTTCGCGGCGGGCCCCACACCAACTGGACCACCCGTCGGAGGTCGTCCTGGCCGAGCCGGGACCCGGACGGTATCGATCTGCCGGCCACCCACACGGTGTCTTCAATCCCGGCGCGGACCGAAATCGCGGCTTCTCCGCCGGCGCGGGTCGGTAGCGCCACGACAAAGCGGCCATCCCTGCCCTGGCCGAGGATCCGAACGCGGGCGCCGTCGACAAGCGATTCGCGAGCAGCGATCCGGCCCCATTCGAGCTGGACCTGGGCGGGGTCGACCCGCCAAGAGCGGCCGATGGCTTCGCGCACCAGCGCGACGACCGGCGCCGGCACGTCGCCGGGGGCGGCCGCAAGGCCGAACACGAGTACGAGGTTACCGCACCAGGTCATTGGTCGCCTGCATCATGTCGTCGGTGGCCCGGATCGCCTTGGCATTGATTTCATAGGCGCGTTGGGCGGCGATCATGTCGGTCATTTCGACGACGATCTCGACATTACTGCCTTCGAGGTTCCCCTGGGCAAGCCGGCCGAAGCCGGCATCCTGCGGCTGGCCGTTGATGGGCTGGCCGGACGCTACGGTTTCCCGATAGAGGTTCTCGCCCAGGCTCTCGAGGCCGGTGGGATTGGCAAACCGGACCAGTTCGATGCGTCCGATTTCGACCGGCGTCGATCCAACGTCGCCGGTCTTGATCGACACAATCCCGTTGGGCGAGATGGCGACCTCCGACGCGTCCGACGGGATGGTGATTCCCGGCTGCACGAGGTAGCCGTTGCCGGTCACCAGTGCCCCGGTGTTGGACAAGGTGAAGCTGCCGTCCCTGGTATACGCCAATGAGCCGTCGGGCCGCTGGATCTGGAACATGCCGTCACCCTCAATGGCGAGGTCATACGGCCGGCCGGTCTGGTTGACGGTGCCCTGCTGGTGGAACCGTTGAATGCTGGCCACGCGGACACCCTTGCCCACCTGAACCGGCGCCACCGTTGCGCTGCTCTGATAGTTGACGAGACTCTCCCCCTGGAGCGTCTCGTAGAGCACATCTTCGAAACTGGCGCGGCTTCGTTTGAAGCCGGTGGTATTGACGTTGGCCAGGTTGTTGGCGATGACGTCGATCATCCGTTGCTGGGCGATCATGCCACTGGCCGACGTTTGCAGGGCCGGATTCATTGCGATATCTCCTTGAGACTGGGCCTAGACCCGGGCCACATCAGTGGTGACCGAGCCGAGGACACCGTCCATGGTTCGGAGTGCGGTAACGCTGGCCGAGTAGCGCCGCTGGATCTCGACGAGCGACACCATGCCGCCGATCGAATCGATGTTGGCATCCTCGACCTGACCCTGGCGAACCAGGGCCGTGCTGGCCGTGGTGTCGCCCTTGAGGATGAAGCGGCCGGCACCTTCCTTGAGCATTGTGGCCCCTTCCCCGGGGTTCACGATCCGGAGTCGATCGACGTCGTGGCCGTCGGACTTGACGGTCCCGTCGGCGCCGATCTCGATCGAACCACCGGTCAGGAAGATCGGCCCCTGTTGACCAAGCACGGACAGGCCCTCGCTGGTCACCAGCTGGCCGTTCCCGTCGAGTCGGAGGTTGCCGCCACGGGTGAGCCTCTCCCCTCCCGGCGCCTCCACCACGAGGTACCCCTGACCCTCGAGCGCAACATCGAGGGGACGCCCAGTGACCCTGAGGGCTCCCTGGGAAAGATCCGTCGCCTCCACCGGGACCGGACTGTCGAGGTCCGCGGCGCGGTGGGCCACCAACCGATCGGCCTTGAAGCCGGCGGTGTTGACGTTGGCAAGATTGTTGGCCGTGATCTCCTGCCGGCGATTGTAGTACGACAGGGTCCTGGCCGCGGTAAGAATGCCGCTGAAGCCGATCATTGATTACCTCCGGGTCCCTACGGGGCAACCCGTGTGCCCCGCCATCGACCAGCCGGTCGAGCGCGGCGTCGCGCTGCCGAACACTCCCGCCCGCCACGAGTTCACCGCGACCCGCGCGGCGGGTCCCGGGGGGGTGTCGCGGTGGCGGGCGGCCGGGCCGCCCCGCAGCACTAGCCCCACGACACGG
>JANMXA010000144.1:0-34481 GCA_031394255.1 Gemmatimonadota bacterium
GCGCTTCAGGCGGTTGACGGCGTGGCACTCAAGACCATGGTGGACGCCTGGGCCGGTGCCGCCGAGGGCCAGAAGGCGATGGCGTTCGAGGGTGCGTTCGCCGTTCGCCAGATCGAGGTCGGGCTCGCCAGCATGCTGGGATTGCTGCTCGGCGCCACGGCCACGGTGTATGGGGTTGCGCTGCTGGCCGGCCGGTCGTTCCCCCGGTGGATGGGCGCCGTCGCCGTCCTCTGTGGCGTGCCGACCGCCCTTGGCGGCCTCGCGATCGCCTACACGGGCTTCTCGGGGCTCGCGATGACGATCAACATGCCGGCCAACACGCTGCTCGTCGTCTGGGTGCTCGTGCTCGGCGTCGTCATGTGGCGTGATGGGCGCCGGACGGCCTGACCCGGTCAGGGTCAGGGCCCGCCCTGTCACTGGTGAGGACACCCTGTCTCGGTTTGGGGATAAGGGACCGCGCCCGTTCCGCACGACGTGAACACGAGGCCTTGAGGTCCGACCGCCAGGCCGGACTCTGCGGACAATCGCGTGATAGCGTGGTCTCGTGGCGGGAGACACTATTGTCGACGAGCCGGTCCCGAGGTGACGTTGGCCTCGGCCACGAACGCACCGGTCGTGGTGGTGACGGAGAGCGGTCTCTTGGAGTTCGATCAGGGCGAGCTCAACTTGGAGGCATGATGATGCGTTGGATGTCGGTGATGACGCTGCTGGGCGCGACGATTGGATGCGCGGTGGGGCCGGCTGAGACCGAGTTCAACGCTTCATCGCCAGCGGCGTTCGCTGGTGAGTGGCGCTCCGTGACGCCGTCGCTCGAGTTCATTGGGTTGTCGGTCGCCTCATTGTCAAGTGAGATGGGTGTGCTGGGGGCGCGGCTCACGTTCTCGGGTGTTGCGTGGGAAGGTGGTGGGCGGATTGAAGGCGATTCGTTGGTCGCCGGCATGACGATCGTCGGTGCGCCGACGGCGAGCGGCGTGATCGTGGCGCATGCGCATGATGCGCAAACGCTACGTGTACAGTTCCGACCTGGGGCCGCAGCGCCGCTGGATGTGACGTTCGTTCGCCAGGACTGAGCGTTGCTGCGTGATGTCGAACACAGCCCTTGGTGACGCTGCGGCCCGTGTTTTCTCGGGAGGTGGGGAAACGCCCACGCATGCCGTCCTTGACCCGTTGCGTCGCGACCAGCCGCCCAACGTGCGTTGCAGCAGACAGCCGATCTGCGGATCGCTCGCTACGCTGCTTTTGCGTGACTCGGCTGCAGTTGAACTCTGGCGTTAGGCGTCAAGCGCCAGCATCCGAGAGTGACCGGCCCGCCTCCCCGGCGGGGTCCAAAGAGCTCCGACGCGACCCACAGGCACCCCTGACCTTGCCTCCGGCGGCCGTCATGCCGACCTTATAGACATGCCCCCGGAACCCGCCTACGACTGTCGCCGGCTCTCCATCGCCGAACGCCTGCAACTCGTTGAGGATATTTGGGATGGCATTGCCGCGGACGCCGACGCGGAGAGCTTGCCGCTCACCGACGAGGAGAAGGCGATGCTCGACGAACGCCTCGCGGAGCTGGAGGCCAATCCCGGTGACGGAGCGCCTTGGCCCGAAGTCCGAGCCCGGATCATCAACCGGTTCAAGTAGGGGCCGGCGTTCTCTGTTCGGCCTCTCACCATCGTGTGCCGGGGAACTCGCCGATGCCCCCTCGATGGTCCAGCAGTAAGCTCGTGGTCCCGGCAATGCTGGCACATGCCTTTGTGCGTAACCTCCCGCTCTGTGGCAGTCCAGTCTGCCACCTGGACTATTAAGGATGAGTGACGCTCCCCCCTCACTGGAATTCCTCGCCCTGCGGGCGGCCCTCGCCAACCGCTACCGGCTCGAGCGAGAGGTTGGGGCCGGCGGTATGGCCACGGTCTATCTCGTCCAGGACATCAAGCATGATCGCCAAGTGGCGCTCAAGGTGCTTCGCCCCGAGTTGGCAGCTGTCATCGGCGCCCAGCGGTTCCTGCAGGAAATCAAGACCACCGCGAATCTACAGCATCCCCACATCCTCGGGCTGATCGATTCAGGGGAGACCGAGCATCAGCTCTGGTACGTGATGCCGTTCGTCGAGGGCGAGTCGCTGCGGGATCGAATCACCCGGGAAAAGCAGCTCCCGGTCGGCGACGCGGTACGGCTCGCCATCGAGGTGGCGAGTGCCCTCGACTACGCCCACCGGCGCGGCGTAATCCACCGCGATATCAAGCCTGAGAACATCTTGCTGCACGAAGGGCGAGTCCTCGTGGCTGATTTCGGCATCGCTCTCGCGGCGAGCAAGGCCGGTGCCAGCCGGATGACCGAAACCGGCATGTCTCTCGGCACGCCGCAATACATGAGCCCCGAACAGGCGATGGGGGAGCGGGAGATCACCGGACGCAGCGACGTGTACTCGCTCGGCTGCGTGCTGTACGAGATGCTCGTTGGGGAGCCGCCGTTCACCGGACCTACGGCCCAATCCATCGCCGCCAAGGTCTTGACCAGCGAGCCCGCCGCGCTGACGACGCAGCGCAAGACCATCCCAGCGTCCGTCGAGGCCGCCGTCCTCCAGGCACTGGAGAAGTTACCGGCAGATCGCTTCGGCAGTGCTGCCGACTTCTCCGCAGCACTGCAGAACCCTTCGTTCAACTCGGCCGCGTCGAGGACCACCGCGGCTGGGCAGCGGCGCTCCTGGATGCCACACTGGTTGCCTTGGACCCTGACCCTCGGCGCCCTCGGCTTCTTGGCGCTCGATCGGCTCCGGCAACAGCCACCGCCACCACCCCCACACGTCCAGCGCTTCGACATCCTCCTGCCTGACAACGCCGCATGGGTGGACGAGTCCGGCAGTGGAATCGCCCTCTCGCCAGACGGCACGCTCCTCGCCTATACGGGCCAGGATTCGACCGCCCAGCGGTGGGTGTACCTGCGCGCCATGGACCGGCTCGCCCCGGTCCGAATTCCCGGGAGCGAGAGTGGAGGCAAGCCATTCTTCTCGCCGGATGGTCGCTGGGTGGGTTTCATCGCCCAGGGAATCGTGAAGGCCCCTGTCACGGGCGGCGTGCCGGAGCGCCTCTGCCCGACCGGTGCCGGAGGCGGTTATGTGAACGAAACGTGGCTGGAGAGCAACGCCGTCGTCTTCGCCGACGGCTCTCCGCCCGGCCTCAGGCAGTGCTCTGCCACAGGCGAGGTGAGTACCCTGCTCGCCAGCGACTCGACCGAATCGTTCAACTTCCCGAACGGCCTCCCTGGCGATCGCGGCGTGCTCTTCACCATCCGGCGCGGCTCGGTGGAGCGCCTGGCCGTGCTCGATCTGCGATCGCACTCCGTGAAATCTCTCGATCTCCCGGGCACCGATCCCCGGTATGTCGCAAGCGGCCACGTGGTGTACGCGAGCCCCGACGGGGTGATTCGCGCAGTCGGCTTCGACCCGAAGACACTCTCGATCTCAGGGGAGCCGGTGGTTATCGCCGAGGGGGTGCGCATCGGGAGTGCAGGGACAGCGATGATGGCGGTATCGCGGACCGGGACGATCGTTGCTGCGGGCACCACCGTGACGCGACGGGCGCTCGAACTCGTCGACCGGAGTGGTCGCGCCGAACGGCTCTACTCTCGGCTCGGGGAATTCCTCGATCCTCGGTTCTCGCCCGACGGCCGGCGTATCGCCGTCAGCGTGGGCCCCGACATCTGGCTGCTCGACCGCCTCCAAGGTGCGCTCACGCGTCTGTCGTTCGACAGCACCGCCAGCCGGCCGGTATGGAGCCATGACGGACGGCAGGTCGCCTATGTTCGGCAAATCGGCGCGAAGGTCGATGTGCGCTTCGTCAACGCGGACGGCAGCGCCCCCGCGGAGTCGCTTTTGGCTATGCCCGGGTTTGGTCTCTGGGAGGTACTGTTTGCGCCGGATGGTCATTCGCTCATCGTGCGCACCACAGGTGGCCCGAGCAATCGGGACCTGTGGCGGGTGCAGCTCGATTCGGCCCGGCAACCCCTGGCGCTGCTGCGAGGTCCGGCCGACGAGGTGTCACCCACAATGTCGCCAGACGGCCGCTGGCTGGCCTATGCGTCCAACGAATCGGGGCGCTACGAGGTTTACGTTCGATCGTTCCCGGATTTGACGGGACGCTACCTGGTGTCCCTCGAGGGGGGGACCGTTCCAGCGTGGTCGCCGCGCGGTGGGGAGTTGTTCTACCGAAGCGGGCCGGCGTTGTGGGCAGCAGAGGTGCGCACGAATCCCTCCTTCGAGGTTCTGCGCCGTACGGTGCTCTTCTCAAATGTCGACTATGTGAGTGACGCCACACATCAGGGATACGACGTCACGCCAGACGGCCAGCACTTCGCCATGGTCCACAATCTCGGTGGTTCGAGCCACTTGACGGTATCGCTACATCTAGTGGAGAACCTCAGGCAGGGCGGCACTGGTGCGGCGAGCGCCATGCGCCCACGATAAGGCACAACTGAGCCGCCAAGCCACCGCGCCCAGAGGCGAAT
Source organism: Gemmatimonadota bacterium (assembly GCA_031394255.1). Classification (GTDB taxonomy): domain Bacteria; phylum Gemmatimonadota; class Gemmatimonadetes; order Gemmatimonadales; family GWC2-71-9; genus SHZU01. Next base: position 4,492 of record JANMXA010000144.1, read on the forward strand.
GCGGGACCGAGCACGAGTTGATCCCGGATGGAACAGAAGCGAAGAGCGTTAGCGCGCGCGTTACACCGCATTGTCCCAGCAGTCGCCCCGCCTGCTCATGCTGCGCTCGAACCCCTGCGCCCGCAAGGCGGCCTGGTAGGCGGAATTGCCGGACCATGGACAAGTTGGCGGGTGAGCTGGCCAAGGACAGAAGATGAAGAAGACCATCCGCGGTTGGCGCCGGCCCTGGCCGATTGGAGACCCCACCCTGATCAACGCACTCGGAGGCACCATGAAGCGAGTTACCGGCATTGGCGGCATCTTCTTCAAGGCCAACGACGCCCCGGCCCTCCAGGCATGGTACCGGCGGCACCTCGGCATCGATGTCCAGGAATGGGGTGGTGCGGCCCTTGCCTGGGCCGACGCGGAGGGCAGGCCGGTGGCCGGCACGACCGTCTGGTCGGTCGGTTCGGCCCAAAGCGGCCCGTTTGCGCCGGGCACCGCAATGTTCATGGTCAACTACCGGGTCGAGGATCTTCACGCGTTGGTCAAAGTCCTGCGCGAGGAAGGCTGCAACGTGCTCGACAAAGTCGACGAGTCCGAATACGGGAAGTTTGCCTGGGTGATCGATCCGGAAGGAAACAAGGTGGAGCTCTGGCAGCCACCTGCCGGTCAATGACCACGGCAGCCCGGGACCACGGGACTCATCCGACCTCCCACAAGCCCGGCCCCTCCATCATCAGGTGGCGGGTGTTGGCGCTGGTCGTGTTCGCCAGCTCCATCGCCTACCTGCTGCGCGTCAACATGTCGATCGCCGGCGAGGGCATGATCGCCGACCTCGGCCTCACGAAGGGGCAGCTCGGCGCCATCCTGGCGGCGTTCGCGTGGGGCTACGCGATCTTCCAGTTTCCCGGCGGGGTCTGGGGCGACCGGGTCGGAGGCCGGAAGGCGCTGGCCCTGACGGCGGTCGTCTGGGGGGTGATGAACCTGGCGGTGGGCTTCACCCCCGGCACATCGGTTGCCTCGCCGATGGTCGTCATCGTCTCGCTCATGGCGCTGCGGTTCCTGATGGGAGCGGTGCAGGGCCCGCTCAATCCGCCACCGGGCCGCTGATATCGTGGCTCGTGTCCGAGGTGGGGTGGCGCTGGTCCTTCATCGCGACCGCGCCGCTCGGCCCCATCCTGGCCGGCATCTGGTGGTGGTATGTCCGCGACACGCCGGCGGAGCACGCCGGGGTGCGCCAGGCCGAGCTGGAGCTGATCAACGGCAGTCGGCCGCCGGGGCGGAAGCGGCCCGAGCCCGGGGCGTGGAAGCGGGTGTTGCAGAACCGGCAGGTCGTGCTGCTCACCCTTGGCTACTTCTGCAGCAATTATCTCTTCTAATTCTTCTTCAACTGGCTCTACATCTACCTGGTCGAGTCGCGGAAGTTTGCCGTACTCGAAGGTGGCTGGTACGCGGCGGCCCCGTGGACCACCGATCGCGTTGGCGCTGGCCGCAGGCTGACCGGGGGTCAGACTCCCACCGCCGTCTGGTGTTGGGATACTGGAGCCGGGCGGCGATCCGGATCTCCCGGAGGAACCGGTCGGCGCCCAGGGCGGTGGAGATTTGGGGGTGGATGACCTTGATGGCGACGTCCCGCCCGTGGCGGAGATCGGTGGCCAGGAACACCGTAGCCATGCCGCCCCGTCCGACTTCGCGGATCGGCCGACATCGGTCGCCGAGTTGCCGCCAGAGGACGTCGAACGGAGAGGCGCGGGGGTCGTTCATGGGTGGGTGGAATGTCATTCCGAAGCGCCGGCCGCGCCACTCCGCCCGGCCCGTGACCCGTCAGGATAGGCCGGGCTGTTGACAGTGGCCTCGAGAGCAATGATCCTCCGTGCGATTTCCTTTCCGTCTCCCGCTCCGGTCTGCTGATGAAGCCAGAACTTGTCACCGCACCCAGATTTCGCTCCACCCATCGGCTCCTCGATTGCGGTCCTTTTGCCGGCCGGCGATTGGCCCGCTCCTCCTGGCCGCGTGCGGCGGTGGAATGCTTCGCGGTCACGGACCGGTCAGGTAGCCCGGGTGGAGCAAGCCTGCTGCACATCCGTCGACTCACGCCACGTCCACGCCTGGAGGGCTGATGCAAGTCCGATTGATTGTGCTCGCTACCCTCGGTACGGCATCGCCATCCGACGCCACCGTCGCGCAAGCCAAACCGGTGGTGGCCATCATCGGGACCGGCACCCTCGCGGAAACGCTTGGGCCGGTGATCGGCGCGCGAGGATATCGCGTCATCTATGGGAGCCGCGACCCGGCCCGCGAATCCGTTCGAGCCTTGGTCGCGCGGACCGGCTCAGAGGCCTCGGCTGTCGGCCAACGAGAGGCGGCTCAGCGAGCAGAGATCATCCTGCTCGCGGTGCCCGGGGAGGTGGTGGAAGACGTCGCGGGCAGTCTCGGCGACCTCGCCGGGAAGATCATGATCGACGTCAGTGGCGGCGCCAAACGGGTCGCGCCGGATGGCTACCTGGAACTGGTATCGGACAGCACGCGTGCCGAGCGGATTCAATCCAGGCACTCCACCATGCGAGTGGTGAGGATCAACCTCCCGAGCATGCTCCTGTTTCCGAACCCGTTGCTCCTCGGGACCCGGCCCACCGTGCCGGTCGCCGGCAACGATCCGCGGGCCAGAGAAGCCGTCGCCGCCATCCTGTTTGACCTGGGAGTCGATCCTTGGGACGCCGGTCCGCTTCGTTACTCTCGAACGTTCGACGCGATGAACGTGATGGGATTGATCCCCGCGCAGCAGGGACGTCCTGAAACGTACGATCTCAAGCTGCTGCCGAGCGTTCCCTTGGCGTGCTTCGTGGATGTGGCAAAGCTCTTCGGATTCGGCAAGCCCTATGACCTGAACGTCCTGCCCAAGTTTCCGCGCCGCGAGCCGGTGATTGCCTGCGACGAATGGCAACGCCGCCTCGGCGAGGGGCCGAAGCAATGAGGCACGAACAATCTCGGTCCCTGGTTGGACCCGACACCCGGATCTGCGGCAAACCGGTGATGGCACTCTTCATGGGCGGTACCCCCGCTGAGGTCGCTGGCCGGTATCGCGAAGGCTCGCCGATGGCGGCCCCGGGGACGCCATTTGGGCCACCTGTTCGGGAGTTCACTCGCGTAGCGTTCGGACTGCGCCGATGACCTCGACCCAGGTCGTGACGATGGTGGTTGCCATGGGGAGCCTTGCCTGCTCCCAGGCAGCCGATCGTCGGGCAAGTGACAGCGCCTCGTCTCCGTCGGAGATCCGCCAACCACTGGTCAACAAGATCGAGCACTTCTACGCCACCGCTCCCGAAGCCGAGCGGCTGTTTCGATTCTTCCGCGACACCCTCGGCCTCTCGGAGGTCTGGGGATTCCAGGCCTGGGGCGACTTCGCGAGCGGCGGCGTTTCACTCGGCAATGTGGCGTTCGAGTTCGCACAATGGACTCCGGACAACGGCCAACCACTGCCGACGGAATTCAGCGGAATTGCCTTTGAACCCTTTGGGGATACGGATGCCGCAGTCGCCGAACTGACGCGGCGAGGCATCGCTCACTCCAAGCCCGATTCGAACGTCTATCGAACCGCCAGCGGCCGGATGACGGGGTGGGTCAATACCGGTCTGGCGGCGTTCCTTTCGGGGAACGTGTTCCTCTGCGACTACCGGGATCGGTCGCTGGTTCGCGCCAACCGCCAGTCGGCGAGTGATACGCTGGCCGGCAGAGGAGGCGGCTCCCTGGGGATCCGCGCGCTCAGAGAAATCGTGATTGGGGTGACCGATCTGGACGCGGACCGCCGCCACTGGCGCCGGCTGGTAGATTCATCGGCGCAGGAGGCAGATGGCCGATTCACCTTCGGGCCCGGTCCGGCCATCCGCCTCGTGCCCGCGGCTACGGCAACGATCCAGAGCATGGTGCTTCAGGTCCACTCCCTCGAGCGAGCGCGGTCCTTTTTGGCCGGCCGGCACATCCTTGGCGACGGAGACAGTCGGAGTGTGACCATTGCGCCGTCAGCGATCGACGGCCTGCGGGTAATCCTGGTTGCGAAATAGGTGCTTTCCGTTCGGATATGGAGCTGATCATGCGATTCAGAACAGCCGTTACCGGGGCATGCCTCCTGGTCCTGCCCGCCATCGTGACCGCTCAGGGGTCACCTAAGGTTCACGAGCTCAAGGCCACTCCCGCGACGGTTCATCGCAACTTCTTCGATGCCTCGCTCCGGCCGGTCCTCACCATCGAATCCGGCGACATCGTCCGGCTCGAAACGGCAACCGGCAATCCGCGGTGGTTCGCGGACCTGGGGGTGCCGAACGAGAAGATCCCGGCCGAACTCTACGCCATCTTCGATAGCGTCCCGGCCGACGACCGGGGCGATCACACGTTGAACGGTCCGATCGCCATCCGCGGGGCCGAGCCCGGCGACGTGATCGAGGTCCGGATCCGCGCCGTCGACCTCCGGCTGCCGCTTGGGGGGCAGGGATTCGGTCCGAACTCCGCGACGCTGCCCGAGGAATTCCCCTACGAAAAAAACCGGGTCACCTGGATCGACGTGGCGAAGCGTGTGGTCCAGTTTGCCCCCGGGATCGAGATTCCGGCCCGGCCGTTTTGGGGTGTGATCGGCGTGGCGCCTCCGGCCGGCATGGGACGGGTATCGAGCGGGGCGCCGAACGTCTTCGGCGGCAACTTCGACAACCCGGACCTCGGCGCTGGAAGTACGCTGTACTTGCCGGTCCATGTCGCCGGCGCCCTGCTGTCGATCGGCGACGGGCACGCCGCGCAGGGGTACGGCGAGGTGAGTGGATCGGCCGTGGAGACTTCGCTCAAGGGAGAGATTCAGGTCGTCTTGCACAAGCAGGGCCGGCTCCGCTGGCCACGCGCGGAAACGTCAACGCATTACATGACCATGGGCCTCGATGAGGACCTCGACCAGGCCGCGAAGATCGCCACGCGCGAGATGCTGGACTTTTTGGTCGAGACCAAGGGCCTGTCCCGCGAAGAGGCTTACTTACTGGCGAGCGTGGCGATGAACCTGTTGGTGACCCAGGTCGTCGACGGCACCAAAGGGATTCACGCCATGATGCCAAAAGCAATCTTCAAACGATAGATCGAGACGGGCAGGCCGACGTGACATCGGTCGGCGTCCATGGGGGTCACGACGCCGGGCGCCGCACGCCGGTCATTGCCTGCGACGAATGGCAACGCCGCCTCGGCGAGGGGCAGAAGCAATGAAGCACGAACTCCGACACGTGGGTGAACTGGCGCGGTATCCCATCAAGTCGATGGCCGGGATCACGACGGAATCGGCCGGGCTCGGCCGGCACGGTCTGGCCGGCGATCGGCGCTTCGCCTTCCGGCGGTTGGGAGACGACAGCGGGTTCCCGTGGCTTACGGTAAGCCGCCTGGCGGAGCTGCTATTGTATCACCCGGTCGGACTCGACGAGAGTACCGGCGAGCCCCTGCCGACGCACGTCCGCACGCCGACCGGAGCGGAATTGGAGCTTCGGAGCGGAGAACTCCAGCGCGAAATCGCTGGGCGGTTTGGGGGCAGCCTGGAGTTGATGCAGCTCAAGCACGGGATCTTCGACGACGCCCCGGTCTCGGTGATCAGTCTGGCGATACCCCGCTCGCCATGACGCACAGCACCCTGCTCATGACCGATGTCGATTCGGCGAATCTGGCGCGAGGTCACATCCGAGACAGTGCAGGCGAGGCGGTGCTCAGTGCGATCTATCCCTACAACCGTCCACACGCTGCCAGCTCGACCTTGCACTCCAACCTGAATGACATGTTGCGCTGGGCGGCAGCGAACCTGCGAAAGGGCGAGTTGGACGGCCACCGTATTGTGTCCATCGCGGCGGTGGACCGTATGTGGGCCATGGCCTACGATCGAACCACGGAGTTTGCGGAGCGCGCCAGGCGGGCCGGCCGGCCGATGCGGTATTCTCAATCGGGCAAGGCCTCGGCTGGAGGACATTTATGCTGGATGGCATGGACTTGGTAAACCACAGTGGAGCAGACGTCGGTTTTCGGTCCGATGTGTTGCTGTGGCCTGCGGACCCGAGTGCTGTGGTGGTAATGATGAACGATGAATCGGGCGACCCAGGTGAGCTCTCGCGAATTATCTACTCGGTGCTCCTGGCCGGCGCCCGCCAGCCGTAAAATCGGCTGTGGGCGCGCCTGCAGCTGAACGTTGGCGTTGGGCCGCAGCCCCCAAAGCCCAGGCTACTTCATGGCCAGGACGTGCGCCACGAGCTGATCGACGGCGATCTCGGTGCCCTGGTAGAAGCCCGACGCCTTGTTCGTCTCGAGGTCCGCTTCATTCCGGTGCAGCGCCGTGAACACGTAGCGAGTGCCGACTCCCAAGGGCTCCATCGTGATGATGGCGGTGATCGGAATGTCGTCAAAGACGGCCGGCCGGTAGTCGGGGAACAGCATTGAGGTCCAGACCAGGCGCTCCATCGGCACCACGTCCAGGACGCAGCCAAGGTTGGGAACCTCCGGGCCGCCTGCCACCGCGATGTCGACGCTGAAGATGCCGCCCGGTCGGACATCCATTTCGGTTCGCGACACCCGCCCCCAGGCCCTGGGCATGTACCACTCCTTGATATGCTCCGGTTTCGTCAATGCCTCCCAGACGAGACGCACGGGGGCGTCGATGAACCGTTCGATGGCGAAATCGAGTTTCGGGTTGAGGACGGGTGGCGTGCTCATGAGCCGGATTCCTTCTCTTTGAGTTGTTTGACGTACTGGTCGAACCGGTCCAGTCGGGCTTCCCAGACCTCCCGCCGCGCGGTCAGCCAGTCTTCCACGACCTTGAACCGTTCGGGGGCGATCTCATAGGTCCGCACTCGCCCGCGCTTCTTCGACCGCACCAGTCGGCTCTGTTCGAGCACCGAGAGGTGCTGGACGAACGACGGGAGCTGCATGTCGAACGGTTCCGCCAGTTCGCTGACGGTGGCTGGTCCCACAGACAGGTGCTCCAGGACCTTGCGCCGAGTCGGGTTGGCCAGGGCGTGAAAGACGTCATCAGCTGCGGAATGAACCATTTCCGACACCATCCCAGTGCTCGGTTTGTCCGGTCTACCCGAGGAATCTTACATCGATGGAATACTGTTGTAAATACCTAAGTATCCGGCCGGCCGGTGGCCCTACTCCCCCGGGCCGTCGCCGTGCCGGCCCACCGATCGCTCGAACCGGCCTCGGCCATCAAAGATCAGCAGCCGATTGTTGCCCGGCATAGTATTGGAGCCTGCTCCGATCGGCGTGCGGGCCATGACGTGGTCGTCCCTGCTCGGAGGTGCTGGAGTTCCTAAGTTCGGCGCGACTGACCCGGAAGGGCCGGCGGGTGACGTTGACCGACCTCTGACAATTGCCCCGCTCGACCGGACTACCTTGCTGGGCCTCAGTCCGACCCCACCGTCAGGAGTCGCCGATGGACGGTCTTCCCCAGGCCCTCAGGAGCCTCCTGATCCTGATCGCCACGATCGCGGGATGCCCCGCGGCGTCCGAGCCGTTGGCTCCGACGGCGGCGGTCGAGCAGGCCACCTTCGTCAGCGAAGGAGTCACCCTGGCGGGGGAGATCCACTTCCCCACTGGATCAGGTCCGTTTCCCGCCGTCGTCCTCGTCCACGGCTCCGGTCCGGTCACCCGGGCTGGGAACGGGCCGTTGATCGCCCCGTTTCTCACCCACGGTGCCGCCGTTCTGGTCTACGACAAACGCGGCACCGGCCAGTCCGGCGGCCAATACCGCGGCGTCGGCCCCCGCAACAGCGACAGTATGGTCCGGCTCCTCGGTCACGATGCCGTCGCGGCGCTCGCGCTTCTGAGCCGTCACCCGCGCATCGACCCTCGGCGCCTCGGTCTAGCCGGGGGCAGCCAGGCCGGCTGGATCATTCCGGCCGCCGCGGCCGAGTTCAAGATCCGATTCGCCGTCATCCTCTCAGGACCGCTGGTGTCGGTTGGCGAGGAGAACTTCTTCAGTGACGCCTTCGAGGGCAGTTCCTTACCGCTGACCAAGGTCGATAGCGTCATGGCCGGATTTGCGGGCGTGCGAGGCTACGATCCCGTCCCGGACCTCCATCGGACCACGGCGGCGATCTATTGGATGTTGGGCGGCCTTGACCGGAGCATCCCGGCCGTCCGGTCGGCCGCCATCGCCGAGTCCCTCGGCACCGCACTCGGCCGCGCCAATTGGCGCGTCGACCTCTACCCGACCGGGGACCACAGTCTGATGGACCCGAGCGGCCGGTCCCTGGCCTTTCAGCCCGCCGTCCTCCGCTGGCTCGACGAGCAGCTCACGGCGGCCGGTCTGGCGCCCGCCCCGCCCGGCCGCTAACCTCGACCGGATGACACGCGGACGGTGGCCGAGACTCGCCTCCCGGGACGGGTGGAGGCAGGCAATCTTGAGCGGCACCGCGGCGGTGGTCCTGTTGACCGGCGCTGCCGCAGCGGCCGTCGTCTGGACCAGGCTCCGGGTGCGGGACGCGGCCATTGCCAGCCTCCGGAACTACGCCACGGTGGCGGCTGAGCAATTCGTCAACGCCTACGAGGCGGGGCTGCGGCAGAACTTCGTCCCGATCATGCCCCCGCCCGGTTTTCGGGATCCGGCGGGAGGGAAAGACCCGATTCCGGTTGCCGACATGGCGGCGATGATCGCGCAAATGGGGCGGGATCCGTGCCGCTGCCTGGTGTCGCCCGGCCCGACGGCCATGTTTCGGATCGGCCCCGACCCCCGGAGTTCCGAAGTGCTCGACAGCCTCGGCCGGCCCGGTCCCGGCCTCGCCGCCGAGGTCGTCGCCGCGGTTCTCCCCCTGGGCGACAGCCTAGCGGCCGGCGGCCTCCGCTACGGCTTCACCACCGTTTCCACACCGTTAGGCGACGATGTGGCGTTCTTTACCCGCCGGCGCGACTCGGCCGGCGGAACGGATTACACCTACGGCTTCACGGTGCCGCCGGCGCACCTGGCGGCGCGGGTCTTCGACCCCGCCTTCCGGACCGTCCGGCTGGTGCCGCGCCATCTCCTCAAGACCGTCGCCGCCAACGGCGATTACCTCGCCATCGAAGTGATCGACCCCGGCGGCCGGTCCCTCTATACCACCGGCGATCGCTATCGCGAAGGTCCAACCGACGCGTTGACCCTGCCCCGGATCCGCGGTGCCCTCAGCATTCGAGTCCACCTCAATCCCTCGATCAAGGACGCCCTGATTCCCGGCGGCGTCCCCGGTCCCGTCCCTTGGCGCGAGATGGTCATGAGCGGATTGGCGCTGCTCATGACCCTCACGGTCGCCGCCTTCGGCCTCCGCGCCGCCGAACTCGCTCGCCTCAGAGCCGACTTCGCGATGAGCGTGACCCACGAACTCCGCACCCCGTTGACCCAGATCCGTCTGGCGGCGGAGACGGTGCTGTTGGGCCGGACCCGGAGTCCGGAGGCGACCGCACGGTCGATGGAGAGCGTCGTCGCCGAGACCCACCGGCTGCAGCAGCTGATCGACAACGTCCTGCACTTCAGCCGAGCGGAGCGGCGGGACGGCACGGTCGCGGTGACGCCAACCCGACTCCGGCAGGTGGTTATTGCCGCCGCCGAGCGATTCGGGCCGCTGGTGGCCGACCGCGGGATCACCATCCGGGTCGACGTGCCCGAGCCGCTCGAGGTACTGGCCGGCGCGTCGGCGCTCGCCCAGATCGTCCTCAACCTGATCGACAACGCGGCCCGTTATGGGCCCGATGGCCAGATGATCGTCATCGGCGCCATTGCCCGCGCCGATCGGGTCGAGCTGTGGGTGGATGACCAGGGACCCGGAATCGCCTACCGCGATCGCCGCCGCGTCTGGGACGCCTACGTCAGGCTCGATCGCGCTTGCGAACTCGCGCCCACGGGAACGGGACTCGGCCTCGCGGTCGTGCGGGAGTTGGCCGAGGCGCAGGGCGGCGCCGGCCGGTTGGAGGGATCCGCGGCGGGCGGCCTTCGAGTCGTGATCTCCCTACGCCGGAGCGATGCAGCCGAATGAGCCGGATTCTGATCGTCGAGGACCACCGGGCTATCGCCAAGGGGCTCGGCGACAACCTCGAGGCGGACGGCCACGAAGTCCGGATTGCGCCCGATGGCTTGGCGTCCATCGCGGAGGCGCTCGAGTGGCGGCCGGATCTCGTCCTCCTCGACCTGATGCTCCCCAAGCGCGACGGCTTCGACGTCCTGTCGACGATCCGCCTCCGGGGTGCGACCATGCCGGTGATGGTCCTCTCGGCCCGGGGCGGGGAGACCGAAAAGGTCCGCGCCCTCAAGGCTGGCGCCGATGACTACGTCGTGAAACCCTTCGGCCTGCTCGAACTCCTGGCCCGGGTCCAGGCGCTGCTCCGCCGCTCGTCCGGCCGGCCGGTCGGTGCGGTCCCGGCCGAATCGTATGCGATGGGAGAGATTGCCCTAGACGTTCCCGAGCGGCGGGTGACCCGGGCCGGCCAGCCGGTATCCCTTCGGCCGAAGGAGTTCGATCTCCTCGTGGCGCTCTGCCGGGCCCGCGGCGCGGTGGTCTCCCGCGGGGATCTCCTCAACCGGGCCTGGGGATACGATCCCGCCGTCGTCACCCGGACCGTCGATACGCACGTCGCCGCGCTCCGCCAGCGATTGGAGCGGGACCCCGACGACCCGCGGATCATCCTGACGGCCCGGAAGGCGGGCTACCGGGCGGTGATCGATCCAGCTACGGGATCACGTTAGGCTCTCCGGTCTTGGTCCCGGTCCAGTTGACGGTGTACTGGCAAGCCGCGCCTCCCTGGGGCGGCGTCACGACCACCGTGACCGCGGCGTCGAAACCGGTCACGCGGAACCGGCCGGCCACGGTCAGTGTGAACGTGCTGCCGCCCGACGACACCTGACTCGGCGCGGTGGTGAAATCTCCGGTGGCCTGGAGGGTTCCCGGGTACGTCACCGGCCCATGCGTCAACGAGAACGAGGTTGCACCCGCGGTGTGCTGGACGGTGGTGGTCTGTGGCTGGACCTCGACCGGTCCGCAGCCATTGGCGCCGAGCGCGACCGCGGTGGGGTAGGAACCGGCCACGTGAATCAGCCGGGCGCCGGGCGCCTGGTCCGCGCCACAGGCGGCGATCGTGATCACGGCCGCGGCCATCGCGCCGGCCCACTGGAAGCGCCGGCCCATCGTTAGGCAGATCATCGGTTCCCCTCGCTCGCGCGTCGTTTGAGAAAGAAGTGGCGGGCCGGGACCCAGGTGGCGCCGCCGTCGGTCGAGGTCTCCCAACTCTCATCCACCACGTCGGCCGACACCGGGGTCCAGCTGGCTCTGAGGTCCTGGCTCGTCCCGCCGACCACCCGGGATCCGGTCATCACCATCCCGGTGCCGACCTGCTTCCCGGTCAGGGCGATCCGCACCCCGTCCTCGTCGATCCAGGTCCGATGCCAGGTCAGGGTCGGGAAGTGGAACGCGGAGAAGGCCTTCCCCTCGTAGTCGTGGCCCTTGAAGATCCATTCGACCAGGCAGTCGCTGACGTCCTTGGCCACCTGGAGCCGTCCGAGCGGGCGGCCGGGCGCCGACGCGTCGGCGACGGTCCAGTCGCCGATCGCGAAATCGAACCAGTGGTAGCGGGGCCTTGCGGCGCAGAGGGGATTGACGGTCTCCACCGCCAGCGTCACCTGCCGTGCGCGACGATAGTCACCGTCGAACGCTTCCGACCAGGTCTGGCGTCCGTCCTCCGATACCTCCCAGAACTGCCGCACTCGGCCGCGCTCCGTCGCGGTCCAGGTGATCCGGTTGGTGATGATCGGCCCGCCGATCCCCTTAGGCGTGTCGCCGAGGAGCGTCACGATGCCCGGGGATGCCGTCCCGGCGAGGATCAGCGCCAGGCCGTTGAAGTCCATCCACAGCTGATTCCACTGGCCGGTGCCCCGGTCGTAGGTGTTGAGACTCCGCCCGCGGCCGCCGGCGGCGTCGGTCCAGTGTTCCTCGATCGCGCATCCGTCGAGGATGCGGGTCACGACATTGGTGCCCGCGGCCTCGGGCGCGCCACCGGCAAAGACATTCCACTGACCAACCCAGAAATCGAAGGCGCGGAATGGGGCCGCCTCGCAGCCGTCATGACGGGTCCGATCAAGGCCGTAGAGTGGGAGGGCGCCTGGTTCGGCCCGGAGGTGGAGGGACGCGGGGCTCGTGGTGGCCAGCGAGTCACTCGGTGCCAACCCGGCGCAGGCGGCCCCGCCGGTGGCGAGCACGGAGCCTACGAGGGTCGCGAGGCGCTGTTTGAGGAGCCAAGGCATGCAAGGTCCGCTCTCACGGTTCGGGTGGCAGTGAGTTCAACGACCACGGCAACCTATCGGTCCCGGAAAGGGAGAGTGTTCGGGAAGTGTGAGAGGACGGCGGCGGGGCCGCCCCCGGCGGTCAGATGTGACTTCGTCGCGCGGCAGTCTCATTCCGGCCCTGCCGGCAACGCTCGGTACTGGTGTCGACGTTCACGTGTGGCCTGTATCTGCTGACGGACATCGCGAGCGACCAGCCGGGCGCCCAGCTCGTGGCATCCTTCCCCCGAAAGGACGGGACCGCCTGTGCCGTCCCGGTCGTGGTCGGGAACTATCACCTGATCACGGTACCGGCGTGGAGCGCGTGGTCAGCCTCGACGTCTCCGATCCGACGCACCCCCGCGAAGTGTCGCGACTTGCCATTGGCCGAGACGACGTACCCCACTGGATCGGGACCTCGACTTCAACCTGAACGGAACGGCGTCCGGAGGCTTTTTTCTTCACACTCATGATGGGTCCGTGGGCTCGGATTTACAGGGTAGGGGGTGCGCCACGACCATCAGGCGATGGGCGCGGCCGTTCGGCGCGGATTGATCGTGATACTTCGCGACGAGGGTCGCGATGGCTTCGGAGAGTTCCTGGCTGAACGCGGCCCGCCCAGCGCAATGAGATAGTTCGCGGACAGCCGATCGACTTCCCGACTCGGGTCGATGGCGACCGGGCCCAGGGCGCTCGGCGAAACGACGTAGGACGCGGCCGTGGCGACCAGCAGCCGCTCCGTCAGCCCGCCCCATTTGCGTTCCTCGGCCAGCCGTACCAGCCCGTGCGCCTCCAGCGCGTGCAGGTGGTAGTTGACCTTCTGCCGGGCCAAGCCGACACGCGTGGCCAGGGTCGCCGCCGACGCGGGCGCGGCCAGTTCGGAGAGGAGCCGACTTCGGGTCGGCTCCAGGGCCACCGTCGCCACCGCCGGATCATCGATGACCTGGATGTCGAGCGTGAGAGTATGGTATCGTTGACAAATTTTATTGTCAATAGGGCGACATGGCCCGGAAACCGGGTCGGCAGCGTCCGGTTCATGGTACCCTTTAGAATCCATCGGATTCTTGTTCGCCCCCGCCGACCGTCAGATGTCAAACCCGAAGCGGCCGTCGAGGGAGTTGAGGTGGCCGCAAGAGGAGGTCGATGACCCAAGGTCCCCGGTACTTCCCGCTGAGTCCGGATTCACTGAGGGCGATTGGGGCCTGGGCGGCGGCTTGTGCTGAACGAGCCTTGCCCGTGTTCGAACCGCGCTTCGGTGCCGATCTGCGGCCGAGAGCCGCGATCGAGGGCATCAGGGTGTTTGCCAGGGGCGGCCGGCGGACGGCGCGGCTCCGCTCCCTTGCCACGGGTGCGAATGCGGCCGCCCGCGAGGTGCACGACCCCGCCGCGGCGGCGGCTGCACGCGCCGCTGGTTTGGCGGCGGCATCCGCCTATACCCATCCTCTGGCGGACGTCCATCAAACCAAGCACATCGTCGGACCCGCGGCGTACGCCGCTCTGGCGCTCGAACTGGCCGGCGGCGGAGATCAGGAGATCGGGAACGCCGAGGTCCGGTGGGCGCTCGCGCACGCCTCCACAGAGGTACGCGAGGTCTTGTTGCAGATGCCTGCGCGCGTGGTCGGGTCGAGCCGAATAGACGCAATCTTGTTTGCGCTGGACGCGGGAATGCGAGCGCGCTGAGCGTCGATCTTTACTTTCCCAGCTCCTCAAACGTCTGCGTCCCGATCTGGTACTTGCTCCAGTCCTTGTAGTCGAAGTGCCACCACTCCGCCTCGTAGACGTCAAATCCCTCCGCCGTCATCGCCGCCCGGAGCAGATCTCGATACCACCGCTGCCGCGACGTGCCGGCCGGATAGAACGGATATGACCGGTCCGAGAACTCGTCATACGTCCCGGTCGTGATGATCGGCTTCCCGGTCTTGAGGTCGTACATCGTCAGGTCCACCGCGCACCCGCGGTTGTGGCGTGACCCCTTGGCCGGATCGGCCACGAACATGTGGTTGGCCGGGTCAGTGCCGTCCCAGAACATCTTGGTGACGTACCATGGCCGATACCCGTCGTGAATCAGCAACCCGTACCCCATGGCCTTGAGACGGCGGCTGGCCCGGGCCACCGCCTCCGCGGCCGGCCGCTGCATGAAGGCGCGGGCCTGTGAGTAGAACCGGCTCCCGACGAAGTTGGTGGTGTCGGCGTAGCGGATGTCGAGCTTGATGGTGGGATCGAGCGTCACCAGCTCCACCAGATCCGCCGGACGGAAATCGCCCTGTTCCACCGGGGGCTTGGCCGCGAGCGCCGCCTTCCGGAGTTCCTCGATCGGCTTGATCGGCTTGACCCGGAACACCGCACCGCCCTCCGGTCCCACCGCCCGACGGGTCCACAGGACGTTGGCGGCCGTCACCCCGGTCACTCGACCGTTCGCCCGGTGAAAGACCACCGTCTCGCCCGGGTAGAGGCCGTAATCGGGGAACTTGAACGTCGAGTCGTTCACCTCGATCAGCGGATAGCGGGTGAACCACTCGATCAACGCGTCGAGCTTCCCGTCCCGCTCGCCGATGTAGAGCGTGTTGTGATCCCAGCCATATTCGCCGATCAGCGGCTGCCACCGGGCCGGCGGCTCCGCGGGGATCGCGACCGCACCGGCGGCGGCGCGGGCCAGACGCGGGGTCCGGGTGGTGAGGGTGTCGGTCCCGAACACCAGCGAGGTGCCCGCGAGGTACACCCGAGGTTCCCGCGCAAACTCGTCATCGACGATCAGGGTGTCCGCCGCGAGGCGCTTCAGCACCATCCGGCTTTCGCCACCCGACTTCCAGGCCGTGAGCCGGTCGCCCTCCCACGCCAGGTCGTAACTCGCGGTCCGTCCGGCCCACCGGCCGGCAATCCGCTCGTCAACGCCGCCAACCGCGGTGGTGGTATCGATCGCCGGGAGCGGCCGGCCCGCCTTCCTGGCTCGGAGCATGCCTAACGAAGCGGCCTGGATTCGGGCCATGACATCGTTCACCCCATCCTTCGACCCCACCACGATCGCGGCCAGCCGCTCGTCCGGCAGGGCCATGAACTCGGTGGCAAAGCCGTAGATGGCCCCGCCATGCGCCACGGAAAGGACCGAGTCCCGCTCAACCCGGAAGCCCAATCCGTAGCCGCTCTTGGCGCCGGCCGGTTCGAACTGAGGCTGCCACATCTTCTCGAGCGTCTCGGGCTTCACCACCGGCCCGCTCCCGGCGCGCCCTCGGTCGAACAGGACCCGGGCAAAGATCGCGAGCTCGTTCACGGTGGAGTACATGCTGCCGGCCGGGGCCATGCCGAGCTGGAAGCCGGGGGCTTCGAAGGTCCGCTCGTCGTAGGTCCACATCCAGCCCTTGGCCAGGCGGGGGACCAGGGCGGATTCGGGCTCGAAGGCGCTCGAGTGGAGCCCCATCGGGACGAGGACCGCCTGCTTGAGGTACGCCGCAAACGGCTGCCCCGAGAGTTTCTCCAGCACGTACCCGACGGTGCCGATCCCGGCATTCGAATACTTGGTCCGCTGGCCCGGCGGGTAGGCCAGCGTGGTGGCGTTCAGGCTCGCCACCATGTGGCTCAGGTTGGTGTCGGAGGAGTCGAAGTAGTTGCCGACCGGGGGCTCACGGATCAGCCCCGCGCGGTGCGACATCAGATGGCGGAGGGTGATCTCCCCGCCGAACGGGTTGGTCGGCTTGAAGTCCGGCAGGTAGGTGGTGATCGGCTTGTCGAGGTCGACCTTGCCCTGCTCGACCAGCTGCATGATCCCGATGTCGGTAAACAGCTTCGACACCGATCCGATCCGATAGACGGTGTTGGCGGTGGCCTCCGGGCCGGCCGGGGCGTCCGCCTTGCCGAAGCCCTTGGCCCAGACGGTCCGGTCGCCATCGACCAGCGCGATCGACACGGCCGGGATCTTCTTGTCCCGCATCTCGTGCTCGATCAAGGCGCTGAGCCGGGTCGTGATCTCCTGATACCCCTCGGCGACGGCGGTGGTGTCCGGGGCGGCCTTCGGGGTCGAACCGCAGGCGGTGGCCAGCAAGAGCAGCAGCAGGGTCGGTCGAGTCATTGGGCGGCCTCGGGCCGGAATCTACTACATTTCCGCCCCATGGAAGTCCAGATTTTCGGCCTCAAGAAGAGCTCGGAAACCCGGGCCGCGCTCCGTTTTTTCGCCGAGCGCCGGATCAAGACTCATTTCGTCGATTTCACGGTCCGTGGGCCCGCCAAGGGGGAGTTGCAGCGCTTTGCCCAGAAGTTCGGGGTCGGGAAGCTGATCGATGCCACGTCCCGCCGGTACCTGGAACTCGGCTGGGGCACCGCCCGCTACTCGGACGAGACCTGGCTGGATCGTCTGGTCGATGAGCCGGCCGTACTCAAGATGCCGCTGGTCCGCTGGCAGCAGCAGTTGACGGTCGGAGCCGCCGAAACCGTCTGGAAAGTCTGGATTAAGGCCGCCCCATAGACCCACCATCGAATCCCAGTACATTTATCAGTCGCTCGAAGGGCTAACTCGTGGCCTGGCAAGCGATTCCACCCAAGAGGGGACCGGCGCCGTGATTCTCGAGAAATTCTTCGGGGCCATCAGAGCCCAACTGAACAAGCTGGCGAACTTCTTCTGGGAGAAGGATCCGATTGCCCAGATGCAATACGAGTACGACAAGTCGGTCGAACAGCTGCAGGAGGGCCGCAAGGGGCTCGAGATGTATCGGGCGCTGGTGGAGCGCGTCACCCGCCAGGTGACCGCCAATAAGGATCACGTCCAGAAGCTCGAAGCCCAGATCAAGGCCTACCTCAAAGCCGGCGAGCGGGACACGGCCGCCAAGTTCGCGCTCGAGCTCGAACGGGCCAAGAAGGATCTGGCGCAGAACGAAGAGCAGCTCAACATGCACGAGCAGGCGTACGGCAACAATCTCAAGAAGATCCAGTTCGCCGGCAAGAATCTGCTCGCCGTTCGGGAGAAGATTCAGAAGTACGACGCCGACCTCAAGATGAGCGCGGCCGAGGCGGAGATCGCCAAGCTGGCCGAGGATCTCGATTTCAACGTGACGACGGACTTCGGCCAGATCGAAGACGTGATTCAGCGGAAAATCGACCAGAACCGCGGCGCGGTCCGGGTGTCGGCCGACCTGTCGTCCCGGGGCGTGGGCGAGATCGTGGGCGAGGAGCGGGTCGCGAATTCGATTGCCGAGGACGCGTTGCGGCGGTCTGAGGTGGAACTCGGCATCCGGGCGCCGGAGACGACGCCGATCGCCGATTCGGCCAAGAACCTCGGGCCGGCGGTTGAACAGAAGGGCAAGGAGACGGCGTAGGGGCGGTTGGACCAACTGAACGGAGCGTAAGATGGCTGATGTGTCAGGCGGGCGTCCGCGGCCGGCGTTCTTCGCCGCGGTGCTGCTTATGGTGGTCGGGTTGGTCGCGCTCGGGCTCTACCGGTTCGGCGCGCTCAAGGGTGTGATCGGTGCGCCGAGTACCGCGGACGGGGCCAAGTCGGAGCTGCCCAAGGACACCGGCGTCGAGGCGCCGGACGCCCAGGGCATCACCACGGTCAAGGAATACAACTACGTCCCGACCCAGCGGCTGCCCGAGGTGAAGGGCGTCTCGAATTACAAGCCGATGACGAACAACACCGTCCGGATGGCACTCAACGTCTGGGCCGGATGGGCGCCGGTCATCTACGCCAACAACGGGCTCAAGGCCGGCAAGGTCTGGAAGGCCGCGGGCGGGAAGGATTTCAAGCTCGAGCTGGTGCTGATTGACGATCCGGTGGCGATGCGCGACGCCTACGCCGCCGGTGACATCCACATCGGCTGGGGCACGCTGGACATGCTGCCGCTGATGCTCGAGGGACTGAAGAAGGATTCCCGGACCATGCCGCGGGTCTTCCAGCAGGTCGACTTCTCCAACGGCGGCGACGGCATCGTCGTCCGGGACAAGATCAAGTCGATCGGCGACCTGCGCGGGAAGACCGTCGTGCTGGCTCAGAACTCACCGTCGCAGTTCTTCGTGCTGAACGCGCTGATCAACGGCGGGCTCCAGCCGGGCGACGTGGAGTTCAAATACACCCAGGACGCCTTCCAGGCCGCGGCGGCGTTCAACGCCGACAAGTCGATCTCGGCGGTGGTGAGCTGGGCCCCGGACATCTACAACCTGTCCAAGGTGAAGGGGAACAAACTCCTCGTCACCACCGGCACGGCCAACAAGCTGATCGCCGACATCTGGTTTGCCCGGGCGGACTTCGCCAAGGACAATCCCGAGATCATCGAGGGCATTGCCCGCGGGATCTTCGACGGGATGGAGGCCCTCAAGGACCAGTCCGCCAAGCAGCAGGTGGCCAAGCTCATGGCGGCCGGCTATTCGATCCCCGAGCCCGATGCGCTCGGCATGCTGGGCGACGCCCACTCGACCAACTACGCCGAGAACAAGGACTTCTTTCTCAACCAGAACAATCCGGCCAATTTCGAGCGGCTGTGGAATACGGCCTATTACCTCTACCGCAAGGTGGGGGCGGTCGGGACGCCGGTGGCGTTCGACCAGGTGATGGATTTCACCGTGGTGAAGAAGCTCGGGGCCGAGCCCAAGTACGCCGCCCAGAAGAACGAATATCAGGTCCAGTTCGCTCCGACTTCCGCCGCCACGATCCAGGGCGAGAGCGAGGCGATCCTCACCAAGACCGTGGTGATCCATTTCTATCCCAACTCCTGGGACCTGAGCAAGACCGTGTCCAAGATGGTGGACGGGAAAGAGAAGCAGGAGCTCTATGACCCCAACATCGACGCGGTCGTGGAGGAAATCGGCAAGCTCGCCGGGCAGTACGGAGCGGCCCGGGTGGTGATCGAGGGGCACACGGACGGCTCGATGAAGGGAACCGTGCCGGCGTCGCTGGTGCAGGAGTTGTCGCTCAACCGGGCCAACTCCGTCAAGGAGGCCCTGGTCCGGAAATTCCCGAGTCTCCAGCCGAATCAGTTCTCGGCCATCGGGAAGGGGTGGGACCGGCCCGCCGATGCGGCGGACCCCGAGAACCACGCCAAGAATCGGCGGGTCGAGATCAAGGTCTATCCGGCCGAGGCCCAATAGCCGATGAGCGACCGGGAACGGCCGCCGCTCTGGACCCTCCGAATTCCACCTCGCCCTCTCGTGGGGCGGTTGATCGGGGCCGGGGCGGTGGCGGCGGTCATCGTGGTGTGGTGGGTCCTGACCTTCGGTGATGTGCCGGAGGAGCGGATCATCTCGCCGGCGGTGTTGCCGAGTCCCTGGGAAGTTCTGATCAGCATCAGGAGCCTGGTGACCGAGCGGGCACTGGTCGAGAGCATTGCGGCCACGCTCTGGCGGGTGGTCCTGGGCTTTGGGCTCGCGGTACTGGTCGGCGTGCCGCTCGGCGTCCTGGCGGGTTCGTGGCGCGTGCTCGACGCCGCGGCGGCCCCATTGGCGCTGTTCGGCCGCAACATCCCGATCGCGGCGCTGATTCCACTGACCATCCTCTGGTTCGGCATCGGCGAGACCCAGAAGGTGATGTTCATCTTCATGGCCACGGCCCCGTTCGTCTTTTCCGATACGGTCACCGCGGTCGTTGGTATCGCTGACCGCTATGTGGACACGGCTCGCACTCTGGGGGCCTCGTCGTGGCAAGTGGTCCTCAAGGTCCTGGTGCCGCTCGGCCTGCCGGAGATCTACAACGCGCTCAGGAACCTGTTCGGCCTGGCCTTCGGCTACATCATGCTGGCCGAGTTGATCAATGCCAAGTACGGCCTGGGCTACTTGCTCAGCACCAGCCAGCGGCGGGGACTCACCGAGCACATCATTCTGATCCTGGTGGTGATCGGCCTGCTCGCGTTCGGCATTGACCGGCTGCTCTACTGGTTCCAGCAGGGGCTCTTCCCCTATCGTCGCGAGGCGGAGGAATGACCGAGCACGCCGCGACCCCCGCGCCGGCCGACGTCTTGCCACCGGTGGTTCAATTTTCCAAGGTCACCAAGCGTTATGACAACGGCCTGGTGGCGATCCGCGACGTGAGCTTCACGGTCGAGGATCGCGCCGATCGCGGCGAGTTCGTGGCCATTCTGGGGCCGAGCGGCTGCGGCAAATCCACGATTCTCCGGCTGATCGCCGGCCTGAGGCCCCAGCATCCCGCCACCGAGGGGACGATCTTGATCGGCGGGAAGCCGGTCACTGCGCCCGGCGCCGACCGGGGCATGGTCTTCCAGGACTACACCGCGTTCGACCACCGATCCGTGCTCGACAACATCGCCTTCGGCCTCGAGTGTCGTGGCGAGTCGAAGCAGGATCGGACCGAGCATGCCATGCGATGGATCCAGAAGGTCGGCCTCGACGTGGATCGGGACGCCAACAAGTTCCCCCACGAGTTGTCGGGCGGGATGCGGCAGCGGGTGGCGATCGCCCGGTCGCTGATCCTTCACCCCCGGATCATCCTCATGGACGAGCCGTTCGGCGCCCTGGATCCCGGCACCCGGTACAACATGCAGGACTTGCTGGTGGCGCTCTGGAAGGACCTCAAGGCCACGGTCTTCTTCATCACTCACTCGATCGAGGAGGCCGTCTATCTCGGCGACCGGGTGTACGTGATGTCGCCCTCGCCCGGGACGCTGCTCAAGGAGGTGCCCGTGCCGCCACCGGACCGACCGGCCAGGGAGATGCAGCGCGACCCGGCGTTCATGGACATCGTCTTCGGCCTGCGTGACGCGCTCGAGAAGCTCGACGCCGCTGCGGCGAAGAGCGGAGGGGAGGCGTAGTGCCGGTGCCCTTTATCCCTCGGCGTGACGATGGCCGGAGCGGGGTTCGGCGGTATATCCGGAAGGCGGTCCGGATTCCCTGGAATCTGCTGGCGTTCTTCGGCGGCCTGGCCGCGGCAGCGCTGTCGCCCTGGCCGGACGCGATGATCCCCCTGGTCGTCGCCGGTGAAATGGCGTTCGTCGGCGGTATGGTGTCGATCAAGCGGTTCCGGGATGCCGTGGACGCGGAGGAAGCGGCCAAGCTCCGGGGCCAGGGGAGCGCCGGGCAAGTACCCGAGACCGCGCTCACCGACATGCTCGCCAGCATCCCGCGTGAGGCCCAGCTCCGGTTCCAGACCCTCCGCCAGCGCTGCCGCCGGATGCAGCAACTCGCGGCCGGGGCGCGGGGAAAGAGCCCCCGACTGGCCGATCCGGCCGACGACATGAACACCGGCTCGCTCGACCGGCTGCTGTGGATCTTCCTGCGGCTGCTGGTGACCCAGGAGTCGCTCCGGTCGTTCCTCCGGAGCACCTCGGAAGCGATGCTGACGGAGAAACTCGCCGATCTCACCGGCCAGCTGGCCAAGGCCAAGGCCGATCAGGACGCACGGCTCACGGTGTCGCTGACCGACAGCGTTGCCCTGGCCAATCTCCGGCTCGACAACTACAAGAAGGCCGACAAGAACGCCCAGTTCGTCATGGTGGAACTCGACCGGATCGAGAGCAAGATCCAGACGCTGACCGAGATGATGGTCAACCGCCAGGACCCCGATCTGCTGGCCAGCCAGGTGGACCAGGCGGCCAAGAGCATGACCGACACGGAGACGGCGATCAAGGAGCTGCAGACGATTACCGGCATGGCGGATCAGCTGACCGAGCCGCCCCCGATCCTGAGTTCGAATCTGGGAGGGGTGCTCCGGGATGAAGCCTAACGGCAGCGGCCTTCCGGCCTGGTTCCCCGTGTGGGCTCGCCGGCTGGGCGAGTTGTCGATGTCCGGCAGCACGTCGGTCTTTCTCCTTCACGGCAACACCTTCGACTTCGTTCCGTTGGCCGACGGCGACGCGCCGCCCCACGGCTCGGTCGCCCAGTTTCTGGCCGAGCAGATGTTCGGCCGCTACGACCTGGTGCTGCACTACGACCTGGGCCGCGGGCTCCGCGTGTTTGCCGGCCGCGATGACAAACGGCTTCGGGAGATGGTCACGCTCGCCAATCAGGAAATCGCCGGCTTCTCGGAACTCAAGAACGATCCCGCGGTGGTGCTGTCCCGGCTCGACCAGTACGTCCGGACCACGATCGTGGCGCCCGAGGAGCGGCGCAAGAGTTTTGCGCTCATCATCGACCAGGCATCGTATCTCTTTCCCGACGGGGAACCGGGCCGGTTGAGTTTTCAGGGGTCGGCGCTGCTGGTCACTCTGCTGAACTGGGCCCAGAGCCCTCACATCAAGCGCCTCAACATGGCGTTCGTCCTGATCGACGAGCGCCTGACCGACATGAGCGGCCGTCTGGCGTCCAATCCTCATGTGGCGACGCTCGAGGTCACGCTGCCGGAAGAGCCGGGGCGGGCCTCCTACATCCGGTCGATGGTGGGGTCGGCCGCGATCGCGGACTATTCCGACTATTCGGTCGAGGAACTTGCCAAGCTGACCGCCGGCATCACGCTGGCCGACATCGGCGTGATGCTCCAGACCGCC
The DNA here is from genome assembly GCA_031394255.1 of Gemmatimonadota bacterium. Taxonomy (GTDB): domain Bacteria; phylum Gemmatimonadota; class Gemmatimonadetes; order Gemmatimonadales; family GWC2-71-9; genus SHZU01. Next base: position 27,178 of record JANMXA010000144.1, read on the forward strand.
CAGGAAGGTGTCGGAAGGCTGGATCAGAAGGTGTTCCGCGATCTCAAGAAGCGGCTGATCGAGCGGCACTGCCAGGGGCTGCTCGAGTTCGTCGAGCCGAAATGGAATCTCGACATCGTGATCGGGCACGAGGCGGCCAAGCAGCGGCTCCGAGAGGATGCCGAGTTGCTGAAGCGCGGCGCCCTCGACACTCTGCCGATGGGCTACCTCCTGTGCGGCCCGGTCGGGACCGGCAAGACCTTCATCGCCCAGTGTGCGGCGGGGGCGATCGGGGCGCCGTGCGTGGTCCTCAAGAACTTCCGCTCGAAGTACGTGGGCGAGACCGAGGGCAACCTTGAGCGGGTACTCTCCGTGCTTCGTGCGATGGGCCCCGTCATGGTGATCATCGACGAGGCGGACGCCGCGTTAGGCGACCGCGATTCCGAGGGGGACTCGGGCACCTCGAGCCGGGTCTTCGGCATGATCGCCACCCAGATGGGCGACACCCGGTACCGCGGCAAGATCCTCTGGATGCTGCTCACCGCCCGGCCCGATCTGCTGCCGATCGACTTGAAGCGCCAGGGCCGGGCCGAGGTCCATATCCCGTTGTTCTATCCCCACGACGAGTCCGAGCTCAAGGACATGTTCGTCGCCATGGCCAGGAAGCTCGGCACCGTGCTGAGCCGCGAGGATGTCCCGCCGATCAAGGACGTGGGCAAGCTGTCCGGGGCCGACGTCGAAGGGGTCGTGGGGCGGGCCTGGCGCGACTCGCTGATCGGCGGGGCCAAGACCGTGACCAAGGCGGCGCTCGAGGCGGCATTGGCGGGATTCCTCCCCTCAACGCAGGGATTGGAGAAGGAACTCCAGGAGGTCGCGGCGATCCTCGAGTGCACCGACCGGGCCTTCCTCCTGCCGGAGCAACGGGCCCTGGTCGATCGCGAGGGCGGCCGTTCCGACCTCCAGCAGCGGCTGACCCAGCTCAAGAGTCTGGTCGAACGTCTGTAGAGGCGATCCAGCGCGTCAGGGCTCGAGCCCCAGCTCCGTGAGCAACGCCCGGTACTTCGGTGTGGCGCCGATGGCCCGCGTAACCTGGTCGGGCGTCGCGGTTGCCGATGCGTCCTGAACGGCGCTCGCGGCCCGCTACCAGCTCGAGCTGTTCGACCTCGCGCGCCGCATGCTCGAGCCGGGGATGGCCACCACGCCCATTCCGGATATGGCCGAACGCATCGTGACGCCAATCGCCGAGTATCTCGGCCGCCGCCCCGCTTACCTCAAGGTGTATTGGGCAACGTCAGGGCCGACCGGCGTGGCGGCCTGCCACGACGAATTGCATCAGAACGTGGTCCGTATCGTGGAGACCTTGATGCGGGCCGGGGCGGCCCGGCAGGACGACGAGCGGATTCACATCTCGGCCATGGCCGCTGTGGAAATGGTCCACCATCTGCTCGAGTTCAGTCAGACCCTTCCGTCAGGCCCGCGCGAGCGCATGGTCCGCGAGACGATCCGGATCCTGGCCCTGCACTCCGAGATGATGAGCACTGGCCGGGACCCGTTGGCGGAGGGAACTCCCGCTCGTTAGGCCCCCCACATCATCTGGCGCTCCCGCTCCTCGAAACGGGAAATCTCGTCGATCGCCCGTTTCGACGTCAGCAGCGACACAACGACGCCCACCAGGAACGACAACGGAATCGTCACCAGCGCCGGGTTCTTGAGCGGGAACCACGCGCTGGCGTGTTTCAGGATGTCGATCTGGATGGTCGGCGACAGATAGATCAGCGTGAGCGTGGTCAGCGTGCCGACCACCATGCTGGCCAGCAGCCCCGCCGTCGTCGCCCGCCGCCAGAAGACCGCGAGGCAGAGGGCCGGGAAGTTTCCGCTGGCCGCGATCGCGAACGCCAACGACACCATGAACGCCACGTTCTGCCCTTTGAAGGTGATGCCCAGCACGATCGCCATGATGCCCAGCACGACCGTGGCGCCCCGGGCGATCCGGAGCTGTTCCTCGCCGCCGGCATGCCCGTTCCGGACGACGTTGACCCAGAGATCGTGCGACAGCGCCGCGGCGCCCGACAATGTGAGCCCCGCCACCACGGCGAGAATCGTGGCGAACGCCACCGCGGCGATGAAGCCGAGGAACGGCGTGCCGCCCAGCACTTCGGCGAGCAGCGGGGCCGCCATGTTGCCGCCCTTGTCGACGGCCCTGATCGCGTCCGGGCCGACCAGGACCATCGCGCCGAACCCGATGATGAACGTGAGGAGGTAGAACGAACCGATCAGGCCGGTCGCGTAGACGACGGATTTCCTGGCCGCCTGTGAGTCGGGCACCGTGAAGAACCGCATCAGGATGTGGGGCAGGCCGGCCGTGCCGAACATGAGGGCCATGCCGAGGGACACAGCATCCCACGGATTCGCCACCTGTTTCCCGGGCGCGAGGACCCCGGCGCCGTACTTGTCGGCGGCGGCAGCGAACAGCGCGGTCGGGCTCATCCCGAACCGCGACAGCACCAGCATGGCCAGGAGGAATGCGCCCGAGAGCAGCAGTACGGCCTTGACGATCTGGACCCACGTCGTGGCGATCATCCCACCCACCAGAACGTAGAGAATCATCACCGCGCCGACGACGACCACCGCCGTCTCGTAGGTCAGCCCGAACATCAGCTTGATCAGGCTGCCGGCGCCGACCATCTGGGCGATGAGATAGAAGATCACCGTGGCCAGCGTGCCGATCGCTGCCGCCACCCGGATCGGCTTCTGGCGCCGGTGGAGGGCGACCACATCCGCAAAGGTGTAGCGGCCGAGGTTCCGGAGCGGTTCCGCGATCAGGAACAGCACCACGGGCCAGCCGACCAGCCAGCCGGTCGAGTAGATCAGGCCGTCGAACCCCGTGGTCGAGACCAGCCCCGCGATGCCGAGGAACGACGCCGCGCTCATGTAGTCGCCGGCCAGCGCCCAGCCGTTTTGGCCGGCGCTGATCGACCGGCCGGCGGCAAAGAACTGCTCCGTCGTCTTGGTCTTGCGGGCCGCCCAGTAGGTGATGCCGAGGGTGATGCTGATGAAGAGCAGGAAGAACCCGATGGCCACCGGGTTCGTGGTGCCGATCGACGTGGCCGACGGGCCCACTGGTGGGGTCTGGATCACGGCGATCATCGGCCCGCCTCCCGCTTGAGCCGCTCGAGCGCCGGATCGTAGCGCCGGTTGGCCCAGCGAGTGTAGCCCAGGGTCAGGATCCAGGTGGCCACGATCACGAGGGCCCCGAGGAGGATTCCCAGGCTGAGGCCGGGCGCCACCAGCGAGCCGGCCAGCGGCTTGTTGAAGGCCAGCAGCAGAATGAAGCCGAAATAGACCGCCATCATCACCGCGGTCAGGCTGATCGCCACGCGCCAGCGCAGCCGGGCCAGCGCTCTCATCGAGTTGGGCATGTTGCTCTTGGGAGAGAGGGGAAACGGCGCTAACGTTACTGCTTCCCCAAGGAGTGAGCAACGATGCGCTGGTGGTCCCTTGCGATGCTCGCCGTGCCGGTCCTGTCGGTCCAGGGGCAGGCCCCGCCGCCGACCGACGTCTATCTCTCGTCAATCCGGCTCGGTCGCGGCCTCCCTGTGGTGGGGGACCCCTCGAACCTGACCCGGCGTCCCGGCTTCGACAACCAGCCCTACTTCACCCCGGACGGCCGGGCTGTCCTCTTCAGCTCGTACCGTGACGGTGGGCCAAAGGGCTCCGGACAATCCGACATCTTCTCCGTCGATATCGCCTCCCGCCGGATCACCCCGATCATCGAGACCACTGAAAGCGAGTACTCGGCGACGCCGATGCCCGGGGGCAAAGAGATCGCGGTGATCCGGGTGGAACAGGACTCCACCCAGCGGCTCTGGGCCTTTCCGCTCAAGCCCGGGACCGGGAAACCCCGCCTTCTGCTCGAGAAGGTCAAGCCGGTCGGGTATCAGGCCTGGCTCGACGAACGCACCGTCGGCGTCTTCGTGCTCGGCGCACCGCAGACCCTCCAGGTCGCCGATCTGGTGACCGGCGAGGCGAAGATTCTCCTCCCGTCGATCGGCCGTTCCGTCCGGGCAGTCCCGGGCCGCCGCGCCTTGAGCGTCAATCAGCAGGTGTCCGATTCCGTCTGGTGGATCGTGGAAGTCGATCCCGCCACGGCCAAGGTCACGCCCGTGGTCAAGATGCTGCCCGGGTCCGATTTCTTCATCGGGCTGCCGGACGGCTCGCTGCTGTCTTCGGCGGGCAACGCGCTCTATCACTGCCGCCCGGGGCCCGGCGCCGGCTGGACGAAGATTCGGAGCTTCGACAACCTCAAGACGATCAGCCGCCTGGCCCTGAGCCCCAGGGGCGACCGGCTCGCCTTCGTCGCCGACGACGGGGCCCCATGAGAACCGCCACCCTCGGTCTGGTGCTGGTCCTCGCCGGAAGCGGCTGTGGCGCCAAGCCGGCGACCGTGGCCCGCGACACGCTGACCACCCGGGCCCGCCAGGAAGCCGTCGGAAACAGCGGCATCCCCGGGGCCAAGGGGATCAACCGGGCGCTCGAAGCGAGTGACTCGGCCACCGCACGCAACCAGCGACTCGATTCGATCGGACAGCCATGAGACATCTGCTTGCAATCCTGGCCGGGGCGGCCGTCGGCGCGCCGATTCAGGCCGCCGCCCAAGCCCGGGCCGAAGCACCCATCATTGTCCTCGAGCCAGCCCAGGTCTTCGACGGTGACTCGCTCCGGACTGGCTGGACCGTGGTGGTTCAGCAGGGCAAGATCCTGACGGTCGGTCCGGGTGTGAGGCCGGCGGGCGCCCGGGTCATCAAGCTGCCCGGTCTTACCCTCCTGCCCGGACTGCTCGAAGCCCACTCCCATCTGCTGCTCCACCCCTACAATGAGACGCCCTGGACCGATCAGGTCCTCAAGGAGCCCCTGGCACTCCGGGTTGCCCGGGCCACCAATCATGCCCGCAATACGCTCTGGGCCGGCTTTACCACCGTGCGTGATCTGGGCACTGAGGGCGCGGCCGAGGCCGACGTGGGCCTCAAGCAGGCAATCAACCAGGGCATCATTCCGGGGCCCCGGATGCTGGTCACCACGCGTGCCATTGTCGCCACCGGGAGCTATGCCCCCAAGGGCTTCGACTCGCGATGGGACGTGCCGCAGGGCGCCGAAGAGGCCGACGGTATCGAGGAGCTCACCAAGGTGGTTCGCCGCCAGATCGGGAAGGGCGCCGACTGGGTCAAGGTCTACGCCGACTATCGCTGGGGCGCCCACGGCGAGGCCGCGCCGACATTCTCGGTCGAAGAACTGACCCGGATCGTCGAAACCGCCCGGAGCAGCAACCGTTATGTGGTGGCCCACGCCACCACCGCCGAGGGCATGCGGCGCGCCGTCCTGGCCGGCGTCAAGACGGTCGACCATGGAGATGACGGCACTCCCGAAGTGTTCCGGCTGATGGCCGAGCGGGGCGTGGCTCTCTGCCCGACGCTCGCCGCCGGCGATGCGGTGGAGCAGTATCGCGGCTGGAAGAAGGGAACCGATCCCGAGCCCGACGATATCAAGGCCAAGCGCGCCAGCTTCAAGGCGGCGCTCGCCGCCGGCGTGACCATCTGCAACGGCAGCGACGTCGGCGTCTTCACCCACGGCGACAATGCCCGTGAAATCGAGATGCTGGTCGACTATGGCATGCCGGCGGCGGCGGCCCTCAAGGCGGCAACCAGTGGCGGATACCGGGCGCTCGGCCTGATGGACCGGGGCCGCGTGGCGCCAGGCCAATTAGCCGACCTGATCGCCGTGGCCGGGAACCCGACGACCGACATTCACGCTCTTCGCCAGATCCGCTTCGTCATGAAGGGGGGCGACGTAGTTCGCAACGACCTCGAGGAAGGGAAGACTCGGCCATGAAGATGTTCATCACCGCGGGGCTGCTCGTCGCCATCACGACCGGTGCAGCGGCCCAGAGCCTGACGCTCGACCAGATCCGGCGCATCGACAGCGTCTTCGCCCAGTTCGACGGAACCACCCGGCCTGGCTGCGCCGTGGGCGTGAGTCAGGCAGGGGCGGCGGTGTACTCCCGCGGATTCGGCATGTCCGACCTCCAGCATGGGGTCCCGATTACGCCGCAGTCGATCTTTCACGTGGCGTCGGTGTCGAAAGAGTTCGCCGCGTTTGCGGTCGCGCTCCTGGCCCAGGACGGGAAGCTCTCGCTCGACGATGAGGTCCGGAAGTACATTCCCGAGCTTCCCGATTACGGCCACAAGATCACGATTCGCCATCTGATCTACCATACCAGCGGCATTCGCGATCAGTGGGAATTGCTGGGAATGGCTGGCTGGCGGTACCCGGAGGATCTCTTCACCCAGCAGGACGTCCTCGACATCGTGACCCGGCAGAAGGAGCTCAACTTTCTTCCTGGGGACGAGTACGTCTACAGCAATTCGGGCTACAGTCTGATCGCCATGATCGTGCAGCGGGTGTCGGGCAAGACGTTACGGGAGTTCTCGGATCAGCGGATCTTCAAGCCGCTCGGCATGAATAGCACGCATGTCCATGACGATCACGCGATGATCGTCGTCGGGCGCACGTCCGCGTACGAGATGGGGCCGTCCGGCTGGAAGATCAGCATCCCCGACTTCGACACCCACGGCGCCACCAGTCTCTTTACCACGCCGGGCGATCTGCTCAAGTGGCTCCAGAACTTCGAGACCCACACCGTCGGATCGGAGGCGCTGGCCAAGGATCAGCTCACCTCGGTCATTCTGAACAACGGCAAGCCCGCCGACTACGGCTTCGGGCTGTCGCTCGAGACCTATCGCGGGGCCAAGGCATATGGCCACGGTGGCGCGGATGCGGGCTACCGGGCCGACGTGATCCGGTTCCCCGATTCCCGGCTCGCCGTCGCGGTGACCTGCAATTTTGCCGAGGCGACTCCGAACACCTACGGCCGCGCCGTGGCCGACATCCTCCTGGGTGACAAACTGACTCCGGTCCCTCCGGCTCCGAAAGCCGGATCGGTGACGCTTTCGGCCGCCCGGTTGGCCCAGTTGGCCGGGGTCTACAAGGCCTCGAACAGCGACCAGGCGTTCCGGATGACGGCGAAGGACGGCAAGCTCATCCTCGAAAACTTCGGGCTGGCACTTGAAGCCGTCGATGAGAGTCACTTCACGGTGTTCGGGACCCCGGTTGAATTTGTCGGGCCGCCTAACGCCATTCCGACCGGCGTCAAGGTCCGCGCCACGGGCGACTCGATGACCCGGATGGCCGCCTTTGCGCCCACGACGGCTCAGCTGGCCGAGTTTGTCGGCGAGTACTGGAGCGACGAGCTCGGGGTCTCCTATCGGGTG
>JANMXA010000145.1:0-9404 GCA_031394255.1 Gemmatimonadota bacterium
CCAGCAACAAGAGCCCATGGGGCTTTTCCGAGAGGATAGCTGGGGGGGTCATTCGTTTCTGGCGGTCGAAGATGTGTGACCCGCGCTACCGACCCTCGTAAGCAACGCGGCGGTCGAGCCGCGCGAACGTCCGCTACGACATGGTCTTCAGGCATGGGTCTTCCTTCCATCAGTTGCTAGAGATTGCAGAGCACCGCGGCGGCAAAGCCTTTACGCCGCCGCTCTCTTCGGGCCGTGAAGCGCTTTGGCCACATCGCGAGGCTTCGCCCCCAGGACCAGGAGCCCGCGCAGCAGAAGATCAAGAGACACGGTCGGATCGGCCGCTTCCATTTTGGCGATCCGTGACTGGCTGGATCGCAGTTGCTTCGCGAGCGCTTCTTGGGAGATGCCCCGCGCAAGCCGTCGGGCCCGGAGGGCCTCGCTCAACCGGACCTTGAACTCGACCAGGGCCGCTTCGGCTTCCGTGAGGCCCAGAAAGCCGGCCGCGGTGCCAACCCGCCAGCCTGCGCTCTCCAGCCGACGCTGTTTTGACTTGTCCATGATTTACGCCTCCTCGTCGGCCACCGCATCGTAGGTCCGCAGCGGTCGCCGACAGTTGTCCAAGACGGCTTTCAAAGCCACACGATCGGCTTGCCGAACTGGAGCACGATATGTCAATTGTGACATTGTCGCAAGGGAAGACTCGACCGAGGCCCAGGCGGAAGCGACGCTTCACCGGGGTCCGCCGGCTCACCACTGTCTTGGCTTGCGAATCCACCCATCCTTGTCGAAGAGCCCGCTCGGCAGCTGACTCGACGCCACCACGCCCGGCCGGATCGGTTTGAGGAAGGAAGCGTGACGAAGCAACTCCCGTGACGGATGTCGGTGCGGGTTGAGCATGCCCACCACCCGTCCCAGTTCCTGGCGGACAACCCGGACGGGCTCGGCCAGGTCTGAATCGTTCGACACAACGACCGCCGCCTCGAGCCGGCGGCGGAAGGCGTCGACCAAGAGGTGCGTTGCGAGATTGACATCACTGCCCTTCTCCTCGGTCTTGATGACCCACTCGAACCGTTGTTGGCCCGGCGGGCTACCGGCCACCGGCATCCGGACGCGGGTCGTGAGGAAGTGGCCGTAGACGATCTGGACCGGTCCGGAAGCCTGCAGAGCCCGCAAGTAGGCCTGCTGCCGCATCGCCTGGTCGGGATCCCCGGGCCGAGCGGCCACCCTGGCCGTGAAATATTTGATGGAACGGATGTCGTGCCGAGGGAGCAGCTTGCGGCACATCGCGACGAGGTCGAGCCACTTGAACGGCGTACCGCGGAGAGCGCCGTAGTAGAGGTTGAAGCCATCGACGTGGCGGCCGGCTTCCGCCGCCATCAGGGCGTCCGGCCGCTTCGACAACGCCGTCCGCTCGAACAGCATGGACTGGATCTTCTGGTGAAGGGTTCGCGTGTTCCAGCGTTCCACCCGGCAGATCGCCGCATAGAACTCACGCTTGAGCGGATCGTCCAAGTAAATGACCCGTCGGAGATGCGTCCAGCTCAATTGTGCACTCAGCGCGTGCACAATCCTGGCTTCCGGAAACACCTCGGCAAATCTGATCATGCTGAACAGGTTGCGGGCCGTGAACCCGCGACCGAACTCGGCGGACAATCGAGCGCTCAAGGCAGGGACAATCTGCTCTCCGTAGCCCGCCCGCTTCTCCGTCAGGATGTCCGATCGGATTCGATGGCCGATTTGCCAGGCGGTGTTCTTCGGCGTCATTGGACGGCCCGGAGGTAGATCTGCTGCCGGGTTCGTTGGCGGGGATCGGACGGCCGTGGGGTAACCCGGGCCGTGAAGTATTTGAGGGAGAGGTTGAACCCTTCGACGTGGACGACGGTCCTCATTTCCAGGGCCTCAAAAAAGCTGAGGCCGTCCTTGCGGAGCGGCCTCGCTGCCCGACCGCCGAAGGGGCCAGGGGGATAGACGACGTCAGAGTAAGGCTTCGCAGCCGAGCAGTCAACGGGCGGCATGCACCCATGCTATTGAGCCCGCCGCTCTCAGCCTAACCACAAAACCGCCGAAGGGATCAAAACCCCGCAAACACCGGTGGGCCGGGGTTGGCCACCGATTGCGCTCAGGCCAATCGCGTTTTCCTGGTTATGCCGCAGCGGCTCGCCTTTCGTACTTTGTTTGCAGGCGTTTGGACTCAGGCAGGAGTGACCGCGACCTAGGTAAGCGGAAATGCGTTCGCAGGAGCACTGCATGATGAGCGAGGACCCAAAGACTGCGGCCAACCGATTCGAGATCGTGTTCAAGGAACTTGGGAAGCCAGCGGCGTTCGTCAACCGTGAAGAGTTGGCCTGGGTCACCACAGCCTCATCCAAGTCATTCATTAACAATGATTTACGTTGAAATTGTTGATCAGATCATCATGAAGGCATGCCATAGTCAGTTGGCCAACTTCACATGCTACTTCACACATCACTGACCGTGCTATACCTTTGTACGATGACCCAGCCATTCGATCCGATGACCGCGCCGGAGCCGGTCGAGGTAGCCTTGGCGCAGGCCCCGCTCATTCGGGTCGTGGCCCAAGTGCGGTTTCCAACGAGCCTCGCGGTGGAGCAGCACGACACCGCGGCCCTGTTTCAGAAAACGATTCAGGACGCCTACCCGGTATTGCGACAGGACCAGACCCAGGGGATCGCCATCGACAATGCTGGGGCGCAGCCGGCCGCCAGCCAAACGATCTGGCGGTTCTCCGACGTCGACGCTGGATGGACGCTCTCGCTGGCGCCAGACTTCCTGGCCCTCGAAACGACGAGATACACCACCCGGGCGGCCTTCATCGCCCGACTCCGAACGGCGTTGGCGGCGCTTGAGACGCACATTGGCCCCAAACTGGTCGACCGGATTGGGCTCCGATACGTCGATCGGTTAGAAGCCCGGGCCGTCGGAGACATCGCCGGGATGGTTCGGGCCGAACTGCGGGGGGTCGTGGGAACCCCGGCCGGCGCCCACGTGAGCTATGCGCTCACCGAGGCTCTGTTCACGGCGGACCGCGAGCAGCTCCGGGCTCGCTGGGCGTTGCTCCCTCCGAACACCACCTACGATCCGTCCGCCGTCAACCCCGTCTCGGAAACCAGCTGGGTCCTCGACCTGGACATGTTCCGGGCGGGCCCGGTCGCTTTCTCAACGGATCGGTTGATTGCCGACGCGGAGCGGTTCGCGGCGCGCATCTACACTTTTTTCCGGTGGGCCGTGACGGACGAGTTTCTCCGGCACTATGGAGGCAACCCATGACGATCACCCTCGATCGAGGCGGGACATCGGCCGGCGGTTCGGCGTTGGCGAGGCCGTTTGTGATGGTAGGGTTCGCCAGCCTGATTTTGCTCGGTGGGGGCACTTCCTCGGGCTCGGTTGGTCCGAGCGATGACGGGGCCGCGGCCGCGTTGGCCCGGGAAGAAACCTCCGGCGGGGCAGCCGCCTCGGTCCGGGCGGCGCACGCGTCGGCCGTTCTCGAACTTCGGTCCGTGAGCGGGCTATCCTGGGAGCAACTGGCCCGGCTCTTCGGCGTCAGCCGGCGAGCGGCTCACCTATGGGCGGCCGGCAACCAGATGAGCGCCGCGAACGAGGAGCATCTGTATCGTTGCCTGGCGGTACTCAGGCGCGCGGATCGCGGGGGGAGCGCTTTCAACCGGGCGGCCTTGTTCAGGGCCAATCAAGACGCGGTCTCGCCATTCGATCTGTTGGCCGGCCGAAAATACGACCTCGCACGACTGGACCTTGGCGCCGGCCGGTCGCGCCGAGTGGTCCCGGCCCCTTCGGCCGAGGAACGGGCGCGGCGATTACCGCCCGCTCCAGGGGAGATGATGGGCGCCATCCATGGCAAAGCCGGAATCGAGATCCCGGGTGGGCGAGCGGGAAAGAGTGTGAAGGTGCGGGGTGAGCGAAACGGATGACCGAGGCCAGCCGGTCCTCGAAACCTGGCGCCAAGGCGACTGTGTCCTCGGCGAACAGTGGTTTGCGTACCGAATCGACCCAGCGAACCCCGCAACAGAGGCTGGGCAAATTGCAGCCGCAAACGGCGCCGATCTCGCCGAGGCCCTCGTCGTTGGGTTGGCCGTAACGAGCCAGACCTGCGATATCGTTCGGGACGACCCGGCGAGCCCCTTTATCGAGGTCTCGCCTCTCATCAACGTTTCGGATCCCGAATACGACCAGATCGCCAAGAAGATGCGGCCGCGCTATGCCGTTGTTCCGGCCCTTGCGAAGGACCGGCTGGTTGCGGACCTCAGCCGCACCATGACGGTTGAGAAGGCGGTCGTGGTCAGATGGGATCGGGTGCCCGGATGGACCGAGGACGGCGAGACCCGAGACTTCGCTGAGGCACTGGCGCGGAAACGGTCTCGGCCGGCTTTTCCCGACGACTTCGTTCGCCTCGTTGGCGGCTTGCAGGCGAGAATCAAGGAAAAACATAACCGGAACTCCCCGGAGGGGGCCGCGTTGCAATCGCTCCGGGAAATCAGGGTCCAAGGCACCCCAAGCTGGCGGGGCGCTCAGGTCCGGCTCCACTTTTGGTTCATCAGCCGGGAGCCGAAGGTCGAGCCCGGGCTCGAGCAATCGGTCGAGGAATGGCTCAAGCGCGTTCAGCCGACCGGACGGTTCGTCTCGATCGACGGCCAAGCGGTCAACCTGAGCGAAATGACCGCGCAGGAGTACGTCGACAGCGATCGGCTGGACCTGGACTGGCTAAGCGCGACCAGGGCTTAGCGGAGGAAGAGTCTGGGTCACGGCCCCACCGGCGCCGTGAGCGCCATCTCCAACGGCCTTCCTCAGAGGGCTACCGAATCCGTTTCGCAGGGACGAGCGGCGCCGTTAGGTTGGTCGCGCGGCCCTGGCCGTCGTCCCCGAAGAACCCCACGTCTTCGTACCGATGGCTCTGGTCCGCCGCGGCGTCCTGAAGCAGAAACACGTCGGTTTCAAGCGGGATCAGCGTATACGTTCGCGCCTCCGCCGCCCCGCTGCCGGCGGTGCGTGTTTCCCGCATCGTGAGCGCTTTCCCGTCAAACGCCACCTCGTACGTCATGCCCAGCATCGAATAGGTGCCGACGTACCGGTCCGGCCTGGTCAGCGGCACGGGTGTCGCCGGCTTGGCCAGCTTGGCGCGCGTTGCTTTGAAGACGGCGGCCCCAAATCCGTCGAAAATTGCTTCGACGAACGCAGCGTGGGCGGCCGGCGTGTTGATGGTGAGGGCGAGCACCCCGTTCCGTTCCGGGAAGATCTTGAGATACGATGTCCCACTCGCGTTGCCACCCGCGTGGCCGAACACCGGCGTCCCGCTCCAATGCTCCCGCTCGAGACCGATGCACCAGTGCTCGGTGTAGCTCCGTGACGCCACCCGTACCACGGGCGTCATCATCGTCGCCACCGCTGCTTCGGACAGGACACGGACTCCGTTCGCCGTCTTCCCGCTCTGGAGGAAGATCCGTCCGAACGACGCCAAGTCCTGGGCGCTCATCGCCAGGGTCGAACCGGACGGCCCCTCCGACTGGATGAGGTACCAGGGCCGGACCACTCGTGGCTGCTGGCCGTCGGCACCCGGGGTGTGCCCGGCCGACACCCGCTGGAAGGGCAAATCCTGGGCTCTGGTGACGGCATGGACGAGGCCGATTGGGTCGAGGATCCGTTTCTTGAGCAACGCGTCCCAACTCTGCCCCGCCACCCGCTCGGCAGCGTATCCGGCGATCGTTGCCCCGGTATTCGAGTACCCCCAACCTTTCCCGGGCGGGAACGCCTGCGGCAGCGTGCTCAGGGCGGCCACGTACCTGGCCAAACCGTCCTCGCCACCACCGAAATCCTGATATGGTCCGTTGTCGAGCCCGGAGGTCATCGACAGCAGTTGCCGCAAGGTGATCGTCCGCGCGGCCTCCTCGTCCGCAAGGGCGAGATTGGGAAGGTAGTCCCTGATCGGCCGGTCGAGGTTCAACACACCCTCGTCTACCAACGTCATGATCATGGCCGCATTCAGAACTTTGGTCGTGGACCCGACCTGGATGACGGTCTGCACCGTCATCGGCAGCCCCAGTTCGGCGTTCGCCGTGCCGGCCACAAAGTCGGCCCGCTGGTTGCCGAGGATCACGGACACCTGGACGCCGGCCGCGCCGCTCCTGGCCGCGGCAGCATCGACGATGCGCTGCAATTCCGCGATCGTGGCCGCTCCGATCTTCTGCTGGGCCGGGGCTTCCTGCGCGAGGAAGGTTTCAGCGGACCCGGTGACCACGGCCACCACGGCCATCATGGAGGTAACGCGGGAAAGACATCTACTCCTCATGCACCCTCGGCTCTTCGGTGATTGGGTCGGTTGCCCGAACCGCTGCTGCGACCTCACTGTGGTGCTCCAGTTCTGATCAAACGTAATCGTCCGAAGGTCTCGGCCTCGGGCTCCCGGCCGGGGCTCTTCCCCTCGTCGAGGATCGAGACCCGCATGGTGGGCCGGCTGAAGGGGCTAGTTGACGGCGTACATACGCGGTACGTATAGTACTCTCATGGTTGAGCTTCGGTTCGAGTGGGACCCCCGCAAGGCGGCCACCAACCGCCGCAAGCATGGCGTCTCCTTCACCGAGGCTGAATCGGTCTTCGCGGACGAGCACGCCCTGTTGCTCGAGGACTCTGACCATTCCGAGGCCGAGGACCGGTTCCTCCTGCTCGGGCTCAGCGGCGCCCTTCGCATCTTGGTCGTGGTCCACTGTTACCGGGCTGGCGACACCGTCATCCGGCTCATTTCGGCTCGGCGCGCGGACGCCGAGGAACGACGGCAATACGACGAAAGGTGGATCTGATGAAGAAACACTACGATTTCTCGAAGGCCCGGCCGAATCCGTACGCCAAGCTTCTGAAGCGGCCCGTAACGATTCGGCTCGACGCGGCAACCGTGGCCTACTTCAAGTCCTTGGCCGAAGACGCCGACCTCCCGTACCAGACCCTGATCAATCTGTATCTTCGAGACTGCGCCGCTTCTGAGCGCCGACTGGATCTGCGGTGGCGCAAGCGCAAAGCAGGCGCGGCATAACCTGGATTTGCAGGCTGACGAGGTCGCTTTTCTTGCGGCTCCGCCGCAAGCGCCCTCGCAGCTGAAATCCGATCCGTTAGGCGGCAGAGATTTGTCACCGCAACGAACGCGATAGGACGAGGGGCACGTATGCACATTCTCGAACATCTGCTTCTCGTCGGCGAGTTTGCGGAGAGAGCGCGCCTGCTGTCCGGGTTGACGCTCGACCAGGTGACTCTCCGGCCGGAGGGAGCGTCGCACTCCATCTACGACGAGCTTTGGCACCTTGTGGGATACCAGCAGAGCATCATTGCGCCGGGGAGCGTTGCGCCTGGCAACCTGTACCCGACCGCGGCGCCGGAACATGAGGACGAATGGCACCAGTTGGTGCAGGTGTTTCTGACCGGGGCTCGCGCCGCGGCAGACCTGGAAAAGGCGCCGGCGCGACTGGTTGCCGAGGTCCAGCCAGGCGTGACCTTGGCTGACGAGTTGAACTGCGTGGCGGTGCACAACGCCTATCACTTTGGCAAGATCGTTGCCTTACGCCAACGAATCGGCGCGTGGCCGCCGGCAGCGCCGGAAGTATCATGAACCTGCGCACCGTGCCCTGCGCTGCCGCTGATGCTGAGCGTTAGCGAGCCCACTGAGACCCACATGCCAAAGGCAACTCGGTAGCCCATCCCCATCTCGGTCCAGCTTCAGGTCTTTTTCCAGCCGAAGGGACGAGCTCATCCTCGCCTTGGAGTGAAAGTAAGGTTTTGGTTGCCGCCGGGACTATACCGGCACTCGGAGAGGGGCCTTGAATTCCCAAGTACAATAAATGGTCTATAGGAGGCACGAGCCACGACCGACGTCGATATTCTCGCCTTCGCGGATCAGGCCGGCGGCACGTTCCGGCTCCGGCCGCCGGACCATCCCATGCCGGAGGAGCTGGTTCGGGCCGCGACGATCGTAGCGCGGGACTTGGGACTCGACCCCCATTGGCTCAACACCGGACCCGCCAGCCAGTGGGACACCGGCCTCCCCCCGGGGCTGGAGGGGCGGGTCACGTGGCGAGAGCTGGCCGGGCTCTCGGTGGGCCTGGTGGCCCGTGAGGATCTGATCTTCTTCAAGCTCTACGCCGCGGCCGATGACGTTGGCCCCGCCAGTGTCCATTTCCAGGATCTGGTTGCCCTCGACCCGACCGACGAAGAGCTCGTCGCCGCCGGGCGGTGGGTGGTGAGCCAGGACCCCGGCACCGACTTCGCCGCGGTCGTCTCCAAGGTGATCGACCATGTCAGAATTCAGCGCGACCGAACTCGCTAACGGGCTCCGCCAGGCCACCGTCAACCTCCTCTGGCGACAGTGGGGCACGATCGGCGGCGGTGCCACGGGACAGGATCGGACCCTCACGACCGTGGATCCGGAGGCCCTGATCCTCATGTCGCTGACGATGCTCGAGCACGAGCGCCGGCTGGCCGACGTGGTGTGGTCGTGGGTGGAGGTCAATCACGCCCTGATCAGCGTCCAGCGGCTCCGGAACCTGGTGAAGGGATTCCCGGCCAGCGCCGGCCAGCGGCTCGCGGCGATCGCCAGGTTCCGGACCACCAGCGAAGGCGACCCGCGATGGGAGTCATTGACCCACGTGGCGCCGGACGACTTCGACCGGCGGGCCGGCAAGCGGACCGCCGCCGAGCCGGTGTTCTCGAGCTGGGCCACGCTGCTGCTGCAACTCAGGGTCGGCATGGGGGTGGGCGCCAAGGCCGACGTGCTGTCGTTCGTCCTCGGCCTCAACGCCAGCGTGCCCGAATGGGCCAGCGTCTCGATGATCGCCGAGGCCACCGGCTATACCGCGGCGGCGGTCCGTCGAGTGGCCGACGACCTGGCCGCCGCCCGGTTCATTCGGGTCCTCAACACGCCTGACACGGATCAGTCCGCCCGGATGTTCAGCGCGGGACCGGCGGCGTGGGCCAACCTGCTCGGCATCGGCTACCATCAGCCGGGCTGGGGATATTGGCGGGAACGGTTTCGATTCGTGGTGGAGGTGCTGGCGTGGGCGGACCACGAAGCCGGCCACCCCTCCAGCCCCTACGCCCAGGACGTGGCATCACGCGACCTGCTGACGCGACACGGCGCGGCGCTCCGCCGGGATCAGGTCGTCAAGCCCCACGATTTTGCTGTCGCGGCGCTTGATCGCCACGACCTGACGGAGGCCGCGCGGTCGCTCACCACTTGGTGGGCGACGCACGGATAATGCTCCGGTTTTCGCGTGCCGTGAATTGCGTTTTCTCGGTTATGTGCTCACGGCTCGACCTCATACATTGGTCCGACAGGGTCCGAAACGCTGCCGCCAAAACAACGGCGCCAGGCGGCATGTCGTTCTGAGACAACGACTTGGTCGCGGTCG
>JANMXA010000146.1:0-1592 GCA_031394255.1 Gemmatimonadota bacterium
CGAGCGGCGCGCGGGTTGCGGCCGGCGGCGCCAAGGCCTCGACCTCAGCTCCAGGCGCGGCGCCGGCGCCGAGTCCCGACCCGCGGGTCGGCCTCAAGGCGGGCTGGACGGATGCGGGCGAGGCGAAGTGGAACATGCGGCTGGTGTCGAACACCCCGCCGTCCAAGGACTTCCTGAACCCGGGCAATGGCGGCGACCGGCGCCTGATCAATTCGGACCTGGCGTTTTCGGGAACCCATGTGTTCCAGGGCAACTACAGCGGCTACCAGGTCTGGGACGTGAGCAACCCGGCCCGGCCCACGCTCACCGCAGCCTATGTCTGCCCGGGGTCGCAGAGCGATGTGTCGGTCTACAAGAACCTGGCGTTCGTCTCGGGCGAAGCGACCAGCGGCCGGCTCGATTGCGGGCTTCAGGGCGTCCCTGATTCGGTCAGTCTGGAGCGGCTCCGGGGCATCCGGATCTTCGACATCACGGACATCGCCCACCCGAAGTACCTGACGAGTGTCCAGACCTGTCGGGGTTCGCACACCAACACGCTGGTGACCGATCCCCGGGATCAGGAGAATGTCTATATCTACGTGTCGGGTTCCGCGCCGGTGCGGTCCTCGAACGAATTGCCCGGTTGCACCTCCCGCTCGATGGAGGAGGACCCCAACACCGCGCTGTTCCGGATCGAAGTCATCAAGGTGCCGCTCGCCGCGCCGCAGACGGCCAAGGTGGTGAGTTCCCCGCGGATCTTCAACGATCTCGCCGCCGTGGCGCGTCACGCCGAAGACCCGGCGGATGCCCGGCCGCGCCCGGCCGGCGCCCCGGCCCGACCGGCCCCCGTGGGTCGAGGGGGCCCGACCCAGTGCCATGACATCACGGTCTATCCGGCCATCGGCCTGGCCGGCGGCGCCTGCGGCGGCTACGGCCTGCTGCTCGACATCCGCGATCCGGCCAACCCGAAGCGCATTGGCGCGGTCTCGGATTCGAATTTTTCCTTCTGGCACTCGGCGACGTTCAACAACGACGGCACCAAGATCCTGTTCTCGGACGAATGGGGCGGCGGGTCGGCTCCGCGCTGCCGCACCACCGACAAGCCCGAGTGGGGCGCGGATGCGCTCTTTACGCTGTCCAACGGCAAGATGGATTTCAAGAGCTACTACAAGCTCCCCGCTCCCCAGACCTCATTCGAGAACTGCGTCGCCCACAACGGCTCGCTGATTCCGATCCCGGGGCGAGACGTGATGGTCCAGGCGTGGTATCAGGGCGGGGTCTCGATCTTCGACTGGACCGACATTGCCCACCCCACCGAGATCGCCTACTTCGACCGCGGTCCGATCAGCGGCACGGAACTGGTGGGCGGCGGATCGTGGTCGGTGTACTGGTACAACGGGTACATGTACAGCTCGGAGATGATCCGCGGACTCGACGTGTTCGAGCTCACGCCGAGCGCCATGATCTCCCAGAACGAGATCGATGCGGCCAAACTGGTCCGGTTCGACTACTTCAATACCCAGAACCAGCCCAAGCTGGTGTGGCCGACGAGTTTCGCGGTGGCCCGGGCGTATCTCGATCAGCTGGCCCGGTCGAACGGCCTCTCGGCGGAC
>JANMXA010000147.1:0-1811 GCA_031394255.1 Gemmatimonadota bacterium
CAGAATGGGCCCGGCGCGATTCGAACGCGCGACCTCTTGCTCCGGAGGCAAGCGCTCTATCCAGCTGAGCTACGAGCCCTCTCCAAGGGGCGACAAATTACCCATTTCGGGCCGGAATCGCCACCGGCCCGACCAGTTCGCCATCGATATTGTCCGGCACAGGGACTCCGAGCCAGTCGAGCACGGTCGCGAACAGGTCGACGGTGCGGAGCGGAGCCGGTCTCAGCGCCCGGTTGCTCCAAGTGGGGACGTGCATGTGAGCCTGGTGGAGGCTGCCGTGGCCGGCCTTGTGTTCAGGAAGCTCCCAGCGGTCCCGGAAGTCGTACCCTTCGTTGGCGACGACGATCAGGTCACCGGTTCGGGGCGATCGAAACTGATCGAGTAGCTGGACGGCGGCGTCGGGGAACCGGCCGTCGAACGATCGCTTGAGCCAGGCGCGGTCGGTACCGGCGAAGGCGCCGGCCAGTGGATCGCCGGTCCCTGGCGAGTACTCGATGGTGCTGCCCAGTTGCCGGATGGTGGCCTCGCCACCCCGATCGGCGAGGCGGACGGCGCCGTCGGGATCCTGGGCCGCCACGAACGCGACCGCAGGCTCGCGAACCAGAGCCTGAATCAAGTCGGCCTGATCGCCGGCAAAGGTCTCGGCCTGGCGAAGTCGCGCGAGCGGCCAGCGGTTCGCACGTGGCTTTCCCGGGTTGGCGTAGATCATGGCCGAGCCGTTGCCGGCCACCATCACGGCCGCGCGGGGGGTCTTCTGCCACAACTCCGGGTGGGCGAGGGTGGGGACACCACGCTTTCGCAGCCACACGGCCAGATCGAGGTGGTGTTTGACCACCGTGGCACCGTGGTCGCTCACCATCAAGATCAGGGTATCGTCGAGCTGGCCGTTGGCGGTGAGCCGGGCGATCAAGGCGCCAACCGTGTCGTCGACCCGGCGGAGCGCTTCGATCACTCGGGGCGCATCCGGGGTCGTCTGGTGGGTATAGCCATCGACCGCGGGAAATTGGGCGAAGAGGAAGCGCCAGTCCGGGTCGCGGCGGATCCAGTCGATCAGTGCGCCCGCCACGGCGTCGTCGCCAGGCTGGTGCCAGAGCAAGTAGTGGGAAATCGCGCCCCAGAACTTCCGGGCGCCCTGAATCGGATCGCGCTCGGGGGGCAGGCCGCGGGTGATCATGGTGAAGAACGCGGCGCTGTCGGGGACCAGCTCGAAGATCGTGCGCACGTCGGGGGCGATGTCCTGGTCCAGCATCCCCGCCTGGTAGCCGCAATAGCTCCGCACCGCCTCACGCTCGGCCCACCATCGACCGGCGTAGGCTGACCGATCGAGCCAGCGGATCGACGGGACGTTACAGCGCCCGGGGAGACACCCGGTCAGGAAGGGCAGGTACGCCACACTGGTGGTGGAGGGGAACGCCGTGATGGCGCGAGTCCGAGTGCCTCCGGTCAGCAGCCGTGCGAAGTTCGGCAGGCGGCCGGCGGCGAGTTCGGCCTCGGCGACGTCGGGGCGGAGGCCGTCGACGAGGAGGAGGATGCAGCGCCGGCGCGAGTCCGGGACCGTCGGTGGATTCATCGCTCCTCGGACTCGGGTCGAGGCCTGCGGCGAAAAAGGAAACGTCCGGTCCTGGGGATTCAGGATCGGACGTCGGTCCGTTTGTGATCGGGGCGCCGGGATTTGAACCCGGGACCTCTTGCTCCCGAAGCAAGCGCGCTACCAGGCTGCGCTACGCCCCGTAACCGGGATTTGGCGCCAGGTGCAGTGCCGGCGCTTGCAGATTCATACCCTGATGACATGGGCCCGGAGGGACTCGAAC
>JANMXA010000148.1:0-3354 GCA_031394255.1 Gemmatimonadota bacterium
GCCTTGATGATCTCCTGGCCATCGGGATTGTTGACCGCCACCACTGGAATCGCCGGTTTCCTTGGCAGGTCGTACAAGTCCGGGGTGCCCCAGACGGTGGTGCAGATGCCCCAGTGCGGATTCTGACCCGGGTTCACCGCAATGATCCCGACGGCACCCAACGCCTCGTAGTGGATGACCTTCCCGGGCATGCCGAACCCTTCGGTGACCACGATCCGGCCCCGGACCAACGAGTCGAGGTTCGACTCGGGCGGTCGCTGGAAGAACTCCTCGAGGTTGGGATCCTGAATGTTCGGAATGTAGAGCAGCGGGGCGGTCCGGCCCGGCGTGGCCAGGCTCATGGCCATCGGTTTGGCGCGGAAGCTTCGGTTCCCGGACTCGACCCGCGCCGCCCCGGGCAGGCTCAGGTACAACTCGGGCCGATGGACGGTGACGGGCACCCCCAGCTTCTCAAGTCGGCCGACGATCTCGCCGGCGGCGGTTTCGACGTCTCGGGGGTGTTCCCGCTTGAGGGTGGCGAACCGTTCGATCAGCGACCAGGCGTGGTCGGTGGACACGGCACCAACAGCGGCACGGACCTCGGGTCGGAGCACTGGGAACCTCTGGGGATCACTTGGGTCGAGAGGAATTGCGGGCGAGATAATCTACGCCCAGAATGAACGGAGTTCCAGTTGGGATATTCAGATATCAACAATGTAAATAAACGAGATAGTACTTGATGCTAATCAATTGTCTTAGCTGCTTATCATTAAGATCAATGACAGTAAGGTGATACGTAGTTCTGACTGTTTGTGTTGATAAGCAGTTGTGTATTGTTTTCGCGCTTGTGGGTATTGCTGTGGATTCCTATTTTTGAGACCATGAGAACACGGTTTGGGATGAGCTGGGTGGCTGTAGGGGTTGCCGGGATTCTGTTCGTGAGCTGCCGGGGCGCCGAAACTGGGGGATTGGACCCTGACCCGACGATGCCCCCTCCACTGCCACCCTCGACCGGGCCAACTGGTCTTAACGCGGCTCTGGCTCCACTCCGGCTGTTCCCGGCGGACAATCCGTGGAACCAGCCAGTCGACACCGCGCAGGTTGACCCCAACTCGGATGCGATTGTGGCGGCGATTGGGTCCGGGAAGGCGCTGCACCCGGACTTCGGGGCGAGCTACAACGGCGGGCCGTTCGGGATCCCCTACGTCGTCGTTGGCGGGGGGCAAGCCAGGGCCGTCGTGAGCTTCGACTATGCGGATGAGAGCGATCCGGGGCCGTACCCGATCCCAGCCACCGCCCCGATCGAGGGGGGCTCCGGGTCATTGGGGGACCGGCACGTGCTAATTGTGGATCGAGGCGCCTCGAAACTCTACGAACTCTACGGAGCGTATCCGCAGCCGGACGGTTCCTGGCATGCCGGATCGGGCGCGATCTTCGATCTCAATTCCAATGCGCTCCGGCCTGCCGGGTGGACGTCCGCGGATGCCGCCGGCTTACCGATTCTTCCCGGGCTGGCGCGGTACGACGAAGTCGCAGCCGGCATCATTCCCCACGCGCTCCGATTCACCGTGGTGCGGACTCGGCGAGCCTATCTCCCGCCGGCCCGTCACTGGGCGAGCAGCGATGTCTCGGTCGTCCGGCCACCGATGGGGATGCGGGTTCGGCTCAAGGCCGGCTACGACATCTCGGCCTTTCCGGCATCGGCCCGGGTGGTGCTCACGGCCCTCAAGAAATACGGAATGATGGTGGCGGATAACGGCAGCGACTGGTTCGTGAGCGGCGTCGCGGACAGCCGATGGAACGACGGGGAGATCAATACGCTGAAGCAGTTGCGGGGATCGGACTTCGAGGTGGTCCGGATGGTCGGGGTTGTGGTCCCGTAGGCGGGAACGCCGCGCGGGCGCCACACGCTGTGGACCGGTCGCTCCGGCGGGCTGGCCCGATTACCGGTCGGCCACCCCGGTCGACCAACTCTCCCAAGTGAGCCGGCACTTGGTCACGAAGTACTCCGGGGGGTGACCTTCACGATCGAGAAGATGGTGCAACATCTCGTGCCGGATCACCATTTCGTGGCCGATATAGTTGCCCGCGATGATGATCCGGGCGACGTTGCCGGCCTTCTCCCACATGCCGACTTTCGGGCCAGCGCTGGTCTGGAATGTCTCGGCGTTCGGCACCACAAACCACTGTATCTCTTTGAATTGCCCTTCGAGGCCGCTACAGGATTCGGTCCGCTCGAACCAGGCCGCAAACGCTGGTTGGGCCGCCAACGGAACAGCGCCGGCCGGCAACTCGGGTTCGGTCGGCGAAAAGGCCGAGCAGCCCCCGAAAGCGATCACCGCAAACGAAAGCTGGCGGAGCCGCGTGGCGATGGTTGAACGGTTGTGGCGCGGATGCGACAAAATCTGCACTGGTCTACCGTCGAAGAATTCGACTGTCGAATAAGCGAACTATGTGCCATTTTCCGGTCTGGAAGTGGTTCTGTCAACCCCGCTTAGAGGATGTCAAAATGTCGTCACGCCGGGACTTCCTGGGTTCGATCGCCGCGTCGGGAGCCGTTTTCGGGTCTGCAACGGGGTGGTCGCCGGAGCTGCCGATCGTGGCTTCGGAGGGCCAGCAGCCCGGCCCGGTGCCGGCAGCGATCGCCGCGCTCAAATCGATGAAGGACCAGATGGTTCCGATTGCTGGCGCCGAGCGGCTGGCCCGGATCGAGAAGGCCCGTCGCCTGATGGCGGCCCAGCAGCTCGACGCCGTCATTCTGGCCGGCGGCACCTCGCTCCGGTATTTCACCAACATCGAATGGGGGCTCAGCGAGCGGCTGCTGGCGGTGGTGATCCCGGCCCGGGGCGGGGCGTTCATGGTGTCGCCGGCGTTTGAACGGGACCGCGCCATGGAACAGGTGGCGCAGAGCCCGCTGGGACAGGACGCCGAGGTCATGACCTGGGACGAGCATGAGAGCCCGTTCGATCTCGTGGCCGCGGGACTCAAAGCCCGTGGCGCGACCGGTACGGTCGGGTTCGAGGAGACGGTGCGGTACGTCTTCAGTCACAGCATCGCGAACGCGATGCCCTCGGCCCGGTTCACGACCGCCACGGGCGTCACGGCCGGGTGCCGGATGGTGAAGAGCCCGGCGGAGCTGGCGCTGATGCGGCTCGCATCGAAGGTGACGTTGGCAGCGTACGAGGCCGCCTACAAGTCGTTGAAAGCGGGGATGACCCAGAACGACTTCGGGAACCTGGTGCGGATGGCGCACGACCGACTGGGCTTCAGTGGCGGCGCGGGGGTGCAGGACGGGAAGTTCTCAGCGCTCCCGCTCGGGGCGATCAAGCCCCGCGGGATCAGCGAGGGCTCGAACCACGTGGTCGACCGCGGCTG
>JANMXA010000149.1:0-26570 GCA_031394255.1 Gemmatimonadota bacterium
GCGGGGGGTGGCGTCAAGCCACCCCCCGTTTCGTTCCCGTCTGCAAGCCCACAACCGTAGCCTCCGCTTTGCCGGCACGGCATATTGCAGGTCCCTCCGCCGGGACTGACTATCGTGCCGATCGCCGAACTGAACGGCGCCAAACTGTATTACGACATTCGTGGTTCCGGCCCGGAAACCGTGGTCTTCGCCCACGGCCTCCTGTGGAGCGGCGAAATGTTCGCCGAACAGGTGGCCGCGCTCGAAAAAGACTATCGCTGCGTCACCTTCGATTTTCGAGGCCAGGGCCGAAGCGCGGTGACCAGAGACGGCTACGACATGGACACTCTCGCCGCCGACGCCGCCGCGCTGATCGAATCACTGCATCTCGGACCCTGCCACGTCGCCGGCCTGTCGATGGGCGGGTTTGTCGCCATGCGCCTCGCGGCCCGCCGGCCGGATTTGGTTCGCTCCCTGATACTCCTCGAAACCTCTGCCGAGGCCGAGCCGGAAGAAAATATTCCTCGCTACCGGGTCCTGAATTTCGTGGCCCGCTGGTTCGGGCTCGGGTTGGTCGCCGGACAGGTCATGCCCATCATGTTTGGGCGCAAGTTCCTCGAGGATCCCAAACGGCAAGCCGAGCGAGACCGCTACCGCGCGGCGCTGAGCGCCAACCGCCGAGTCGGCATATCCCGGGCGGTCCGCGGCGTCATCGACCGATCGGCTATCCTGCCCGAGCTGAACCGAATTGCCGCGCCGACGCTGGTCATCGTCGGCGATCAGGACATCGCCACGGTCCCCGCCAAAGCCGAACGAATTCGGGATGCGATTCGCGGGGCTGAGCTCGTGGTCATTCCCGGAGCCGGCCACAGCTCGACCATGGAGGAGCCCGCGGCCGTGACCGCCGCGATCCGGCGGTTTCTGGCCAATCACGGAAGCCGGGCGGCATGAGCGGGGTCGGGCGGCGAGAACCCCTGGTCTTGACCGCGTTCGCGCTGGCGGCACTGGCCCTGTCAGGCCTCGCGCCATACGAACGAGGCACCTGGCTGATGGAAGTATTTCCCATCATCCTCGGCGTCCCGTTGCTGGTGGCGACCGCCGGCCGGTTTCCCCTCACGCCGATGACCTATCGCCTCCTGTTCCTTCATGCCCTGATCCTGGTGGTCGGAGGTCACTACACCTACGCCCGGGTTCCCCTCGGCACCTGGGCTCAGGACGCGTTTGGACTCGCCCGGAACCATTACGACCGCCTCGGTCACTTCGCCCAGGGATTCGTCCCGGCCATCGTCACGCGGGAAGTCCTGCTCCGGCGCTCCCCTCTTCGACCGGGCCGCTGGCTCTTCTTTCTGGTCACCTGCGTCTGCCTCGCGATCAGCGCCTCCTATGAGCTCATCGAGTGGTGGTCAGCCCTGATCGGCGGGGAATCCGCCACCGACTTCCTCGGGACCCAGGGCGATCCCTGGGACACCCAATGGGACATGTTCCTGGCCCTGGTGGGAGCCGTCACCGCCCAGTTGTCACTCGGCCGAGTCCATAACCGGCAGCTGGCTGACCTCGCCAGCCCGTAGTTCGTTATTATCCGCCAACGCCGGCTGGCGCCGGCCGCAGCGACACTCCCATTCCCCACACCGGACCACCGATGCGTCGATTCGCCCTGTCTGCAATGCTCCTGATCGGGGGAACATCCGCTTTGGCCTCCGCTCAGGGCCTCCCGCCATATCAGGCGCTAAACCCGATCCTCACCAGCCGAAGCGGGCTCATCTTCCAGCCCTACGTCGACCCAGGCCACCGCTGGCAAACCAGACTCCAGCTCGACTATGGCAACGCCATCGAGTTCTCCGAGCGCCCCAATGCCGGGTTCATCCTCGACGGCGAATTCCTGAGGCTCGACGCGACCGTGATCCGGAACGTGGGCCGGGGGTTCGTCGGTGGCTCGGTGGCGATGGAGGGTTCCTACAACGGCTTTCTCGACGGGTTCCTGGACTGGTACCACAAGGTGACCGGATTGCAGGTGGCGGCCCGGTCACTTCGCCCGAGGAACGAATTCCTCTACTCCGCGAAACTGCCTAACGGCGACTCGCTTCACTATCCGGCCACATCGGCGTTTCCCGGTGATGTCCGCCTCATGGGCGGCCTGCGCCACGGTCCCCACTGGCAGACCACGGTGTCCGTCACCCTGCCGACCGGCCCCGAAGGGTACGGGCGGAAGACTGTGTCGGTCTCCGCGTTCAGCACGGCCCGCGTCCGGCTCGACGACCGGTGGACGACCGAAATGGGACTGGGACTGAGCTTCACCCCGCGAACCACGCTGCTGGCGGACTACCAGAAGACCGTCTTCGCGGCCGGGAACCTCGGGTTCCGGTACCGCTTCGTCAAACAGCAGGCCATGTTCGTGAATCTCTTCGTCCAGAGCCACAGTTACGACGGCACCGGGCTCCGGGCCCTCGATCAGCGCGAGGTGACCCTCGACTATGGCTTCCTGCTCAGGGCCAAGCGCGGCCCCGAGTGGTTCCTCGGCATGACCGAGGACCTCGAGCCGCGAGGACCGGCCATCGACTTGTCGCTCAGGATTGGGGCGCGCTGGTAAACAGGAATTTGTCCAGCTCGGCGTAGAGCAGATCCTTCGACCGCGGTTCCCTGACGTTCAGGCCATAGTGGTTGATCAACTGCTGCTGGAACTTGAGCCATTCGTTCCAGCAGACATTGCAGATCTGATCCAGAATCCGCTGGCCCCGTTCATTGGGAAAGGGGCGAAAGGGGACACAATCGCGGGTCTCACCGCAGCGGGTGCAGGGGACGGAAGCCATGCCCAAACTTAACTGACCCCCGCCTCGAGCTTCAGTCGCCGCTGCGCAGTGCCTTCACGCCACTCGCCGTTCCCATGCCAACGCCGATCCCGACCAGGGCGGCGGCGAATCCCGTAATCAGCGGCAGAAAAGTGAGCGGCCAGGCCACCAGCGCCGCGATCCCGCCGGCGACGACCGGAGCCAACGGTGATTTGACGGCATCCACAAACCGAAGCCGGCGCCGCACAAATCCCCGCGCAAAACCGAATGCGAAGACCGCTGCCACCGCGGCAATGCCAAGCCTGAGAATCTCGAACATTGGAACCCCCCTGTCAGCCCAATTGGTAAGCGTGTGTTCCAGTACGCAACGCCCGATGACACGGTTTCACCCCTACAACCAACGGTCTCGCTGCCGATACTAACTCCTGTAACGGGAAAGCGCGAAACCACCCGCATGACCCGAACCGTAACTACCAGCCAGTCATTGGTTTACTGCCGTAGACCCCTGGTACAACTGGGAGATGCAATGCCGAAACACCCCACGGTCGAGATCCCCAATATCGGTCCTATGGACCATGCCTGGGACGCCCTTGGCGAGTGGAGCGTGGACTTCGAGATCCCGTTCCACGAGGATCCGGTGTCGGGCGTGCTCCATATCCGTTCGTGGATGGAAGCCGAGCTCGAACTCGAGCCCTGGGGGGCCGCGTCGACCGGTCTTCCCGAGAAGGTGTCGCTCGAACGCGCCAGTCGAGTCCATCTGACCGATGCCGGCGGCGGAGCGCTCCAATGGGTGTTTATGGCCCACGAGGATCGGTGGACGCTCCAGGCCACGCTGTGGCCGGGCCAGTTGCATCTCTTCGTCCAGAACGCGGACGACCCCGACGAACAGCTCTACCGTGCCGTCGCCTATCGCGGGCATGACTACTACACCCGGAAGTATCCAATGATGGCCAACTCATAGCCATCGGGGCGCGCCCCTACCACCGCATCACGACGCTGCCCCACACGAACCCGGAGCCGAACGCGGTCAGGGCCACCAGGTCGCCGGGGGCAAGCCGGCCCGCCCTGACGCATTCATCGAGCGCAATCGGAATCGTAGCGGCCGTGGTGTTGCCGTAGCGCTCGATGTTGTTGTAGACCTGGCTGTCGGCGAGTCCAAGCTCGCGCTGCACCATCTCCGAGATCCGCATGTTGGCCTGATGGGGGATCAGCAACGCAATGTCCGACGGCGCCAGTCCGAGCCGTCCGAGACAGGTCCGGACCGACTCCGGCATCCGGTGGACCGCGTGCCGGAAGACTTCCTTGCCGTCCATCTGCAGAAAGTAGTTCCCCGCCTCATACCGATCGGCGCTGATCGTCGGATTGAGCAGCGACCCCGGCTCCTCCACCCAGAGTTTTTCGGCGAACGCCCCATCGGAATGAAGGTCAACGGTCAGAATCCCGCGGCCCGGCTCGTCGGTGGCGCCAAGGATGGCCGCCCCGGCGCCATCAGCGAAGAGGACCGCCGTGTGGCGTCCTTTCGGGCTCACGTCCATCCGGGTCGATTGAATTTCCTGGCCCACGACCAGCACCCGGCGATACACCCCGCCCCGGATGAAAGCATCCGCCACGGATAGCGCGTACACGAATCCGGCGCACTGCATCCGGAGGTCGATCGCCGGAATCGGGCCGACACCCAATCTGGTCTGGAGATATACGCCGTTGCCGGGAAGGAACCGGTCCGGCGAAATAGTAGCGTAGATGATGGCGTCGAGTTCACCCGGGGGTATGCCGGCGGCATCGAGGGCCTGCCGGGTCGCCTCGAGGCCAAGATCGACGCCGGATTCGCCCGGCGAGATCCAGTGGCGTTCACGGATTCCGGTCCGGGTCCGTATCCACTCATCCGAGGTATCCATCGATCCGGAGAACTCGTCGTTGGTTACAACTCGACCCGGCACGGCTCGGCCGGTGCCGAGGATGATGGAAGCCGGCATTGGTGTCCCCCGAACGTGGATCCGGCCGCCTACCGGCGGAACTGGTAGGCGAGCTTCAGGAAAAGGCCGTCGTCCTGCCTGACCAGACGCTGGAATGACAACGTACGGTCGCCGTCGAACCCGGCCCCGTAGCCCAGGAAGGCGACGGTGCCCTGCGACGGCTGGAACGACAGAAGGAAATCGGCCCGGAATCGGTTGGTGTTCGTCGGCTCCGAGGCGACGCCGCCAAAATACAGGATCTGGCCGTTTTCGGCACTCCGAAGAGCATCCCGACGCTGTGATCGGTACTCTGTGATGATCCGGAACAGAAAGGTCCGGTTCGGCTGGATCTCGAGCCGGAGTCTGGGAATGATGGTCCGCCCGAACTCGCTCTCGTCGCGAGCCCGACGCAGCCGGGAATAGGTCACATTGCCCTCGACCCGGGCCCATTGGCGGGGTCGGACTTCGAAGCCGCCCGAGACCTGGAACTCGCGGGCCCGCGACGCCTCCGAGAACAGCCCTACCGTGCGTCGCTGGACCCGAACGTTGAAGCTGCCCCAGGGCAGATTCGGTGAACTTGCGTTGGCCGAAACATCTACCGCATTCGTAAGACGGGCCGGTCCGACATAGGGCACGAAGCCGGTCCTGGACGCTACCGTCGCCCCATCGTAGTACGCTGGATCGAAATCAACAAACGCGCTCCGGGTACTGACGCCGTAGCTCCAGCCACCGCGAATCCGCCCGAAGGCGCTCAGGCTCTGGTCTCCCTCGATGGCCCGGTCACTCCCGAAACGCGAATACTGCCAGTACCGACTCGCGCCACCGAAGAAGGTGATGCCCTCGAACAGCGCGCCGCGCCGCCCGAACAGACTGAACCGATTGAAGGCGCGGAGGTTCACATCGCCCACCCGCGGCACGAAACCGACGGCCGCTTCAAACCCCGGGTCGATGCCTTCCAGCGAATAGCTGAATCCCCAGGCGCGGCCGGTTCGGTCGAAGCCGACCGACCAGGCGGGCCCGGACCTGGTTTCACCGTCGAGGCGCTTCCACGAGTGGCCCAGATTGCCGTTGATTGCGTACACCTTGGCGAACAGCAGCCTGGTGTCCGCCTGGACCAGCCGGCTGAAACCGCCAGCCACCGAGCGGTCGGTGACCGTGATACCGGCGAGGGAATTGGTGCCAAGATCGGTCCTGATCCTGGTGACATTGACCACGGGGTGACGCTTGAACGTCACCGTCGTGTCGTACGGGTCGAGTTCCTCGTCCACCGCCGTCAGGTGGGCGAGGCTCACGCGGCCGAACTTTCCGGTAACCTTGGCGCCGGCCACCGGGGCCCCGATCCGGCGCGTATACACGATCGACCCGGGACTCTGGAACAACTCGATGCCTTCGAGAAAGAACGGGCGACGTTCCGGGAAGAAGAGCGCGAAGCGCTCATTCAGCGTCACGGCGCCGGCGTCGGACTCGACCTGGCTGAAGTCTGGATTGACCGTCGCGTCGACGGCCAGGTTGGAGAAGCCGAGCCGAAGGTTCATGCCGAAATCCGGCTTGAGGGATTCGCGGCTGAAGACCCCGTTGATCGTGTCGCGGGTGCCGGAGGCACTCGCGGTGATCACCGGCTGGACCTCGGTCACTACCCCGCGCTTGATGTCGGTCAGACCGGCCAGCAGCCCCCCCTGCGCCAGGAAACTGGTGCCGCCCCGCCGGACGTCCGACCAGGTGTCCTCGAATCCGCTCCGCTGGGTGACCCGGACCACGTTGAAGCCCCAGGTCATCGTTGTGCCCCCGGGAGACGTGCCCCCGATGCCGCCAACCGTGGCCTGCGTGCCGGGGGCGTACCGGAGGCTCTTGAACGGAATCCGCATTTCGATCACGTATCCGCTGTCGGTTATCTGCCCCTTGGACTGATAGAGATAGTCGGGGCTGCGGTCGTAGCTGACCGCGCCGCCGAACCCCCCACCGCCGCGCCCACCACCGCCACCGCCACCGCCACCGCCGAAACCGCCTTCGGTCCGCACGCCATCCTCCTCAACCCCAAGGGGATTGGCGCCGAAGACGAACGCCCGGCGTCGATCGTTGAAGGTGTCCAGATAGATGATGACCCGGTCGTCGTCGAAGATCTTGTCGCGGTCGGCGAGGGTCGCCCGGATCGAGCCCGGCGTCCGGTCGTGGGCGATGATGCCGAAATAGAGGGCGTTGGGGCTGTACCAGACGAGAACTTCCGTGCGCTGGGCCGCCGCCTGGCCATCGACCGGCCGGTACTGGTGGAAGCCGTCGAGCCGGGCGGCGGTCCGCCACACCGGCTCTTCGAGGCGGCCGTCGATTGCTACCGTGGTATCAATGCGGGGCGGACGGACGACCGGGCGCTCGGGAGCGCCGGTCGCCGCCTGCAAGGCGAGCGACAATCCTGCCAACCACATCGTGGAGCTAGACCCGAACCGCGCGCACTACTCGTACCGCAATGCGTCGATGGTGTTGAGATTTGCGGCCCGCCGCGCCGGCCAGAGGCCGAAGAACAGCCCGACCAGGGCGCTGAACACGAACGCCACAATGACCGCGGTCGGCGAGATGAGGGTATTCCATCCCAGGAGCGTGGACATGAATCGAGCACTCAGCATCCCAACCAGCACGCCGAACAGACCGCCCATCAGACACAGCACGACCGCCTCGACCAGGAACTGGCTCATGATGTTGAGTTTGGTGGCGCCCAGCGCCCGCCGAACCCCGATCTCACGGGTCCGCTCGGTCACCGACACCAGCATGATGTTCATGATCCCGATGCCACCGACGACCAGCGAGACCGCCGCGATGCTTGCCAGCAGCAGGCTGAACACCTCCGTCGCCTGTTGCTGTGTCGCCAGAATATCCTGCTGGTTCCGGATCTGGAAGTCATTGTCCGCGCCGGGCCGGATCTTGTGCTCGCGCCGGAGCACCCGTTCGATATCAACCATGCCCTGTTCGAGCGGAACGTCGTCCCGGACCTTGAGGCTCACCTGCCGGAGCCGGTCCGTCCCCATGACGCGGTAGCGGGCCGTACTGAGCGGAATCAAGATTTGCTCGTCGGGGTTGAAGAACGACATCGCGGCGCCCTTCTTTTCGAGGACCCCAACGACATCGAACGTCTGGCCGCCGATGCTGATCTGCTGCTTGACCAGGGCCGCCGCGTTGACCCCGAGCATGTCCGGAATCGAGTTGCCGAGCACGGCGTAGCGCTGCCGGGCCCCGTCGTCGCCGGTGGTGAACATCGACCCGTACTGGATATGGAAGTTCTTGACCGGAAGAAAATTGGGCGTGGTGCCGACGATGCTGACATTGAGATTCTTGTTGCTGTACCCGACGCTCATGTTGCGACTGAGCTCGGGCACCACATCGGCGATCAGCGGCGCGTCGCGCCGGAGGGCGTCGGCGTTGTCGACCGTGAGGCTGACCCGGTTGTCGGACGCCCGGCCGCCAAAGAATGACTGGCCCGGATAGACCGACAGCACGTTGGCCCCGAGCGCGTTGATCCGGTCTTCAACCGCCTTCTGGGCCCCGGTGCCAAGGGCCACGACCGCGATCACCGCGCCGACGCCGATGATGACGCCGAGCATGGTGAGCGCCGCCCGGAGCTTGTTGGCCCGGATACTCGAGAACGCGACCCGAAACGTTTCACCGATGATCATGGGCGGCCCCCCGTCGTGGGACGGGCGGCCGTGGCCGGCGCACTCGTCGACGACGCCGACCGCATGCCCGGAACGGCCCCGCCGCCGGTCATGTTGGTCATCCGGTTCTTGAACTCCTGCTGTGACTGAACCAGGCTGGCACTCGGAAGGACCAGTACCGAATCAGTCATCGACAACCCGTTGATTACTTCGCTGTAATCGAGGTCCGTCAGGCCGGTCCGTACCATCACCGGAACCGGCTCGCCGTTCCGCCGGACGAAGACGATGTAGTTGCCGCCGAACTGGAAATCGTTGCCGTTCCGCGGCCGGCCGGCCCCCCGGCCCCCGCCGAAATTCTGCATGACCTTCTGCATGGTCTGCTGTTCCTGCGGCGTAAGCGTTCCGCCGGAAAACCGCTTGCGGAAGATCTCGCGGACCTGAGCTTCAGTGACACCGGCCGGAAGCTGGATGGTCCGGCCGTCCGGGGTGGTCATGGTGGCGCCGGCCGGCTTGGCCGCAGCCTCCGGGCTGGACGCTTCCTTCCTGGTCGTGTCTTTCGGGGCGTTCTTCGCCGCGAGCTCCTTGAGCGAATCCGCCACCTTCTGGGCCGCGGCCATCATCGGCTGCAGCTGCTGCTCGGTGATGCCGAGGACTTGGGCGGCTGAACTCACGTCGCGGGTGGTGCGGAGGGCGGAGTTCGGTACCGCGAGAACGCTGTCCCGCCGGCCGATGTGAAGTTGAACGTCGGCGTTCATGCCGGGCCTGAGCAGGCCGTTGCGATTGTCGATCCGGACCTGGACCGGAAACATCGTCACGTTCTGCACCGTCTCGGCCTGCGGTTCGATCTTGAGGACTTCGCCCTCGAACGGCTGATTCGGATACGCGTCGACCGTGACTGTCGCACGGAGGCCGGGACGGATCTTGCCGATGTCGGTCTCGTCCACCGAGGTCCGAACCAGGACCAGGTTGAGATCGGCCATCTTGAGCAGGACGCTGCCGCCGCCGACGTCCCGGGTCGGCGACGAAATGACCTGGCCGCGTTCGACACTCTTGGCGATGATCGTCCCCGAAATCGGGGCGAGGACGTCGGTATCCTCCATCGAGATCCGGGCGTTCTCGACCGCCACCTGGGCCCGCACGACTTCCGCCTTGGCGTTGGCAACCGAAAGGACCGCGGACTCATGTTCCTGCTCGGTGATCGACTGGGATTTGAACAGTTCGTCGGACCGCCGCTTCTGGGCGTCGGCGTTCTGGAGCCGGGCCTTGACCACATCGAGGTCGGCCTCCGCCTGGTTCAAGGTGTTCCGCGGCGTCCGCTGATCGACCCGCACCAGCAAGGCCCCCCGCTGGACCACGGCGCCGGTCTCCGCCCGCATCTCGAGGATCTCACCCGAGGCCTTCGATTTGACTTCGACCACCGTGTCCGGCTGAATGGTCCCGGTGGCCCGGGCCGACACGACGATGTTCCGGCGTTCCACCGGGACCGCCTGGTAGACGACCGTCGGGGCCTTGGCCTTGGCGCAGGCCATGGAGACGAGTGCGACGAACGGCAACGAGCGAACGATTCGGGACATCATCACTTCTTCTCCGTCTGAAAGTCGCGTTCGACCCGCCCGTCGCGCAGATGGACCTGGCGGCGGGCGTGCGCGGCGATATCGAGCTCGTGGGTGACCAGCAGGATGGTCTGGCCTTCAATGTGGAGCTGTTCGAACAGGGCGAGAATCTCCTCGCTCGTCTTCGAATCGAGGTTGCCGGTGGGTTCGTCCGCGAGAATCAGACTCGGCGAGTTCACCAGCGCCCGGGCGATCGCCACGCGCTGGCGCTGACCACCGGAGAGTTCATTCGGCCGGTGACTCATCCGATCACCCAGGCCAACCCGGCCCAGGGCCGCCTGGGCCGCCGCCCGGCGTTCCTTCGAGTTGACACCGGCATACACCATCGGCAGCTCGACGTTCTGGAGCGCCGTCGCCCGCGGCAACAGGTTGAACGTCTGGAACACGAAACCGATTTCCTTGTTCCGGATCCGGGCCAGCTGATCATCACCAAGTTCCGAGACCCGGTAGCCGTTGAGCCAGTACTCACCGGCCGAGGGCGTGTCGAGACACCCGATCAGGTTCATCAGCGTCGACTTGCCTGAGCCGGACGGACCCATGATCGCCACGAACTCGTTGCGGCGAATCGTCATGTCCACTCCCCGGAGGGCATGGACGGTCTCGCTCCCCATGACATATTCCCGCTCGAGATGGCGAACCACGATCACCGCGTCGCGCGGCACATCGGGCGGCAGCATGGCCATTCGCTCAGCGGTCGTTTCGATTCCCGGGGTGGTCATAGCTGCCGTCCGATCAATGCCTGGATTTGAGCCTTGGCGCGGAGGTAGTCGAACCGTGCGTTCACGGCGTCCACCTCGGCCTGGGTCAGCGACTCCTGGGAGGTCAGCACGTCCACGATGGTGGCCACGCCGATTCGATAGCGCTCCTGCTGCACCCGAAGGTCCTCGTTCGCCGCGGCCAGGCTGGTCTGGGTGATCCCGATCCGGACCTCGGCCGCGTCGAACTCGGCCAGCCGTGCAGTCAGGCTGGTCAGGACCTGCCGGCGGGCTTCCCGCGAGTTGGCTTCCGCGATCTCGGTCGCGGTCCGCTGGTTGGCGATGTTCTGCTCCCGGGTGAACCGATTGAACACCGCCCAGTTGACCGTCAACGTAGCCTGCCGCTGCTGGAGGAACTTGTAGTCGTTCTGCTGGCTGCCGTTGATCGAGGCGTTGCCCCCGAGTATCAGCGTCGGCCAGTAGCCGGCACGGGCCACGCCGACCGACGCCCTGGCGGACCGCTCGATCGCCTCCGCCGTGCGAACCTGGGGCGAACGATTGAGGGCCTCGACCCGGAGGGCGACCGTGTCGAGCGGTGCACCCAGCCGGTAGAAGGCCGAATCGTCGATGGCCGTCATCGGACCCTCAGTCCCGACCAGCCGGCCGAGATTGGCCTCGGCGCTCGTGAGCTGGGTCTGGGCGTTGATGAGCTGGATCCGGGCGTTGCCGAGCGTCACCAGGGAGCGGAGTGAATCCGAACGGATCGCGGCGCCGGCCCTCAGCCGGGCGATCGACACCTTGAGCTGTTCGTCGGCCCGCCGTACGCTGGCACCCCGCACCCGCACGAGCTGCACCGCGGCGAGAACATCGAAGAACTGGTTCGTCGTCGTCAACTGCTGCTGGAACCGGGCATCTTCGAGGCCCTCGATGGCCGATTCCCGGTTCGCACCGGCGGCCCGGGATTCGGCACTGCGGCGAAATCCGTCGAACAGTTCAAGCGACGTGTTGACGCTGCCATTGATACTGGTGTTGCTCGAGTTGCTCGCGACGAGCTGGCCGGTGCTCTGGTCCAGCCTCTGCCCTTCAGAGTAGAAGTTGGCGGCTGAACTCTGCACGTTGAAGTTGGGTAGATACGCGCCGCGAGCCGACCGCACCCGGGCGTCGGCGTTCTTCAGGGTGCCTGCCGCCTGAATCACCCGAGGTTGCGCCCGCTCGGCCCGCTCGATCGCATCCGCCAGTGTCACCGCCGGTTTGGTCGACTGGGCCAGGGCCCGGCCTACCACCACCAGCGACAGAACAGCCCCAAATACAGACGATCTACTTGCCATGGGCGGAATCCCGGGCTCGGTGGATGCTGTCCCGCCGGGCGATCAGTCGGTCGTACTTGGCAGCCTGGTCCGGCGTCAGCACGGCCCGGATTTCCCGCCGAACCGCCTGGCGTTCGGCTTCGAACTGGGGGCGCACCATCTGCCAGATCGAATCCATGACCGGCTCATGGCGCTTCAGAATGTCGCCGACCACCCGGTGCTCCTCGGCCGACAACTCGAGCTCGACCTTGAGCATGTTGACGTACCCCTGGGGGCCGCCTTCGCGAGGACTCTCGGGATGGGTTCCGCGCTCGGCCAGCATCGTCGCGGCGCCGCCGACCAGACCCCCCAGCGCAAATGCTAATGCCAGCAGCCGTAGCGCCGCTGATCGGGATTTCATCATCGTTCCTCCAACACGGTATAGATCACCTGTTTTTCCCCGAGGCGCGAGACATCCAGCATCGCCACCGACACCGGCGTGACCGCCGCCGGGGCGAACCGCTCCCGCCAGTTCTGCCACAGCGCCAGGCCGAGAATGAATCCGGCCACCAAGGCCGCAACCAGCACACTCGGCCGAGCCCACTCCGCCAGTACGTCCCACGACGACCGGCGGCTCGGCACGCCCGCCAGCGTCGATCCGAGTCGAGCGAGGTATCCCGTCGGATCAGGACCGTCCAGCACTTCAGCCATGAGTTCTCCCAACTCCGCGTCACGTCCAGCGTCGAATGCCGACCGTTCGGTCATGCCGGGGCCTCCATCAATGAGGCGAGCGTCTTTCGCAACGCGCGCCGTGCGTGAAACACATAGGAGCGAACCGTTCCTTCCGGCACCTGCAGAATGGTCGCAATCTCCGCGTGGCTGTATCCCTCGCCGTCAAAAAGGGTCACAGCCGTTCGTTGCCGCTCAGGCAGCAGCCGCATCGCCCCGGCAATCCGGCCCCGGAGCAGCGCCCGGTCCGTCATCGCCTCGGGACTCGGCATCAGGCTCGGCGTGGCGTCATTAAGCTCTTCGCCGTCCCGGAGTTTGCGCCGCCTCAGCTGATCCAGCGCCTGATTCGCGACAATCCGGATAAACCAGGGGCGGAACGCGCGGGACGGATCGTATCGGTCGATCGCCTGCCAGGCGGCCAGCGATGCATCCTGCACCGCGTCCTCGGCCTCTTCCCAGTTCCCCAGAATCCCCTGGGCGACTCGCCGGGCCACCAACGCGTAGCCCATGACGAGCCGGCCAAAGGCCTCGGCATCGCCGCTCTGAGCCGCCGCCGCAAGATCGGGTTCGGTCACGAGGCTAGTACGCAGATGATGCCATGACCGTTGAGGTCGGTCACGGTCTCTGATCCAGGAGCCCCCGGCGT
This sequence comes from Gemmatimonadota bacterium, assembly GCA_031394255.1. Taxonomy (GTDB): domain Bacteria; phylum Gemmatimonadota; class Gemmatimonadetes; order Gemmatimonadales; family GWC2-71-9; genus SHZU01. The sequence goes on from JANMXA010000149.1 coordinate 13,328, forward strand.
CGGCGCAACACTTCCGCAAAGCTGATCAAAGCAAGCCAAATGCTTATCACGCCGAAGATTACGCCCATCGCCCTCGGGACAAGGAAGAAGAGGACGCCGACCACAGCCAGGCCCAGGGCGAGGGGCCCGAACACGGCCAGGCGGGCTCCGGCCACCAAGGTCCGGAGCGCCAGCACCGACCGACTGCGCCGCTCACCAAGCCACAGGCGATGGCGGGGGCCGCCGTCCTCCGGCCGCTCAAATCCCAAGGCGCCTGGAAGGACCCGGCGGAGCCGCGCGGGGGCTCGAAGCGGCCGGACCGTCACTTCGGTGCTGTGGTCAAGGTCTCGCCGGAACTGGGCTTCCATCCGTTCGGCCAGCGTGACGTCGTCGACCAGAACATCCAGTTCGTAGTTTTCAACCAGGCTCGAGTGGTTCAGGTTGCTCGAACCCACCCTGACCCACCGCCCATCCGCCACCACCGTCTTGGCGTGGAGCATTGGGCCCTTCCACTCATAGATCCGAACCCCCGCCCGGAGCAGTTCGCGGTAGCCGAATCGCGTCAGGTTCCGGATGACGGGGAGGTCGCTGGTCCCCGGCACCAACAGCCTGACGTCCACGCCTTCACGAGCGGCATCGACGAGGTACCGGAACAGTCGCCGCGGCGCCACGAGATAGGCGTCAGTGATCCAGACGCGGCTCGCCGCTGTGGCCAACAGGAGTTCCGAGACCCGGTAGGCTCGTTCCTGGGCCGGCTCACCGGCAAGGACCCGCACCGCCGCAGACCCCGCCGCCGCAACATCGGCCGCGGACTCCTGGTCGGGGAGCGGGCTACCGCCCATGGCCCACGTCCGCTGGAAAGCCTGGTCCAGAGCGGCGGCGGCGGGGCCCGCCACCAGCACGGCGGTGTCCCGCCAGGGCAACCGGCCGCGGGCCAGATCTCCGGCCCACTCGTCGCCAATGCAGATGCCACCGATCACCGCGCGCTCGCCGTCGGCCGCGACCAGTTTGCGATGATTCCGGCTCAGGATAGTCGAGAAATCAAAGAGACCCGGCCGGTGAAAGTGCCGGAGAGTCACGCCGGCCGCTTCCAGCCGAGCCCACAATCCGGCCGGCGTGCCTACGGAGCCGAGCCAATCGCAGGAAACCCGAACTGCGATCCCGTCCCGGGCCCGGTCGATCAGCGCTTCCGCGAACCGGAGCCCGGTTCGATCATCACGGACGATGTAGTTGTCGAAGTGGATCCATCGCCGGGCCTTGGCGATGATGTCGAGCATGGCGTCGAACGCCATCGGACCGTCGAAGAGAAGGTCGACCCGGTTCCCGGGAATCGGGCGGCTGCCGGCCGCGCGGTCGATCGCCCGTTCGACGGCATCCGCCGCGATCGGGAAAAGGCGACCGGGCAGGGTCATGGGGACCCGAGACCCAGCAGGCGTTCGTGCGGTCGGAGAGCTTCGAGCACGAACTGCACGTGGTCCTCGAGCGGGACGCCCAGCTCTTCGATGCCCTTGTAGACGTCATCCCGGCTCACCCCGCGGGCGAAGGCTTTGTCCTTGAGTTTTTTCTTGACGCTCGACACTTCCAGATCGGCCAGGGATCGCGAAGGCCTGACCAGCGCACACGCCACCACGAAGCCCGACAACTCATCGACCGCAAACAGAGCCCTGGCCATCGGCGTGGTCCGGGGGACGCCGGTGAATTCCGCATGGCCGAGGATCGCCTGCTGGACGTCGTCGGGCACTCCCCGGGCCGCCAGAATTCGCACGCCCTCCGAGGGGTGCTCCTCCGTGGCTGAGCGATTCGGGTTCGGGAACCGCTCGTAGTCGAAATCGTGGAGGAGGCCGGTAATGCCCCAATAGTCGGGGTCGCCGCCAAGTCGGCCGGCCATCGCCCGCATGGCGATCTCGACGGCGTACATGTGTTTGCGGAGCGCGTCCGAGGGCGTGTACTCATGCATGAGTTCGAGCGCTTCGGCGCGAGTCAGCATTGACGGGGCTCCTAGTGGAGAGGTCCGGCCGGGGCGGCCGGGATGGCGGCGGCCGACAGCGGAACGTTCAGGACGCTGTCCCCCAGCGTGATTTCGAAGGCATAGTTGCCGGGGCGCGGCAACGGCACGTCGAACACCAGCACCGCTCCGGCCTCAACCTCGGTCACGCCGGCGGGTGGTTCGCCAAACTGTACCGTACCATCCCCGCCCATCAGTTCCTGGCCCTGGTCGTCGACGAACCGGATCCGGATCCGGTGCTCGCCGATCTCGGTTCGGCGACCCCGGACCCGGAGCACCAGGTGGGTCCGGGGATGCACCGTGGGGAAATTCGCGACCCAGACGTGCTGGAAAATGCCGAGCACCGAGAGCTTGCCCTGCTGATCGACCAGGGCATAGTCGGCAATGACCGCAAAATCGACATGCACCGACGTCACGACACCCGGATCGATTTGATCAGGTCGTTCTTGCGAATCGTGTTCACGATATCGTGCCCCTCCGTTATCTGCCCGAAGACCGTGTGCTTGCCGTCGAGGTGCCCCTGCGGCGAATGGCAGATGAAGAACTGGCTCCCGCCGGTATTCTTCCCCGCGTGGGCCATCGAGAGTGTCCCGGCGACGTGCTTGTGGGTATTGAGATGGGTCTCGCACTTGATCGTGTATCCGGGGCCGCCGGTCCCGACCAGCGGGTTGTCCGGGTCTTTCGAGAGGGGATCGCCACCCTGGATCATGAAATCGGAAATGACCCGGTGGAACCGGGTGCCGTCGTAGTAAGCCTCATTGGCCAGCTTCTCGAAGTTGGCCACGGTCAGGGGCGTTTCGGTGTCGAAAAGCTCTGCCTTCATCGTACCGCGCTCGGTCTCGATCACAGCGGTCTTCACGGTAATTCCAGGGTGTGGGAGATGCACAAACTAACGGGGCGGCGCCCCCCGTGGCGAGGCGATCGAAACCCCGCCGGGGCCCGCCCCGTCAGGTACCGACCACTGCCCAGGGGCCCGGGGTGACCGACTATCTTCTGACCGCCATGGCTGAACTCGATCAAGCTCGTCAGCAGGCGGTTCGCCTGCTCTGTCAGGCCCACGCCGACGATCGGCTCAATCCGGAAGCGTTCGATTCCCGGCTTGAGCGGATCAAACTGGCCCCCAACGAGGCAACCCTGGCCGCGATCCTCGCCGATCTCGACCACGGCAACCTGCCCGTTCCGTACCACCAGCCCCTGCCTGCCGCCCAGCCGGTCGATCACACGGACGTCGCGCCGGTGTCACCGGCCGAATATCTCCGGATCGCGTCGGTGTTCGGCTCGACCAAACGGGCGGGGTCCTGGACCGTGCCGCTCGCCCTCGACGTCCGGGTGTTGCTCGGCGAGGTCACCATCGATCTCCGGGACGCGGTGTTCGGATCGGATCTGGTCGAGATCGACGTCGACGCGAAGCTCGGCGCGTTCACCCTGATCGTGCCGGCGGGAACCCAGGTCGAGAACGAGATCGAGGAAATCCTGAGCTCATCGACGCATTCCACGCGGAATTCCCGCGGCGTCGGACCGAACGGACTGTTGATCCGGCTCCGCGGCCGCGCGGTCGTTTCGTCGATCGAAGTGAAAGAGAAATTGCCGACCAAATCCGGGAAGGCCGACGGCCTGTTCGCCCGGCTCCTCGGCTCGGGCGACTAGCGCTTCTTCTTCGCGGCGGGCTTGGGGGGCCGCTGGACCGAGGGGCAGAGCTTCGCCAGGACGCAGCCTTGGCACTGCGGCCGCCTGGCGATGCACACCTGGCGCCCGTGGTAAATCAGCACGTGCGACACCCGCGTCCAGTCCTCCCGCGGAATCAGCACCATCAGATCGCGCTCGATCTTTTCAGGATCCTTCTGCCTGGTGAGTTCCAGTAACCCGGACAGCCGGGTCACGTGAGTATCGACGACGACACCGTCGTTCTGACCGAAGGCGTTCCCCAGCACCACGTTCGCCGTCTTCCGCCCGACCCCCGGCAGCACCCGAAGCTGGTCCATGTCGCGCGGCACCTCACCGCCGTGATGCTCGGCGACGGCCGTGGCCATGCCGATCAGACTCTTCGTCTTGTTGCGGAAGAACCCGGTCGAACGAATCAGATCCTCCACGTCGTCGGGACGGGCCGCGGCCAGGTCCCTCGCGGTCGGATACTTCGCGAACAGGGCCGGCGTCACCATGTTGACCCGCACGTCGGTGCACTGGGCCGAGAGAATCGTCGCGGCCAGCAATTCGTACGGCGTCCGGTGGTCGAGGGCACAGTGGGCGTCGGGATATTCCGCCTTGAGTTTGGCGAGGATCCGGTGGGCCCGCTGACGAGTCTGCGCGGCGGTTTCCTTCATCGCTGCCTCCGGCGCCTGGCAAAGGCGAGAAAGTTGTCGACCGGTCTGGCGTTGAGGACGTCGGCTGCGGTGAGCCAGCCTTTCCGGGCGATGGTCACGCCGTAGTTCACGTTGTCGAGTCCGGCGGCCGAGTGGGCGTCGGCGCCGATCGAGATCATGACCCCTGCCTCCTTCGCCACCCGTACCAGGCGCCAGTCGAGATCGAGCCGCTGCGGATCGGCGTTAATCTCGATGGCCACGCCCGTTTGTGCGGCCTTGGCAAAGATCCGGTCGGTGTCGAGCTGATACGGATCGCGAGACAAGAGCAGCCGCCCGGTGAGGTGGCCGAGAATGGTCACCGCCGGCTGGTCCATGACGCGCAGGATCCGCTCCGTCATCTGGTCCCGGTTCATCTCGAACCGGTTGTGCACGGAGGCGATCACAAAATCGAAGCCGTCGAGCAACGCGTCCGGGAAACCCAGCCGACCGTCGGCCAGGATATCGGCCTCGATACCCTTGAGCACCCGGGCCCCGGCGCCAACGGCATTGGCGTCGTCGATATCGCGCCATTGCGCCCGGATGTCGTCCTCCGTGAGGCCGCCGACATACGCCGCCGTCCCGCTGTGATCGGTGACCCCGACATAGCGATACCCCGCCTCCCCGCAGATTCTGGCGAGATCCCGGACCGAGGAGCTGCCGTCCGAATAGCTGGTGTGGCAGTGGATCAGACCCTCGAGATCGCCGCGGACGATCAAGGCCGGCAACCCGGTGCGGGCCGCCTCGATCTCGCCCCGGCCTTCGCGGAGTTCCGGCGGCACGGCCTTCAACCCCAGGATCCGATACACATCCGTCTCATCCGGCGTCGGGACGAACTCGCTGCCCCGCCACAGAGCGACCCCCGATAACGTGTATCCAGCGGCGGCCGCGGTGTCAGCGAGGCCCTGCAAATGCGCCGTACTCCCCGTCGCCTGAAGCAGCACGACCCCCAGATTGAGTGGAGGCGTCACAATGACCTGGACGCTCTCCCCGCCCGCAAACCGAACGGTGGCCCGACGTTCATCGTGCCCGCCGAACTCATCCACCCCCGGCAGCTTGGCGATGTCCCGCAAAACTTCCTCGGCAGGTCGTTCGGCCACCAGAACCATCACCAGGTCGCCGACCAGTTCGAGGCCGCGCCGGACGTCGCCGGCGGGGATCGCTCGGGTGACACCGGCCAGGCGCTCGAAGCCCGATGCCAGCTGCTGCGCCTCGTCGGCGGCGTGATGCATGAGCCGGAAGGAGGTGGCCTGCCGAAGTCGCGCCACGCTCTTGAGCACGTTGTCCGCGGTCTTCGCGCCAAAACCCGACAGGGCGGCCAGACGACCGTCGCGCGCGGCGGCTTCGAGTTCCGGAATCGACTCGATCTGGAGCCGTTCGTGAATCTGCCGGACCTTGGCGACGCCGAGTCCGGAGATCCGGAGCATCTCGACCAGACCCGGCGGCACTTGCTCTCGCAGTTCGTCGAGCGTCGTCGAACGGCCGGCCAGGACCAGATCCCGAATCACGGCCTGAATCCCGGCCCCGATACCGGAGACCTGTTCGAGGGTTCCATCGCCCAGCCATTGCGCGGGTTCGCCGGCCATGCCGCTGACGGTGCGTGCCCCCATCCGGAATGCCCGGATCTTGAACGGATTGTCGCCCTTGAGCTCGAGATGCGACGCGATCTGGTCGAGGACCCGGGCAACCGTGGCGCGATCGACGCTCATGCGTAGCTCGCCGTTTGACGCCCTGGAGCGGCTCCGGCGGCGGGAAGGAGGTCCATCGCCCGGTAGACCAGCTCGAGCAACTCCTCCTCCCCCGCCAACTCGGTCAGGCCGGCTGCGGCCCCGCCCTCGAACCGCGCTGAGAAGAGTGCGGTCGCGTCGAGCCGCACGAGTTTGAGTCGTCGCGGGCCGGAGGTTGCCACCACGGTGAACCCCGGCCGGCCGGGTTGCACGCCGAACACCGCCACGGCGTCCAGTCCGTCCTCCCGCGGCAGCACGAAACAGCCATCGAGCGGCTCGAGCGTGCTGTCGGGCCCCGCCGCCCCCCACACCCGGCCCACCGGCAGTTCCAGATAGAACGACCGCGCCAACGCGCGCGACGCCGGTGGCAGTCCCCGCACCATCGCCGCCAGCCCGTCGCGGTCGACGGACACGACGGCTTCTTCATCAAGCCAGTGGAGGTATGCCGCGTGACAGAGCGCCACGAGTTCCGCAACGCCGTCCCCTTCCGACCCTTCAGGCCGAAGCTCACGCAACAACTCGACGACCTCCTTCACCAGCACGAACTCATCCCGGTTCCTCGGGTTGCGCCCGGCGGCCGCCAGGCCGGTTCGCAATGCCGGAAACCGCTCGGCCGCGATCGGGCCAAAGGCGAGTTCGTAGGGAGTCAGGCGCGCGTCCACGGCTGATCCGTGCGGGGAAGAAAAGAATCGAGCGCGGCATGGAACGCGGCCGGGGCTTCGACGTACGGCACGTGGCCGCAATCGGGAATCCGGACCAGTGGAGCGTTGAGTAAACGGGCGGCGACCTCCGCGGTCTCGACGGGGATCGGGTCGTCCTCGCCATGCACGACGACCGCGGGCACGTCGAGACCGGCGAGTCGGCTCCGGAGGTCAAAATCACCGAGGCTGTCCCAGACGGCCTGCTGCGTACGACCGGTAATGCGGAAAGGCGTGAGCTTCGTCGCCAGCGCGGTATCGTGGAAGTACCCCGCGACTGACAGTTCGAACATCCGCTGGCGATAGAACGCGGCGTCGACCTCCCGGAGCCCGCCGTCCTGGAGCCGTCGCCGAGCCTCGGTGATGGCGGGGGCGGCATTGCGCTCGGCCAACCGGCGTTCGTACTCGTCTCTGGCGCCCCGCCAGACCGGCGCGGGAGAGACCAGCGCCAGCCGGGCGACCCGCTCGGGATGCTCGAGCGCATACAGAACGGCGAGGAGGCCACCCCACGAATAGCCCGCCAGCACCAGCGTCTCCTGGCCCCAGAGCACTCTCAGCGCCTCGAGATCAGCCACCTGTTCCTGCCAGCCGCACGGAACCTCGCGACCCACGGCCGAACGACCACCGCCCCGTTGGTCGTAATAGACCAGCGTCCGCCCGCGAGCCAGCGTGTCGAACCCCGGCAGCAGGTAGTCGTGATGGGCTCCCGGGCCGCCATGCAGCACGACCGTCGGCGGACCGTGCCCGGCCCGCCGCTCGAACAATTCGACGCCGCGCACCTGCCGCGTCAGTGTCGCTTCAACCATAGCGTGCCAGCAGTTCCCGAACCGTGTTGCGGTGAATCGTCGCGACATCGTCGAGCTCGCGAGCGTAGCCCCCACCGAGCACCATCGTCACCGGGATGTCGCGAGAGCGGCATTCGTCGAACACCCGCGCGTCCCGGGCCCGGAGTCCGTCGAACGTGAGCTGAAGTCGGCCAAGCCGGTCGCCATGATAGGGGTCAGCTCCGGCAATGTACACGACCAGATCGGCTCCGGCACGGTCGAAGACTTCACCGAGGTGACACTCGAGGAGATCCAGGTATGCGCGATCCCCGGTACCATCGGGCAGATCGATATCGAGGCGGCTCCGTTCCTTGTGAAACGGGTAGTTGCGGGCACCGTGCATCGAGAACGTGAACACGTCCTCGTCGTGCTCGAAGATGCTCGCCGTGCCGTTACCCTGGTGAACGTCGAGGTCGACGACCAGCGCCCGGGTGATCTTCCCTTCGCGACCCAGAGTCCGAATCGCGACGGCAGCGTCATTGAAGACACAGTATCCCTCGCCATGATCGGCAAAGGCGTGGTGAGTACCGCCGGCCAGATTGATGCCGGCCCCGTGCTCCAGGGCGTCGCGGCACGCCTCGATCGTCCCCTGTACCGTCCGGAGCGACCGCTCCGGCAACAGGGGACTCCAGGGGAACCCCAGCCGTCGCAGTTCGCTCGGCGACAGTGTCCCGTCGAGGACGGCATCAATGTACCGGGCCCCGTGAACGAGACCGAGGACATCACGGGTGGCCCGTTCCGGCTCGTGGATCGCGGTGGCGGGGAGGATGCCGCTCGAGATCACCGCCGAGCGGACCAGGTCATACTTGCCCATCGGGAACCGGTGCCCCTCGGGAAGGGGCACCGACCAGCGGGCCGTCGACCAGGCGCGAAGCCGGGGAATCGGCAGAATGGCGGGTGGCCTACAGGAGAACAGCCAGCGCGTCGGCCACCTTGCGGGTTTCCGCGTGCTCGGCCTGACTGAACGGTCCCGACACATCGCTGTCGATGTCGATCTGGCCCAGAATCGTGGCCCCGCGCTGGATCAGCACCACCAGCTCGGACCGAGTGTCGAGATTGCAGGCGAGGTAGTTCCCAATGGCGCGGACGTCGCCGATGTTCTGATCCTGCCCGGTGGCGACCGCCGTACCACAGACCCCCTTCCCCACCGGAATCCTGGTATGGTCGGTCTCCCGGCCGCTGAAAGCCTCGAGCACCAGTTCCGGGCCGTGCAACATGTAGAGGTAGGATGAGGTGTACGGAGGGCCGGCCGCGCGGATCCGGTCGGCCGCCAGTTGCAGCAGGCCCTGACGGTCCACGTCCCGGGTAAATGCCCCCCGCAGGGCCGCGACGATCTTGTCTCCATCGAGCACCGGCATCACGATCCTCCCCTTCGACCGAGCACTACGGCGGCGGAATCCATCGCGCCCGCGCGGCGGAACCTGACCATGACGGTATCACCCGGTTGGTGATGACGAAGCGCTTCGGTCATCGCCTGGAGATCCGTCACTTCGAACGCTCCTATCCCCAGCAGAGTATCACCCTCCTTGAGGCCGGCCTTGGCGGCCGGGCTCTCCGGGCGGACCCCCGACAGCCGAACCCCCTGGCCGCCGGACGCCATGTCGGGGATCGATCCGAGGTACGCGCCATAGCCCGAGGTCTGTTGCCCAGGCATGCCTGCTACCGGGGCCGGCGCCTTGAAGACGAACGTCAGAGGCACCGTCCGATCGGCGATGGTCCGGACCACGCCGGCCGTGAAGCCGGCCACTTTGACCAGGCCCGGCACATTGATCTTCTCCCAGTCGTCCGTCGGCCGGTGATAGTCCTCGTGCAGATCGGTGAAGACATGCAGCACCGGTTTCTTGGCGACGTAGAACGACTGCTGGTCGCTTCGGCCGAAACCGTCCCCCGAATACTTGAGATCGAACTTCGCCGCCAGGTTGAGAGAATCCAGCAGCGCCGGGAACTCCGTCGCCGTTTCCGATCCGAATACCAGCAGTCGGTCGTTCCGGAGCCGCCCCACCATGTCGAGGTTCACCATCGCGATGGTCTGGTCGAGCGGGACAGCAGGGTCACGCACGTACGAGGCGGAGCCGAGCAGCCCGAGTTCTTCTCCGGAGAACGCCACCAGCAGGACCGAGCGCCGAGCCGGATGACGAGCCAGTTCGCGGGCGATGGCGACCAGAGCCACGGTTCCGGACGCGTTGTCATCGGCGCCATTGTAGATCTGGCCGGGGTCGCCCAACGAACTCGACTTGGCCTCGCCATGGCCGAGGTGATCGTAGTGGGCCCCGACGATGACATACTCGCGCCTGAGGGTACGATCCCGACCCGGCACGACCGCGACCACGTTGACCCCGCGAGACGGACGGGCCGGCAAATCAATCTGCTTGAGGCCCGGCACGTCCGACGCGATTGTGAACGTCTGCAGCCACCCGGGCACGCCCGGCTTGGCGCCGACCTCGCGGAAACGGCGCGCCAGGTAGCGCGCCGCCATGAGCGCCGCATCCGTACCGGTAAACCGCCCGCCAAGGGAATCCGCGGCCAGGAATCGGATATCGGCCGTTACCGCCGATTCGGCCGACGAACGGGCGCCCTGCGCGGCGGCGATCGAGCCCGCCCCGGGCATGAGGGTCAGGGCCGCGACGAGGAGGCGTCTCATGGGATGAAGCTCGTATCGCTGGTCACGCGCCGCGCGAAAGCGGCCAGGAGTGCGGCAGCGCGATCGAGATCCTCGAGCACCACCATTTCGTTCGGACTGTGCATGTACCGGTTCGGAACCGAGACGAGTCCGGTCGGCACGCCCTTGAGCGAGGTGAAGATCGCGTCGGCATCGGTCGCGGTGTATTTGGGTGCGGCATGCCAGGTAAAGGGAATTGCCTCAGCGGCGGCGGTATCCGCCAGCAGGTCCACCACTCGCGGGTTCACCACTGAGCCCCGAGACAGCACCGGACCGCCGCCCAGCTTGACCTCCCCGTGGCGGTTCTTCTCGACACCCGGGGTGTCGGTGGCATGCGTCACGTCCACCACGATCGCCACCGTCGGCTCGACGCCGGCCGCCGAGGTCTTGGCGCCGCCGCCGGTGTAGCCGATCTCTTCCTGCGTCGTGGCAACCGCCGTCACCGTCGCCCGGGCCCGGTCCCGCGCCAGGTGCCGGAGCGCCTCGAGCACGACATAGGCACCGATCCGGTTGTCCAGACTCCGGCTCACGATCCGGCCATTCGGCAGGGACAGAAACTGGCTGTCGATCACCCCGGCATCGCCGACCCGGACCTGGGCCTCGGCTTCGGCTTTCGACACCGCCCCGATATCGACCCACAGGTCCTTCACCTTGCTCGGTTTCTCGCGGTCCTCTTTCTCCATCAAATGGATCGCCTTCTTGCCGATCACCCCGCGGACCGGCCCATCCCGTCCGAGCAGAACCACTCGCTGCCCGACGAAGACCTGATCGTCCCACCCGCCGATGGTGTCGAACCAGCAGAAGCCCTGGTCGTCGACATGCACCACCATCAAGCCAATCTCGTCGACATGGCCGGCAAACATCACCGTCGGCTGACCGGCCTCGCCCCGCAGCGTTGCGAACGAGTTGCCCATCACGTCCGCGGTGACGGTCTCCGCAAAACGCTTGGCCTCGTCGCGCCAGATTCGCGCCGGACCGCTCTCGAAGCCGGACGGGCCCGGGGCATTCAGCAGGGACTTCAGAAACTCGACCGACTTGTCGTTCATGATCCGTCCTCGAAAGGATTCAACGGCCGACTCTTGAGAGCGGGGCGGCCGGGAGCTGACTCGAGAGGGAATTTATCGGGAAGAACGCCGGGAGGAACTACGGAGTCGTTTTGGGCTCTTTCTCCACCCGCCAGCGGCCGGCCACCGAATCAGCCACGATCTGCCAGCCGGGCCTGAGGGCGAGCGTCCAGCCGGGCCCGCTTCGTCGCCCGGCCGCGAAGTCCGGCGGAACAGGAACGAAGGCTTCCCGCCATCCAGCGCCGATCCGGCCGCCGCCCGAGGCATCGAGCACGCCCCACTCACCCGAGAGCTCCATCCGCCCATAGTGGGTCCCGAGGCTGTCGAGGCCTTCGACCAGATTGGGATCGAAGCTGATACCGGCCGAGACCAGCGGCAGGACGAGCAGTCGGCCGGTGACAAAGCGGTCAACCAGCCCACGCCGACGCATGGCCCGTTGCTCGGCCCGGCGGGCCTCCTCAACCCGAATCATCGGCCCGCCCAGCCGCCCCTCTTCGAGCCCGAGCCGCCGGGCATCGAACAGGGTGACGCCGATCGCCCGACGGGCCAGCGCGGCGGGGCCGAGCCCCTGGCGGAGCTCGAGCCGCCAACCGGGGCGAACCTCATCGAGCAGGAATCCGTACGCGGGGCCCGTCGCGTAGGCAAACGACCGTGTCAGATGGTCCCGGCCCTCAAGGTCGGCAAGCGTCTTGGTCACGATCTTCCGCTGCTCGACCACCGACCCGCCCGCCATTCGGATGCCAGTGTACTCCGCGAGTCCCTCATGGCGCTCGATCAGCGCCTCCGCCGAGTCGGATCCGGGATAGCGGCGGTGCCGCTCGTCGCGGAACGACAAGGCCGTCACCAGAGCCGTCGCCCGGTCCGTTCCCTTCGCCGCCAGGGCCTTTGCCAACGCCCGGCTCTCGAGCCGCAAGAGGATGCGCCCCTGCTCGTCATCCACTTGCGGGTTCGGCGGGTCCCGGACAGGCAAGCCGATCGAATCCTGGATCCGGTGCCACAGTTCGTGAGCGAGCAGCTGTCGGCGCGACAACGGCTCGGCGGGAAGCGGCCACATCACCATCGTCCATCGCTCGCCATCCAGGGTTACAGCGGTGTTGGCCGAGCCCAGATCATCGGGCAAGCTCCCACTGAACACCTCGCCGACCGGTGACCACCGCGACCGGACCCCCGCCCGACTGGCAAACACCCGCTTCGTGGCCGGGTCGACCAGCAGCACCGGCCCGTCCAGTGATCGGCCCCAGAGCCGACTCCGATCCTCGGCCGCGATCCGTTTCACCAACTCGAACACCTGCTTCGCGCCGGCCGAGTCGAATGGCGGGGGAGCGGGAGGAGTCTGGATCAACAGGGCAACGGCAACCAGCATGGACGTCATCGGCCTATTGATGCCCGGCCACCAGCCGTCGTCGCGTTGCGGCCGGTGCCGGAGCCGCCCAGATTCCCCCCGTGTTTCGCCGCCTCGACCCTGACCACATCACCGATACCGCCCGCCGGCTGGCGCAGCGGGTCGCCGAACGATTTCCCGATTCGGGGCTCCGCGGCGTGGCGGATGATCTGGTCCAGGTCTGCGAACACTCCCGGGCCGACCTCATCTGGGTCAGCCGGCCTGATTGGCCCTTGAGACTCGGGGTCGGACTCTGCATCGCGCTCCTCCTCGTCGTGTTCGGCGCGACCATACTGGTGGTGGTCAGACTCCCCACCGGCGTGAGCGTCACCGACGTGGTGCAGGCCATCGATGCCGGTGTAAACGAAGTGGTTTTCCTTGGCGCCGCGATCTTCTTCCTGGCGACGCTCGAGGTCCGGCGAAAGCGAACCCGGGCCCTCCGGGCGATTCACGGACTCCGATCGATGGCCCACATCGTCGACATGCACCAGCTCACCAAAGACCCCGAACGCATTCTGCAAGGCGGACCGCCCACGCCCTCGTCGCCGCGACGCACGATGTCGTCGTTTG
>JANMXA010000150.1:0-13237 GCA_031394255.1 Gemmatimonadota bacterium
CGGAAATGTTCATCGTGGCGCTTGCCGCCGACGTTGCCGGGATTGATCCGGTACTTGGCCAGCGCCCGGGCACATTCGGGATACCGGGTCAGCAGCAGGTGGCCGTTGTAATGGAAGTCCCCGACGATCGGGACCTGGACCCCCTGAGCCGCCAGGGCGGCCACGATGTCGGGCACCGCCCGGGCCGCGTCGTCGGTGTTGACGGTGACCCGAACGACCTCGCTGCCCGCACGTGCCAGTGCCGCTACCTGTTCGACCGTACCGGCGACGTCGGCAGTATCGGTGTTGGTCATCGACTGGACCATGACCGGGTGGCGGGAGCCGACCGGGACGTTCCCGATCAGGACCGTTGGCGTGACGCGGCGCGGGGACATCGGCATGGCAGGAGAGGATGACAGGGAGACCATCGCGTGCGGAAAGGGCCAGCAATGCCGGCCCCCGGCGAGATCCCGGTCTCAGGCCAATCCCAACTGCGCGACGAGCCGCCGCCAGTCGGTGTCGTCGATCGTCCCGTCGGTCTTGAGCGGAGTAAGAGCGGCCAGAATCTCAGCCCGCGATCCCCCGATGTGGCGGTCCCGGAGCTCGGAGACCATCCGCGAAAACCGGTGCTCGTATTCGCTGGGATTGAATTTCCCGGACTTCCGGCCGTCGCTCAAAGCCTTGAGTTCCTGGGCCACGCGGGCGGGCGTAATCGGGGTCAGCTGTTCGTCAGCCATCGGTCCTCGACTCCATCGTACAGTTGGGAAACAACCTGGGCCCGGTGCCGGGCCGTCACGAGGACTGTACGCTCGCGCTATTGGGCGTGTTGCACAAGTGGGGCGGCGGGAATTTCCTCGGCGGGCGCCTCCGGAACCGGCGCATCGGCCTCAAGGGCCATCCGCTGGACCTGGGCCTCGCCGATCATGTCGCAGAAGGCCTTGACGATTTCAGGGTCGAGTTCCCGGCCCGACTGTTCAACCAGATAGGCCAGGGCCTGCTCCGGTGCCCAGGCCTGGCGGTAGGGCCGGTGCGTGGACAGGGCATCGTAGATGTCGCAGACGTGGACGATCCGGCTGGCGAAGTGACAGGCCCGCGGAAACCGCATCGAGGGATAGCCGCCCCCGTTCAAGTAGACGTGGTGCTCGTAGGCCACCACCGCGGCGAGGCCCAGGCCCCGCTCTTTGGCCATGATCATCTTGGCCCCTTCAACAGGGTGCTGCTGGACCACGGCCCGCTCTTCATCAGTGAACCGGCCCGGCTTGACCAGGAGATCGCGAGGAATGGCGATCTTGCCGATATCGTGGAGCATACCGGCGATCCCGATCGCCCGCACTTCCGCGGGCGCCAGGCCGAGTCGCTCGGCGAGCGCCATGGACAACACGGCCACGTTGCAGGCGTGGGTCGTGGTGTACTGATCGTACTCCTTGAGCTGGAGCAGCGGCACCAGCATCCGCTCGTTCTGGTGCATGGCGCTCGACAGCGACCGGACCACCGTCTCGGCTTCATCCATCGGAATCCGGCCGGAACGCTGCACTTCGTCATGAACCCACCGCACCGCCGCGATCTCTTCGGCGAGCGACAGCGCGACCACCGCGGTCGAGGTTTCGGCATCACCGGGACACGGCCCGAGATCGCCGATGTCCGCCCTCCCCTCCTCCCCGCTCCGGATCGCGAGGCGGCCGAACCGGATCGGGGGCCGGACCAGGAAGCGGGTTTCACTCGTATCGAAACAGCGACCACCCAGCTGGGCGTAGAGCTCCTCGATGAACTGCTCGTAGGCCTCGTGGGTCACATCGGCATCGACTTCAATCCGTTCGATCCGGGCCGCCGCCAGCTTGGCCCCCCAGTCCCAGGTGCCGAGTTCATGCATGACCCGGTTGCCGACCACGGCTTCCCGGCCAAGGAACGAGTACTCGACGCACGGGTTGGTGGCCGTCAGGGCAAGCAACTGTTCGAACGACACCGCCAGGGCCCGCTCCCGGGCCGGGTGGCCTTCGCCATAGAGCGCCATCGTGGCCAGGGCTTGGCCGAGCGCGATCAGGAAAGTGGATTCCGGATTCATGGTCCACCGACCGGCGTCTGCAACGCCGCCATGACCGCAGGATCGCCGGTGCGACGGGCCACCGCCAGCACGCGCTCCACCTCGGGCACCCCGGACCATCGGGTCGCAAGCACGGCGAGTTTGGCGAGCACGATCGGGCCGGCCGGCGCCAATCTGGACCGGCGGAACCAGCCACCATGCACCACCAGCCCGGCCAGAAGCCACTCGCGGATCGTCGATTCGTCGAACTGGGCCAGAATGGCCACGGCTTGCGCCCGGAGCATCTCGCTCCGGCGGGTACCATTCAGCAGCGACATGAGCCGGGCCAGCGCCTGCCGGGGGAACCGCTCGAGTCCACGATCGATCGCGAGCCGCACGACTCTCTCGTCCCCGTCGGCGAGGGCCTGGGGCAGCAATTGATCCCGATCGGGGCCGGTCAGCGCCAGGCGGAAGCCTGCCAATCGGAACGAGGGGTCGCTGGAGCCGAGGTATTTGACGATCGACAGACCGGCGGGGATCCGCCCCAGGTCGGCCAGGAACTCGAGCAGACCGCGCTGCTCCTCCGCTGGGCCGGCGTCGAGCCGGCGCAGCACTTCGGCGCCATTGGCAAACTCCTCAGACATGAGCTTGTCACCGATGAGCCGGCGGACCTCGGGCCGGTCGGTCGCGAGCAACCGTTCCGCGAGGAACGACGCCCGGTCCGGACCGACCCGGCCGAGGACGGTCTCGATCGAGGCAAGCGACACCCGGCGGTCCGCCAGCACCCGGCGACAAAGCGACGGCGCGGCGACCATCGCCACAAGGTCGGGAACCAACGCCGCATCCGACGTCGCCAGGGCAATCAACTCATCGGTCTCGCCGGCGGCCACGAGCTTTTCGACGGCCTCGTCGAGGTGGTCGCCGACGGCGCCGACCTCGACCGCCATCCTGACTAGGCGGAGCGGTTCGTCGCCTTCAGTGGTCCGGGTGGGGGCCGATGGATCACGGCGCGAGAGCGCTTCAAGCAGCGCCAGGTTCGCCCGAGTATTGGGATCGTCAAGAGTCCAGCTGTCGAGCAGGCTCCGCACGAGGCCACGCAGCTCCCGGCCGACGGGCGCCCGGGTGTCCGCCACGCTGTTGCGGGCAAGTTTGGAGAGCATCCTGAGGAGGACGGACGAGATGCCTTCCTTCTGGGACAGGGCGGCGGTTTCGACCACGTCGATCAGAGCCATCGTCGGCAGCCAGTCAACCGCCGGCAGCAGCGTGCGGAGCGAGTCGCGCCGCCCCAGGTCAAAGCCGAGGAGCCGCTGGAGGGCGTCCGGGGGCATGGTGGCCAGGAGGTCGCGCAGCCGGGTCTCGGCGGCCACCCGTGACTCCCCGTCACCGTTCTGCGACCAGCGCCCGAGCCGTTCAACCGCCGCCGCCACGGCTTGCTGGCCCTCGGGCGAGGCCAGCCGTTCCGCCATCGCCTGGACAAAGTCGGCGGATACCGATGCGGCCCCGGGCTGACCAACAACCTCCGCCAGCGCCTGCCAATGGCGATCGACCTCAAAACTTCCCGACTCCCCGTCGGCGAGCGAGAGAGCGTCGAAGGCAATCGGTGCGACCTGGATGTGTTCAGTCCCGTCGATCCCAAGCCCGCCGCCGTCATTCCGGACCCCAACGGATTCGGCCGCCAGCCGTTCCAGCAGCATCGTGAATTCGGCTTTGGTCACACCCGGGTCGAAGGTGACTGAGCCGACCTGGACCCGGTGGAGGCGAGCCGCGAGATCGTGAAGCACAAAATGATCAGGGTCGGTGGCGGCGCCGGCAACGATCAGCTGGGTGCGACTCACCCCGATACGAATGGGGGCATCCCGCACCACGCCGCCTAACGACACAAAGGCGACGTCGACCGCGGCGCGACGCATCGGATGACCGGGAGGATACGCCCGGATCTTGTGGAGCGCGACGGCCATCTGGGCCAGAAACGCCACTGTCTCGGCGGGGACCGCCGAGGTGTCGTCGGGCGCGAGAGCCACCGTCACGGGGGCGCTCCGGCCGGGTTGCGTAACTGCTTCCTGAGCCTGGACATAGCGCAAGAGACAAAGGCAGGAACCGCGCCAGCGGTGCAAAGACTGGAACCTGAGACGGTAAAGACATAATTGGCATGGGCTTAGCCACCGGCGATTTGGCCGGATCGACTCCGGATCCGGCACGAAACACGGTCGTGTGGCGAAATCCTACGGCCGAGTGCGGAGCCGGAAGAGGCTGTCCCAGACCGCGAGCGCCGGCTTCGGAACCAGATTGGCGTCGTACACGCCCAGGCTCGTGAACGGGGCGATCTGGGTCCGAACGTCGACGGGAAAGGCGTTCAGGTCGATGTCGGTCGGAGCCAACTGCAACCACGCGACGGCCCCGATCGCCGTCAGGAGCGTGGCCTGACGGCGGAAGTACGCCCCTTGCCTCGCTGGCGACGTGGTGAAGCCGGGGTAGGAGGCGCTGGCCCAGCCGCCCTCAACGACCATGACGGGGAGGGGGTGCCCGGTCATCAACCGACTGTAATAGTCGGGCGGCAGATCGGCGGGATCGGACCATCCGAAGTACGGGTAGGACGACAGGCCAATCATCTCGACGAACGGGAAATCGGTGAAGTCGGTCGCGATCCCTTGATACGGCGTGTTGACGAGCTTCCCCCAGGCCACCTCAACCTGGACCGACACGAAGAGCCGGGGCCGTGAAGGGAGCAGCGCGAGGTCCGCCGCCGCCCCGTTCGCCGCCGACACCACGCCCCGGTAGAGCGCCGGCGGGGCCGCAACCCGAATCAGGTTGGTTTCGGCCGCGAGACCGACATACTCGGGGTGATACCGCCGGACGAACGCCACGATGTACTCCCGATACCGCTGCTGAACCGCCGGCTCCGCGATGCTCCGTCCGAGGGCCCGGAGCTTGGGCGTCTCCTGACCGCGCGACAGGCCGTCGTTGCCGTCGGCTACGAACACCAGCCCCAACCCTTTTCCGCGGTAGTAGGCAATCAGGCCGTCTTTTTCGCGGGCCAGGATGGAGTCGCTCGGGACCCCGGCCAGCAAGTCGGTCCACGGCAACTCTTCGTGGACGATGGCCAGGTCGGCGCCCCTGGTCCACAGCTCGAGCGACTGGACCAGAACATTCTGATCGAGCCGGGGGGGCAACGCCGAGAAGCCCATCTTGAACGGCCGGGTTGGCGGATCGGACGGTCCGGCGTTGTCGGTGCCACAACCGCTGGCGAAGACAGCCACTAGAGCAATTGACAGTATGCGCATTGGTACTCGGTTGGTCGCAGAAAGCGGGCCATCATAGGACAGAGGCGACGGGGCGGGCGAAAGAAAAGCCGCCCGCGAATGTCGAGTTCACGGGCGGCTTCGGAGGCGGTCGGGCGATTGAATCGCCGCCCGCCATCAGTCATCGCCGGTGCTCAGCCGCACTCGCTGTAGCCGCAGACATGGCACTTGACGCACCCTTCCGCGTACTCGAGCTGCGATCCGCAGTCGGGACAGGATCCGGCCAGCGTCGGCTGCATTCCGCCGAGATTCATCTGCTCGTTGCCGCGAACGACGGTCTGGGTGACCGGCTCTCCGATGGTGGCCGAGGCCGGGCCGGGGAGCAGCTCCTGCTGAATTCCCTGCTTCTCCTGCATCCAGCGCTCGAGCGCGATGCCGACGGCGTCCGGAACCGACATGACCTTGTTGGGGCCGAGGCCCATGGTCTTGTCGGAGCTGATGCCGCGAAGCTGGCGATGGATTTCCTTGATGGGAATTCCGGACCGGAGGCTGAGCGAGATCAGGCGACCGAGGGCCTCGACGTCGGCCATCAGGGCGCCACCGGCCTTGCCGAGGCTCATGAAGACTTCGAAGGGCTGGCCCTTGTCGTCCTCGGTAATGGTGATGTAGAGCGTGCCGAGCGGCGTTTCGATCCGGCGCACCGAGCCACGGAGGAGTTCGGGCCGCGACCGCTTCTGGCGGCGCTGGAGGTTCTCGGACTCGAGCTCATGCACCACGCGCTTCAGGCGCTCGTTTTCCGTGCGGAACTCGGCGAGCTCGCCGAGCAGTTCCGCGCTGTCATTCCGGGCGGCGACGCCCAGGTTGGCGATAGCGGTGGCCGCGGGCTGTTCGGCAGTCACCATCATGCTGCCCAGATCGGCGCGCGCTTCGGACTTGCCGGACTTGGTGGCATCCTCCTGGACCTTCTTGGCGGTCGAGCCGGACGAGAGCACCTGCATGTCGCGACTGCCGTCGCGGTAGACGGTGACGCCCTTGCACCCGAGTTCAAAGGCCATCCGATAGATCTGGTCGACCTCTTCTTCAGTGGCGTGGTTGGCGAAGTTGACCGTCTTGGAAATGGCGCTGTCGTTCGACTCCTGGAACGCGCCCTGCATCCGCACATGCCACTGGGCGCCGATGTCATTGGCGGTGATGAAGACGCGCTGCCACTTCTCGGGGACCTCGGGATGCCGGGCATTGCCGGTTTCGGCCACGCGCCGCATCAGTTCCTCGGAGTACCAGCCTTCCGCCTTGGCGAGGGCCACGAAGTCCTCGTTGACATCCGGCATCAGAACGCCGGCCTGATTCCGCATGAAGGCGACGGCGAACAGCGGCTCGATGCCTGAGCTGCAGCCGGCGATGATCGAGATCGTTCCGGTCGGGGCGACGGTGGTGACGTTGCAATTCCGGAGGCGGCGCATCGGACGAATCCGCTTGCCGTCCTTGTCCCGGGCGCAGGTGGCATCGGGACCCCAGATGCTCCGCTCCCATTCGGGGAAGGCGCCGCGGAGACCGGCGAGCCGCTCGGACTCGATCTTGGCCTCGTTGTCGATGAAGCGCTGGACCTTCCGGCCCAGTTCAACGGCCTCGGCCGAGTCATACGCAATGCCAAGTCGGACGAAGACATCGGCCAGCCCCATGACGCCGAGACCGATCCGGCGGATCTTCTGCGCCAGGGCGGTGATTTCGGCCAACGGGTAGTGGTTGGCGTCGATCACGTTCTCGAGGAAGTGGGTGCAGAGATGGGTGACCCGGCGGAGCTGGGCCCAGTCGAGGTCGCCATCGACCACGAACTCGGCCAGGTTGACCGAGCCGAGGTTGCAGACGTCGTACGGGAGCAGCGGCTGCTCACCGCAGGGGTTGGTGGCTTCGTAGGCCCCGAGGTGCGGGACCGGATTGTAGTGGTTGGCCCGGTCGATGTAGAAGATGCCGGGTTCGCCGGTCTTCCAGGCGCCGTGGATGATCCGATTCCAGACGGTGCGCGCGTGGAGCTGACCCACCACCTTCTTCGTGGCCGGGTGAATCAGGTCGTAGTCGGCGTCCCGGGCGACGGCATCCATGAAGGCGTCGGTGACGGCGACCGAAATGTTGAAATTGGTGACCTTGGTGGTGTCGTCCTTGCAGGTCACGAAATCCAGCACGTCGGGGTGATCAACGCGGAGAATGCCCATGTTGGCGCCGCGCCGGGTACCGCCCTGCTTGACGACGTCGGTCGACGCGTCGAACAGCGTCATGAACGACACCGGGCCGGACGCGACCCCCATCGTGGACCGGACGATGTCATTCTTCGGTCGGAGCTTGGAGAAGCTGAACCCGGTGCCGCCGCCGGACTGATGGACCAGGGCCATGGCGGTCAGGGTGTCGTAGATCCCGCTCCGGCCGTTCGACAAGGCGTCATCGACGGGGAGCACGAAGCAGGCGGACAGCTGGCCCAGCGGCCGACCGGCGTTCATGAGGGTCGGTGAGTTCGGCATGAACAGCCGCTTGGCCATCAGCTCGTAAAAGGCATCGGCCAGCGCCTCGACCGCCCCCTCGGAAGCTCCATATCCCCGATCCGCTGTCGCGATGGTCTTGGCGACACGCCAGAACAGGTCCTCGGCTCCCTCGGTCGGTTTACCGGTGTCATCCCGGACCAGGTAACGCTTTTCCAGAACCGTCATCGCATTGGGCGACAGTTGGAGCGGTACCCGTGGCGTGGCAGAACCCATGGGCGATCCTCAACGACTTTAAATTGTTTTGACCGATGGTACGGCGCGTTGCTTTCGTGACGGACCTCGGGCGGGGAGCCTTGAGCCCGTCACCCCACTTATCCGCCGATCACCCCAGATCAGCGGCGGGAGGAGCAAAGTAGGGGCATCTTCGAATCGACACAATACGGAGCAAACTCAAGCAGACAAGCCACTAAAGCGTTTCAACATCACAAATCTGTCGGCGCTATCGCCGCCCTTCTTCAACCGTCAGACGGCTCCGACCCCGAACCGTCCGATCCGCTCCGTCCACGACCACGAGTTCGACATCGTAGACCGCCGGCCTGAGTCGGCCGAGTGACACGCCGGCCGCGACATGAACCGACCGGTCGACCAACGATCCGACCGGTTGCCAACGGTCCTGACCCGGCCAGGGACGCCACTTCTCTTCCTTCCCGTCGCTCCGAACCGGCCGGTACTCGAGCCGGAAGCGGCCGGTGGCGAACGAACCTCCATATAGACGCGCCGCCACGACCACGGAATCCGCCGGCGTGAACCGGGCGCGCGGATCAGCCAGCCCGGCATCGGACTCGGGTCCGGCGTCCGCGGCGATCCCGACCGCCAGATCGGAGAGACCCGGACCGGCTGGCGCCGAATCGACGGCCAGCCCGTCCCGTCCCACCAGTGCGCCAGCCGAGCCGGACTCGATCGCCACCCGAACCGAATAGTGGCCGTCCGCCACGGGAAGCCGAACGACGCCGCGGAAATCACCCCGTCTGGGAGTGCCGACGCTCAAAGTGGTGTCGAGCGCCCGAACCGCCGTCTCCAGGCGATCCCACGCCACAACCCGGACCCGCACGATCCCCGGTTTCCCCCAATCGGCGGCGAATGCCGGAATCGAAAAAGCGACAGACACCCACCCGCGATCCGCCGAGCCGCCGAGAACCCCAATCTGGGCCCGGACCGGCAGGTCTCGTTTGAACGCCAGGGGGTAACGGTCGGTCCCGAGGGCGAGGGCTAGGCCGGCCACGCCCTGCTCGCGTTCGCGCGCCTTGAACACGGCCAGCTGGTCGCGCCGGCCGGCGACGGCCGACTGATAGAATGGAGCGAGCTGAGCCCGGGACTGGAGGACCCGATCGGCGCGGTCGATCCCGTCGGCGCGGTCGTCCCCGGCGGGGGCACCGGCGACCTCCGGCCCCACCAGGTCGAACACGCTGGGTACCAGGCGGAAGGGAGCCGGCTCAGCGGCGGCGCCGAAATGGAGAATGAGGTCACCCTCGGGGCGCCGATAGCGCCAGGACTCATTGGGACGAATGCCGGCCTGGCGCAGCGTCGATCGGTTCTCGGGTTCGCCATGCCGGACCAGGACGATGGCTCGCTGGTCAGTGCTATCGGAGTAGAGCCGGGTGGCCACCGCGAGGCGGCGATAGTGCTCGGTGAGGCGCTCGCCATTGGCCCGCAGTTCCTCGCGATCCCGCCGCGTCCAGAACTGCCAGAGCCAGGCGGAGCGATCGGCGCCGTGGCGCTGATCAAACGCTTCGAGCTCGGCGCCGGTCGCGAGCCAGGCGAGGTCGGCGCGGAGTTGATTGACTGAGGCAGAGTCATCCACCGCGGCGGCGTCGTAGAACAGCTGAACGCCGCGGGCGTCGCGTCGAGCCAACCGGACTCGCGCCGCGGCGAGCAGACCGGGTCCCCGGCCTCCCGGCAACACGGCAGCGCTGGCCTGGGCCACCAGCGCCGCCGCCGTATCGCCCACCATCAACTCGACCCGGCCCAACGCCAAGGCGACCGCGGCGGTCCGGGTCTTGGCGAGTACCGCCCGGCGCAGGCCATCCCGCACAACCTCCGCCGAAGCGGGGAAACCGCGACCAACCCGATCCCGGGCCACGGACTCCGCCGCGTCAACCAGCTTCGGATCGACCGCAATGGCCCGCCCGAATGCGGTGGCCGCCCGCTCCCAGGCATCCCGACTCAGGAAGGCCCGGCGGCCCAACCGGGACGTATCGGCCACCTCACCCAGGCCGAGTTCCGCCTGCGCCAGCCCGAGCCAGGCCGCGCCCGATTGCGGAGAGAGCTGGCTCGCCCACTTGAACTCGGACACCGCGTCGGACCACTCACCCAGCGCCGAGGCGACGAGCCCGAGCCGAAGGTGTAACCCTGAGTCGGCGCGGTCCCGGCGCACCTTAGCCAAAAGGGCGCGTTCGAAATCGCGAAGTTGATCAGGCCCGGCCGTGGCAATCGAGTCACGGAACGCGGACGTGACGTCGCGCTCCCGCCCCTGGGCCACCGCGACACCGGGCCAAGTGGTGGCCAGCATCACCGCGGCCCAAAGACCGCGGGGGGAACACCATCGATGGATTGGAATCACGCGGAGGAGACGCTCAACCCGGGACCAAATGACACGCCGCCGAGGCCTCGGGCGTTCCGCTGCGTCGCGGTCCCGGGGGTCGAACCTTGACGAGATCATGAAGCGTCGATGCAAGGTACACAATCACTATGACTTACATCAATTGTGCCGTTGACCTCCGTGTGCGCCGGGGCCTAGATTACGGCGTGACCAATGCCGGCGCCGTGCAACTTGAGATTTCCGCCCGAACCGACCTCGGCCGGACGCGCGACCATAATGAGGACACCTTCCTGGTGGCTGACCTCACGCGCGGGACCACGGATTTCCTGGAGGGCGGCAAGGCCACGGTCGGCCCGCGCGGATCCTTGTTCCTGGTCGCCGACGGGATGGGGGGCGCGGCGGCCGGGGAGGTCGCGAGCGCCATGGCGGCCGACACGATTTTCGAGCACCTCCGCACCGCCTGGACCCCCACCGCGCTGGACTCGAGTGACGATTTCACGATCCGGATGCGGGATGCGGTCGAAACGGCCAACAACCGGATTCACCGCTTTGCGCTCGAACATCCGGAAAGCCGCGGCATGGGAACGACCGCCACGGTCGCGGGCATGTTCGGCTCGCGCCTCTATCTGGCCCAGGTGGGCGACAGCCGGGCATACTTGATCCGCGCCGGGCAAGCGACGCAGCTGACCAAAGACCAATCCCTGATCCAGCGTCTGGTCGACGCCGGCGAAATGACTGAAGAACAGGCGGCCCAGAGCGAGCGCCGGAACATCATTCTCCAGGCGCTCGGTCCCGACCCGAGGATCCGGGTGGACTTTACCTACCAGGACATCGCCCGGGGTGACGTTCTGGTGCTTTGCTCGGACGGCCTGTCGGGTCAGCTGCCGCGAGCCGAACTCGGGCCCCTGGTCGCCGAATTGAAGAGTCCCGACGCCATCTGTGCCCGGTTGATCGACATCGCCAACGCCCGTGGCGGGCCGGACAACATCACGGCCGTGGTGGTGCGGTTCGACGGGCCGGGACTGCCCGATCCTGAGGGGCAGCCCGAGCCCCCGGGCTACCGAGTCTATCAGCTACCCGACGAGACCTCCGGAGAGACGGCGGCGGTCGCGTTGGCTCCGCCGGCGCCCGCGCCGGACACCGAGGTGGATCTGACTCCGGAGCCGGCGCCCCCGACCCGCCGGACCGGGTCGCCCGTGATCGTGGCCGTCGGCGGCGTCATCGTGCTGCTGGCCCTGCTGGCGCTCTTTCTGCTGCGGGGTTAGGCAGAACCTCGATGTACGCCCAGTTCACCCATCTCGACGGCCCCCGCACAGGCCAGGTCCGGGCCGCGGCCAAGGACTACGCCACGATCGGCCGCCACCCCGAATGCGACATCCAGTTTGGACCGGACTCGGAACTCGAGGTGTCGGTGCAGCACGCCGCCGTCTTCAAGCAGGGCGGCGATTTCATGATTCGCGATCTGGGCAGCACCAACGGCACCTTTCTCGGCGGGAAACGGGTCCGGGGCGATCGGCCGCTCACCAGCGGCGACATCCTGCAGTTCGGGCCGACCGGCCCGCGACTGGAGTTCTCGCTCTCCGATGCGCTGCCGGTGACGATCCGGCCCGAGACGCCGGCCCCGCCAACCCGAGCCGCGCGGGCGGAAATCTTCGGGCCGAAGGCCCGGCCGACGGAACGACTCCGGGTGGAACCGGAAGCGCGAACCGGCGGCGGCTGGAAGTGGCTGGTACTCGGACTCATGGTGATCGCGGCGGGCACGGCCATCGGCGTCAAACTTCGCACCGACCAGCGCCGTGACGAG
Organism: Gemmatimonadota bacterium; assembly: GCA_031394255.1. Lineage (GTDB taxonomy): Bacteria > Gemmatimonadota > Gemmatimonadetes > Gemmatimonadales > GWC2-71-9 > SHZU01. The sequence continues at coordinate 12,116 of JANMXA010000150.1, forward strand.
ACGGCGGCTCGCCAACGAGTGCTGATGGCCCGGCTCCAGGAGATCAGGGCGAGGCTCGAACCGCTCAAGACGCCGTCGGCCGGCGTCCAGGCCCGACTCGATGAAGCCCGACAATCGATCGAAACGCTGGCTGCCTCGATCATGAACACCACGATCGAGCCCGGCGATGCGATCCGGCTCGGTGAGCGGATTGCCGCCGACTCAGCCGCCCACCAGGTCATCATCGACGCCGCCGGCTTTGATCCGGCCCCTGCCGGCACGGCCGCCGGAGCCGCCCTGGTGGCCGTGGTCGCCGAGTTTCCCGACGGCGTGCGAACCGGCACCGGGATCGCGATCCGGAGCCAGGGCGATACAGTGCTGATCGTGACCGCCGCCGGGCTGGTCGGCGATCCCGGGGCGCCACCCCGGGCGCTGGTCGTCATCTTCAACAACCACTCGATCTCACACCGCGCAACGCTGGTGCGCGGTGCCGGCCAGGCGGTCGCGCTGCTGCGCACCGAATTACACGACGGCAACCCGGTGGCCGCGATCGCAGAAACCCCGGCCCTCGGCCGGCCGGTGGCGGTCGCGGGCTTTCCGGCGGGGCTGGATTCTCTGGGTGATTGGCGGACGACCGGGGTTCGGTCCCGGATGGCCACGGCATCGATCGCGGCCGGCTCGACCCTCGCGACTTACGGCTTCCCGGTCTCGCTGGGAACGCCGGTGCTTTCCGCTCGGGGCGAGCTCATCGGCCTCGTGACGGGGCCAGGCCCGGTGGTGACGGCCAGCGCGGTCATTCGACAACTCCTCACGCCATAGCGGCGGCCAGCCAGGCCGCCACCGACTCCTGCATCAGGCGCTGGCGGTGCCACGCCTGGAGTATCGGTACGCCCGCGGGCAGCGCCGCGGCCAGCCGCGGATGCCCGAACAGCACCACCAGATCAGCTGATCGGCCGGGGCCTTCAAAGATGGCGCGGCAGCGCGGACCGAAACCGGCTCGACCTTTCGACGCCCGGGGCTCGGCAAACGCCAGCAGGATCCGGCTCCCGCCAGGGCCGAGGGGCACAGCGGCGGCCTGAAGGGCGGCCGCGAGATGGTTGTTAGGCGAAGGCGGGAAGGCACCGTCCTGATCGTCGTCCGCCA
>JANMXA010000151.1:0-5178 GCA_031394255.1 Gemmatimonadota bacterium
CGAATGGCCTCGTATTTCACAAAGTCCGTCTCGTACTGGGCAAACTGGGCCGGCGTCGCGCTGGCGGCCGTCAGGGGACCAAGCAGAGCCGCGACTGGAGCCGGCAACGCGACCGGCAGGGGGCCCTGCGGCGGGGGCGGCGGCGGCGGCGGAGGCGGCGGGGCGGTTGCGGTCACAGTTACGCCCGCCGTGTCCGCCTGGGTACCGCCAGCGGCCTGAACGACCACCTGGTAGGCCCCGGCGGTGGCGCCGGCGGTGTACGACCCGCCGCTGGTGACCGCACCACCAGTGGCCGAGAAAGTGAGCTGGGGCACGGTCGTGCTGCCATCGGTCCACTGGGCGGTCACCGTGAATTGCTGGGTACCACCGGTCTGGATGGTCACCGCTCTCGGGCTGATCGAGATTGCGGTGAGCGAAGGCGGAGAGGACGGGGTGACCACCTTCACGATTGAACTGTCCGCGGCACCACAGCCGCAGGCAGCCACAACCAGGAACGAGCCGAGAGTGCTACCAGCCTTGTACAGTCCGGTAGAGGACATCGCACCTCCTGCTGCAGAGTAATTCACCGCCACCGGCCGATTAACCCCGTCAGTCCAGACCGCGGCCGCCGTGAACTGCTGGCTGCCCGTCGGGGAGACTTTGACCGAATCCGGGGTGAGCAGGAACCGAGCCACCTTGGGTTCCCCGATCGTGATGACAGCCGTGTCCGCCAAGGTCCCTGACACGTGCCGGGCGATCAGTTTGAAAGCCCCGGCCGTGCTTCCCGCGGTGTAGAGACCCTGGGCCGTCACCGTGCCGCCGGTCGCGGAGTAAACTACGCTCGGCGCGGTGGTGGTGCCAGTGGACCAGGTTCCGCTAACCGCGAACTGTTTCGTCCCTCCGACAACCAGATTGGCGGAACCGGGCACCAGCGAGAGGCTGGTCAGCACCGCTTGCTTGGCCGCCACCTGAACCAGCGAGGTATCCGCCTTCGTTCCCGCGGTCGCGATCGCCAGGAATGTGCCGGCCTTGTCAGCCACAATGTAGCGGCCGGAGGCGGAAATATTCCCGCCCGTCGCGGTGTATTTCACGCTGGGTGCCGTGGTGGAACCATCCGACCAGCGGCCGGATGCAGAAAATTGCACCGTGTCCTTCACCTGAACGGACACCTGAGCCGGGGACAGGACCACCGCTTTCAGGGTGGGACTGCCGATGATCACATGGGTGGTGTCCCGGCGAGTGGCCGTCGCCGCAATCACGGCGAAGCTCCCGGGCGCGGTACCAGCCGTGAACTGACCAGACGAGGTGATCGAGCCGCCAGTGGCGCTCCAGGTCACGTCAGCCTGCGCCGAGGAGCCGTCGGTGAGGGTGATGCTGGCCTGATACTGGGCGGCGTCGCCCGCGGCCACCGTGGTGTCGGCGGGCAGGACGATGACTTTCGAGACCAGGGGGTTTCGGTTCACGACGGAAACCGTCGCGGTGTCGGCGAGGCCACCCGCGAAATCGGCAATCACCCGGAAGGTGCCCGCCGTGGCCGCGGCGACGAACACGCCCGAGGGGTTGATGGTGCCGCCGGTGGCCGACCAGACTGGCGAGACGTTCTTCTGGCTCCCGTCGGCCTTGGTCACGACCGCCGCGAATTGATACGAGGCACCGGCTTCGAGCGTCAGCGCCGTCGGCTGCACGCGCAACGCCACGTCGGCCGGTGGGGCGATCGTCACCGTCGACGTGTCCGCAACCCCGTTCTCGATCGAGAATGCAATGACGTAATACGAACCAGGCCCCGACGTAGCGATGAACACACCATCATCTCCGATGGTGCCGCCGGTCGACTTGAAGGTGACCGCCGGAACCTTGCTGGATCCGTCGGACCAGCTGGCGGCCAAAGTGAATTGGCGCAGGCCGCCGGGAGCAATGGTGAGCGTGCGCGGGTTCAGCAGGAACTGGGTCAGCTTCGGGGGATGGGACAAGACATCGAGCCGGAGGGTATCAGCGACCCCCGGCGCGGCGGCGATCACGGCCATCGGACCGGCCAGCGGGGGGGCCGTGTACAGGCCGGCTGTCGTGATCGTGCCGGCCGTCGCCCCCCAAACGATTCCTTCGGCGCTGGACGTCCCGTCATCATAGTAGACCCGGGCTGAAAACTGTTTCGACTCGCCGGTCAGCAGTTCACCAACATCCGGACTCGCGAGGATCGCGGTCGCGACCAGGCGATGCCGGGCCGTCACGGCGGCCGAGTCGCGGATTCCGCTGTTGCCCTTGGCCACGGCGGTCACGACGTATTCGCCGTCGGCGGTGGGGCTATAGGTGCCATCCGGAGCGACCACCCCGCCGGTAGCGGACCACTCAACCTCGACCGCGATGCTGTCGCCCCTGGTGTTGTGACCGTAGGCGACGAAGTGCACCGGATCGCCGGTGAATCCCGAGACCGTCCTTGGCGCCACGGAAATCGACTTGAGGATATTGGCGTTCGGGAGCTGATTGGTGGGGTCCAGGAAGTCCTTCTGCTCCGGGCTCTGGCAGGATGCGACCCCGAGAGCGGCGACCAAAGCCGTAGCCAGCCGAGCAGAAATACTGCGGACGATGCGCTGAAGTACCATGTTTAGGCTGCCTTGACTTGATCCAGTTGGTCTGACGAGGTACCTGACCGGCACCTTGCAATGTTTTGCCGATCGTACACTCAGCAGTATCCAGGCCAATTACCTGTAATACAACTCAACACCATACATCAGAATAAGCCTCACACTACACTACAACTGATTTTCAGACAATGACTTAAACCACAAACCCATGTCAACATATTTCGGTTATTGGTGTATCATTATCGTACAATTTTCTACTGGGAGGGCAGCAAGAACAACGATCTGAACCAGACGAACACAATTGCCCACAACCTGAACAAGACCGATCAGTTACCATGCATTCTAACCGTTCTACTGAACTGCAGCCTTTGGACGTTTCTATCGCCTGAACACCACACACCAGTTTCGAAGCGGGAGCCGAAAATTGGAAAACGCACCACCGAGTTCCTGGCGGGCTATTCGGCACCCGGATTTCGACAGGGCGCGCTAAGGCATAAAAGTGCAGCGACCACGCAACATTTGTAGTGCGGAACAGATTGCGATGTCGTTATAGAGCTTCAACTGATTGTTTATACTGCAGTTGCAAAACATCACCACTGTTGCATCGTCTCGTCTTTATGTTGTTTGTTAACTACATCTGCGAATTTCGAGGCTACTTTTCGGTGGCGAGCGATCGCCGTCCGGTAGTCACCTATTCGGGACCACGTCGGCGGCGGGCGGATTCAGGGGTCGATTGAACACCGGTAACCGTTTGACCACAAATCGGTTAGGGCCAGTGGAACGTGGCACAAAAATGGCTCTATCTCGATGAGACTCCGAGATGAACGGCCCTAATCGGCTCCGGTAACCCGGTGGCAGGCAAACCAGGTGAAGTGATGATCGTTCCCGAGACAGACGCTCGGTATCCGTTGACCCCCTTGCAGGAGGGGATGCTGCTGCATTCGCTCCTGGCATCAGGATCAGGGGTCGATATCGAGCAGCTGCTCTGCGACTTCGAGCACGGGCAGGCCACCGAACCGTTGCGTCAGGCGTGGCAGGGGGCGATCGACAGGTACCCGGTGCTTCGCACTGAGTTCCAGTGGGAATCGGTTGATCGCCCCATTCAAGTGATCCGCTGGGGAGCCCCCCTACCATGGACGGAGCTTGACTGGCGAGGGCGACCGGCCGAAGAACAGGCCGGCACGCTCGAGGCGTTGCTGACCGAGGACCGCCGGCAAGGGTTTGACCTGTCGCGCGCACCCTTGATGCGGGTCACCCTGATCCGCCGGGCCGACACGCAGTGGACCCTGGTCTGGACGTTCCACCACATCCTGCTCGATGGCCGGTCGTTTCCGATGATCCTCGGAGAGGTCTTCGAGGCGGCGGCCGCCCTGGGAACCGACCGCCAGCCGACCTTCCAGCCTCGGGAGCCGTTCGAGCGGTACGTGGAATGGTCGCGGTCGGCGGACTTGGCGACTGAAGAGGCGTGGTGGCGATCGAATCTCGCGGGGTGCCAGGGAGCCACGCTCCTTCCCGGCGTCCGACGGGAGCGATTGGCTCGGGAAGGTCCCACGACGGCCGAGGCGTGCCGAGTCCTCGAACCGGAGACAACTGCGCAACTGGCGCGGGTCGCCGCCGAGCTGGATGCGACCGTTGCCACTCTGGTCCAGACGGCCTGGGCGGTGGTGCTGTCCCGCTACTCGGCGACCACGGATATCGTATTCGGCGCCACCCTCTCGATGCGCCGCGGGTCCGTTCCAGGTGCGGACGAGATGGCCGGGCTGCTCATCAACACGGTACCGTTTCGGGTAAGGATTGATCCGCTCGAATCGGTTGCCGATACCATCCGGGACGTGCGGCGGCGATGGACCGCTCTCCGCGAGCACCGGCAGACCCCACTGCGACTGGCCCAGCATTGGAGCGGCCTTCCGCCCGGACAACCCCTGTTCGACACGCTGCTGGTGTATGAGCACGACCTGCTGGCCAATCGGATGAAGGCGCTCGGCGGGGACTGGGCGACGCGGCGAATCTCGCTCCGGGAACAGACCAACTATCCGATCACGGCCGCGATCTATGGCGGTACCGCGCTGACCATCAAGCTCGAGTTCGATCCGGGGCGGGTGAATCCCGCACAGATGGAGCGGATGGCGGGCCACTTTGGACAGGTTCTTCGGACGATGGCGGAGAACCCATCAGGCCGGATCGACGACCTGCTGCTCCAGCCTCCTGGCGAGCGCGACGAAATCTCCGGGCCGTGGCGAGGACGCCGAACGTCGTACGACCGGGACGCCACCGTTCACGGCAGGTTCCGGCTCGCCGTGCGGGACCGGCCCGATGCCGCCGCTCTGATCGGGAGCCACGGGTCACTGACATACTCGGAACTCGACCGGCAGTCGAACCGGCTCGCCCGCGTGCTCCAGCGCCGAGGCGTGGGCCCCAACCGGTTGGTCGGGGTCTGCCTCGATCGCTCGCCGGCTCAGATCGTGACGATCCTCGCGATTCTCAAGACCGGAGCGGCGTACGTTCCGCTCGATCCGGCCTACCCGGCCGACCGACTCCGCTTCATGATCGACGACACCAACCCGCCGGTCGTGGTCACCGAGCCGCAGTACGCCGATCGGCTTCCGGTCGGACCTTC
>JANMXA010000152.1:0-12388 GCA_031394255.1 Gemmatimonadota bacterium
TGGCCGCCGGGACCGTCCGGCAGTTTACGGCGTCGGCGGCGTCGGAGTGGGCGCCCGAGTGGTCACCCGACGGGACGCGGCTCGCCTTCCTGAGTGACCGGGGTGGCGCGGCGCGAATTTTTCTTCTCCCGGCAGCGGGGGGCGAGGCGCTGCCGCTGTTCGAGGGCAAGGCGGCCATCGAATCATTCCACTGGTCGCCGGACGGCAAGCGGATTGCCTACATGGCGGGCGACGAGCCGAACGACGCCGACAAGAAGGACAGGAACGAGCCCCGCCTGGTGGATCAGCCAGGGAAGGAAACCGGCCTCTGGATCTACGATGTCGCCGCCGGCAAGCCTCGGCGCGTCACCGGCTCGAAGTGGCACGTCGGCGACTACGTCTGGTATCCGTCCGCGGACCGTCTGGCCGTGGCTGCCACCGATCATCCCGAGCAGGACCGTTGGACCGAGCGGCTGTTCACTCTCACGGCATCCGATACCGGCTTGACCGAGTTGGCCCGACCGGTGGGCCCGTTCGGTGATCTCGACGTCTCGAAGGACGGAAGCACGCTGTCGTTCACCGCGTCTCCCGAAGGCGGTCCGTCGCCGCATGATCTCTTCGTGCTTCGCGCGGGCATCCGCGAGCCGGCGAACCTGACCCGAGCGATCGACCGGCCGATCTTCCAGCATCATTGGCGATCGGACGGTTCGATCCTGGCCCTCGCGGGCAGCGGCTTCGGCACCGACGCGATGGTGATCCGGCCGGACGGCCGGGCCGAGCCGGTGGCCGGGCTGCCATCGGTGGTGAGCGACTTGGTGACCACGCGCGACGGGTTCGCGGTTGTGGCGTCGAACACCACGCAGGGCGCCGAAGTTTGGGTCGCGCCCACCGGGTCGGCGCCGACCCGCCTGACCCACTTCAACGCGGCCCGCGATTCCCTGAACCCGGTTCCGCTCGAACGGTTCACCTATCGGAGTTTCGACGGCGTCCGGATCGAGGGGGGTCTGCTGACGCCGAGGAGCCGGCCGGCCGGCTCCCAGGTGCCGCTCATCGTGATGATTCACGGCGGGCCCACGGCCGCCTGGACCGACACCTTCGACCCCTGGGGCCAGTTGCTCGCGGCGCGCGGGTACGCGGTCTTCTATCCCAACATTCGCGGCTCCACCGGGTACGGCTGGAAGTTCCTCGCCTCGAACCGTGGCGACTGGGGCGGGGGTGACTTCAAGGATCTGATGGTCGGCGTCGATACGCTGATCGGCCGGGGCATCGCCGACCCGGAACGGTTAGGCATCGGCGGCTGGTCGTACGGCGGGTACATGGCATCGTGGGCCATCACCCAGACCACCCGGTTCAAGGCGGCGATCACCGGCGCCGGGATGAGCGACCTCGCGGTCGAGTACGGCACCGAGGCCGGTCCGCAGTACGACGAGTGGTTCTACGGTCTTCCGTGGGAGAAGCCGGAGGGCTTCAGGAAGAGTTCGCCGCTCACGTATATCACGCGGGTCAAGACGCCGACTCTGATCCTCCAGGGCGATGCGGACATCACCGATCCGATCAGTCAGAGTCAAATGCTCTACCGGCCCCTCAAGCGGATGGGTGTGCCGACCGAATTCGTGATCTATCCCAGCGCGGGGCACGGCCTCCGCGAGGAAAAACATCTGACCGACCGGCTCGAGCGGGTCATCGAGTGGTTCGGCCGCTGGATCAAACCATGAGAGGCTGTTCCGTCATGCGTCGATTCTTTCCGCTGGTCCTCGTCGCCGCGCCGGCCGCGCTTTCGGCGCAGACCGGATCGCTGTCCGACCGGGTGGCCGAAGTGATGGCCCGGCCTGCGTTCCGCCACGCGATGTTCGGCGTGAAAGTGGCGGCCCTGGACCGGGATACCGTCCTGTTCAGCGTGAACCCCGACAAACTCTTCGTGCCCGGCTCCACCACCAAGCTGGTCACCACCGGCACCGCGCTCGGCGCCTTCGGAAGCGACTTCCGGTTCCACACCCGGGTCTACCGCACCGGGCCGGTCAAGGCGGGCGTCCTCACCGGCGATCTCGTCCTCGCGGCGAGCGGCGACCCGAACCTCTCTCACCGGATCCGCGGGGACTCGCTCCGCTTTGTCGATGAAGACCACTCCTACGGCAACGACCCGGCGACCGACCTCATCCCCGGCGATCCGCTGATGGTGATGCGGGAACTGGCCGGGCAGATCAAGGCGCACGGCATCCGCCGGATCACGGGTCAGGTCCGGATCGACCTCAATCTGTTCCAGGCCAACGAGCGGGAGCTCGGCACCGGTGTCATGCTCTCGCCGGTCGTGGTGAACGACAACATCATCGATCTGATCATCGGGCCAGGCGCCAAGGCCGGCGTTCCGGCCAAGGTCACCACCAGCCCCGCGACCGGCTACCTCCGGATCATCAACCGGGTGGTCACGGTGGCGGACAGCGCGGCCCCCGTCTCGATCCTGACCGACAGTCTCACGCCGAGCGGCACTCGGGTGGTGATCCTCACTGGCCGGAAGCTCGTCGGCAAGCCGGCGGAACTCCTCACCTACAAATTGGCCGAGCCCGACCGGTTCGCGGCCTGGGGACTGACCCAGGCACTGCGGGATGCGGGAGTGACCGTCACGTCGCCGCGGCCCGGGGGCCGGGCAGCCCGGACGTCGACGGCGGACGATATCGTCGTGGCCGAGCACGTCTCGCCGCCGTTCCGGGAAGCGGCCAAGGTGATCCTCAAGGTGAGTCAGAACCTCCACGCGAGTCTGCTGCCCTACATCGTGGGAGCACTCAAGGGCAAGGAACCCACTCCGCAGGGCGGGTTCGACTACGAGAACACCTTCCTCAAGAACGCGGGGCTCGAGTTGAGCGGGGCCGTGCAGTCCGATGGGGCAGGCGGGGCCGCGTTGTATACGCCGAACTTCATGGTGGCGTTCCTCACCTGGATGAGCCGTCAGCCCTACGCCGCCGATTACGTCCACGCCCTCCCGATCCTGGGTATTGACGGAACTCTCGCGAAGATTTCCCGGGGGGCGCCGGCCGCGGGTCACGTGTTCGCCAAGACGGGGACTTTCGTGAGCGAGGACAAGTTGAACCGCGGCCTCGTTGTGGACGGGAAGGGGCTGGCGGGATACGTCACGACGAAGAGCGGCCGCCGGCTGGTCTTCGCCATCTACATCAATCGCGTCAAGCTCACCGATCCGGCCCAGGTAGGTGAACTGGTGGGGCAGGCCGCCGGCGATATCGCCGCCGCCATCTACGATACGGTCCCTTGACCGCACTGGAGGTCCCATGATCCCGATCGGCATTCACCGCTCCGCCGGGCTTGCGTTCGCCGCGGCGCTCGCACTCGGCGCCTGCGCCGCGGCGCCGGCCCGCGTTCTGGTTTTTTCTCGGACAGCGGCATTCCGTCACAGCTCGATTCCGGCCGGCAGGATCGCCGTTCAGAAACTGGGCCAGGAACGCGGCTTCGTGGTGGATACGACGGAAGACGCGCGCTACATCACCGAGGACTCGCTCCGGCACTACGCCGCGGTGGTGTTCCTCAGCACCACGGGTGAACTCCTCGACCGCGCCCAGCAGCTCGATCTCCAGCGCTACATCCAGGCTGGGGGCGGGTTCGTCGGGATCCACGCCGCCTCCGACGCGCTCTATGACTGGCGCTGGTACGGCCGGATGGTGGGTGGCTACTTCAACGGACATCCTGCCATTCAGCCCGCCAAACTCGTCGTCGCTGACAGTGCCTCGCCGATGACGAAACACCTCCCGAAGATCTGGGAGCGGACCGACGAGTGGTACAATTTCAAGCGCCTGGCCACCGACCTCACGGTGCTGCTCTCGATCGACGAGACCAGCTACCAGGGCGGCACCAATGGCACCAGCCATCCGATGACCTGGTACCACGCCTTCGACGGCGGCCGGGCCTGGTACACCGAACTGGGCCACACCGATGAATCCTTCGCCGACCCGAAGTACCTCGAACTGCTGGCCCAGGGGATTGAGTACGCGGCCGGCGAGGGGAAGGCGCTTGACTATGGGAAGGCCTCCGCGGCCCGGTTGCCGGATTTGTCCGGGGTCACGAAGACGGTGCTGACCAAGGGCACCCTTACCGAGCCCACCGAAATCGCGGTGCTGCCCACGCTGGACGTTCTGATCATCCAGCGCCGGGGCGAGGTGATGCGGTACGATCACGCCGCCGGCGCGGTGAAACAGGTTGGCAAGCTGGATGTCTACTGGAAGACCGACGTCAAAGGAGTGAACGCCGAGGAAGGCCTTCTGGGGCTCACCGCCGATCCGGACTTCGCCACCAATCACTACATCTACCTCTTCTACAGCCCCTCGGCCAAATCGGTGAACCGCCTCTCGCGCTTTACCTTCAATGGTGATTCCGTGTCGCTGGGCTCAGAGAAGGTGGTCCTCGAGTTCTACTCGCAGCGCGGAATCTGTTGCCACACGGGTGGGTCGCTCGCGTTCGGCCCCGACCGCACGCTGGTGCTGTCGACCGGTGACAACTCGACCCCGTTCGATGCGCCGGCCCAGCGTTACGTCAATCACGGATTTTCACCCCAGGACGACCGGCCCGGCCACGAGCCCTACGACGCCCGCCGTTCCTCCGGCAATACCAACGATCTCCGCGGCAAGGTGATCCGCATCATCGTGGACACCAGCGGCGGCTACCGGGTCCCGGCCGGCAATCTCTTTCCAACGGGAATGGCAAAGACCCGGCCCGAGATCTACGCCATGGGTACTCGGAATGCCTATCGGGTCTCGATCGACCAGGCGACCGGTGTCGTCTATTGGGGCGATGTGGGGCCCGACGCCGAGTTCGACAGCCTCGACACCCGCGGCCCCAAGGGGTATGACGAGATCAACCAGGCCCGGAAGGCGGGCTTCTTCGGCTGGCCCCTCTTCGTGGGGGACAACTATCCGTACCACGCCTACGACAACGCGACCGGCAAAAGCGGCCCGCCGCACGATCCGGCGCATCCGAAGAACGAATCGCGCAACAACACCGGGCTTGTCGATCTTCCACCGGCCCAGCCGGCGTTCATCTGGTATCCGTATCACGAGTCGGCGGATTTTCCCCAGGTCAAAACCGGCGGCCGGACCGCGCTGGCGGGTCCCGTCTATCACGCCGGATCGTTCGAGGGGAAAGCCGGCGCACTCCCGGCGTACTACGACGGCAAACTCTTCATCTACGACTGGATTCGCGGCTGGATGAAGGCCGTCACGATGACCCCCGAGGGTGACTACGAGGCCATGGAGCCGTTCATGGACGGGACGAAATTCGCCTCGCCGATCGACGTGGAACTCGGGCCCGACGGGGCGCTCTACGTGCTGGAGTACGGTACCGGCTGGTTCGCCAAGAACCCCGACATGGCGCTGTCCAGGGTTACCGGGGCGCCTCCTCAATAGGCCTCATGTTCGGGTTCGCGCCCGATATTCGGCACACGGGCCCGTGTATCTTTATCCCTCCTCCAGGATGGAATGCCCATGTTTGCGTTGCTCGCCCTTCTTGCCGTCGCTGCGCCCCCGGCCCGACTACTGCCGCATCCGGCGGCCACTCGTTTCCGGCCGAAGGTTCTCGTCCTCTACGACATGGAGGGAATCTCCGGAGTCGTGAAGGCGCGGCAGGTGCTCTTTCCGCAGCCTGAGTATCAGGCGGCACGGGCCTTTCTGACCGGTGATGTGAACGCCGCCATCGCCGGTCTGGTGGCGGGCGGCGCTGGCGACATTGTGGTCACCGACGCCCACGGCAGCGGCAATCCCGATCCGGACGTCCTGCTCAACCGCCTCGACAAGCGCGCCACCTACCTGTGGAAGGATCACGACTTCGATCCCTACATGGAGGCGATGGATTCGACCTTCCAGGCCATCGTCTGCATCGGGATGCACGCCCGGGCCGGGACCGACGGCTTCATGGCGCACACCGTCACCGTGGAGCCGACCTACAAGGTGAACGGCCGGTGGCTCACGGAAACCTCGATCGTGGCGCGGTCCGCGGCCCGCTTCGGAATTCCCGTTATCATGGTCTCGGGCGACAATGTCCTGCAAGGTCAGATCAAGGAAGAGTTCCCGGACATCGAGTACGCCGTGGTCAAGACGGCGCTGAACCGGGCCCATGCCAGTGCGCTGCCGCTTGCCACGGCGCAGGCAAACATCCGGAACGCGGCCCGGGCCGCGATCGAAAAACTCCCCCAGATGAAGCCGCTCGCGGTGGAACCGTCCTACCGGTTCGAAGTCTCCTATCTGAACCGGCTCGAGACCGATCTCGCCTCGTTGGTCCCGGGTCCGGCCGAGCGGCTGGACAGCCTGACCATCGGCTACACCGCGCCGGATTTCGTGTCCGGGTTCGTTCGCAGTGCCGAGATGACCGGCCGGGCCGGCCTGGAACGTCTCCGCACCTTGGCGGCCGTGGCCATGGCCAGTCCCGGCGGGAAGAAGATCCGGGCCGACTACCTCACTCGCCTGCTCGGCGACTGGCTCGAGCCGGAGAAGAGCCCCAAGCCGAAGGCTCCATCGGCCAAGGCCGCCAAGAAGCGCTACCACGGAGACAGCTAGCCCATGTCGGTCCGCGCCGCATCGCTTGCCGCCGCGATCACCGTGATCGCGGTTGGGTCCGTCGCCGCCCAGGCTCAGGTGAGCATTCCGGGCACCGAGACTCACCTGATGAAGTCCGCCGTCAACGGGATCGAGTACCGGGTCGACGTGGCACTGCCGGCGGGGTATGTCACCTCCGGCAAGAAATACCCGGTGTTCTACATCCTCGACAGCAACCTCGCCTTTTCGATCGCCACGATGACTTATCGCGGCTTTCGTCTTGAGGGATCGGTTCCCGAGATCATCATCGTCGGGATCGGGTATCCCGGGGATGACCCGGCGCCCTATACGCCGGAATACCACGCCAGCCGTTCGCGCGACTATACCCCGACCAACGTCGAGGCGACACTCCCGGGGAGCGGTGGCGCGGGCAAGTTCCTCCAGTTCATCAAGACCGAGCTGATCCCGATGATCGACGCCCGCTATCGCACCGATCCGACCGATCGGGCGCTCGGCGGTCACTCCCTGGGCGGGCTCTTCACCACGTACGCCCTGCTCAATGAGCCGACCGTTTTCAAGCGCTACTGGATCGGGAGCCCATCGCTCTGGTGGGACAAGGAAAAGATCCAGGCCACGGTGCCGACGGCCCGGGCCGCCGCCGAGCGAGCCAGGGGGCGGGCGCTCCTGACGGTCGGGGCGCTCGAGGGGCCGATCATGGTGCCCCCGATGCAGCGGATGACAACGGCGCTCAAGGTCGGCTTCCCGGGCCTCGTCATCGGTTCGGTCGTCTATCCCGAAGAGACCCACATCTCCGTCATGGGTGCCGCCATCAGCCGGGCGCTCCGCTTCATGTACAGCCGGCCGGTGGTCCCGATCAGCCCCGCCGACCTCGCCAGCTACTCGGGCCACTGGAAAGCTCCGTCCGGCGAAACGCTCGAAATTGCCGCCAAACTCGGCAAGTTGATGGTCACCATGTCGCTGATGGGGAACGCAGGCTCCACCGAGGAGTACGTGGCCGAGTCGCGGGACCATCTCTACGGGAAGGTGATGCCGGTGGATCTCATCGTTGAACGCGACGCGGCCGGCAAGGTCGTCAGGATCCACCGGGCCGTGGTCGGAGCCGACGCGGTCTTCGAACGGGTTCGTTAGGCAATGACTGCTGCTGCCAGGCCCGCCGCCCCTTCGACGGCGCTGTCGGGAACCGGTTACACTATCCTGGCCGCCGCCGGTTTCGGCGCGGTCAGCACCCTTACGGCCCTCGCCACTCGCGAGGGCGTCTCGCTCTTCACCGTGCTGGCGTGGCGCTATGTGCTTGGCGCCCTCGTCATGGTGACATGGGTCCGCTTCCGCGGCGCGCCCCGGATGCCCGGCCGCGAGGCCCTCAAGTTCATCACGATCGGCGGGGGCGGGCAGGCCCTGCTGGTCGGAATGGCGCTCTCGAGTACTCGCTGGATCGGAGTCGCCACGCTGGCGTTTCTGTTCTACACCTATCCCGCGTGGGTCACGCTGGTCCAGACCATCCGCGGCGCGGAGCGGTTGACCGCCCCCAGGCTGGTGGCGCTGGCGCTGTCATTCAGTGGGACGGCACTCATGGTCGGAACACCGGCGGGGGATCATCTCCCCTGGCAGGGTGTGGCGCTCGCGATCGGCGCGGCGATGGTCTACGGCATCTACATCCCGGTGATGCGCGGCATGCAGAAGGACTATTGGGTCACGGTCACTTCGGCCTACGGGAAACTGGGGTCGGCATTCTGCTTCCTGACGCTGGCGGTGGCCACCCGCTCGTTCACCGCGAACTTCTCCGGCACGGCGTGGGCCGCCATCGTGGGGCTCACGGTCTGGAGCACTGTACTGCCGTCCGTCTTCTTCATGATGGGCCTGATGCGGCTCGGTCCCGTGCGGACGGCGATCGTCTCCACGGTCGAGCCGTTCCTCACCGCGGTCCTTGGTGCCGTCGTGCTGAGCCAGGGCCTGCCCGCGAAGACGATGCTGGGCGGCCTGCTGATCGCGAGTGCCGTGGTAGTGCTCCACCTCGCCCGCGGCCGCCAGGCCGAACCGGGCTGATTCCCGGCTCTCGGCCCGTCGCCGGGGGGTCTCGCCTCAGGGTGTCTGGCCTTCGGTGAGGGTCACTGTTGGCCGAGGCCCCGCGCTGTCCGTCACCACCCGATAGACGAACCGCAGATCAGGCTGTCCCGGCCGGCGAAGGATCCAGGTGGTCCGGAGGTCGATCGTCTGCCGGTAGGGCGGCGTCTTCGTCAGATCGATCCGCCATTCGCTCTCGTCCGTCATCGTCCCGCCCGGCACCGGATGCTCGGACTTGCTGGCCGTCCGGTAGATCACCTTGCCGCCTGACAGGTCGTTCTCGATCCAGAAGTGCTCCGCCTCCTCGGGCCGCGGCGGCCGTTCCCGTGCTTCCCGGAGCGGGATGTACGGTTCAGCCAGGGGTGTGGCCCGCGCCGGCACGATCGGCAGCTCCACGAACGACCGGTCCCCATCCGGGCTCTCGAACCGGATCTCGTTCCGGGCCGGGAGCGGGTTCGGCCAGTTGGACGGCCAGTCGCTCGACGCGATCGTGACCCGGATCCGGTGCCCCGGCTTGAACTGGTAGGCGATGTTCTGGAGCGTCACCCGGTAGCGATAGACCTTGCCCGGAATGATCGGCGTCGGTGGCGAGACCTTCCAGTCCTCGGGCCGGGCCGGGTTCAGATTCGATTCGCGATACGAGGAGTTGATCCACCCGCGGGTGACCAGCTCCGAGCGTCCATCGGGCTGCACGTCGGAGAGTTTGATGGTGAAATCGGTGTTCACCGCCGACGAGGTCGCGTAGAAGTTGATTGACGCCATCCCGGTCACTTCGGTCGGCGCGGCCAGCACCTCGCTCGTGAACGTGAGCGACTCGGCTTCGTCGGGCCGCTGGTCGGGGAGGCCGATGTAGTCGGTGTAGGACGCGTTGAACCAGGTTCCGTAGGGCCCCGCCGCGCTGCCCACCCACGGGTGATACACGAATCGTCTCGGCGGCGCCGGCGCGGGGCCGGGACGTTTCGACGCGAGGTCGCCGGTCGAGGTCAGGTAGTAGCGGCTCGGCTTGGTCCGGGCGATCGGCCAGTCTTCCTCCGCCCGCCATTTGTTCTCCCGCATCACGAACACCGATACCGGCGGCTCCTCGGTGATCCCGGTGTTTGCGCCCTTCAGGAAATGATCGAACCAGGCCAGCATCACCTCCTCAAAGTCGATGACCTGGGTCGGCCCCATCGCGCCGTGGGTCCACGGCCCCGCGATCAGCTTCTGCGGGACCTTCTTCGCCTTGAGCGCCAGGTAATTCTGGTACGCCTCGTCGTGATTCCGGGCGTGGTCGAAGAAGTTCGCCACCTGGAGCGTCGGCACGTCGAAGGTGGCGTACTTGCTGCGGAGATCCTTCTCCTGCCAGTAGGCGTCGTAGGTGTCATGCTCCCACTGGGGGCGGAAGAACCCCTCCCAGCCGTTCTGTTCGATGTGGCGCTTCCAGGCCTCGACATCCAGCGCCTGGCCGCCCTTGCCGTCGTCGTAGACCGGCCCGCGCAGCATGGTGTAGAGCACGTTCGGCGCCCCGTGCCACACGTACGGATGGTTGCTCCGGACGCCGCCCGGGTACCAGTGATCCCCGTAAAAGTTGGCGTAGGAACTGTTGACAGCGATCGCCTTGAGATGAGGCGGCTTCAAGGCCGCGATCCGGGTCGCGTTGATCGCGCCGAAGGAAATCCCCCAGAGGCCGACCTTCCCATCGGACCATGGCTGCGCCGCGGCCCACTCCACCAGGTCGTATCCATCGCGGAACGACTGGGCGTCGAAGTAATCCTTCATCACGCCCTCGGACCGCCCGGTCCCCCGCTCCTCGGCGAAGATCGCGATATACCCGCGCTCGGCGAAGAAGGGGGCCGGGGTCTTCCCGTACGGAATGAAGTTGACGATCACCGGATAGCGGCCCGGCTCCACCGGCCGGACGATGTTGGCGGCGAGGTGGACGCCGTCCCGCATCGGGACTTTCACCTCGTAGTCCGTCGTGACCTGGTGACTCGCCGCAGAGAGGTTGTGATACGCCGCCGGCACCTGAGCCGCTGCTGGAGCGGCCAGACAGAAGAGCGCTGTGACCAGCCGGCGCGCGATCACGGCCGTTTTCCATACAGTGTGCGGAGCCCGCGGACTACCGAGGTCCCCATCACATCGGTGTGACTCATTCCAGGATGGTATTCCGTCACCAGTTTGAGCCCGGGGTAGTGGCGCCCCCCAAGAATCCCGGACAGGCGACTCATCCCGCTCACGATCTTCCCGATCCCCTCGAGGAACCCGTCGCCGGTCTCGAGTACGCCGGCGCCCATGTAAATCCCGACCGGCAGGTCGTTGTGGTCCTTCGCGTAGCGTTCTTCTTGGCGGAATACCTCACCGTCGCCGTAGGCCATGGCCGGGCTCGAGATGATGTACTTCCGAAAAGGGGAATCCGGCTGGAAGATGGCCCACGAGGCAAAGAATCCGCCGGCCGACACCCCGAAGAGGCCGAGCTGGCTCGGATCGATCTGGTATTTCGCCGTGATCAACGGGATCAGTTCCGAGACAATCACCTTGAGGAACCCGGGAGCCCCACCCGTACACCGGCCTGGCTCCGAGTGGAGACCCTGACAGAACTTCGAAACCTCGAGGCCGAATGGATCCCGACGGTCCCAGTTCGGTGGCGAGAATTCGTAGATCCGACGCCGAGTCCAGGTCGCTTCGCCTTCGTCAAGCCTGGTTCCGATACTGACCACGAACAGGGGATCGATCACCCCCGCCAGGCTGCGAGTCGCCTCGTTCACGGCAGGGAAAGCCCAATCGCCGTCGGTCGTGATCAAGGCCGGGAACCGGCCGTCCCCAGGCTGGTAGCCGGCTGGAAACCCGACGTTGACGGCGAATGTCACCCCCATCGACGGCGACTTGAACGTGAACGATTCCACGTCGTGGAACGGTACCGGTCGCGGCTCGAGTTGCTGGGCCCCGAGGTGTCCGGTCGCCGTTGCGAGCAGGATGATCGAGGCTGTGAGCGTGCCGATTGTCCTTGACATCGAGGTCCCTTTCCGGACGGCTGGTGCCTAACGCAGCTCAGCGGGCTTCCCATAGAGGGTCCGGAGCCCGCGCACCACCACGGTGCTCATCACGTCGCCGTGGCTCATCCCCGGATGAAACTCCGTCACCAGCTTGAGCCCCGGATAGTGCCGCCCACCCAGTACGCCTGACAGGTGGGACATCCCGCTCACGATCTGCCCGACGCCTTCGAGGAACCCGTCGCCGGTTTCGAGCACGCCGGCCCCGAAGTAGATCCCCACAGGCAAATCCTTGTGGTCCCGGGCCCAACCCTCTTCGAGGCGGAAGGCGGTGCCGTTGCCGTAGGCCATCGCTGGGCTCGAGATGATGTACTTCTTGAACGGTGAGCTAGGCTGGAAGATCGTCCACGTGGCAAAGAACCCGCCGGCCGAGATGCCGAAGAGGCCGAGCCTGTCGGTGTCGATCGGATAGCGGGCGGCGACGAGCGGGATCAGTTCCTTGACGATGGCGTTCAGGAACGGCCCCGCGCCGCCGGTGCACTTCCCGGGTGCCGATTTGAACTTCTGGCAGTACTCCGCCACCCCGACCCCGAAGGTGTCCTTCCGGTCCCAGTCGGGCGGCGAGAACTCGTAGATCCGCCGCCGGGTCCACTCCTCTTCGCCATCCTCGGCCGCGGTGCCGATGCTCACCACGAACATCCCGTCGATCACCTGCTGCGTCATCAGGCTCCGGGCCCCGTCATACACCCCGCTGAAGGCCCAGTCGCCGTCGGTCGAGATCAGGGCCTGATACTTCTTGGTGTCGCCGGCCTTGTAGCCGACCGGGAG
>JANMXA010000153.1:0-6054 GCA_031394255.1 Gemmatimonadota bacterium
GGGCCGCCGGCGGCCTCTCGATAACCGACATCGCGACGGGAGAGGCAACCTGCGCGGCCACCACCGCCGGCCGCGTGGTCTGCTTCGGAAACAACTCGACCGGACAGCTCGGGAACGGCGTCTCCGGCCCGCCGGAGGTCAGCCCCGTCGCGACCCTCCTGCCACCAGGTGTGATCGTACGGGGCGTTACCGCCGGCCAGAACAACGCCTGCGCCGCCACGACGACGAATGTGGTCTACTGCTGGGGCATCAGCTACCTGGGACAGGGGGGCGACGGCCGGACGGTCGACCACCTGGTGCCGGCGCTCGTCCGGCATCGGTAGGGCCTGATGACGCGCCCACCGTCGCGCGTCACGGCCACCGCGAGGCCGCGAAGAAACCCAGCGCGCGGGCCAGACTGGGCGCGGCGGTCCGGACGTGACTTGCTTCCGGAACGATCCAGGTCTCGAGCTGGAGCCCCGGATACCGCCGGCCGGAGAGCTTCTCGGCGAGCCTAACGGTGTTGCTCGCGATGCCGAAGGGGTCGAGGACTTCGCGTTCGCCCGCCGACAGGAAGGCCCGCGCCTTCAGGTCGGTGTGCTGTTCAGCCCAGGGATCCGTCGGCTGATGTCCCGTCGTGACGCGGGTATTTCCCAGCGCGCGCACGCGCCGGACGAGCGGATCTGTGAGCGCGGCCAGTCCGTCGTCGTCGCGTCGCTATTTCGCTCTATAGCCAGCGGTGACTTCGTTCTTGTGCGCGGCGAATGCCGCGAGAACTTCACCCTTCTCACGCGCAGGCACTTTGGCAAAGTCAAGACTACGCCCCAGTTCGGCTGCAACCTCATCGAATTCCGCCGGCGAGATCTTAAGTTTGCGATGCGCCTCCTCCAGACCCAAGTGACTCTTGCCCGGCTTTGTCGCCGAGAACTTAAACGGCCCGCCAGTGACCTCGGCAACCCATAGGGTTCGCTCGAACTTGAGGCCAGGCAATCTGCCCAGGCTGTTGGTGTGCCATTCTCGGAGCGCAGGATTCTGCGAGGTCTTTCCGACAATCGGGTTCTGCACTAATGCGTCGCTGAAATGATCGATGACCGCAGCAATGGCGAAGATGCCGCCGAGCCGCTCGTACAGAGTCTTGCCGGCCTGAGGCGCCGCTTGGCGCGGCAGTGTCATGCCCAGAATGACGAGCGGCAGAGCTGCGAGAGCGATCTTCTTCATGCGACCTCCGTGATACAGCTTCCTGGTGGACGAGCCAGAGCGAAGTGACGATGGCGCAACGTCGACGCTCCTTGATTCAAATATGTGGAGTCCATGCGCGAAGACAATCAACCGGAGGATTGATATTCGCCTACACCGGCTCGCTAGCACCCTGGGCTTGGCGTCGTCAGCAGGCGGAGCCTCGTGGATTCCGTTGATCGGCGCCCAGGACTACAGGTCGTCGACGAGCCAGGCAATCCACCCAGGCTCTGTGCGCGCCCGCTCCCGTCCCCCCTGCATCCCAAACGCGCGATCAACACCTCGGCGCCGGTACCCCCCGCGCTGCCGTGATGGCCGTCTGTCCCGCCGCCACCAATCGAGAGTTGATCACCCGCAACTCGTCGCCAGTGAGTGCCTGCCACCGCCCCAGCGCGCGGGTGAGGTCGCGACACGTCCGCGCAAACCCCGAGAGCGCCGCCGCGGTTGGTGCCAGGTCTCCGGTGTCCTGGCTCATGAACTGAGTCTGCAGCCGGTCGTGCACCGAGAAGAGGTCGGTCTTAGGTCTCCCCGCGAACCCGAAGCTGAACGAACGATCCTCGAGGGCGACTCCACCGACCGAATCGAGGCTGGCGTGGAACGCCTTGATCGCCCGGCCGAGGTCCGAGGCGGAGTCGGTGATCTTGATCGCCTCGATCACCGTCCGCATCGCGGCGACCTGCTGGTACCCGTCATAGGAGACCCGCATTGCCGCATCCATCTTCGCCACCAGCACCTGCTGCCCGCGGAGAGCGGCCGCGGTCGCCGGCGAGCGCGGGTCGTTGCGCACCGTCACCTTGCTCGAGTAGCTCTTCCCGGAAGCCGTGAGCTTGACGGCATAGGTGCCGGGTAACGCCAGCGCCCCTTCGGGCGACGGCGGCGAGGCGCCCGGATTCCCGTTGATTTCGAAACTGTGAATGAACGCCGGCGGTGGATCGTAGCGCAGGTCCCAAGCCGCCCGATTGGTCCCGGCCGCCGCGGGCAGTTGGTAGGGCCTGGCCAGCCAGAAATCGGGAAAGTTCGGTCGAGCCGCTTCTTTGACCGGCGGCTGCGCAACGCTCGACAAGTGTCGCACCGTCGTACCGGTGGAATCCATCACGTCAATCGTGATCTCGCCGGACGGCTGGGTCGCGAGCCAGTAATAAATCACCGCCCCGTCGGGCGGATTCGGCGCTTGCGGCACGTCGAGCGGGTAGGGCGTGTTGTAGCCGGTGTTCCGACGCACCCGCATCGCGGGATCGGGTCTGAAGAGATGCACCGGTTCGCGCGCCACCTCGGCCGTCATCTGCCGGAGCACCGCGTAGTCGTCCAGAACCCAGATCCCCCGGCCATAGGTCCCGACCACGAGGTCGTTTCCCGCGAAGGCAATGTCCCGGAACGACGTGGTCGGCAAGTTGAGCTTGAGCGACTGCCAGTGATCCCCGTCGTCGAGCGAGAGGTAGATGCCGCTCTCGGTTCCGGCGAAGAGCAACCCCGCCCGTTTGGGGTCGGCCCGGACCACTCGCACGGTGCTCCCGTTCGCCTCCTGGTCCGGGAGGCCGTCGGTGATCTTCTGCCAGGTCTTGCCGTAGTCGCGGGTGCGGTAGAGATACGGCGCGTCGTCGCCCAGTCCCTGCACGTCCACCGCGGCATACGCCTCCCCGCCCACGAACGGCGACGCCTCCACCTTCTCGATCAGCGCGGCCGCCGGGTAGGGCAGGTTGGGGATCGTGGCGTCAGCCCAGGTTATCCCTTCGTTCTTCGTCACCTTGATCAGGCCGTTGTTGGTGCCGACCCAGATCGTTCCCCTCGCGGCCGGAGACGCCGCCATGGTTTCGATCGCGCCTGGCCGAGGACCGTTACGCGGCGGCGGAGCCGAGTCCGGAGGCGGCGTCACGCCCGCGGGGTAGGTCAGGTCGGGGCTCAACGTCCGCCAGTGGGCTCCGCCGTCGGTCGTCGCCATGACGCTCTGAAAACCGGCCAGCAGCTCGTGCTGGTTCCACGGCGCCCAGACGAGCGGTTGGGAGAACGACAGCCGCAGGCGGCGCGCCGGATCGGCCGCCGGGCTCACCGAGGCCCGCTGGCTGGTCGCCATGTTGATCTTGAGGAGGTCGATCCCGGTGTCATAGACCGTGTTGGGATCGAGCGGATCCGGCACGATCGTGCCCCACTCCCATCCGCTCACGGGGGTCCAGTCGAACGGGTAGACGGCGCCGAGATCTCCCCGGGCGCGGGTCCGGATCGTGCCCGCGTCCTGCTGCGACGCGTAGATCCAGTACGGGAAGGACGTGTCGACCGAGAGGTGGTACACCTGTTCGGTGCTCTGATTGTACCACGAGCTCCAGCTCCGGCCCTGGTCGAGCGAGACGATGGCCCCTTGATCGTAGCCCAAGATCATGCGGCGGGGGTTGGTCGGGTCGATCCAACCGGCCTGGGGATCGTCGCCGCCCGGCGCGCCCCGAAAACCGGTGAACGTGTTGCCCCCGTCGGTGGATTTGTAGGCCGTCGTCGCGAACGTGTAGACGATGTCGGGGTCCCGGGTATCGACCAGCAGCCCGCAGTTGTAGCCGCCCTGGGCGCTGCGGATCCGCTCGTCGGAAGGATCCATCTGACGCCACGTGGCACCGCCGTCGTCGGACCGGTAGAGCCCGTCGTTCGTGATGAGGTAGACCCGTTGCGCGTTGGTGTTCATCGCCACCGCGACAGCGGCCATCCCTTCGAACCGCGGCAGACCGCCACCGGTCAGCTCTTTCCAGGTGACTCCTCCATCGACCGACTTGAACAGACCAGCACCGGTCGGGGCGTCAGCCGACGGGGGCGTGCCTCGGGGCGTGATCCCGCTCGCCGGGGTCGGTGGAGCGCCGGTCCGTCGCATGGTGGCGAAGACCACGTCCGGCCGATCGGCGGCGATCGCCATCCGGGAGATACCGGTGGAGTCGCTGACGAAGAGGGTCTTGGTCCAGGTCACGCCGCCGTTCGTGCTCCGATAGACCCCGCGGGCCTCGTTTTTGGCTCGACCGCCCTGAGCGCCGACCAGCACCACGTCGGCATTGCGCGGATCGACGATGACGGCACCAATGCGTTTGGTGGTCTCGAGCCCGAGGTGCTTCCAGGTCTTGCCGGCGTCCGATGATCGGTACACCCCGTCACCGTCGTTGCCGTATGCCTGCCCGGTGCCGACATAGACGACGTTCGGGTCCGATGGTGCCACGTCGAGCGCGCCGATCGACGAGGCGCTGCTGACGGAGTCGAAGACGGGGGACCACGTCTCGCCGGCGCTCGTCGTCTTCCAGACTCCTCCGGCCGGTGTGCCGGCGTAGAACGTCCCCACCTCGCCGATGGCACCCGCGGTAGCCGAGATCCGCCCGCCTCGGAACGGGCCGACGTTGCGCCACACCAGTCCTGACAGGAGGTTGGCCGGCACCGGCCCGGAAGCGGGCGTGGGAAAGCCGAGTAGCAGCGTGATGGCCGTGCTGAAGACGAAAGAGGGTGTCAGTCGACTCATGATCCAGACCTGTTTGCGCAGATAGACGGTGGCTCGGGCGGTGACCGCTCGAGGAACGCTCCAACGATACGCTGCCGGTGGGCCCGAGGCCAGCAATGGAGCCACCACGTCGGACATGGTCCCACGTCCTGGCTCGAGATGGCTACCTCGAGCCCGGGGCGGCGCCTTGCGACTGCGCCTTGTGGCGCGGTGCCCAGCAGCCATTGATGATCCCTGCGACTGCGAACACCGTCGTGATGGGACGGAAAGTGATCTGCTTGTGTGGGGTGAGACGGTGGATAGGGCGAGAGCGCCTGAAGGAGCCGCGCGGAGGCGAGATCAACAACGCTCGCGCTGTCCTCCGCCAGTCCTGTGAGGATGTCGGCCTGGATGCTGTCGAACGCGGCTGGCTCGAATCGGGGCTGACGGAGCAGTGTCGCCGTCAATGCAAGGGTGGGAGCGAGATAAGTCGGCGCCGTGTGCAGAAGAATCGACATCCGACTGGGTGATCCCGCGACGGTGAAAGTCGTGCCGAGTCGGGCGAACGAGTCGCGAACAGCGCGCGCGGTCATCGCCGAGGTACCGAGCCCTACGAACTTCCGCAGGACGCGGACGGCTGAAACACGATCCGCGAGCGTGATCTCGTCCCCAAAACGAACGGTTACGCGTGCAACCACCGAGTCGCACCGCGACGGCCGGGTGAGGATGGCGACGCGGATGCCGCCTGGAACGGTGTCGCGAGTCGTGCGGCCTTCGAGAACCGTGGGAGGGGCGGAATCAGGCACCTGGGCCCCGCAGGGAACGACTTGGGCCTGAGCGTTACCAGCGAACGCGATGGCGAGCAGTGCAAGGTGAGACAGGCGCGGTATGGGCATGCGAGACAGCGAAACCGGCTCAGCAGCGGGAGCGGAGGCGGTAGAGAAGGTGAACGCAGGAGCCGCTTTCGGCCAGCTAACGCTGGCCTCTACTGCGAGCGGATCGGCGGATAGTTCGCGTTGCGACGATGGAAGGTCCGCTCGTCAGCAGCAAGCGGAACACGCCGTGCGTCATATCCAGACGCTCATCCGGCGATGACGCCGTGTGACGCTTAGACCCTAGACCCGAGCGCATACCTCCCGTAAGCGACGAAGGCCGCCATCAGTGCCATCGCGACGACCCATACCAGCGGATTTGTCGCTGCCAGTTCGCGCGAATGCCGTGCGTAGATGATAGCGAGCGCTACGCTCTCCAGCACGAGCGCGACGGCGGCCAACGGGGTGAGGCTCGGGTTCCACTTCGCTGCAGCGGGGACGATGAGCAAGACCGCACACGCCATTTCGAACACGCCTAGCGCGCCCCATGCACTGCGAGAGAGTGCGCCCATCGCCGGCATCGTGGCC
>JANMXA010000154.1:0-6233 GCA_031394255.1 Gemmatimonadota bacterium
GGCAACTCGCAAGGGCCCCCTGATCCGACGAGTGGTCTGCCTCGCGTCAGTCGGGATCTGCCTCTACGGCCTCGTGAGAACAGGATCGCGTGGAGGCACGCTGGCGGTGATTGTCGCGGGCCTCGTCTTCATCATGGGCCAACAAGGCGCCCGCCGGCTCGGGTTGCTGATCGCCACGGTCCTGTTCGCCGCCGGTGCTTGGTCGTTCGGTCCGGCACAATTCCGCGAGCGGTTTTCCGCGTTCGCCAACGGCGAACAGGACTACAACTACACGGACTACGGCGGCCGGGTTGCGATCTGGAATCGGGGCCTTCGATACTGGCGAGCGCACCCTGTGATGGGGGTTGGAATCGGGGGTTTCCCGGTGGCAGAAGGCTACACGCTCATGAACCGTGGTTTCACCCGCGGCGTGAAGCTGAGCGCTCCACACAACGCCTACCTTCAGGCCGCCGCGGAATTGGGTACGGTCGGCCTTGGCCTCTTCGTCACCATGCTTCTGACCGGCGCCTACCGGGCCTCAAAGTTTTGGATGGCGCGTGGACCGGCCGCCATCAGGGAACGCACTCACCGCCCCGAACTCCTGGCTAGCGTCCTCGGCTTCATGACCAGCGCGGTTTTCTTGTCTCATGCCTACTACTACCCGCTGTTCGCCATGCTCGCACTGATCGCGCTGGCCTCGCAGATCAGGGCGTCGGAGGCCCAGGAGTTCCGTGGCCAGGCTGGGGCAGCGCTGGCGACCTCACACCCGATCAAGGCGCGGCTGGCCCCGCGACCGGCACCGTTCGGCCTGCGCGTGCCTGGCCAGAAGCCGGTTGACCCGACGATCGGAATCGCAGTCAGCCTCCGGCCCGCCGGCGCGGGGGACCGTTCCGCGCCATGATCCGGGTTGCGGCCCTGCTCGACACCCACATCGTGTCGGGGCCAGCGCGCCAATTGGCTGCTCTTGCTCCTGCGCTGCGTGGTCAGGATATCGATCTGACACTAGTCCTGTTCCACCGAGGCGGGCGGGTGCCTTCTCCGTACCCCCGGGTCCTCCAGCAAGCCGGCATCCCGTTTCGAATTCTCGAGGAGCGGGGACCGCTCGACCTCGGACTGATCGGACAACTCCGCGATGTCCTGGCCGAAACCGGGGCGGACATCATCGAGACACACGGCTACAAGCCGACCACCCTTGCCTATCTCCTACGCCGGGGAGGCTGCCCGCTGCCTTGGCTCGCCTTCTTCCACGGAGCCACAGCCGAAAACGCCAAGATTCGACTCTACCAATTGCTTGACCGCCGATTGATGCGGAACGCGGACCACATCGTGGTCATGTCCGCGGAGCAGGCAAAGACCTATCGTGAGCCGCGTCCCCAAGTATCCGTGATCTATAATGCGGTGATTCCACTGGCTGAGGAGAGCGGGGGATTGGCAGCGCCGGTGGCAATCGCACGGCGCGGCGCGGGCCCCCACATCGGAGTGGTCGGGCGCCTGAGCCCTGAGAAAGGTGTCGACGTCTTTCTCGACGCCTGCGCCCTGCTGCAACGCCGCGGCCGGGCCTTCAGTGGTTTGATCGTCGGAGACGGACCGGAACGGGGCGCCCTCGAGCGCCAGGCAGCGCGCCTTGGCCTGGCACCGCGAGTCACCTTTGCGGGCCATCATGAAGACATGCGCCCGATCTATGGCGCGATAGACCTGCTGGTCCTTCCTTCACGAAGCGAAGGACTTCCCAATGTGCTACTCGAGGGACTTCGCGCTGACTGTGCAGTGGTCGCTACGGCGGTCGGGGCGGTTCCCGAGGTTCTTTCTGTGCCCGAGGCCGGCATCATGGTACGACCGGGCGACCCGACCGCGCTTGCCGACGCCATTGAGGCCGGCCTCGCGAGCCGCGAGGACGAGGGCCCGCGAACAGCCCGACAACAGGTGGCCGAGCGCTTTTCCCTTGAGCACCGGGTGCTGGCCCACCACGAGATCTATCGCCGCCTGGTCGGCCGGACCAGCAATTCGGGAGTCGAAACCCATGGCTGACCGCCCTCTGCGAATCGAGATGGCCGTCCCGAGCATGGATGTGGGGGGCATGGAAACGATGGTTGCCGAGTTGGCCCGGGCGCTGGCTCGGCGTGGTCACGATGTCGGGATCACCTGTCTCGAACACGAGGGTGAGTTGGCGCCGCGACTTGCGGCCGATGGGATCACTGTGACGGTCTCCCCCGCTCGCGGCGCCGTGCCATTGGTCCTCGCCGGCGCCACCGGAACCTGGTTCCGGGCCCGACGGCCCGACCTCGTGCACATCCACAGCGGGGTTTGGCTCAAGGCGGTCACGGCGGCGAAGTCGGCCGGCGTACCGCGGATGATTTATACCTGTCACGGGCTCCTCGATTCGACGCCGCTCAGCCTTCGGCTGATGATGCGCTTGGCGGCTCATGCCACCGAGGCGTGTATCGCCGTGTCGGAACCCTTGGCGGGATTTCTGACCGATGAGGTCCGGGTCCCCCGGGCGAAGGTCCACGTGGTCGCCAACGGCATCGACACCGACCGGTTCTGTCCGGGGCCTCGCGGCGACCTTCGCGGCCGGCTGATGATCGCCTCCGATTCCGTGGTGGTCGGTGTCGTGGCTCGCCTGGTCGCCGGCAAGAACATCCCGATGTTGATTGAAGGATTCCATCGGGTCGCGGCGGCGTTTCCGAACGCGCATCTCGTGATCGCGGGAGACGGGCCGGATCGTCCTTCCCTCGAGAAGGCCGTGCAGGAAACCGGCCTTGCGGCGAGAATTCATCTCCTTGGCGCGGTAGCGGACACTGCGGTGCTGTACCGGGACCTCGACGTCTTCGTACTCCCGTCACTGGCGGAGGGCACGTCGATCAGTATCCTCGAAGCGATGGCGACCGGCATCTCCATCATCGCAACTTCCGTGGGTGGGAACCCGGCATTGCTGGCCGCCGGTACGGCGGGCCGTCTGGTTCCCAGCGGCCATCCAGCGGCCCTTGCGGACGCGCTCACGGCGCTCGTTGGCGATCCCGACCTCAGAGCCAGGTATGGCCTCAGGGCCAGGGCCAGGGCCGTTGCCGACTACAGCCAAGCCGCCATGGTCGATCACTATCTGAGGCATTACACCGGCCGGCGAGCTGCCGCAGCTTCGGGTGCGGCCTGATGTGTGGCATCGCCGGCGCGCTCAGCTTGATCCCAGACCGTCGACCCGACCCGGGCCGGGTCCAGGCCATGAGTTGCCTAATCGCGCATCGCGGGCCAGACGGCGAAGGGCTCTGGACCTCCCCATCGGGCCGGGCCTGTTTCGCCCACCGGCGGCTCTCGGTCATCGATGTCGCGACCGGCCAGCAGCCGATGGTCGATGTATCGGGCAACCTTGGCCTGGTGTTCAATGGGGAGATCTACAACTATCTCGATCTCCGCCACGCGATCGAACGGCGCGGCGTGACGCTCCGCACGGCATCGGACACTGAAGCCGTACTGTATGAGTTCAGGGACCGCGGTGCCGGTGCGGTCGAATCATTCCGAGGGATGTTCGCGTTTGCCGCCTGGGATGACCGGACCGGGGCGTTTCTGATCGCCCGCGACCGCCTCGGCAAGAAACCCCTCTACTACGTCATCGAAGATGGCATTTTGTACTTCGCTTCGGCCCTGAGGGCACTTCGGGCCGGCGCGGCGAGGCCCTGGACCGTCGACCTCGGGGCGGTCGATGACTTCCTGGCCCTCGGCTACATCCCGGCGCCCACAACCATTTACCACGAGGTCCGGAAACTCGAGGCAGGGACGCTACTCTCCAGCGAAACGGCGGAGCTCACGCCACAGCGCTACTGGAGCCTGTCGGATGACCTCCCGGCCTTCGACGGCGACTTCGACGATGCCGTCGACCGGCTCGACAATATCCTGAGCACAGCGGTCACTCTCCGGCTTCAGAGCGAAGTACCCCTTGGCGTGTTCCTCAGTGGTGGAATCGATTCGAGCCTGGTGGCGGCCGTGGCCGCCCGCCATGCGTCGAGCCGAATTCACACGTTTTCGATTGCCTTCGGCGAGGCCGCCTTCGACGAGAGCCCGTTCGCCACGATAGTAGCTGACCGGATCGGGACCGAACACCATGTGTTCCGCGCCACACCGAACCTTCTCGACGCCCTTCCCGAGATGGTGGCCCACTTCGGCGAGCCGTTCGGCGATTCATCGGCGCTGAACGTATGGCTCCTGGCACGGGAGACGAGGCGTCACGTCACGGTGGCGGTCGGAGGCGACGGCGGCGACGAGGTCTTTGCCGGGTATGACTGGTACCGGACCGCGGCGCGCCTCGAACAGCTGAGCGCCCGATGCCCCCCTGGCTTGGCCCGGGCCGGGCGCAGCATCACCGCATTGGCCGGCACCACGGGATTCGGCATTCGCTGGATCGGCCAGGCGCGCCGGGCGCTAGGTGTGCTTGGCCACGGTTCACCAGCGCACCGTTTCGCCGCGCTCAGAACCTTCATCGCGGCTGATGAAGCCCGGCAACTCTACGGACCGGCGCTGCGGCAGGCCCGAGATCTGCATCGAACCGCTGACCAGCTCCTTGCCACGCTGTATGACGAGTCACCCGGCTCGGCGCTTCGAAAGATGCGATACGTCGACATCCGGACCTACCTGGCCGACTGCCTGATGCCCAAGGTCGACGTTGCCACGATGGCCTTTGGCCTCGAGGCCCGCGCGCCCCTTCTGGACCAGGAGCTGGTGCGATTCGGGCTGAGCCTGCCGGACGCCTGGGTCATGGGCGAGAATGGCGGCAAGCGCATCTTGCGGACCCTACTAAGCCGGTATCTCCCTGGGGATCTGTTCGACCGCCCGAAACGCGGATTCTCGATGCCCCTCCCGGCCTGGTTCGCCGGCTCGCTCCGCGGGCTGGTCGACCGACTCGTCACGAGCGATCACCTCGTCGGCAGCGGCCTTCTGACGGCCCGAGGGATCAGGTTGATGGTGCAAGAGCACGCCGGTGGCCACCGCGATCACAGCCAGCGCCTCTTCAATCTGCTGATCCTGGACGAATGGCTAAGAACCCATGGCGGGGCCTCATGAAGGCGACCGTCAAGAAGCTGGGCGGCCTGGTGTTCCTGATCGTCGTGGCGCCGTGGATCGGCGTGTACGCAGGCCTCTCGGCGATCATGCCGGCTCGCCGGTTGGGACTGTTCCAGAGCATGAGCCAATGGTGGAGCCTCTGGCCCGGAGGCATCGGCCAGTCCCTCCGCCGGGCGTTCTACCGCGCGACGCTCACGTCGTCGTCGCCTGAGTCCTGCATCGAATTCGGAACGATCTTCGCGACACCCAATGTCACGATCCCATCCGGGGTCTACATAGGGGCCTTCTGCAACGTGGGTGACGTCGTCTTCGGCGCGGACGTCTTGGTCGGCTCCGGCGTAACGCTGTTGAGCGGCCGCAACCAGCATTACTTCGACCGGGTTGATGTCCCGATCCGCCTCCAGGGAGGGCGCAACGACGTCATCAGGATCGGCACCGACGTTTGGATCGGCAACGGCGCGATCGTCATGGCGGACGTTGGCGATCAGGCTGTCGTAGCGGCCGGCGCCGTGGTCGTTCAGCCAGTGGCGCCGCGCACAATCGTGGGTGGGAACCCCGCCAAACAGATCGGGAATCGGGGAGCCCAGCCCGGCTCGTGAAGGACCAGCCACTGCCAGATCCGACCTGCTCGGCGATCGTTCCGGTTTTCAACAAGGCTGGACTGTTCCGCCAAACCGCCGACTCGCTCACCACGGCGGCGAGCCGCTCTGGAGCCGAAGTTATTTTCGTCGATCATGGATCCACGGACGGTGCCCGCGAGATCGCCATGAGCTATCCCGACGCCAGGGTTCTCGATCATCGGGGTGGGACCGTCGCCTCGGTCCGCAACGTCGGGGCCCGCGCAGCGCGGGGAACCTATCTGTGCTTCCTCGACTCCGACGTCGGTATTCCCCCTGACTATTTCGACCGGGTCGCTGCCGCCTTCGAGCGGACCTCTGCGGAAGCGGTCGGCTACGAGTGCGAGATGCCGACCGGCGAGGGCTGGATCGCCACCACCTGGCATTCCCTCAACGCAGTACCCGGCGAAGGGCCTCGTTGGTACATCAACGCTGCCAACATCGCAGTGGCACGGGACGCGTTTATCAACGTTGGCGGCTGGAACTCCGCGCTCGTCTCGGCGGAGGAGGTCGATCTTTGCCGCCGTCTCCGGCTGGCCGGATACCAGGTCTGGGCCGCGCCGGAATTGGCCGTAGTCCACCTCG
>JANMXA010000155.1:0-6140 GCA_031394255.1 Gemmatimonadota bacterium
GCTCGATCAGCAACTGCTGACCGAACTGATGGACGCCAACGCCGCGAGCGCCCAGCCGAAGGACGCCCGCGCCGTCACCATGGAGGCCATGGTGGAAAGTGCCATCCGTTCCGCCCGCGCCGCCGAGTCGATCGGCCTCCCCCACGACCGGATCATTCTTTCCGCGAAGGTCTCCGGGGTGCAGGATCTGGTGGACGTGTACCGGATGCTCGCCCCGCGGGGGGATTACCCCCTGCATCTCGGCCTCACGGAAGCGGGCCTGGGCATGAAGGGCGTCGTGGCGAGTACCGCCGGCCTCTCGATTCTGCTCCAGGAAGGCCTCGGCGACACCATTCGCGTCTCGCTGACACCGATGCCTGGCGGCGACCGCGCCGAGGAAGTGCGGGTGGCCCAGCAGATCCTTCAGTCGTTGGGCCTCCGCAGCTTCTTGCCCCAGGTGACCAGTTGTCCCGGATGCGGCCGGACCACCAGTACCTTCTTCCAGTCGATGGCCCTCGAGATTCAGAATTACCTCCGCGACCAGATGGCGGTCTGGCGCGAGGACCGTCCCGGCGTCGAGACCATGAAGGTCGCGGTCATGGGCTGCGTTGTGAATGGCCCGGGTGAGTCGAAGCACGCCAATATCGGGATCTCGCTGCCGGGAACCTTCGAGGACCCCAAGGCGCCGGTCTACGTCGACGGGCGGATGCTCAAGACGTTGAAGGGGGACCGGATCGTGCCCGAGTTCCTTGCGATCCTCGAGGAGTACGTCGCCAGTCACTACCACCGGGAGCCGTCATAGCGTGGCCGGATCAGAACTGCTCGCTCACCCGCTGACCGCGCTGCCGCTCCTGTTCGGGGCCGGCCTGGTCACCAGCCTGACGCCCTGCATCTACCCGATGATCCCGATCACCGCCGGCGTCCTTGGCGGGGCGGGCGCGGTGGGTCGATCCAGGGGTCGAACGGTGGCGATGAGCCTCGTCTATGCCGTTGGTCTCGCCACGGTCTATGCGTCGCTCGGTCTGCTGGCCGGACTCACGGGATCGTTGTTCGGCACGGTGAGCGCGAATCCCTGGGCCTATTTTGCGATGGCCAATCTGCTGCTTGTCTCGGGCCTCGCCATGCTCGATGTCATTCCGGTCATGGTGCCCGAACGCCTGCTCGCCTGGGCGGGGCGCTTCGGTGGCCAGTCCCTCGGTGCGGTGTTCCTGATGGGGGCCACCTCCGGTCTCGTGGCCGCGCCGTGCGGTGCCCCGGCGTTCGCGGCGGTGCTCACCTTCGTCAGCTCGACCCAGAGCGCAGCGCTCGGCTTCCTCTATCTCTTTGTGTTCAGCCTCGGGATGACGGCTCTGCTGGTGGCAATCGGGATCTTCTCCGGCGTGGTTGCCGCTCTGCCGAAGCCGGGCCGCTGGACCGTGTGGGTGAAGCGCGCGGCCGGCGTCCTCTTGCTCGCGATGGCCGAGTATTACCTCATCAAGATGGGTCAGGTCTGGATATGAGCCCGATTGCCAAAGTCCTCCCAGTGCTTGCTGTACTGGGGGCAGTGACCTCGTTTGCGGCCCGTCCCGCCATGGCCCAGTTCGAGTCCGGGATCGCCATCGGTGCCGCCGCGCCGCGGATTCTGATCAACGACCTGAATGGGAAGCCGTTTGACCTGGGCACCGTCATCGGCAAGAAACCGGTGCTGATCGAGTTTTGGGCCACCTGGTGCGCCCTCTGCAAGGCCTTGCTGCCCGAACTTGGCCGGGTCCAGAAGACCTACGGTGACCGGGTCACGATGATCGGAGTCAACATCACGGTCAACGACTCGAAGGACCGGGTCCATCGCTACCTCGAGCTTCACAAGCCGCCGTTCCTGCCGCTCTTCGACGACAAGGGCGCCGGGAGCCGAGCCTTCGACGTGGCCACGACCTCCTATATCGTGGTGATCGATCGGGCGGGGAAGGTGGTGTATACCGGGTCGGGCGGGGAACAGGACCTGATCAAGGCCGTGGGGCTCGCGGTCCGATGATGGGGTTACGTGGCGGGCGACGTATTGTGGCGCTCGCCGGGCTGCTGGCGGTGCTGGTTGTGCCGGCCGAAGCCCAGAAGCTCCGGGCGTCGCTGCTCGACGACCCGCCGATCGGTCGGACCCCGCCGGACATCATCCTCCCTTATTGGGCCAACGGCACGCCAGGGCCGGCGGATCAGCCGTTCCGTCTCAAGGCTGAACTTGGCAAGGTCGTGGTCCTCGCCTTCGGGGGATCGGGCCAGCGGCCCGGGTGGGCCGATGTCGCGGCCCGCGTCGACTCGATGGGCAGCCCGCGGGTCGAGCTGGTCGCGGTGGCTTGGGGCCGGGCCGAAGCCCTGGCCGGCCTTGGCGGAGCCACCCGACTCAAGATCCTGGCTGACTCGGCCGGGGCGACCCACCGGCGGTACGGCGTCCGGGCGACCGACGGCTGGGCCTTTTTCGTGGTGGCTGACGACGGTCGTCTGATCTGGAAGGCACGACGCCCGGAGGTCGCCTCCCCTGGTTGGTGGGCCCAGTTGGTTGCGGCCGCTCGCCGGGGGGCTCCGGGGCTCCCCAAGTAACGGCCTTTGTTCGGTATCGAAGGCTGGCGAGCTCGCGGCCTGACCGGCGAAAAGCCGGGGTCCTGGGCCGGTGTCGGAAACGCGACACCGGCCCTAACGGTGCAAGAATGCGCAACTTATGTGTTGGCAACGCGATGCGGCACGCTGGTTGCTGGGCTGTCATCCCAGCGTTCGTCAGCCGGGTGCCAGCTGGTGCACCGAATGGGTGGAAACGGGTCCGGCGGGGGTGCGTTCCGAGGCCGGCGGGGCCAAGATGTGGAGGCATCAGGGTTTAACTTCTTGACCCTGGCACCATGGATGGTTAACTTGGCGCGTCGTTCAAGTCCGGAGAGCGGGCCGTCGTTCGGTTCCGAGTCGAAGCTCGAGGGAGGGTTTTCCTCCTCCTCGGGTCGGAGACCGTCGGTGCCGAGTCTGCGGTTGTCTGGTCCGGACTCGGGCAGTGAGACTCACCGGCAGCTTGTCCAGCGTTTTGTGCGCTGGCTCACAGCGGCCGATCCGTCTCGCTGCTAACGTTATCTCGATGTGGTCGCGCTGGGCTCAGGATTAATTGTCGGAAGTGGTAGCAAACCTTGCAGTCTCACGTTCATAGGGGGAGTTAATGAACAAGTTCTTTCGTTCCACGCTGCTGACGAGCATGCTGGCCGTTGGCCTGGCTGCTTGCGGCGACGACGTCACTGTCGTTGATCCGCCGCCGCCGCCGCCGCCGCCCGCTCCGGCCGTCCACAGCATCACTGTGGGTCCTGATGGTGGCTCCGTCACCGTCGGCGCGACCCTGACCATGGTGGCGGCGGTCAACGCCGACGCCGGCGTGGCGACGACCGTCACGTGGAGCTCGAGCGACAACGCCAAGGCCACCGTCAGCGCTGCTGGCGTTGTGACCGGTGTCGCCGCCGGCTCCGTGGGCATCAAGGCTTGCTCCACCGTCAACACCTCGGTCTGCGGTGTTGCCACGGTCGCCGTTACGGCCGCTCCGGTCGCGACTGTGACTGCGGTTGTGATCACTCCGCCCGCGGCCACTCTGGTTATCGGGCAGAGCATCACCGCCTCGGCCAACGTGCAGGGCACCAACAGCCCGTCGCAGGCCGTGACGTGGTCCTCGCTCGCTCCGGCTGTTGCTTCCGTTGACGCCGGTGGCGTCGTGACGGCAATTGCCAATGGCACCGCGGTGATCAAGGCGACTTCAAACGCCAATTCGTCGATCGCGGGCACCATGTCGGTGACCGTCTTCACGCCGCAGCCGGCTACGATCTCGATCCAGTCGATCACCAGTGGGAATCTGAATACTGCCGTGAAGATCGACAGCGTGAGCGGTCAGATCGAAATCACGCTGAACGTCGACAACGGTGCCTATACGATCACCAAGGCCCAGGCCCTGGTGAACGGTACCACCGTTGTCGCCGAGCAGGTTTTCGCGTCGGGTTCGGCGGCCAATGCGGCGCCGGGCAACGTCCCGTCGACGATCGTGCTGAGCTTGAACACCCGTCAGGTCGAGAAGTTGGCCAACGGCGCCTACGTGCCGGTCATCTTCAACGGCCCGAACTCGATCACCGCTCGGATCTTCGTCGGCGGCCAAACGAACCCGATCTCGTCGAACGCGGTTCCGGTCGTGATGCAGAACCGGGACGCGATCACGGCCGGGACGACCCCGTCCCTGACCCCGCTGTCGAACAGCCCGTCCTTCATCAGCAGTGGTCCCCCTTCGATTTATTGGTACAAGTCCGACGTCGTCTGGACGGGCGGGCCGAACTACATCTCGTTCTTCCCGGTAACCCCGACGATCAGCGCCACGTCCGCGTCCTGCGGCTCGAGCGCCTCCAATCAGACGGGCACTCCGCAAACCGGCTTCACGCTCGGTGGCCAGCTCGCCTGCTTGACGGCCCCTGCGTTCGAAGGTGGTGTCTCAATCACCGGCTTTACGGTTACGCCGGGCACCGCTCCGGCAGCTGACGTGAAGTACCTCGCCGCTGGGGCTCCTGAGCAGGTTGGCACGGCCTACACGGTCGCCGGTTCGACCCGATACAACTTGCTCGCGGGTGGTACTCTCGCCCTCGGCAACACGGTCTACATCGACACCAAGGGCCCGACGATCGCCGCCAACGAGATCGGTTTCCTGGCCGGCTGCTCGACCACGATCCCGAACCCGGGCTGCTGGATCGGGACGGCGTACAACATCCAGAACGACTTTACGTCGACTGACGCCGGCACTGGGGTCAATCTACAGACCATCACGAACTTCCTCGGCCTGGACAGCTTCGGCAACGCGATCTGCGGCGTCACGCCCTTCAGCGCGGCCCTGTTGGCCGAAGACCCGTCGCCGGTCAAGTACGATGCCTGCGCCACCGCGACCGACAACATCGGTAACGTCTCGGGCACCATCCGCGGCGCCAATCTGTTCGGCGTCGACAAGACCAACCCGACGATCGCGTACGCCGGCACCTACGTTTCCGACTCGACCGTCAAGACCACGGTTGGCGCCGGGACCATTGATTACTCGGTCAACGACAACAACGCCGGCCTCTCCGCCGCCGCGGTCACGTTGAACTTGGCCACCTTGATCGCCGACGCGGCGCCTGCCTGCACCTCGGGCAACCTCGGCGTGTTGATCGCTCCGGCCGGCGCCGGCGTGGCCCGTACGCTCGCCGCTCCGATCGCCTCGGCGGACAACTCCTGCGGCGACCAGGGCTACTACGTCTGGACCGCCTCGGTCACCGACCGCGCGGGCAACACGACCAACGCCACCAGCCCGATCGTGGCCGCCGTCGACCGGACCGCTCCGGCCATCCAGGCCGTGGCGCCCCAGCCGCTCTACATGGCTGGCTCGCCGGCTACCTTGCTCGTGTTCGCGACCGACTCCACCGATCTGGCTGGCGTCCGTCTCGATGTCCGGTACCGGGGCACGGGCGGCACCGATGTGGATCTTCGCTACAAGATCACCAGCGGGTTCGGGACCGTGTGGGACAATGTCTTGACGACGATCACCACGCCGTCGACCGGGTTCCCGGCGATCATTCCGGGCAATCAGGTGTTCGGCTCGTTCGTCATCGATACCACCGTGAGCCTTGGTGGACCTGACTCTGCCTTCACGCAGGTTCAGACCACCGCCTTCGACTTCAACACGATCGTCCCGAACCTCTCGGCGACCGTGCTGACGCCGATCCCGTCGGTGTACAAGAACAACGCCTTCTTCCCCGCGGTTGGTGCTGCCAACCCGTGGGCGACGACGGGCATCCAAGCCGGTGCCACGTTCAGCGGCTCCGGCGCTTGTACCTACACGTACGACACGCCGACCAACGGCCCGACCATTCCGGTCCAGGTTCTGGTCGCGAACCAGGTTTCCGTTGGCCCGCCGCTCTTGCTCGAGATCCTGTTCGCGATCACGACCACGGGCAATGGGTTAGGTGCGACCGACAATCCGAGACTGCTTTCGGACAACGGCACCTTCCGGCGGTACCAGTACTCGGTTAGCGCGAGCACCTGCGCCGTGGTTCAGGGCACTGGTACGCTCCGTCTGATCGCGGTCAAGAACGACACGGCTGGGCTGCCTTCGGCCTACCTCGTTCCGTGATCTGATCGGAAGTTCGATCGCAGTA
>JANMXA010000156.1:0-4463 GCA_031394255.1 Gemmatimonadota bacterium
AGTACATGGTCCCGACGGCGTTCGTCGGCCTCGAATCCTTTCCGATCAACACCAACGGCAAGATCGATCGCCGGGTTCTACCCGCGCCTACGTCTGGATCGTCGGACCGGGCGTTCGTGGCGCCGGCGACCGAAGCCGAACGCCGGCTGGCGGCGATCTGGTGCGATGTGTTGCGACTCGGGGCCGTCGGTACGAACGACAGTTTCTTCGAACTGGGCGGCGACTCGATTCTTGCGATGCAGGTCACGGCTCGGGCACGGCAGTCGAACGTTCCGATCTCAGCGGCGCAGTTGATGGCCCATCCCACGATCCGTGAACTGGCCCAGCTGGCCCATGCTGAGTTGGCGACCGTCGCAGGACCCGACCGAGATGGCGCCGGGCCGGTGCCACTGACCCCGATCCAGTCCTGGTTCTTCGAGCAGAACCTTCCCGATTGGCATCATTGGAATCAGGCGTTCCTGTTCGAAGCGGAGGGCAGAATCAATGCGGCAGCCCTCGAGGCAGCGGTGGCCAGGGTGGTGTCGCACCACGACGTATTCCGGCTCCAGTTCCAGACCCTGAACGGCGTCTGGTCACAAACGCTGGGTACAAACGCGCCGAGGCCCCTGGTGGACGTCGCCGACCTGTCCGCCACGACCGACGACGAGTTCGCCAACCGGATCGAAGCAGCGACCAGCCGATTGGCCGCCAGTCTTGACCCGGTCTCAGGTCGGCTGATCGCGGTCGGGCTGATTCGCGGCGGAGTGGGCCGGAAGGACCGGGTGTCGGTCACCGTTCACCACCTGATCGTGGACGGGGTTTCGTGGCGGATCCTGCGTGAGGACCTGGAGTCGAGCTACCATCAGTTGATCTCGGAAGCCGTCACGCCGCTCCCGGCCGTCACCAGCTCGTTCGCCGGCTGGGCCCGAACGCTGGCCGCCACCGGGAGCGGCGCCGACCAGGCCGAGCAGCGGTGGTGGCATGAAGCGATGGCCACTCCGGCTGACATTCCCTGCGACGGGCCCCGTAGCGGCGGGCGGACGGAAGGCGAGGCCGATGTCGTCACCGTCACGCTCGGCGAGCCGGAAACGGTGGTCTTGCTGCAGCAGGTTCCGGCGGCCTTCAACACCCAGATCAACGACGTGCTGCTCGCCGCGCTGTCCCTGGGGCTCGGGCCGTGGGCCGGGCGGGAGCAACTGCGGATCGATCTCGAGGGCCATGGACGCGAGGCCATCGCCGGCTCCCGCGATCCGAGCCGGACGGTCGGCTGGTTCACGAGCGTATTCCCGTTCGTCGTCCCGACCGGCGTGCCGAGCGATCCCCTGCTCCGGCTCAAGGAGGTCAAGGAGCGGCTCCGACAGTTGCCGCGTCGAGGGGTCGGCTTCGGCCTGCTGCGCTATCTCGAACGCTCAGCCGCCACGAATGGCACCGACGCCGACTTCGTCTTCAACTACCTCGGGCAGTTCGATCACGTGATGAGTGGATCGAGTCTGTTCCGCTTCGCCAGGGAGTCGGCCGGTCCGTGGCACGCGGCCGCCGCGCCCCGGCGCCACCTGATCGAGGTGATCGGGATCGTCATCGAAGGCCGCCTCGAACTCCGCTGGAGCTTCAGTCCGGCGATTCACCGACGGGCGACGGTGGAAGCCCTGGCCGGCGCGGTGGCCGACGCCCTTCGTGACCTGATTCGCCGCTGCACCGCGGCCGAAGCCGGTGGTCGAACGCCGTCCGACTATCCGCTCGTTCGGCTGACCCAATCGCAGGTCGACCGGATCGCGGGCCGGGGCCGCGAGATCGAAGACATCGTCCCGCTCGCGCCGATGCAGGCCATGTTCCTCGCCACCGCCGGCGGCGGGAATGACCTCGGGTGGTCACGATGGACGTACCGGCTGACCGGCCCGATTGATCAACCGGCTTTCGCTGCCGCCTGGCAAGGCGTGGTCGCACGACATCAGATCCTCAGAGCCGCCTTTGTGTCGGACGGTCTCGACGCACCGGTTC
The DNA here is from genome assembly GCA_031394255.1 of Gemmatimonadota bacterium. GTDB lineage: Bacteria > Gemmatimonadota > Gemmatimonadetes > Gemmatimonadales > GWC2-71-9 > SHZU01. Next base: position 1,978 of record JANMXA010000156.1, read on the forward strand.
AAGTGATCCATCGGACCGCGGTGCTCGAGATCGAGACGCTCGATTGGCGAGGCGTTCCCGACGACGAACTGGCGCGGCGACGAGCCAGGATTCCGGCCACTCCCGCCCTGGCCAACCCCGGCCGCCCCCCGCTGATGCGGGTATCACTGACTCGGGTGGGCGAGCGCGACTGGATCTGTGATTGGTCTCACCACCACCTCCTGCTCGACCGGTGGTCGTGGCCGCTGGTACTGAACGATGTCGCCGTCGCGTACGATGCATTCCGCAGCGGCCAGACCCCGACCTGGGGTCCGGCCCCGACCTGGCGTCGATATCTGGCCTGGATGGCGGGGCAGGATCACGACGCGGGCGACCGGTATTGGGGGGGCGTACTGGCGGGGCTCGGCGCGGCAGGGCGGGTCGGGCGGGCGCCGACGGCGAACGGAGCGGATGGCGAGGTCAGGATCGCAATCGGCGGCCCGGATCGGGACGCGATCGTGCGGACGGCCCGCGACCAATCCGTCACGGTGAACACTCTGATCACGACGGCGTGGCTCCTGTGGCTCCGGCAGGAGACCGGGCGGGCGGACGTCGCCTGCGGCATGACGGTCGCGGGCCGGCCGGACGAGGTGCCCGGCATTGCGACCCTGGTCGGCATGTGCATCAACAACGTGCCGCTCAGGGTCGGCATGACGCCACGGGAACGATCCGGCGACCTGCTAAGACGAGTGCAGGAGATCCAGGCCGAAGCCGTGCCCCATCACTCGGTTTCGCCGATCCGGCTGCAGGAACTGAGCGGACTGGGCTGGTCGCGGCGCCTTTACGAGACCCTCGTCGTCTTCCAGCATGCGGCCGCTGACGAGACGGCAAACCGCTGGCTCGGCTCTTCCGTCGCGATCGAGCCTGTACCGGTCCGGACCACTACGTCCTATCCGATCACCCTGGTCGTGTCCGGCGACCTGGAACTCGTCCTAACATTGACCTTCCAGGGCCGCTGCCTGGACGAGGCCACCGCCGCCCTGATTCTCGAGCGGTTGCGTCGCATCCTCGGCCGGTTGGCGCAGGATCCGGAGCGATCGGCTGAAGAAACGCTCACGCCACTGGACGGCACACTCCTCGCAGACGAACAAGGGCCGACCAACCGACCGTATGACGCACCGGAGACCGCCACTGAGTGGGTCGTGGCCCAGATCTGGTCAGGGCTCCTTGGCCGCGAGCGGATCGGACGATCGGACAATTTCTTCGATTTGGGAGGTCAGTCGCTCGCGGCGACGCAGCTCGGAGCGCGGATCCGGCAGTCGCTCCGGGTGGAGGTTCCGATCGCGTTGATTTTCGAGCAGCCGACGGTGGCGGGCTACGCGGCGGCGGTGGCCGGCCGAGGGCCGGGCGGGCAGGTCGAACGAGTGGCGACGATCGTCCGCCAGGTCGAGGAAATGACCGAGCAGGATTTGAGGAAGGTGGCTCCCGGTGTCTGATCTGACGAAGAACGCGAGCGGGCCCGATGTCGCGCTGGCCAAGCGCGAACTTCTGGAACGCCTGCTGGCGGCTGAGGGCCTGGGTAGCAACGGCGGGGGAATCGGCCGGCGGCCGGCCGGGAGCCCGGCTCCGCTGTCGTCCGCGCAGGAGGTGCTGTGGCTGCTCGACCGGTCGACGCCGGGGCTCGTGGCGTACAACTCGGCGCTGGCCTGGCATCTCAAGGGACCGCTGGACTCCGGGGCGCTCAGCCGGGCAATCGATGCACTGGTGAGCCGTCATGAGACGTTGCGAACCCGGTTTACGGCCGCCACGGAGCCGGGACAGCAAATCGCCTACCCGGCCGATACCGGGCGCCTGCTGATCATTCCCGCGAGCGCCGGAGAGGCGCAGGACATTCTGGACCGCGAAGCGCGGACGCCGTTCGACCTCGAGCAGGGTCCGGCCTTCCGGCCGGTGCTGGTCGTGGTCGGTCCGCACGACCACTTCCTCCTCCTCCTGACGCATCACATCATCTCCGACGCGATCAGCTACGGCGTGATGATGCAGGAACTGAGCACACTGTACCAGGCGCAGGTGAGCGGAGCCACCGCTGCGTTGCTGGACCTTCCGATTCAATACGGCGACTACGCTGCATGGGAACGGGGGATGGTCCGGACCGGCGGCCATCACGAGGGAACTGAATTCTGGCGATCCACGTTGCTGCCGCCGCCTGCGGAGTCGGAGCTCCCAATCGACCATCCGCGCGGGCAGTCGGCCAGTTACAGCGGCGCCCGAGTGGTAGCGCGAATTCCCGGCGGCCTCGCGGGCGATCTCCGCATCGTGGCCAATCGACACGACGCTACCCTGTACATGGTGCTGGTGACGGCCTACCAGGCGGTCATCGCCCGCTTGACCGGCCAGGACGACGTCGTCACCGGTTCGGCAATCGGCGGACGAAGCCGGGCCGAAACCGAAGGATTGATCGGCTACTTCTCGAGCGCGTTACCGCTCCGGACCCGGTTTCAGCCGGGCGACCGTTTCAGCGATGTGCT
>JANMXA010000157.1:0-16308 GCA_031394255.1 Gemmatimonadota bacterium
GCCACGTCGAAGCGTACCTTGCTCAAGTGAAGGCCGGAAACGGCCGGCCGGCCGCCAACTGATCTTGACCTTTCCCCCGAAAATAGGGCCAGCTAGCATCGGAGGGTCCCAGACGGCTCCGGCCAGGTGGACCCATGAAAGGGAAGCGGAAGTATACGGATGACCAGATCGTCTCGATCCTCCAGGAGCATCAGGGTGGGGTGACCGCCAAGGAGGTCATCCGGCGCCACGGCATCTCGCTCGACACGTTCTATCGCTGGAAACGGAAGTACAGCGGGGTGGACAAGGCGGAGCTGCAGCGCCTCAAAGCGCTCGAGGATGAGAATCGCCGCCTGAAACGGATGGTGGCGGACCAGGCGCTCAATATCCAGGTCTTGAAGGATGCGCTGGGAAAAGAGTGGTGACGCCTGAGCAGCGGCGGGCAGTCGTCACCGAGATGAGCACCCGCCCGGCGCTCTCGCTCCGACGCGTCTGTCGCTATCTCGGGGTGCATCGCGCCCTGCTCCAATACCAGTCGGTGGCCGCGCCCCAGGCCGGGTTGCGCGACCGGCTGTGCGCGCTGGCGGTCGCGAAGCCGCGCTGGGGCAGTCCGCGCCTCACCTGGCGGCTCCGGCGCGAGGGGTGGCCGGTGAATCACAAGCGGATCGAGCGCCTCGTGCGGGAGGAGCGCCTGTTGGTCGGCCAGCGTCCCCGCCGGAAGCGGGTCGCGCCGGCCCGGGTCCCGACCCCGGTCCCCACGCGCCCGGACCAGCGGTGGAGCATGGACTTCGTGCGGGACACGACCGTCGATGGCCGGCCCTTCTGGGTGTGGACGCTGGTGGACGACGCGACGCGGGAGTGCCCGCTGCTGGTGGTGGATCGCTCGTTGCCGGCGGCGCGGGTGGTGGCCGCGCTGGACGCGTTGCTGCTGGTGCGGGGACGGCCGCAGGCCATCGTCTGTGACAACGGGCCGGAGTTCGTGAGCCAGGCGCTGGATCAGTGGGCCAGTGCGACGGGCATTACCCTGGACTTCATCCGCCCCGGGCACCCGGTGGAGAACTGTTTCATCGAGAGTTTCAACGGTAAGTTCCGGGACGAGTGCTTGGCCCAGCAACACTTCGCCACGTTGGCCGAGGCGCGGGACCGGATCGAAGCGTGGCGGCACGAGTACAACACCGAGCGGCCGCACCGAAGCTTGGGGTACCAGACCCCGGCCGAGTACGCGGCCCGCTTCACCCCCGAGGAAGGGTATTCCTCACCAACGATCCTCCGATCGTGACTGGCACTACTTCGGGGGAAAGGTCACCCCCGCTCTGAGAATTTCCCGTCGTGCTACGATCGAAACAGCTTCGCCTCGCTATTTGCCGAGGGCCGATGAGACTGGTGTGCAGGTTCTCGAAACAGATTCGTTGCTGTCCCTTGGCTCAGGCGTGGCCGCAATCCTCCGCAAGTCTAGGCGATCCGGTATCGGAGGGCCGCAAGCCTATGCCAGTGGGATCAACAGAGCGGGCCATAATATATTCGGAAAACCTTCACTCTCGGTGACAAGGTAGCGCCGGTGTTGACTATTGTCAGAGCGTTCACCGGGGCATACACTACCACAATCAGCGCTCGGAATCCTACGGTAGGTCCTCGTATGGCACACGACAACACGTTTTTCGATCGGCTTCGCGACCGCCCTCAACTCGAGCCGCAGGCCATGTTCGAAGGCTTGCGCCTTCCGGTGGGGTCCGAATCTCAAGCCGTAAGCGAAGCCCTGATCATGTTTGAACAATTCTTCGATATCAAAGCAAGTCAGTTGCGCCCTGACGATTCATTGACGAGCTTCCTCGATCACGGGGAACGGAATCCCCTCTTGTTGGTCTTTGCACAGGCTCGCGTGGAGGATCGCGTAAGCGAGCTAAACTATCAACTCTCAAGGCGTCGACGGTCGTTGGGGGTCCCAGACCTGGGCCGACTTCCCGCGACCGTTCGAGAGTACTTGGTGGCTTGGCTGGGAATGCTCCCTTGATACTTCGCTGATACTCCGCCCGGCCGAAACCGTTCGCCTTGGGCGGCAGTATCGGCCGATTGACGAGGGCGGCAGGTCAACTCCGAGGAGACCGGGATGGCCGCATCGGCGTTTCGAGCAGGCGGTCCACGATCGTGACACCGACGGGGCCCGGAGCGATCGTGAACAACGTCTTGATCAACAACAGCTAGTCCGGGGCGCGGCGCTTCCGGATCTCCCGAACCACGACGGAGGCGGCTGCCATGGCCCCGGCCATCAGGGCGGCTTTTGCCGCTCGCTTCGTGACCGCCCTGGCGACCGCCTTCTTCTTTTCCAGGGAACGACGTCCTTCCGCGGCCAGTGCCTCGGTTTCCAACTTCTTGTAGGCCTTCTTGAGCGCCGTCGGCGCGCGCGTGAGTTTGTCCATCAGCTTCGACATGAGGCCCTCCCAGGGCTGCCGTTTCACCCTGCATGATAGCGCCCGATGCGTGAAGGGGTGGTGAAGCCGCGAAATGGGGCCGAATCGCCCCCATCCGTTAGATTGGCCAGACAATGACTACCACATTCGCAGACCTGGGGATCGCTCCCGCGCTGGGCGAAGCCCTCACGGCCCTCGGTTACGAGGAGCCTACGCCGATTCAGCGCGAGGCAATTCCGCCTCTTCTGGCGGGACGGGACTTGCTCGGGCAGGCGGCGACCGGCACCGGCAAGACCGCGGCGTTCGCGCTGCCGCTGCTGCAGCGGCTGCCTCCCGGGGCGCCGCCCCCGTCGCGGCCCGCCGTTCTGGTGCTGGTTCCGACCCGCGAGCTGGCCATGCAGGTGGCGGAGGCGTTCCACCGGTATGGCCGGGCCTTCGGGGCGCAGACCGTGCCGATCTACGGCGGCCAGGCCTTCGACCAGCAGATCCGGGCCCTCCGCCGAGGCGTGCACGTGGTCATCGCCACGCCGGGCCGGGCCCTTGACCACATCCGCCGCGGGACGCTCGACCTGAGCGGTCTGGTGTCGCTGGCGCTCGATGAAGCCGACGAGATGCTCGACATGGGATTCGCCGAGGACCTTGAGGCGATTCTCGCGGCAGCGCCGACGGAACGGCAGACCGCGCTCTTCTCGGCGACGCTGCCGGCCCGGATCATCACCATCGCCAACCGGCACCTCAAGGACCCGGTCCGGGTGCTGCTCGAACACAAGAAGGTCGCGGCCGGCAAGCTGCCCAAGACCCGTCAGACGGCGTACATGGTGACCCGGGCGCAAAAGGTGGCGGCGCTGGGCCGGGTCCTCGATCTCGAGATGCCGACCCTGGCGCTGGTCTTCTGCCGGACCCGGACCGAGGTGGACGGCCTGGTGGAAAGTCTCGGCGGCCGGGGCTATCAGGCCGAGGCGCTGCATGGCGGGATGACCCAGATGCAGCGGGACCGGGTCATGAAGCGGACCCGGACCGGGGTGCTCGATCTCCTGATCGCGACCGACGTCGCCGCCCGGGGGCTCGACATCGAGCAGTTGAGCCATGTGGTGAATTTCGATGTTCCCGAATCCCCGGGCGCGTACGTGCACCGGATCGGGCGCACGGGGCGGGCGGGCCGCGAAGGTGTGGCCATCACGCTGGCGGAGCCCCGCGAACACCGGATGCTCCGCAACATCGAGCACGTGACCGGGCAGAAGATCGAAATCGCCCGGCTCCCGACGGTGTTCGACGTCCGGGCCAAGCGGCTCGAGGTGACCCGAGCCTCGCTGCGCGAGGCGATCATCGGGGAGGGGTTGGAGAGCTACCGGGTCGTGGTGGAATCGCTGGCGGGCGAGTTCGATGTGATGGACATCGCGGCGGCCGCGGTGCAGCTGGCCCACGAGGCGACGGCGGGGCCGGCGGCGGAGGAGAGCGGGCCGCCGATCGTGGATATGTCGCCGCCGCCGGAGCGAGCCGTCCGGGCCTCGGTCTCAGGGGCGTCCACCGTCCATGCGTCCGCGCCCGTGGCTTCCGCGCCGAGGACTTCCCCGTCGAGGGCGTCCGCGCCCGGGCCGGGCGAGCGGCCCGTGGCGCCGTCCCGCGCCAAGCGCCGGACCGCGGGGATGTCGCGGATCTATGTCGGCGCGGGCCGGAAGGCCAACATGCGCCCGGCCGACCTGGTCGGCGCGATCGTGAACGAGGCCGGGATCGCGGCGGCCGCCATCGGCGGAATCGAAATTACCGACAATTTTTCGCTGGTTGAGTTGCCGGACGAGGCGGTGGACGCGGTGGTCACTGCGCTCCGGGCCACCAAGGTCAAAGGCAAGCGCCTCACGGTCCGCCGCGACCAGGCCACCCGGCGGCCCAGCTGAGGTGACCGTGCCGATCTCTCGCATCGTTCTGCTTCTGGGATTGATGCCGGCCGCGGTCGGGGCGCAGGCACCCGTCGCAAGGACCGTGATCGAGGCCGATCGGATTTTCGACGGCCGCGGCGGCGTGCTGGCCCCGACCCGGATCGTGATCGAGCAGGGCAAGATTGTCCGGCTTGATCCGAAGGCCGGCGGCGTGACCTATGATCTCCGCGGGCTCACGGTGCTGCCGGGCTGGATCGACACCCACGTACACATTGGCTCCCACTTCGGCCGGGACGGGCGCCTGGCGACCGAGAGCGAGAGCCCCGCCGATCAAGCCCTTGGCGCGGCCGCCAATGCCTGGCGGACGCTGATGGGCGGCTTCACGACGGTGCAGAGTGTCGGTGAGGCCGCGGACTTGCCGCTCCGGGAGGCAATCAAGCAGGGGCTTCCCGGTCCTCGCCTCCTGACATCGCTCGAGCCGATCTTCGGCCGCGGGGACTCCACCGGGGCGCCGGACCAGCTCCGCGCCATGGTCCAGGAGCGGGCCCGGCAGGGCGCGGATCTGATCAAGATCTTCTCGTCGAAGAGCATGCGGGTCGGGGCCGGGCCGACGCTGACCCGCGAACAACTGGCCATCCTCTGTGGCGAGGCCAAGCGGCTGGGCCTTCGCTCGATGGTCCACGCCTACCGATCGCAGATCAGGGAAGCGGCCCTGGCGGGTTGCACCCAGGTCGAGCACGCCACCTATGGCTCAGCCGAGGATGTGGCGGTGGTGGCGAAGGCGGGCGTGTACTTCAGTCCGCAACTCGGCCTCGTGATCCAGAACTACCTCGAGAACAAGGCCCATTACCTCGGCATCGGCAACTACACCGAGGAGGGCTTCGCGATCATGGCCCGCGACCTCCCGCTCGACTCGGTGATCTGCCGGCACGCGATGGCTACACCGGGGATGAAAATGGTCTTCAGCACCGACGCCACCGCCGGAGCCCACGGCCGGAACGCCGAGGAGTTCTTCGGGCGGGTGGTGACGTGCGGGCAGCCGGTCATGGATGCGCTGGTGTCGGCCGAGTCGCTCGCGGCGGAGTCGTTAGGTCTGGGGTCGGAGATCGGCTCGATCGCGGCCGGCTACCAGGCTGACCTGATTGCGCTCGACGGCGATCCCCGGCAGGATCTCTCGGCGGTCCGCCGAGTGATGTTCGTGATGAAAGGCGGTGTGGTCTACCGCTGGACCGGACGCCGCTAACGGCTCCCGGCTCCGGCCAGGGTGCGGGTCTCGGCCGGCGGCGCCACGGTCTGATAGAACGCGCCCACGGTCCGATCGAGATCCTTCCAGTCCGTGTAGACCCAGTCTTTCGTCGTGTCGATGTCCCCGCCCGCCTTGCGCGCGATTCGCTTCATGACCAGTCGCTTGAACCAGCCGTACTTCGTGTACAGCAGAGCGCCGGCCACCAGGCGGGTGACGGCGGGCCTCCAGTCTGAATGCTTCAGGAACCCAGCCACGATTCCCCGCAACTCGGCCTCGACCTTCGGGTCCTTCTGCAGGACCGCGAGGCACACCGGCAGAAAGAGGGTCGGGCGGGCGTTCAGGGCCTGATGGTGGTGGGTCACCCAGGTTTTGACGGACCGCTGGAAGCCGCCGGCGTGAATCGAGGACGCGACGACCACGCCCTCGTAGTCGGATGGCTCAAGCCAGTTGGTCAGGGCGTCCTGGCCGGTGCGCACATCGACCCGCGCCCCCATGGCCTTGAGTTTGCTGGCGACCGTTGCCGCGATCCTGGCGGTGTGGCCGTCAGTGGTGCCGTAGGCAAGCAGAATCCGACGCATGGAACCTCCTGGGGAAGCCCAAGCTACCCTCAAACGCGTGTCAGGACGTTTAACCGCGTGTGAGGCTTCCCTCACGGTGTCTCCAGCGCCGTTACCCGACGCGGGTCCAGAGCAGCAAAACGCCACAGGCCGCGTTGGTCCCCCCAAATTCGATGGGTAGCTCCGCGGCGCTCCGGTAGACCTCCACCGTTTCCAGGTCGAGCGGGTTGAACTTGGTCAGATCCGGGGGCTCGGCCACATCGCCCATGTCCGACGACCAGTACAGGGCCCCGTCGAGGAACACGGCCATGAAGCATCCGGTGAGCACCTGACCTTGACAGTTGACCCCGACCGGTGAGTCACCGTGGGTGGCGGACATGGCGCCCAGGCCGATTCCGTGACACAACGGTGCCAAGCGCATCCGGGCGAATCGGCGGAGTTGGGTGTCCAGGCCGCCCTGGAGCGGGTCGTGCAGGGCGGCCCGGGTGATGAACCGACCGAACCCCGATTTCATCCGGCGCTCGACGTCGGCCATCTTCCCGGCTTCGAATCGTGCCGCCTTGCCGGTTACGACCACCGAGTCGAGGACTTGGGCGGCGTGCTGCAGGACAACCGTCGTGTCGATCAACCGTCGTCCGCTCGACAGGGCGAACTCGGCGCCGAACGGCCGGAATCCGATGGCGCGAATGCGGACCTGGAGCCGGCCGGACGGCAGGTCGCGGACCTCGAAACGCCCGTCGCCTCCTGTGGTGTAGACGGAATCCGACTCCGCGACGGCGATCAAGGCCCCGGCGATCGGGGTGCCTTCGGGGGAGACGACCCGCCCTCGGAGGTCTCCTGAGGTCCGGGTGCCCTCCCGCACGTTGGCGGCGGTCTCACGGAGCGCCGTCCGGACATCTCCGACTGGCCGGGCAGTGCCTCCCTCATCGACATAGCCAACGATGCTGTCCCGAACGGCGTCCAGCGGCGAGGCGCCGCGGCGGGCAATGACGACTCGGTCGGGGCTCCGGATGTACCAGTCCCGGATGATCCAGCTCCCGGTGGCGAGCCGCTCGAATTCCACCCGTCCGCCGATGCCGGGGGCCCGGACCGCGGGGGGCACGTTCTGAAATTCGAAGTCGAGGTGGTGGAGTTCGAGGGTGCCACGATCGACCCACAGGGTTCCCTGGATATCCGGTCCGTCGACCTCCGGGGTAGGGCGAAATCCCAGCCCCACGAGTCCTGAGGCATTCCTGGGCGTCTTCCGCTCGAAGCAATGGGTTTCGAGGAACTCCGGTGACAGCAGGACCGTCGCATCGGGCCCTCGAAACTGATAGCTGTCACCGGACTGCCGGATGTAGCCCTCCGCCCGCAGCGCGGCCGGAGCGGGGCTGACGAACGGTGAGCTCCGCGTGCTGTACTCGCCGATCGTGCTGTCGGCCCGCAGGCTTCCCGACCAGGTCCGGTAGCGCCGGAACCGCTGGACGTCCAGCTCGACGCTCTGCGTGACCGAGGTGATCTGCCCGGCCGAAAGAGCTTTCCGAATTTCCTCCCAAAGCGTCGCGGTCTGTTCCCCGTCAGCGCGGGGCTCGCAATTCGAAGTAGCGCGGACGGTGAGTTCGGGCAGGGTCACGCGATCGGTGGGCATCACCAATTCGATCGAGGTCGAGTCCCGGAGATCGAACGGCTGGCTCCAGATCCCGGGGTGGCCGATCCGGTCGGCGCGGAGCCGGAAGGCTCCGGCCGTTGGTGCGCGGAGTACCAAGCGGCCCGACTCCCCGGTGAGACCCTGGACGAGCCGCCGGTTGGTCCCGTCCACGACGCTGACGATCGCGCCGGAGACTGGTTGCCGGGTCTCGGCCTCGACGACGTGGACCCGGACCGACTGGGCGGCGGCGTTGGTGGCGGCCGTCAGCACGAGCCCGGCCGACCTGATGGCTCGACGGCACGGCAGGTGCCGGGGCTTGGTCCGGCCGGCCCAGGTGCTCAGAATGGGCTGGCCTGAATGGTGACGTCCAGGGTGGTGTCGAGCGGGAGGTCAATCCACCGATGCTCCCGGTGGGACAGGGCAACCCCGTTGATGATCTCCTGGACCCGCGCACTCTGGGCGAAGTTGCCCTGGTTCTCGGCCCCGCCCGCCACGATCTCCTGGCAGAAATTGTGGACCAGGTTTCCGTAGAACGCGGTGCTCCACGGGTCATCGGTCCGAAACCCCGGGGGGAAGTAGCGGGCCGGGATCTCCTGCTGGACGAACTCCACCTTGTCGGCGGTGGCGGTGTGGATCGTCTGGATCACGCCGAACTCCTCGACCAGGCGGACCTTGATGGCGCCCTTCGATCCGGAAATCCTGGCTTCGATGCCCGGATAGTTTCCCACCGCCACGTAGCTCGACTGCATCGAATAGAGGGCCCCGTTGGCCGCCTCGCCCATGAACATGTCGGCGTCGTCGATGTTGATCCGTTCCCGCGCGGTGTCGAGGTTGGTCCGTCGGCGGTGCTTGACCATGTTGGACAGAATGCCGACCACACGGGTGAGATCACTCCCGACCATTTCGAGGCCGATGTCGATGGTGGGCGCGCCGTAACCCTCAAGTGACGACACGGTAATGCCCTCGCGGGACAGGTCGACGCCCCAGGGCTTTTCGCCGACGGGTTTGGCTTTGTGTATCCGTTTATCCATCGGATTGTCGGGGTCGAGCCACTGGGAGTTCTGCTCGTAGCCGTTGAAGATGAACGGCTCGCCGATAAAGCCCTGCCGGATCAGGTCGAAGGCGTACATCATCGCCGGAGCGTAGCGGAACGTGAGCCCCACTTTGGTCTTGAGACCTTTGGACTCCGCCAGCTCATGGGCCCGCCAGACATCGCGATAGTCGTGACAGACCGGCTTCTCGACCAGGCAGTGCTTGCCGGCCTCGAGGACCTCGAACACCAGGTCCTGGTGATCGCCGCGGGTGACGATGTCGACGATGTCGATGTCGGGCCGGTTCAGGATGGTTCTGAAATCAGTCGCCACCTCGGGGTTGCCGAACTGGGCCGCGCGGCTCTCGGCCAGGTCACGATCGAGGTCGCAGATGACCGCGATCTCCGAAAGCGGGGATCGATGGAAACCGGGAAGGTGGGCGGACGCGGACCAGCGACCGGCCCCAATGACGGCAACGCGGAGTGGAGTAGGCATAGGCGAGCCAAGGGTAGCGCTCGCCCGGACCGGGGTAAAGGGCCTGGCAACGGGCCTTTTTCTCCTGTCCGGGGTATTTTCGATCAAGCAATCTTCAGGTTGAGGCGCACCCTGGCCGCCGTTCGGCGGCTCGGCCGCGCCGTTCTCGTGTCGATGGGGAAGCATGATTCAAGGGATTCTCGAGCTGACCAGCCGCAATAACGGAGTGCTCCGTCGGCGTGAGAACGCCTACCAGCCGGATCAGCGCGACATCCAGATGCCCGGCACCCTGGTTACCCAGCTGGGCCTTCGTCCCGGCGATGAGATCGAGGCCGAGCCCAAGCCGGGGGGCAGGCCGTCGGTGGGGCGGATCCTCAAGGTGAATGGCCGGCCGCTTGAGTCGATCCGGCAGCGCCCGGCGTTCGAACGATTGACCGCGATCCACCCCAACGAAGCCCTCAAGCTCGAATGTCCTCTGGTCCGTCGAGGGCAGCCGGACTACACCACGCGGGTGATCGACCTCATGTGCCCGTTCGGCAAGGGGCAGCGCGCATTGATCGTGGCGCCGGCCAAGGCAGGCAAGACGATGGTGCTCCAGGCCATCGCCGAAGGGATCAGCGTCAATCAGCCGGCCGCGGCCCTGTTCATCCTGCTGGTCGACGAGCGGCCCGAGGAGGTCTTCGAGATCGAGGCCGCGGGATTCGGCGAAGTCATCGCCTCGACCTTTGATCATCCCCCGGCCCGTCATGTGGCCTGCGCGGAACTCCTGCTGGAACGAGCCCGCCGACGGGTGGAACAGGGCGAGGATGTGGTCCTGATCGTCGACTCCCTGACCCGGCTGGCCCGGGCGTACAATTCCGTCGTCAAGGGGAGCGGCCGCACGCTCTCGGGCGGCGTGGGGGCGGAATCGTTGGAGGCCCCCAAACGGTTCTTCGGGAGCGCCCGCAAGGTCGACCCGAAGATGGGCGGCGGGTCGCTCACCATCATTGCCACTGCGCTGATCGATACCGGGAGCAAGATGGATCAGCTGATTTACGAGGAGTTCAAGGGGACCGGGAACAGCGAATTGGTGCTGAACCGCGACCTCGCCGACCGACGGATCTTTCCGGCGATCGACCTGGTGGGCAGCAGCACCAGAAAAGAGGAACTGCTCCTCAGCCCGGGCGCGCTGGCCACCAGCCAGAAACTCAGACGACAGATCGACCGCCAACCTCCCGCGGCGGCGATGGAAATCCTGCTCGGCATGATGCGCCGGCATGCAGACAACGAGACCCTGATCAAGTTCAACCAGGACTGACACCATGCGACTCCGATTCGCCTTGCTTGCGCTGCTCTCCACCACGTCGGCGGCCGCCCAGACCCTGCTGCTTCGGCAGCCGTCGGTAAGTGAAAAGCACATCGCCTTCGCCTATGCCAACAACATCTGGGTCGTAGACCGGGCCGGCGGCGATGCCCGCCGGATCACCAGCTACGGGGGCCAGACCTCGGACCCGAAGCTCTCGCCCGACGGGAAATGGGTCGCCTTCACGGGCCAGTACGGCGGGCATGGCTCAGTGTACGTGGTGCCGGTCGAGGGCGGCGAGGCACGCCGGCTCACCTGGCATCCGGCCGGCAGCGACGTGACCGGTTGGACGCCGGACGGTCGTTCGGTCGTGTTCACGTCGTCCCGGACCTCGGGCCCTGGCAACATCACCAAGTTCTGGACGGTGTCTGTCGAGGGCGGGGCCGAAGTCCCGCTGGCGATCCCCCGGGGATCGGACGGCCAGTTCAGCGCCGACGGCAAGAAGTTCGCCTATGTGATGCCTAACTTCTGGGATCCGGAATGGCGGAACTACCGTGGCGGGCAGACTCGGCCGATCTGGATTGCCCGGATGGACAATCTGGATGTCGAGAGCCCGGCGTGGTCGGGGAGCCGGGACCTCTCGCCATCGTGGATCGGCGAGACCGTCTACTTCCTGTCGGACCGCGATTTCCTGATGAACATCTGGTCGTACGACGCCAGGACGAAGCAGACAACCCAGGTGACCCGGTTCACCGACTACGACATCAAGTCGCTGTCGGCGGGCGGCGGCGTGCTCGTGTACGAGCAGGGCGGACGGATCCATCTGTTCGATCCGAAAGCGGGCAAGGCGCAGCCGGTCAACATCACGGTGCGCGGCGATTTCCCCTGGATGGAACCCTCGTGGAAGCCGGTGGCGGACCTGGTGTTCAATGCGGCGCTTTCCCCGACGGGTAAGCGGGCGCTGTTCGAGGCCCGGGGGGAGATTTTCTCCGTCCCCGCCGAGAAGGGCGATTGGCGGAATCTGACCAGCTCGCCGGGTGTGGCCGACCGGAACCCGGTCTGGTCTCCCGACGGGAAGTCGATCTCATGGTTCAGCGATCGGAGCGGGGAATACCGCCTGGTCATCGCACCCGCGGACGGGGCCACCGCGCCGCGTGAGATCGAACTCCCGAAGCCGACGTTCTACTACACGCCGGCCTGGTCGCCGGATTCGAAGAAGATTCTGTTTACCGACACGGGGCTCAACCTGTGGGTCGTCGACGTGGCCACGGGCAAGGCCACCCAGGCCGACACCGACCAGTGGATGGTGCCGCAGCGGTCGATGAACCCGGTCTGGAGTCCGGACTCGAAGTGGATTGCGTACGCCAAGCGGCTGCCGACCCAGCTTCACGCGATCTACGTCTACGATGTGACGCTCGGGAAAGTCCATCAGGTCACTGATGGCATGGCGGACGCGGTCTGGCCGGCGTGGGACCAGTCGGGCAAGTATCTCGCGTTCCTCGCCTCCACCGACCTGGGTCTCAATACCGGGTGGCTCGAGATGCAGTCGATGGGCCGCGAGGTGACGCGGTCGCTTTACCTCGCAGTCCTCAAGAAGGGCGACCCGTCTCCCCTGCTGCCGGAGAGCGATGACGAGCCGGTGGCTGATGCCGCCAAGCCGGCCGAGAAGAAGGACACCACCTCGGCCAAACCGGTGGTGATCGATTTCGACGGTCTCTCCAGCCGGATCGTAGCGACCGACGCCGTGGCGCGGGACTACGAGATGCTCAGGTCCGGATCGGCGGGCACGTTCTTCTTTCTCGAGGCAATCCCGCAAACCGGGACGGCTCCGATGCGCGGGGGAAACACCCTCCATCGCTACCAGCTCAAGACCCGGAAGACCGTCCCGTTCGCCACGGGTGTGACCGGCTTCCGAGTCTCGGCGGACGGGAAGAAGCTGCTGGTCCAGTCGGGTCCGGTCTGGCAGATCGTGGACGGGGACGCGGCGCCGCCCACCGCCGGCGCCGGGACGGTCAGCCTCGCCTCGGTCCGGATGCTGACGGATCCCAAGGCCGAATTCAAGCAGATGTTCGACGAGGGGTGGCGGTTCCAGCGGGATTTCCTCTACGTGCCGAACATGCACGGCGCGGACTACGTCAAGACCAAGGCGATGTACGCCCCGATGCTCGCCCATGTTCGGCACCGGTCGGACCTGGTATTCCTCCAGGACATGCTGGGCGGCGAGGTGGCGGTCGGTCACTCGTTCGTTTTCCCCGGCGACCTGCCCCAGGTGGCCAGTGCCAAGGCCGGCCTGCTCGGCGCCGACTACGAGATCGCTGAGGGACGGTACCGGATCGCGAAGATCCTGACCGGTGAAAGCTGGAACCCGGGGCTCCATGCGCCGCTCGCGGGGCCGGGAATCGATGTGCAGGCCGGTGACTACCTGGTGGCGGTGAACGGGGTCGAACTGACGGCCAAGGACAATCTCGATCGCCTGCTCGAGGGTACCGCCGACCGTCAGATCACGATTTCGGTCAACGCCAAACCAGGGCTCGACGGGGCGCGCCGGGTGACCGTGGTGCCGGTCGCCAACGAAGGCGGGCTCAGGACCTTCGACTGGGTCGAGTCGAACCGCCGGCTGGTCGACCGGCTCTCGGGCGGGAAGCTGGCGTACGTGTACCTGCCGAACACCTCGACTGCCGGCTACACCTTCTTCAATCGTTACTACTTCGCCCAGCAGGATCGGCTGGGCGCCGTGATCGACGAACGGTTCAACGGCGGCGGGTCCGCGGCCGACTACATCGTGGAATTGCTGAGCCGGCCGCTTCAGGGCTACTTCAACAATCCGGTCGGCACCCGCCAGCCATTCACCACTCCGGAGGCCGGGATCTGGGGCCCCAAGGTGATGCTCATCAACGAGAGCTCCGGGTCCGGCGGCGATATGCTGCCGTTCATGTTCAAGCAGATGAAAATCGGTCCGCTGATCGGCACCAAGACCTGGGGCGGGCTGGTCGGGATCTGGGATACGCCGCCGCTGATCGACGGCGGGGCGATGCTGGCCCCGCGGGGCGGGTTCTTTGATGTGAACGGCAAATGGGCGGTGGAAAACGAGGGCGTAGCGCCGGACATCGCGGTCGACATGCTGCCCAGGGAGGTCGCGGCCGGCCGTGAGCCCCAGATCGAGCGGGCCGTCGAGGAGGCGCTCCGGTTGCTCAAGGAGAAGCCGGTGATCCTGAAACCGGAACCGCCGTTCCCGATCCGTTCGAAGCGGCCGGGGTCGCCGCAGTAGGAATAGCAATCTGATACCGGCGGATCGATTCGGCCCGCCGGTTCCTGGATGGAGGTCATGATGCCGGGTTGTCGCCTTGTCCGGTTGATCGCGATTCTGGCTACGGCGGCCGGTCCCGCCGGAGCCCAGGTGCCCCAGCCGTCGATTTCCCCTCCCACGGCGCGCTACGAATTCGAGATTCAGAAGAACGTCATGGTTCGGATGCGCGACGGCGTGCTGCTGGCAACGGACATTTACCGGCCGCGGGGCGCCGGTGACCGGCTGCCGGTGATCATGACCCGGACGCCGTACAACAAGTCGGCGATCTTCTACGTGACCGAACCGGCGAAGTTCTACGCGGGCCAGGGCTACATCGTGGTGACGCAGGACATCCGCGGCAAATTCGAATCCGATGGGGAGTTTGCCGTCCAGATGAAGGACGGCGAAGACGGGTATGACACGATCGACTGGATCAGCAAGCAGCCATGGTCCACCGGGACGATCGGGAGCTACGGCTGTTCCTACATGGGCGAGACCCAGTTGCTGGCCGCCAAGCTCCGCCATCCCAATCACACCACGATGATCGCTCAGTCAGCCACCGGGGCCATGGGGCCGGCCGGGAACTTCTACACCAATTGGGGGACTTACGAGGGCGGCACGGTCACGTTGAGCGCCCTGTTCGGCTGGATGGGGGGCGCGGGATCGAAGGTCAAGGGCAAGGTCGCCGACCTGGCGCATCTCGATTTCGCCGCCATGCTCAAGAGCCTTCCCCTTGCCACCATGGCGGAGCGGGCCGGGTATCCGCCGTCCGACTTCCGCGATTTCGTCACCCATGGCCCCACCGACCCCTACTGGGACCAGATGCACTACATCCGGGACGCCGACCGGTTCGATCTTCCGACGCTTCACGTCAACTCGTGGTTCGATGTGACCCCCGAGCAGACCATGTACCTCTTCAACATGATGCGGCGGACCAGCGTCAGCGCCCGTGCGCGCGACAATCAATATGTGATCATGTCGCCAACGGCCCACTGTCAGTCGGAATACACCGGCAACCCGTCGATGGTGGGCGACCGGAACTTCGGCGACGCCCGGCTCCCCTACTTCAAGCTCTACCTCGACTGGTTCGATCACTGGCTCAAGGGCATCGACAACGGCGTGACCCGGCGGCCGCACGTCCAATACTACGTCACCGGCGCCAACGCCTGGCGCACCGCCCCGACCTGGCCGGTGCCGGGCACGACGGTCACACCGTACTATCTCTGGAGTACTCGCGGTGCCCGGACCGGCTCCGGTGCTGGCCAACTCACGCCTTCGCCCCCCGTTCGCGCCGGGAGCGACACCTTCCGCTCCGATCCCGACAACCCCGTTCCGTCCCGGGGCGGCACTGTCTGCTGCACCGGCAATCCCAAGGATCAACCGGGCGCGTTTGACCAGGTCGATCTCGAATCCCGGCCGGATCTCCTGGTGTATACGACGCCCTTGCTCCGGAAGCCGGTCACGATCGCGGGGGCCGTCCGGGCGGTGCTCTACCTGTCCTCGGACGCCAGGGACACCGATTTTGCCGCCAAGCTGATTGATGTCGACTCGGCCGGCCGGTCCTGGAATGTGGTGAGCGGGATTCTCCGGGCCCGGTACCGGCAGAGCATGGCCAAGCCGGTGATGATGGACCGCGGCCGGACCTACCGTATCGAGGTGAGCCTGAAGGCCACGGCGCATCAGTTCCAGCCCGGCCACCGGATCCGGCTCTGGGTGACGGGCAGCGATTTCCCGCTCCATGACCGGAACCTCAATACCGGCGGCGACAACGTGACGGAAACGACCTGGGTGACGGCCACCAATACCGTCTACTTCGGGGGCACTACCACCTCCCGCCTGCTCTTGCCCGTTGTGCCCGAGTCGAGGAAGCACCCATGACCCGACTGATCCTCACGGCGACCTTGATGGTCGCATCGACAGCCTCCGCCCAGCCTGGCCGGAAACCCGCCGCTCCCCTGGCCAGCCGGATCCGGCCCGAGTGGATCGCCAGTCATATCCGGTTCCTGGCCGATCGGTTCCTGGAGGGGCGGGAGACCGGCCAGCGGGGGGCGGAGATTGCCGCTCGCTACGTGGCGGCCGAGTTCGAGGCGCTCGGCTTGAAGCCGTTAGGCGCGGATTCCTCGCGGCTGCTGCCGCTGCCGTTGCGCCGGTCGGACCTCGAGCCGGCGGGTGCGACGCTCGAGTTGACCACTCCGTCGGGGTCGAGAGCGCTCGAGCTCAACGTCGATTACCTGGTCCATGCGGACAAGGGCCGCGACTCAGTGGATCTGGTGGGGGACGCGGTGTTCGTCGGCTGGGGCGTGACCGCCCCGGCGCAGGGCTACGACGACTATCATGGCGTCGATGTGCGGGGCAAGTTCGCCGTCATGGTCTTCGGCGGCCCATCGTCGCTGGCCCCCGATGAACGCGGCCATTTCGCCTCGCTGGCGGTCAAGGAACGGAACGCGCTCGAACACGGCGCCGTAGGTATCGTGACGCTGATGCCGGTCCCCGGGCCGGCCCTCAATCGGAGCATCGGGCAGCTCGAGGGGTTCGGGTGGC
>JANMXA010000158.1:0-11075 GCA_031394255.1 Gemmatimonadota bacterium
CCCACGTCCGCCGGCCACACGCTGGCGCCACCGTCCCCGCGGGCTATCGCCGCCGCTTCCCCGTCCAGAAACTCGAGGCACCGGGGCGACACCGCCGCCGATTCCCGCGCCGCCACGACGAACGCCAGCGCCTGCCGCTCATCGCCGAAGGGAATCGCGAGGCCGATTTCCACCGCCGGTTTCGGCAACAGCGCCAGTTCGGCCGATAGCACCACGCCCAACGTGCCTTCACTCCCGACGAACCAGTCGACCAGATCCTGGAGCGGCGGGTACCCGACGGTGTTCTTCTCGAGCCGGGATCGCCGCACCTCGATCACCTGCCCGTCCACGAGCGCCACCGTCAGGCCCTTCACATGCGCCCGGGTCGCCCCGTAGCGAAGCGTTCGCGGCCCCGACGCATTGCACGCAACCGCTCCGCCGACGGTGCACTCCTGGTCGCTGGTCGGGTCGGGGGCAAAGAAAAGACCGTGAGGGGCCAGCGCCCGTTGCAGGTCGCCGATCAGCACGCCGGACTCGACCCGCGCCGTCCGGGCCCCGACGTCGATGTCGAGAATCCGGTCGAGCCCCCGGGTCGACAACAGAATGCCGCGGTCGGTGATGCTTGCGGCGGTCGTACTGGTCTGGCCGCCGGCCGGGGTGACCGGAGTCTTCTCCGCGGCGGCCCGCCGGAGGATATCGGCCACCTCGTCCGTGCTCGACGGCCGGGCCACCGCGTCGGGCACCAGGATCAGACCGGACGCGTCGGCCGAGAAGCCCTCGCGAACATCGCGATCGGTAACCAGGTCGATCATTCGACGGCGGGAAAGTGGATCACCGACGCGGACTGAACGTCGGGAATATCGAGCAGAGTACGGCGAAGGGCGGGACCGCCCGGACCGTCCACCGAGATCACCGCCAGCGCCTCGCCCCCTTCGTCGAGCCGGGCCTGGTGGTACTCGGCGATGTTTACCCCGGCGTCGCCGAGTGCCGTGCCGACGTGACCGATGACGCCGGGCACGTCACGGTTGGTCAGGACGATCAGCGTTTCCCGCGGCGCCACGTCCACATGGAACGGGCCCACTCGGGTGAACCGCGGCGCGGCATCGAGCGGTGCCACGCCGCCGATGCGCATTTCCTGCCCATCCGCCACAATCTGGACTTCGATCGCCCGCGGGTGGGCCTGCGCCGAGTCCTCGGCGATCCCGAGGGTGATCCCGCGCGAGGTCGCGATGGCCCGGGCATTGATCAGGTTGAGACGGGACTCGTCGATCACTCCTTCGAGTGCCCCCAGCGCGGCAGCCGACAGCAGCGTGGTGCCGGCGGCGGCGAGATCCGCCCCGCGTTTGAGGGTCACCGATTGAATTGCCCGGGCGCCGCGATCGGCCAGCAGCGTCCGCGCCACCTCGGCCGCCCGCTGCGCCAGATCGACGACCGGCCGGAGCAGCGACCAGTCACCCGCCGGCATCGTCACGTTGAGCGACCGCGAGAGATCCCCGCGCAGCAACGCATCGCGAACCGCCTCGCACGCATCGACGGCCACGTTGCGCTGCGCCTCCGCCGTCGAGGCACCGATGTGAGGCGTCAGCATGACGTTCTCGACCTGGCGCCAGGGATGGTCGCCCTGTACCGGCTCGGAGACATACACGTCGAGCGCGGCCCCCCGAAGGTGCCCACTCTCGAGTGCCGCCCGAAGCGCATTGTCGTCGACGATACCGCCACGAGCCAAGTTGGCCACGATGGCCCCGGGCCGAAGCGTGGCCAGCTCCTTCGCGCCGATCAGGCCGGTGGTTTCCGCCGTAAGCGGCGTGTGCACCGTCAGGATGTCGGCGATGGCACAGAGCTCTGCGAGAGTAGTGACCCGAGCGACTCCGAGGGCGGTGAACCGGTCTTCGGCAATGTACGGGTCGTACGCCGAAACCTTGATGCCGAACGCCCGAGCCCGCGTGGCGATCTCACCACCAATCCGGCCCAGGCCCACGATCCCGAGCATCCGGCCCTTGAGCTCCGTCCCAAGCAGGTCTGATCGGTCCCAGCGGCCTTCCCGCATCGACACGTTGGCCCGGGTGAGGTGGCGGAGCAGCGACAGCATCACGCCGAACCACAGTTCCGCCACGGCCACCGTGTTGCCGGCCGGGGCGTTGATCACCGCAATGCCCAGCCGGGTCGCCGCGTCGATCGCCACGTTGTCGACGCCCACACCGGCCCGGCCCACCACCTTGAGGCGAGTCGCGGCCTTGAGCAGAGTCTCGGAAACTTTGGTGGCGCTGCGGCCGATGATCGCGTCGTAATCGGCGATCCGGGCCAGGAGCTGATCGGCGGGCAGCGTCGGTAGGTCGTCCACGATGAAATCGGGAACGGCCCGGAGCAGCTCGACGCCTTCGTTGTCGATGTCGTCAGTAACGAGAATTCGGAATCCCATCCCCAAATCTAACCACCCCGATTCCGAGCTATCTTGAGGCCATGATCGACTCCGCCATCGCCAAAATGGCCCTGGCCGACCTCGCGCGTCGGCCCAGCGCCGCCCTCGGCCACTTCCCGACCCCGATCGACTCAATGAACCGACTCGGTGTCGCGCTAGGGCTGTCTCAACGGCTCTTCATCAAGCGCGACGATGCGATCTCGTTCGGCTTCGGCGGGAACAAGGTGCGGAAACTCCGGTACGTGATCCCGGAGCTTGTGGCCCAGGGCGTTGACACCGTGATCACCTGCGGCGGCGTCCAGTCGAACCACGCCCGGGCCACTGCCGCGGCCTGCGCCGCCTCGGGACTGCACTGTCACATCGTGGTGAACGGCGCCCAGCCGGAGCATCCCACTGGTAACGCCCTCCTGAACCAGCTCCTCGGCGCAACCTGCGAATACGTCGCCGGCCGGCCCGACCGCAAACCGGGAATGGCCCGCGCCGTTGAACGGTACCGCGCTGAGGGCCGGCGACCCGCCATCGTACCGCTCGGCGCCTCGACCCCAATGGGCGCCCTCGGTTTCGTGGCCGGTGTCGGCGAAATGCTCCACCAGGGGGCCCGCCCTGACGTGATCGTCCACGCCTGCTCGTCGGGTGGAACGTCGGCCGGCCTCGTCACGGGTGTCGCGCTCCATCGGCTCGAAACCCGGGTGATCGGCATCAGTGCCGATGATCCCCCCGCCGCCGTCGAGGCCGAGGTCCGGGCCATCGCCGCCGGCATCGGCGACCTGCTGGGCATCGGTTCCACCGCTCTGGCGGATGCCCTCCGGATCGACGTGGACGACGGTTTCGTCGGCACCGGCTACGGCGAGCCGACCGACGCCTCCCGCGAGGCCCAGACCGCCGCGGCCCACCACGAGGCCGTCTTCGTCGATCACACCTACACCGCCAAGGCGCTGGCCGGCCTGATCGCCTGCTGCCGCGACGGCCGGATTTCCCCGGATGCCACCGTCCTGTTCTGGCATACCGGAGGTCAGGTAGCGCTCTTCGCCTGAGGGCCGGGCCTCTGGAACCCGATCCCGGTCCTGAGCGTAGGCTGGGATAGGTCCGTCGCTATCTTTCCCGAACCCCGACTCCCCCTTCTCGAGGATTCCATGCACGCAATTCGTTTTTCGTTTTTCACCGCGGCGCTCGTCGCCGGCCTGGCCGGCGTCGCCGCCGCCCAGCCCAAGGCGCCCGAAACCGCCCCGGCCAAGTTCCAGATGTCGAAGGAGTACCGCGCCATCCAGCAGGCTGCGCTCAAGTCGCAGCGAAAGCTGCTGCTGAGCTTCGCCGACTCGATGCCGGAGAAACTCTATCGGGACCGGGCCACCCCGCTGCAGCGGTCCTTCTCCGAGCAGGTCCACCACATCGTCTCGGCCAACGCGTTCATCTCCAGCATGTTCCTGAAGGGCCAGCCGGTCGGCCCCGCCGACACCGCCGCCATCTTCAACAGCCGCGCCGGCCTCAAGAAGTACATCAACGACACCTACGACACACTCGACGCGATGATCGCCGACCAGACCGACGCCGACCGGGACGGCCAGGTCAAGTTCTTCGGCAACTTTATTCCGAAGTGGCAAGTCTGGGACGAACTGAACCAGCACTCGATGTGGACCGCCGGTCAGCTCGTGGCCAACTTCCGGAAGAACGGCATGGCGCCGCCGAGTTTCCTGTTCTTCTAGGAGTGACAAGCAGGGATCGGGGAGAAGGGGGCCTGACATCGGCCCCTTGCTCCCTCCACCCTATGCTCTGCCCCTGAACCCCACGGCTTGCCGCACCAGTTGGTTCACCGCTGTGCCGCCGATCCGCGCCGGACGGAACCGACTTTGCTCGATCGCCTTGACCGCACTCTCCCCAAACGAGGCATCGTTCGCCTCGAGCACCCTCACGGAACCCGGCTCGACCACACCCTCGGCGTTCACGACGTACTCCAGCACCACCCGTCCCGTCACCCCCATCGCCTCGAGGCCTCGCGGGTACACGGGCGGCCGCTGATCCAGCACCTCCACCGGCTGATCGACCGATGATTCCTCGAACACGACGGTGGTGGAATCGCGACCGGTTCCAGAACAGGTTGCACAACCAAGGGGCAACGGAACCGCCCATAGAGATGCGGACCGGCTGGGTTCCACAGAAGGGAGGCTCGTCAGGCCTTCCGCCGGCACCGTCACGACAGCCACGACTGGGGCCGGTGCCACCAAAGTCAATGCCGGCCCCCCGCGGTCGATGTGCCGCACCGGAATCGAGACCGGCTCGCTCGCCATGAACACAACCTGAGTGTCGACGACCGGACCCGGTAGGACTTCCATCACCTCCTGCGACGCCCCGACCACACCGACCCCCAACGCAACGTGGAAGGCGAGGGACAGAAACCCGTCGGGGCCGGGCCGCCGGGGCCGCCGGCCCGATTCGATCAGCTGTGCAAACATCGGAACCTCCGAGGATTGAGGACGATTCCAATGTCGGCACCGGCCATGACGAGGGCCTCGCGCCGGGATGGCGATCCGATGACAAGCCCATGAGGTCCCGCTATCGTTCCAGTGAACCTGCGGCTAGCCCACTACCCCGGCTGCGCCTTGCCACCGCGACCCGTCATCCGGAGATCTGCCGTGCTGCTTGCTCTGTTTACCCTGGCCCTGACCGGCACCGCCGGGCCGGCCGACCTGCTCGTATCCCCCGACTGGGTGCTCCGTCACCGGACCGACGCCACGGTGGTGATCCTCCACATCGCGCGGGAAAAAGAAGACTACGACAAGGGCCACGTCCCCGGCGCCCGATTCCTCCCGGCCCGGACCCTCTGGACGACGGCCGCCCCCGGCGTCGAGCTTCCCACCGTGGCCGTCATCGATTCGATTTTCGAATCGGTCGGCGTGTCGAGCAACTCCCGGATCATTCTCTATGGCGACGCATGGACCACCCCGCGCGCCTTTCTCGCGCTCGACTTGATCGGGCTCGGCGATCAGACCGCCCTGCTCGACGGCGGCCTCTCAGCCTGGGCCGGCGCAGGGCAGCCCCTGAGTACGGAAGCGGCGCCGAGCGCACCCGGCTCCATCGAACCCCGGCCCCGATCGATCGTGGTCGACGCCGACTGGGTCAAGGCTCACACCGACGACGCCGGCGTCACCCTCATCGATGGCCGGAGTCCGGCGGAGTATGCCGGCACGACCGAGGTCGAACGGCTGCCGCGTTACGGCCACATCCCCGGCGCCCATAACGTGAACTGGCTCGACACGTTCACCAACGGGGCCGCCGCCGACAGCGGGCGTTCGACACCACTCGTACCGCGGGCTCAGCTCGAAAAGATGTTTGCCGCGGCGGGCGCGGCGAAGGATCGTCAGATCGTGACCTACTGCACGGTGGGGTTTCGAGCCAGCCATATGTACTTCCTGGCCCGGCTCCTCGGCTATCAGCCGAAGATCTACGATGGATCGATGAGGGATTGGAGCGCACGAACCGAGCTGCCGATGGTAAAATCGGCCCAGCTCCGATGACCGGCTACTCGATGGGGCCGGCGCGCTCGACGTAACTCCGGATCTTCCAATGCCGCCCGTCGAGATAGAGGACCATCACGAAGGTGCCGGTCACGTCCACGCCGGCGCCATCCTGGCGACGATAGCTCATCCGCCCGAGGAAGTAGGCCAGCCCGCCACTCGCGGTGAAGTCGATCAGCGAGGAGTGATACCCCTGGATCCGGGGGATCCGGAGCCGCATCGAATCGACCAGCGCGACGCGGCCCTGCACGTACCAGCCCTCGACCGGTGAAAACAGGCCGTCGTCGGTGAACAGTTTGCCGAGCTTCACGGCATCGTTCTTCTGGTGAAGGTCCTGCCAGTCCACCAGCATCTGCTTGACGTCGGTGTACGTCCGGGACAGATACTCGCCCCGGGCCCGCGCCATCGAGGGCGGCAACTCGTCACCCGGAGTCTGGGCCGTGAGCGGGGCGGCCAACACCAGGACCGCGGCGGCAGCCGTGATCAGTGCGAACGGTCGCATCCGGGCTACTGGAGCCGGGAACTGAAACGGTCGAGGAAGTCCCGTTCAAGCTGGCTCAGGCTGGCAATGCCCGACCCGCTGATCTTGTCGAGGATCCGGTCAAGTTCGGCGCGATTGACCTCGTGCAGGTCGTCGCGCTTGATCTTCTGCCACCGTTCGAGCGACTGTGTCGGCGCTTCCCGGCGCGGGACGGCGGGTCGCCCGGCCGATTGCCACTCGCGAAGCGGCGCCTGGTGCTTGCCTTCCAGCCAGCGGAGATAGAGAAAACCCCCAAGAAACCCGCCCAAGTGAGCGAAATGCGCCACGCCGCCGCTCGCCCCGGTGATCCCCGAGAACAGCGAAATCGCCGTCATGATGACGACCAGCCATCGTGCTTCGATCGGCACGATACCCCAGATGTAGATCGGCTGCCGGGGCCAGAAGTAGGCGAACCCGAGCTGAACCCCGAACACGCCGCCCGACGCCCCGATCAGCGCGCCGATCCCGCCGAGCGGCAGGGCGGTGAAAATGAGCCAGCACAGCCCGCCGACCGCCCCGCTGATCAGAAACAGCCGGAGAAACCGGGGTCCGCCGAGCCGGGCCTCGAGAATCGGTCCGAAGAAATACAGGCCGAGCATGTTCCAGAAAATGTGGCTCAGATTGGCGTGCAGGAACATGTAGGTGACGAGTGTCCATGGCCGGTACACGAGGCCAACGGCCTGGAGCTGGAGGAGCTGCTCGATCCCCGGCAGCATCGTCTGCAGGAAGTACACGCCCACGTTGGCGATGACCAGGCGAAGAACCCAGGGTGTCACTTGGCAGCCCGATGCTGGCTGGGATAGTCGACGATGTGTTCCCATTCACCCGCATCCGACCGGGCCACCACCGCCACGACCGGCTCGGTATCGCTCAGATTGAAGACCTCGTGCGGTACGCCGGGCTCGATGAAGATGAAGTCCCCAGGCCCATTTTCCACCACCTGGGTCAGGCCCTCCCCGTAGGTGTGCTTCACCCGCCCCTGGAGGATGTACAGCATCACTTCAAAATCGACGTGGATGTGCGCGAACGCGATCGCGCCCGGTGGAACCGTGGCCACGTTCATGGACAGCTTGCGGGATCCGACGTTCCGCCCAGCCAGGCCGGCCTTGTACTGAATGCCGTTCCAGGCCCGGCAAATGGCGCTGGCCCGAAGAACATGTATACCCTCGCCTCGCTCGGCGTCAGGCACAGTGGGATTGGTCATAGCTGCCCCGGTAAGGTCTCGCACAATCTAACCGGGGCTTCGCCGCGCGCCGACGGCGGCGTGAGGCAGGTTCCGGCATGACTACAACAGCTTCACCAGCCACTCCCCGACCCCGTAGCCCACCGCCGCGACACCCAGACCGACAACGAACATGTCGATTCCGCTGCGAAAGATCCCCCGGCCCGTAAACAGACTCCGGGCCGCGCCGACCAGGAAGTGCGACGCCATCGCGATCGCGAACGAGGTCCAGATCGCCCAGGGCGCCGTACTGATCAGCAACGGCGCCACCGGGATCAGGGCGCCGATCAGGGTCGCGATCCCGGTAATGGTCGCCTCCCGCAACGGTGAAGCACTGGCCTCACCGATCTTGAGTTCCTCCCGAACTTTCTCTTCAAGCGCGCGAACCGGATCGGCCATGACCGATGCCGCCAGGGTGTCCGCCTGCGCCTCCGGAATGCCCTTGGCCTGGTAAATCAACGACAATTCTTCCTGCTCGAGGTCCGGCATCAGCCGGATCTCTTCCTTCTCCATCGCAATCTCATGCTCGAACACCTCGCGCTCGCTCTTGGCGGCGAGGTAACCCGACGAACCCATCGAGAGCGCGTCCGCCATGGCGCCCGCCAGACCCGCAACCACCACCGCATGGCCGGCCGATGAGATGCCGCCCTGGGCTCCAAGCATGCCGGCAACCAGCCCGAAGTTGGCCGTCAGGCCGTCGTTGAACCCATAGACGACGTTGCGAAGAAAGCCGCCGGCCTCCGTCTTGTGCCACGGCTCTGGGCCGCGCCCGGCCATGGTCGCCAGGTGCGCGGCATGCTGCTTGGAATCCCGGGCGAGCGTCAGCGCCGCCGTGGCCGCCGGCCCCTCGGACGACTGCTGATACAGCAACAGGTAATTCTTGACCTCCCGACCCTCTTCCTCGAGCAGGCTCGGCAGGAGGAACCCGGGCCCGAATCGCCGGGCCAGCAGTGCCATGATCCGGGGGCGAAAACCGGGCTTCGGAACCACGGGCTCGAACCCGGATTCCTTGAGGACCTTGACCCAGACCTGAACGTGGCGATCTTCGACCTTGGCCAGCTGATCGTAAATCTTTGCCTTATCGGGGTTTAGCTCGAGCCCAGCCAGCTCTCGGTACAGGTAGGCCGCGTCGGCCTCGTCCTGGAGGTGGTGCAGCCAGTCATGCGGTGGGGTTGCCATATCCATAATCTGCAACCATATCCCCATTTTAGGCATCTTTCGGGTCGTGCAGACAGGAACATTGACCATGGATTCGTACCGGCTCGCCAATGCCGAGGTGGTACTCCCCGGCCTCCGGGCCGGCGACCCTGCGGCGCAGGAGGCCCTCTACCGCGCCTTCGAGGCGCCGGTGTACAACCTGGCCCGCCGGATCTGCCGAACCACTGAAGATGCCGAAGACGTGATGCAGGAGGCCTTCATCGAGGTCTTCCGGAGCATCGGCCAGTTCCGGGGCGACGGCAGCCTCTGGGGCTGGGTCCGCACGGTTACCGCCAGCAAGGCACTGATGCGCCTGCGGCGGAACAAGTATCGCGATACCGACGAGCTCCCCGAAGACATCCTGCCGTTCAAGAAGGAAGACACCGCTCTCCGCATGGATCTCGAAACCGCGCTCGAACGACTTTCCGAGACCTCCCGTGCCGTGGTATGGCTCCACGATGTCGAAGGGTATACCCACGAAGAAATCTCGACGATGATGGATCGGACGGTGAGCTTCTCGAAGTCGCAACTGGCCCGGGCCCACACGCGGTTGCGCCGGTGGCTCGGGGAGGAGGCCCGGCAATGACCCATCTCTCCATGGAGCAACTGCTCGCCACCCGCGAACCGGGACTCGAACCCCAGGTCCGTTCCTGGCGCGATCATCTCGAGAACTGCCCGGCCTGCCGGGCCGAGTCCGATCGGCTCGATCAGCGAACGGCTCAGCTCAAGTCGCTGCCGACACTCGCACCGGGCCGAGATCTGTTCCTGGCGGTGCGGGAAAAGGCCGCCCGGGAGCGGCGCCTCAAGCAGGTTCGGCGGATGGTGTTCGCCGGCTTGGCCGTCGCGGCCTCGGTCACCATCGCGTTCGTGTCGCTCCGTCACCAGGCCTCCCAGGACCGCACGCTCGTCGCCGCCGATCCGGAACTGGCCGAAGTGATGAGCCAGTCGAAAGGTCTCGAACGGGCGATTGAGGGCCTGGACCAGGATCGGCAGGTCGTGGACGGCCGGACCATCGCGGTCACGACCTCACTCGAAGATCAGCTGGCCCGGGTGGATCAACAGATTGAAGCGGTCGGCCTGATGGATCAGCAGGCCCGCCAGCAGCGGATGCTCAAATTGTGGCGCGAGCGGGTCGGGCTGCTCGATGCCCTGGTGGATGTCCACCTTACTGGTGCCCGTTACGTGGGGTTCTGAGCCCCAAGGAGTGATAGCAGGATGACTGGACGATATTTGGCGGTACTGGCAATGACCGCGGGCCTGGCGCTGCCGGCCCGCGCGCAGGAACGGACCCGCGAACGGGTCGCGGCCCCCAAGGCCCGGGTCTGGGTCAACGGCGAAGAGGTCTCACCGCTCGACATGGTGGCGAGCCGCCGCGCCCGGATCGGTGTCCTGCTCGACATGCAGGCGACCAACGACGATTCGATCGGGGCCACGATCAGCTCGGTCACCCCGGGCGGACCCGCTTCCAAAGCCGGGATCCGGGCCGGCGACATCATCACCCGGGTGAACGGCCAGCGACTTCTCCGCGCTGAGTCGAGCCGGGCCGACGACGAGGACCAGTCGACTGCCGCGCTCCGGTTGGTGGAGTTGGTCGCCAAACTCGAGCCCGGCGACACCGTGCGTCTCGAGTACCGCCGCGGCAAGGAATCGAACAGTGTCAACGTCATCACGGCGGCCGAGCGCTCGTTCGCCAAGCGCGAGTTCGGCGACGGCAACTTCAATTTCCGGATCCCCGAGATGAATGGCCGGATCGAGGCACTCCGCGGCGGGCTCGACCACTTGGATGCTCCGAACATGCTGATGCGCCGCGGCGAACCGGGCGATTTCGCGATGGCGTTCGGCGGACCCTTCGCCGAGTTGGAGTTGGCGCCGATCAATCCCGAATTGGGAGCCTATTTCGGCACCAATGAGGGCGTACTCGTGATCGACGCCCCTGAGAAGAGCAGCCTGGGCCTCAAGGGCGGTGACGTGATCCTGTCGGTCGATGGACGCAAGGCCCGGGGGCCTTCGAGCTTGCTCCGGATTCTCCGCTCCTACGAAAACGGCGACGTCGTCAAACTCGAGATCATGAGGAACAAGAGCCGCCAAACCGTCAGCTCGAAGGTCGATAAGGACGAAGACTGACCTCACGGTCACATCGGATCTGAATCGGCCGGGGGGGGGCGGCAAGCCACCCCCCCTTTAGGTCCCGGGTGCAATCCCACCAACGTAGCCTCCGCTTTTCCG
>JANMXA010000159.1:0-16459 GCA_031394255.1 Gemmatimonadota bacterium
GCCATGAGCGAGGGGAGCCGAAGGTACGGCGGCGGACTGAGGTCAGCAAGCCTCGGCCTCGGCGTATGTCTTTGCGGGGCGTGCGGAAACGGAGGCTTGACCGTACCGATTTGTATCGTATGTTGCATACAGTTCCCGTCAACAATCGAAGAATCACAGCCCGTTGGCCGCCCGCCTACACTCCGCACGTGGAGGAAGTATATGGTCACTACCGTCACCAGGGCTTCGACAGTCTGGCGTCTGCTCGCCACGCTGATCGCAGTCAGCTGTTTCGGACATTCCCTCCCTCAATTGCATGCCCAGGCTGGCACCATCACCGGCACAATCAGCGACTCGAAGACGGGCCGGCCGGTGGTGTCGGCAACGATCCGCGTCGAGGGCTCTCCGGTCAGCACCACCAGCGACACGCGGGGGCAGTTCGTGCTCCGCGGACTCACCGGGTCCACCGCCCGGTTGGCGGTGGCGCGAGTCGGGTTCCAGGCGAGATCAATGGACGTGCCGGTCGGTGGAGAGCCGATCCGGATCAACCTCGAGGAGCTGGCGATCAAGCTCGACGAGCTGGTGGTGACCGGGAATCCGGGCGAGGCAACCTCACGGTCGCTCGGGAACTCCATCGCCAAGGTGAGCGTGGCGGCCAACGTCGAAATTGCTCCACCGGCCAAGCTGCAGGACATGCTGTCGGTGAACATCCCCGGGGTCCGGGCCATTCGGGCCAGCGGCTCGATCGGCTCCGGCGGTATCACCCGCGTCCGCGGCGTGGGCAGCTTGAGCCTTTCCAACGAACCGCTCCTATACGTCGACGGCGTCCGCGTCTACAACGAGGCCGCGGTGACGACCGAGGCGTTCCAGCGCTTCAGCGGCGAGTCCCCCTCCCGAATCAATGACCTGAACCCCGAGGAGATCGAGTCGATCGAGGTCCTCAAAGGCCCGTCGGCCGCCACGATCTACGGCACCGAAGCGTCGAACGGGGTGATCCAGATCATTACGAAGCGAGGCCGAGGCGGCCGGCCGCAGATGGAGGTACACACGTCGGTCGGGGCGAACTGGCTCCAGAATCCCGAAGGTCGTTATCAGACGGACTGGTACGTGCGCAACGGCCAGGTCGAAGAGTTCAACGTCCAGAAGTTCAACCGGGAGCGTGGCTTCCCGCCGATCTTCACGACCGGGATCGCCAAGACTGCCGGCGCCAGCTTGAGTGGTGGCAACGACCGGCTCAGCTACTTCTTCGGGGCGGACTTCAATCGAGACGAAGGGTACACCGTCTACAACCGCCAGAACAAATACAATGCGCGCGCCAACGTCACCTACCGGACCGCGAACGACAAGCTCAAGGTCGACATGAGTCTGGGCGCGGTCCGCCTGCACCTGGTGAGTGCGCAGGGGTTCCAGCCAATCACCACCTCGATCGTCTGGGCCTGCAACAACAATTCATGCGTGCCCGACCCTGCCGACACCGCCCACACCGGGTGGAACGGCCCGGGGCACGGCTTCACCTTCTATCGCCCGGAAGATTACAGCGAAGTCCAGGCGTACGATGATGTCGACCGGATCACCTTCAGTACCACCATCACCCACCGCCCGTTCTCATGGTTGCGGCACCACCTTACGGTGGGGCCCGATGTCACCAACAACAACTCACAGAACCTGGTCGAGCGCCACTTTGACGATCGCCGTCCGTTCTTCAGCGCCAGCAACGGCTCGCGGACGGTGTCGGAGTCCCGGGTCTCTTATCTGACGCTCGACTATGGCGCGTCGGGCGACTGGAACATCAAGTCCGATCTGATTTCGACGACCTCGGCGGGAGCGCAATACTACTCCAAGCAGAATGCCTATCAGTTCGGCTCAGGGTTGATCTTTGCCATCCCCGGTCCGGGTGATATCACGGGTGCCGCGCAACGGTCCGCGAGCGAAGGGTTTCTCGAGAACAAGACCTTCGGCGTCTATGTTCAGCAGCAGTTTGGCTGGAAGAATCGCCGCTTCATAACGGCCGCGGTTCGAGGCGACGGCAACAGCGCGTTCGGCAAGCAGTTCTCAGCCGTCTACTACCCGAAGTTCAGCGCCGCCTGGGTCGCCTCGGAGGAGTCGTTCCTGGCGGGGCAGAAGTGGCTGTCCCAACTCAAGCTGCGCGGCGCCTGGGGCAAGGCGGGCCAGCAGCCCGACGTCTTCTCGGCGATCCAGACCTACCAGTCCCGGGTCGGGAACGGCGGCCGGGGCGCGGTAACGCCGCAGAACATCGGCAACACGGGCTTGAAGCCGGAGGTGGGCCAGGAGCTGGAACTCGGCTTCGATGCCGGTCTGTTCCACCAGCGGGTTGGCATTGAATTCACGATCTACAACAAGAAGATCAACGACGCGATTCTTTCGGTGCCGCTCAAGCCCTCTCGGGGATATCCGGGGTTCCAGTTCGTCAACATCGGACAGACCCGCAACAAGGGCATCGAGCTGGGGCTTGATGGCAATATCCTGAACGGCAAAAACCTGGGGCTCGACGCGCGGGTCACCTTCGCCCACAACGACGCCCTGATCACCAGCATGGGTGGCCTGGCGCCGACGATCGTCTCGTTCGACAACCAGTTCAACGTCGAGGGGTTCGCCCCGGGCTCCTGGTTCCTGAAGAAGGTCGTCAGCTCAACCGTGGTCAAGCCGGCCGCCGGGCAGGCCTTCTTCGTCCCCTACGGCACCAACGTCATGTGCGAGGGCGGCAAGGACCTCGGATCCGGGAACGGAACCATCGTGCCATGCGGCGACGCCCCGCGGATTTACGCCGGCCAGCCGACCCCCGTATGGAGCGGCAGCGCCAGCTTGACGATGACCATTCAGCACCGGCTCCGTCTCCTCGCTCTGGTGGATTTCCAGGGCGGGAACAAGACCGACGTGGGTGACGTCGGGTTCGGCGCCATGTTCTTCAACAACACGAAAGCGGTCCTCACCGGAGAAGACCAGATCCTCTCCGGGTACTACGGCCTCCTCCGTGACGGATACGGTGGTGCGGGCGATGCGGCCGGGCTGTTCAACACCGGCTTCGCCCGGCTTCGGACCGTGTCGGCGAGTTACGACATTCCGGACAGGATCGCCCGACTGTTCGGCGCTTCGCGAGGATCGTTTACGCTCTCGGGTGAGAACCTCGCGTGGGTGTGGCGGGCGCAGAAGACCTCGTTCGGGGCGCCGTGGATCGATCCCGAGATTCATCCCAATTTTGCTGGTGACGTCACCGCCCTCACCGGCTATGTGCAGGAGTCGTTCCCGCAGGCTGCCCGGGTGCGTTTCTCACTTCGGCTCACGTTCTGATGCCGATGACTCTCGTTGCGGAGATCCCAATGTCTACCACTCGCCGGAATTCAACGCTGATCCGCCGCCGGTTGCAGCGGGCCGGCACCGTCCTTTCGTTCGTCGTCGCCACCCTCGCCCTGGCGGCGTGCAGCAATCTCCTGGAAGTCAAGTATCCGGGACGCATTCCCGTCGAGCAACTCAATAGCCCGTCGCTGGCCGGTGTACTGGCCGACGGTGTGGTTGGCGACCTCGAATGTGCCTACAACAACTACTTCTCCGGCTCCTCCGCCCATTCGGACGAATTCGAGACGGCGAACGACAACGGTACGTTGGCAAACGCGGGCGAACGAAACATCACCTCGAACAACGATGACTATGCCACGAGTGCCTGCGAAGCGAGTTCGCTCAACACGGCGGGCGACTTTGGACTGCAGGTGCCAATGCACACCGCCAGATTCCAGTCGGAGGACGTGTTCAATCGCCTCAAAGGCTGGACCGATGCGCAAGTGAAGAATCGGACCGCCCTCCAGGCGAAGGTGCGGGCCTACGGCGCCTTTGCCTACACGTTCTTTGGCGAGACCTATTGTACGTTCGCCGTGGACGGTGGGGCCGCCGGGCCGGTCTCGGCGGCTTCGAACACCGCCGCGCAGGAGTTTGCGGAAGCCATTCAGTTGGCCAACACGGCCATAACCGCGGGTCAGACGTCCACCAATCCCAGTCTGCCCGAAATCATCGGCATGTCCAACGTCGGGCTTGCCCGCGTGAACATGGATCTCAAGAAGTGGCCTGAAGCCGCCAGCTTCGCCCAGAAAGTGGCGCCGGGATTCGAGGTCTTTGCGGACCGCGGGACCGAGAACGATCGCCGGTGGAACAAGATGTTCTATCTGTTCACTGACCTGGGCGCCTACACGATCGCCTGTGCGCTGCGCCCGACCCATGCCTCCCTCGGCGCATTGGACGCTCCATGCGGGACGACGCCGCCTCTGGACGATCCCCGCCTGCAAGTGGTCGACGCCGGAAAGGGGGCCTTCAATCCTCCGATCCGCCTGTGGATCCAGACCAAGTTCAGGGATCTGGGCCAGAGAGTGCGGCTGGCCAGCTACAAAGAGGCGCGCCTCATCCTGGCAGAGGCGCAGGCGCAGCAGGGATTGGTCTCGGATGCAGAGACCACCATCAACAACTATCGCGATCTCTATTCGTTGCCCCACTTGACGTTTGCCAACAAGCCCGACGCGATTGCCAAGATTCTCCACGAGCGCCGGATGGAGTTGGCGTTCGAAGGTGGCCATCGTCTGAACGATCTGCTCCGTTACCAGATTTCCTGGAAACCGTCCGGGACCAGCAACCCGTTTACCGGCCGTCCGTATGGCAGCACCACGTGCTGGCCGACGCCCACGAAAGAGACTAACGGCAACTGAGGCTTACAACACCGAGGGGTTCCCGGGGTGATATCCGGGGACCCTTCGGTCGCATTACCCGCTCAGACTGCACCGCCTCCCCCCGTCCGAACCGAGGTTTCCGAATGCTGACTCGCCCACCTGCGGTGATCTGGTTGGTGATCCTGGCCCTTGCGGGTCGCCCCGTGGCCGCCCAATGGAGTCATCGATACCCTCAGGTCAAAGGGTGGAGTCACCATGTGTACCTCGAGGGCTTCGAGTTACCGCTGCTGACCAATGGGCCGATCGACCCGGCACCGGCCCCTGATGGCCGCCACGTGGCCTTCGCGTCTCGGGGATGGCTCTGGCTGCTCGACCTCGAGAGTGGCGTCGCTCGCCAGCTTACGGCCGGCGCTGAGGTCGACTCGCGGCCGTCCTGGTCCCCCGATGGGTCTTCCCTCGTCTTCGTGCGCGACAATTCCCGGGAAACCGCGATCGTCCGCTACGATCTCGCCACCTCCGCCGAGCGGGTGGTGGTGGATGAGGCGGCCATCGATCTCGACCCCGCTTTCAGCGCTGACGGCAAGTCGGTCTATTGGAGCTCGGCGGTGGCCGGGGACCTCGATCTCTGGCGTATCGACCTCGCGACCGGCGCCAAGACCCGGCTGACCCAGGCCCCCGACCTCGAACTCGAACCGACACCGCTCGCGGGCGGTACGAGGATCGCGTACCTCTCCAAAGGCGCCTGGGGCGATCGCGATGAAATTCGGGTGCGGCGGCTCGACGGTGGTGATGAGCGAACCCTGGTGAGCGGCGACATCCTTTCGATGCTCCGCTATTCGGTGGCCCCCGATGGCAAGCTGATCGTGTACACCATGCCCAGCAGCGACACCGACGGCTGGGAGCTGCGTCTCAGCGCGATCGACAATCCTCCGGGTACCACTGTCCTCCTTGGCCGGGGCCACGGCCTCCCGCTGACCCCGCGGTGGTCGGCGGACGGCGGGTCGGTCTTCTACAGCGAGGCCGACGCTGAGCAGCGGATGCACCTCTACCGTATCGACCGTCGGGGCGGGCGTGCCGCCGAGGTCATGGTACTCCGGTGGGACAGCGCCAAGCCCACGGCCCGCCTCCGGATTCGGACCGTCGCCTCTGGGGGAGCGCTCGCCGCTGCCCGTCTCGCGGTCCGGGACGGTGCCGGGCACCCGTTGGTGCCCGAGGCCGGCCAGACGCGATTCGACGGCCAGAACGGGATCGCATTCTTCTATTCGAGTGGGCAGATCGAGCTCACGGTCCCCGCCGGGGCGGTCGACGTCGAAGCCGTCCGCGGACTGGCAACGCCGATGGCCGCGGCCCATGTCACGCTCCAGCCGGGCGAGACGAAGGAAGTCTCGATCGAACTGACGCCGGTCTGGAACCCGCGAGCGGCTGGGTGGTACGCGGGCGACCACCATTTCCACCTCAACTACGGCGGACCCTATCACCTGGCGCCGCGCGATCTATTTCCGATGGCGGCCGGCGAAGACATGGACGTCCTCACGCCGCTCCTCGCCAACCTCCATACCCGCTTCGAGGAGCAGTCGACATTCGGGTATCGCCGGCTCGACACCCTTCCGTTCGTCAACTGGGGCCAGGAAGTCCGGTCTCACTTCCTCGGCCACATCGGGTTGATCGGGATGCAGTCGCTGTTCTGGCCCTGGGTCTGGGGACCGGGGTACGAGGTCTATGGTCAGGACGACCGGCCGAACCGAACGGTGCTCGAATTCGCTCGGCGGCAGGGCGGAATGGCGACCTACATGCACCCCATCATGGCCCAGACCCCGTTCGCGCCGGACGCGTTAGGTGGTATTCCGGTCGAGCTGGTGGCGGATGCGGTCCTGGGGCAACTCGACGCGCTCGAGATCGCCTGCCTCTGGAGCGACGAGATCGGATCCATGGAGGTGTGGCACCGGGTGTTGAATCTGGGGATTCCGCTGGTGCCAGAGGCCGGCACCGACGTGATGAACAACTATTACCGGACCATGGCGATCGGAACGACCCGGGTCTACGTCAAGGTCGAGGGCGATCCCACCTTTGCCGGCTACCTCGCGGCCCTCAAGGCCGGCAGGAGTTTCGTGACCAACGGCCCGCTGCTGGAATGGTCGGTCGGTGGGAAGCAGGCCGGCGAGGTGATCGAGTCGGCCCGCCGGCCGGTCTCCTGGAAGTTGACGCTCCATTCGGCGGTGCCGGTCGACAAGGTCGAGGTGCTGGTCAATGGTGCCGTGGTCTGGTCGGGCCCGGGCCTCACGGCGGCGGGCTCGAAGGAAATGAGCGGGACTCTCAAACTTCCCGCCGGCGGGTGGGTCGCGGTGCGGGCGGTGGGAGGAGCGATCAAGCAATGGCCGGCAATGGACAGCTACGCCTTTGCGCACACGGCACCGGTGTGGATTGGGAAGGTTGGGAGCACCGATCCCACGGCAAGAACGGCGGCCGCGGCCGACCTTCTCAAGGCCCTTGGGGCCGCGGAGACGGGGCTCGCCGCGGGCTATAAGGACGCGTCGATTCCGGCGCTCCGGGCGCAGCTCAAGGCTGCCCGCGACCGCCTCGAGGCCATCCTGTCGGCCAAATAGCGTCGAGGCGACTCGCAAGCCGACATGGCGGCACGCGGGGGTAGATTGAGGAGTGGCCGTTATGGTCACGACCCCCGGAGTGAGGCCGACCCATGCCGAAGCATGCCGGCGCGCGGGCGTTGATCGAGCTCAGGCTGCGAGATGTCCAGCAGCTGTTCAACTCGATGGACCCGTCGCCATTCTACAACAAGGATCTCGATCAGGATGCCGAGCAGTTCCTCGTAAACTGGGCCGACCAGTACCCGATTAGCACGCCGTTGACGCTGCGGGTCCACCTCGAGGTGTGGCCGTCGACGGATCCCGGCGAGATGATCCAGAACGCCGTGCGCGCCAATTTCGCGAACAGTGCCAAGATCGCGGATCTGAAGTTCCGGCGACTGATGCAGCGAGGGCGCCAGAGTCTGCTGATCGGGTCGCTCTTTCTCGCGGCCTGCTCGGTCGTGAGCGAATTGTTCGGCCGGGACGCCGGGCAATTCGCCGGTTACGTGCGCGAAAGCCTCACGATCGGCGGCTGGGTGGCCATGTGGCGCCCGATGGAGATCTACCTCTACGACTGGTGGCCGGTGCGGCGCGAAAAACGGACCTTTGTGAAGCTGAGCGAAATGCCGGTCGAAGTGGTCCGGAAGTCCCCCGCGGCCCTGTCGTCCTAGGGCCGGGTGACGGGGACCAGGAGGTAGGACGCCCGCTCCCGGTCGTGGTAGACCGTCTGATCGGCGACGACTCCCGTGGCTTCTTTCCCGATCGGCCCCCCGGTCTGCATGTTCCGGTCGAACTTCGGGAACGCATGGGACGCGACTTCGAGCCGGAGCTTCCAGCCGGCGGCGAGCCGGATGCAGGTGGCCCAGTTGTCGATCTCGTAGCGCTCAACCTTGCCCGGCTCGAGGGGCACTTCCTTGTCCCGGCCCTGACGGAACCGCGCCCGGACGATCCCATCATTCAGTCGCAGCGCAAAGCCATCCGGCCGGACGGCGATGACCTTGGTGGCCCAGTCGGCGTCCTTGGCGGAGGAGGCCGCGAACAGGGTGACCTGGAGCGGGCCACACACATCCATCGGCCGGGTCAGGGCGCGCGTGGTGTAGACCACGACATCCTTCCGCTCTTCAGGCTTCCGGTAGTCGTCGGGGCCGCCGATCTGGCTGAAGGCGTCGTCGGTCAGGAAGGGAAACGCGTTCATCGGGTCGGCCCGCCAGGTGTCGCTCGCGGCGGCGGCCGGGGGCAGGGTGTCGAGGAAGCCGTCACCGAAGCGGGAGTTCGCATGGCCTCGGCTCGTTAGGTAGAACTTCACGTACCGAGTCCGCGCCAACGGCCATTCCTTCTCGTCGCGCCACCGCCCGTCGCCCATCCGGAAGATCCGGACCGGAGCGTCCCGTTCGGCCCCGTTAGGCGTCTCCTTGAGCCAGCGGTCGAACCAGCGCAGGTAGAGGCTGTCGAGGTTGATGATGGCGCGGGGGCCGAAGTCGATGGCGCCGATCTTCCGATTGTCGTTCACGTGGTGGCCCCAGGGGCCGATCAGCATGAACTGGTTCGGGTGACCCTTCAGATTGACGAAGTTCTCGGTGGTGCCCACCATCACGTCGTCGTACCAGCCGCTCACATGGAACATCGGGATGGTGGAGCCGAGCAGCAGCTGCTGGTACGCCTGGGCCTCCCAGTAGGCATCATGGGTCGGGTGGTCGAGCCAGTCACGCCAGGCTTGCAGGGTGCGTCCGAGCAGGCGGTCGGCCTCGTACAGAGGAAGGGCGCTGTAAACGGCCCGGAGGTCGTGCTGGGAGATGTCCTGCATGGTCTTGCCGGAGATCGCGGCGAGCCACGACAGATTGGCCGGTTCGTAGGCGCCGAACTGGATCGGGAAATTGCGGTCGGGGTCGGGCGGGGTGACGCTCGGGATGATCGCTTTGAGGCCGGGCGGATTCAGCCCGGCGGCGTAGACCTGGACCCAGCCGAGGTACGAACCGCCCATCATGCCGACCCGACCGGTGGACCACGGCTGCCGAGCGAGCCACTCGATGGTGTCGTAGCCGTCCTTCGCCTCGGTCACGAGGGGATAGAATGTCCCGTCCGACTCGCCTCGGCCCCGGACGTCCTGCACCACATAGGCATAGCCGCGGGCCGCCCACTTCTTGCCCACCGAGACCTGGCTGGCCACCCCGTTGTCATAGGGCGTGCGGACCAGGATCACCGGCACCGGGCCCGGCGTGGATGGGCGGTATACGTCGGCCGAGAGCATGACGCCGTCCCGCATCGGGATCCGCACGTCGTACTCGAAGGTGACTCGGCCCGGCGAAGGAGCCTGGAGGAGTGACAGCGCGGCGAGCAGGGTGATGACCACGGGCAACCCCTCGATCGTTGGTGACTAGTAGCGGTCCGTCTCGGGATGGAAAGTCCGCCAGCTGTGCCAGAATTCCTGGCTGGCATTGATCGGTACGAGCTTCCCGGCCGGCCCCCGGCCATTCAACGCATAGGCGCCGTTGGGGCCCCGGAGGGAATCGGCGAGCAGGCTGAATCGGGTCCCGGTGTCCGGGCGCACGAAAGCAAAGAACGAGGCGCCGTCGGAGGCGACGGCCAGCACGATCGGCGTCCGCCCGACGACATCATTGATCACGCCCTCCAGGCCCAGGCGGTTCCAGTCGTAGGCCCGGCTCTTTCCATCCGCCCCAATGCCGACGACCCAGGATTTGTCCTGCCATGATCGCGGGTCGGTGCCCGTCAGCGCGCTTCGGCTCGTCCCGTTCTCGAAGGCGTAGTCCTTCGCGTACTCGTTGGTGAACGCGGGGTCGGCCTGCATGACCAGGGATTGCGGGTAGAGGCTAAGCCACAGTGCCAGGGTGACCTGGTGACTCGGCAGCTCCGTCAGGGCGGTCCCCTTGAGCGGGCCGATGACCGCCTCGCCGTTGGCCTGCCGCCACCAGCTTCCGGTGGTCCGGTCCTCGAACATGGCGTTGAAGTGATCCATCCCGACCAGGCGGAAGGTCTCGGTCCGGCCGCCGACCTCGGGCCGGAAGACCCGCCCGGTGCGGCACACGGTGCAGTAGCTCACCAGGATCGGCCGGCCGGCGATGGTGTCCCGGACCTGGTGGTGGTAGCCGATGAACTGGAGCGGATAGGCCCGGGTCTGGCCCTCAACGTCCACGCCGACCACGAGTCGGTCCAGCGGCACGGTGTTGCTGGCGGCCGGGACCATCGACACCATGGTTGGCGGGAGAAACATCCGGTCGGCGGCCATCCGGAAGTTGATCACCCAGGCCACCACCCCGGCAACGAGGAGTCCGGCCGGCACCTGCCAGCGGTTTCGCCCCGCCCGCCAGAAGGCCGCGGTCCCGGCCGCGAGGATGAGGCCTACGGCGATCCGGGCCGGCCAGCGCCACTGATAGATCAGGTATGCCGCGGAGAGGCTCCGGATCCGCTGGCTGCCGGGGAGCGGCATGATAAAGAAGACGGTGGCGGCCTCGAACAGGATCAGGAGGACCAGGCCGACGGGGAAGAGACGACGCATGGGGGAAAGATAGCGCGAGGGGGACGGGGCCACCTCGGGGTTAGATTACCCGCCGCCCAACACCCCAACCTCGACCAGAGCAGCCCGATGCGGATCAACGAAATCGAAACCCCGGCCCCGCTGGTGGACCTCGATGTGCTGGAACGAAACCTCGACCGGATGTCCATCTATACGGCCGCCCACGGCCTCGGCCTCCGGCCCCACATCAAGACCCACAAATCGCCCCGGGTGGCAGCCGAGCAGCTCCGCCGGGGCGCGGTCGGCCTGACCTGCGCCACGACCCACGAGGCCGAGGTCATGGCCGACCTGACCGGGGATATCCTGGTGGCCTACCCGCCGGTCGGCGCGGCCCGGGTGAACCGGCTGATGGCGCTGCCCCGGACGGTGAACCTGATGGTGGCGCTCGATTCGGCCGAGGCGATCGACTCGATTGCCGCGGCCGCGAAGGCCGCCAATCGCCCCGTCCGCATCCTGATCGAGTGTGATCTCGGCATGCATCGGGTCGGCGTCACCTCGATCGACGAGGGGATCCGGCTGGCCCGGATGGTGGTCGAGCGGCCGCCGCTGGTGTTCGCGGGGGTGAACTTCTACCCCGGCCACATCCGGAGCCCGAAGGCGGATCAGCAGGAGCCCCTCAAGACGCTCAACCACGACGTCCAGGACTGGCTCCGGGCCTTCGAGAAGGCCGGGCTCAAGCCCGGGATCGTGAGCGGAGGCTCGACGCCGACCTCGTTCCAGGCCCATGAGATCGCCGGCCTGACCGAGATCCGGCCGGGCACCTACTGCTACAACGACCGGGAGATCGTTTTCACCGGCGCCGCGGCCCGGGAAGACTGCGCCTTCACCATCCTGGCCACGGTGATCAGCACGGCGGTGCCGGGCCAGGCGGTGGTGGACGCCGGCGCCAAGGCGTTAGGCCGGGAGCCGATCCGCTCCGGCGCGGGTGAGGGGTTTGGGGAATTGCTCGATCATCCGGAGGTGACGGTGAAGGGGATGTCGGAAGAACACGGCATTCTCGATCTCACCCATTCCACCTGGCGCCCCAAGGTCGGCGACCTGGTCCGGATCATTCCGAATCACGTCTGCATCGTGACCCACCTGAACGACTTCATCCACGGCGTGCGCGGCGATCAGGTGGAAACCATCTGGCCGGTCGCGGCGCGCGGTCGAATGGCGAAGGTGTAAGCGATGCTGGGAATGGCAGGGGTCGCGGTGCGCTTCGCCGACACCACGATCTTCAAGGACGTGTCGGTGCAGGTGGCGCGGGGCGACCGATGGGGCATCATCGGCCGGAACGGGATCGGCAAGACCTCCCTGTTCGAAGTCATCATGGGTGACCTCACGCCGTGGGAAGGCGTGGTCACCAAGGTCCCCGGCACGCGGATCGCCGTGATGGATCAGCACCGGGTCTTCCAGCCGGACGACACCGTCTGGGATGCGGCGGCGGGCGCCTATCGCGAACTCCGCCGGCTCGAGCTCAAGCTGGCCGACGACGCCAACGCGATCGGGGAAGCCGGGGACAACGTGCCGCCCGAACTCCTCGATCAGTACGGCCACGACCTCGAACGCTTCGAGCATGAAGGCGGGTACGAGGTGACGGCCCGCGTGGACGCCATCCTCGACGGCCTGGGCTTCGACCCGGCCGAGGCGCGTATCCAGTTGGCCAGCACACTGTCGGGCGGCGAGCGCGGGCGAATCGGCCTGGCGGCGCAGCTGGCCGCAAATGCCGACCTGCTCCTCCTCGACGAACCGACCAACCACCTCGACATTCACGGGATCGAGTGGCTGGAAGGATATCTCCGGAGTTCGGGCGTCACGGCGCTGATCATCAGCCACGACCGCGCCTTCCTCGATACCGTCTCGGACCACATCCTCCATCTCGAGAACAAGACCGCCAAGGCCTACACCGGCAACTACACCGCCTTCGGTGAGCAGCGGGCGCACGATCGCCTGTCGGCCGAGCGGGCATTCGAAAAGCAGTCGAAAGCGCTCGCGAAGGAAGAGGACTACATCCGGCGGAACAAGGCGGGGATCCTGGCCCTTCAGGCCCGGGGCCGCGAGCGCCGGCTGTCCCGGGTGCCTCGACTCTCGGCCCCGCCCAGCGATGCGTCGGTCATGACGGTCCGGTTCGAAGCCAAGAGCCGGGGCGGAGACCAGGTCATCGTGGCGGAAGACCTGGGTGTGGACATCGGCGACCGGGTGCTGCTGGATGGCTTCTCCGCGACCGTGCGGCGGAGCGACGTCATCGGGCTGGTGGGGTCCAACGGCACCGGCAAGTCGAGTCTCCTCTCGGTCCTTCTGGGCCAGCGGGAGCCGAATCGAGGCAGCGCCAAGGTCGGCGACTCGATCGTGGTGGGCTACTACCGCCAGGATCTGGCCGACGTCCCGCGGGACAAGTCGCTGTTCGACGTGATCCACGATCTCCGCCCGACCTGGACCCGCGGTCACGTCCAGGATCACCTGGGCCGGGTCGGTTTTTCAGGGGACTCGGTCAAGCGGAAGCCGGAAAGTCTCTCGGGTGGGGAACTGGCCCGGATGGCGATGGGCATCCTGATGCTGACCGGCGCCAACCTGCTGGTGTTCGACGAGCCGACCAATCACCTCGATGTCGAAACGATCGAGGCCCTGGAAGATGCGATCGCCGAGTTCGATGCCACGGTGCTGCTGGTGAGCCACGACCGGACGCTGCTCCGGCAGCTCACCACCCGGACCTGGATGCTCAAGGACGGGCGGATCGAGGATTTTCCAGGCGGATTCGAAGAATGGGAAGCCGCGGAGGCCGATCGCAAGCGCGCCGCCTCGAAGGCGAGCAGCGCCGCCCGGGCGGAAGAGCGGGACAAGGAGAAGCTGGCCCGGGCCCGCGGTAACGACAAACAGGCGAAGGGGCCCAAGCCGGTGACGGCGGCACGACGAGCGCTGACTGAGGCGGAAACTGCGGTCGGCGAGGCGGAGGCCCGGGTCAAAAAGGGCGAGGCCGCGCTCAAGGACCAGGGGCTCTACGACGGGAAGGCCGACGGGGCGCGGAAGGCCGCCGGCTTCGTGAAGGACCTCGAGCGGGCCCGCGCGGACCTCGAGCGGGCCATCGCCACCTGGGAACGTTGTACCGTGGAACTCGAGCGCCTCGAGGCGGAGTAGCGTTATGCACCGGATCTGCAAGACGGCGTTTGCGGGCGTGTATCCCCACTACGTCGCGAAGGCCGAGAAGAAGGGGCGCACGAAGCAGGAAGTGGACGAGGTGATCTGCTGGCTGACCGGCTATACGCCTAAGTCGCTGGCCGAGCAGATCGAGCTCCGGAAGGATCTGGAGACCTTCTTCCGCGAGGCGCCGGCGATCAATCCCAACGTCGGCAAGATCACCGGCGTCGTCTGCGGGGTCCGGATCGAGGAGATCGAGGATCCGCTGATGCGGAACATCCGGTATATGGACAAGCTGGTTGACGAGATTGCCAAGGGCAGGCCGATGGAGAAGATCCTCCGCCGCTAGGATACCCGCGATGATGAAGAGCTCGATCCGCTCCGCCGTTCTGGTTCTGTCCCTTCTTGCATTCAGATCATCGTCCGCCCGGGGCCAGTCGTTCACCACCTCGGAAGGCACCTGGGTCTCGGTCGACGTTTCGCCTGACGGTCGGACCATCGCCTTTGATCTGCTGGGCGATCTCTTTCTCCTCCCGATCGACGGCGGCCAAGCGCGGGTGTTGCGACAGGGCCCGGCGTTCGACGCCCAGCCCCGTTTCTCGCCCGACGGGCGGGAGGTGGCGTTCGTGAGTGATGAGGACGGCGCCGAGAATCTCTGGGTCATGCCGGTGGTCGGCGGCCCCGCCCGACGGCTCTCCTCCGTCCGGCTCGGCACCGTGTTCTCGCCGGCGTGGACGGCGGACGGCTCGGCGTTGCTGGTCAGTGTGGTGGATGCGATGGGGGTGGCGGAACTCTGGCGCTATCCGGCGGCCGGGGGCGCGCCGGAGCGGCTGGGTCGGAGGACGACGGTCCCGCCATCGCCGCTCGTCTCGTCCGCGTATCCGGGAGGGTACGGCCCGATCCCGGCCCGGGACGGCCGCTCGGTGTTCTACACCGCCGTCGAGCCTCGGCAGTATCGCTCGATGGAGGGGCCCCGCGCTTCAATCGCCCGGCTCGACCTGACCACCGGCGCCGAGGTCACGGTCGTGTCCCGCGCGTCGAGCGCCATGAAACCGGTGCCGACACCCGATGGCGGCCACCTGGTCTACGCCACCCAGACCCACGGCACCACCAGCCTCCACGTGCGGGACCTCGTGACCGGCGCGGACCGACTGCTGGTCGCCCGGTTCCAGCGCGACGAACTCGAGGCCAAGGCCAGCCGCGACGTGCTGCCTAACATGGCCCTCGTGCCGGATGGTTCCGCGCTGATC
Organism: Gemmatimonadota bacterium; assembly: GCA_031394255.1. GTDB lineage: Bacteria > Gemmatimonadota > Gemmatimonadetes > Gemmatimonadales > GWC2-71-9 > SHZU01. The sequence goes on from JANMXA010000159.1 coordinate 15,131, forward strand.
GCCGCCTTTGGTGGACATATCCGGCGGATCGATCTTGCCACCGGGGCCGTGCGGGGGATTCCGTTCACGGCCCCCGTCGACTTCAGTGCTAGCCCCAAGCCGCCGGCCGTGACGGTCAAGATTAGCGACGGCCCGGTCAAAGCGAGCGTGATCGGGACCGCCACGCTCTCGCCCGATGCCCGGCGGGTGGCGTTCCCGGCGTTTTCGGCGATCTACCTGCAGGACGCCTCCGGCGGCCCGGCTCGGCGCCTGACGAACATCGTCAGGCCGCGGGAGAGCGAGCCGGCTTGGTCGCCCGCGGGGGACTGGGTCGCCTTCGTGACGTGGTCCTCCGACAGCGGCGGCCAGGTCTGGAAGGCGGCCGCCGACGGTGGCTCCGCTCCGGTGCGCCTGACGGAGCAGGCGGCCTACTACACCGACCTGAGCTGGACCGCCGACGGATCGGCCGTGGTGGCACTCACGGCGCCGACCCGGGCACGGGTCGAGCAGAGCGGCCTCTTTGCCCCGCTTCCCGACGTCCGCCTGGTTCGCATCCCCGCCGCGGGCGGCTCGGCCCTTTCGTTAGGCTCGGCCGACGGTCTGATGCGGGCCCACGTCGGCCCCGGCGGCCGGATCTTCGCCACCTCGCCTCGCGGCGAGCTGGTGTCCTTCGCCCCCACCGGCGGCGACCGGCGGGTCGAGTTCGCCGTCACCTCGGCGCGGAAGGCCTTCCCGCCGGCCCAGGTCGATCAGATCATGATCGCGCCGGACGGCAAGCGGGCGCTGGCCCTGGTGGCCAACCAGCCATACCTCCTCGATGTGCCGGCGACCCCGCCGACGACACCGATCGATGTGCGCGCCACCGGCCCCGGCGTGACGGCTCTCGATCCCGAAGGCGGTGACGGCGTCGGCTGGACCGCGAGCGGCTCGGCGCTCTTCTGGCAGGCCGGACCGCGAATCACCATTCGCGTCGGCGATCGGACCACCGTGGTGGACGCCCAGGTGGAACGCCCCCGGGCCCGCGCCGCCGGCACCGTGGTCCTCCGCGGCGGCACCGCGATCACCATGGCCGGCGACCGCGTGATCCGCAACGCCGACGTCGTGGTCACCGGCGGCCGGATTGTCCGGATCGGTGCCGCGGGTGCCGCGCCGTCCGGCGCCCGGGTCATCGATGTGACCGGCCGCTATCTGGTCCCTGGCTTGGTCGACCTCCACGCCCACTGGGAAGTGAAACGCGGGGTGCTGGACCTCGACAACTGGAGCGCCGCCGCCAACCTGGCCTATGGCGTCACGACGGTGCGGGATCCCCAGTCGTTCAACCCCGACATCTTCCGCTACGCCGACCTGGTC
>JANMXA010000160.1:0-9567 GCA_031394255.1 Gemmatimonadota bacterium
GTGGCATACCAGCCATCCCTGATCCGCTCGGCGGTCTTGTCCGGAAGATTGAGGTAGCCGGGCATCAGCGCCGGCGTCTTGATTTCGAACGCGCCCTCGTTCGCGGAGGGCCCGTCGACCAGGCGCCACTCGATGTCGACGAACGGAAAGCCAAGAGCCAGCGGCGGGCGCTCGATGCCGCGGGGATGGGGACCGAACGCGCAGGGGCCAGCTTCGGTCGTGCCATAGCCGTTCAGCACCACCGCACCGGGGAAGATGCCCTTCACCTGCGCCAGCAGGGCGTCGGTGAGGGGCGCCGATCCGATCGTCACCAGGCGCACCGAACTCAGATCGAGGGACGCCAGAAGATCCCGTTCGCGGGCGATCAGCGCAAACATCGTCGGAATGCCGGTGAGAATCGTGCACCGGTACTCCGCCACCGTTTCGAGATAGCGACGGGCCTCGAACTTCGGGAGGCTGACGATGGCGATCTGATTGGAGATGGCCATCATCGAGAAGAACAATCCGTTCTTGTGGTAGGTTGGCGCGACGACCAGCGTGAGATCCTTCCGTCCGCCCCCCTCTTCATCGGCACCATTGAAATACTTGGTCAGAGCCCATAGTTGGCCCGCGTGCGGCAGCGGAACGCCCTTGGGCCGGCCCGTGGACCCCGAGGTATAGAGCACCTTGGCCAGCTGGCCCGGACCGGGTACCACCGCGTCGAAAGGACCGGGATCGAGCAGCGCGTCCCAGGAGCCATCGTCGAAATCGAAGACCGGAACATCAGGGGGAACGAATTCGCGCCGAGCGCGGTCCACGAACGCCGCCTTGATCCCGGCGTCCTCGAAGATGTAGGAGACGGTATCCTTCGGCAGTTTGAAATTGACCGGGGCGGACACCAGCCCGGCCCGCATCGTGCCGAAATAGGCCAACAGGTACTCGGCCCGGTTCTCGGCAATGACCGCGATCCGGTCACCGGGCTTGAACCCGCGCCGGAGGAGACCACGCGCCACCGCATTGGCGGCGCGATCGAACTCGGCCGTCGTCCAGCGGCGCGGGCGGGCGGGATCCCGAAGGTCGATGAAGATCGGATGGTCCGGCGCCTCGCGGGGAACCAGATCGCCGAGATTGGTACGGTCGAGCATCGGGCTTCCTTACGGCTTGATCAGCACTTTACCGACAACCTCGCGGTCTTCGAGCAGTCGCTCCGCCTCGGCGGTTTCCTTGAGGGGCAACACCTTGTCGATCTCCGGCACCAGCCGGCCTTGCGCGATCAGTTCCATCAACTCGGCCAGGCCCTCGGGGGTCCAGCCGTTTGACCCGATCATCTCGTGTTCGTAGGTCCAGAGATACCGGGCATCGGTGGTGAGATTGTACCCGGCGGTGGCGCCGCAGGTAAGAATCCGGCCGCCCAGGCGGACCGATTTCTGGGTGTCGATCCAGGTATCGCCGCCGGTGAAGTTGACCGCCACGTCCACGCCGCCACCGCCGGTAATCTTCGGCTTGCCGTAAATCTGTCTCACGGCGTCAACGAACTTCACTTCGGAATAGTTGACCACGTGGTCGGCGCCGAGGCGCTTGAGCCGGTCCGCCTTCGAGGTGGAACTGGCGCAGGCCACCACTTCTGCGCCGAGCATCCGGGCCAGCTGGACACAGGCGACGCCCACACCGCCGCTGGCGCCAAGAATCAGAACCTTCTCGCCTTTGGACACCCGGCCGCGGGTGGTCATCATCCGGTAGGCGGTGCCATACGCCAGCGGGAGCGACGCGGCCTGCTCGAGCGTCACCTTCTCCGGCACCCGGATCAGCTGATACGCCGCCACTTTGCAGAGTTCCGCGCGGCCCCCGTCGGCCACTTCGCCAAGCATCCCGAAGTGGGTGCCATCGCGGGAGACAGGATCAACCAGCACCCGGTCCCCCACCGCCCAGCCCTTCACACTGGCGCCGAGTGAGTGGACCGTGCCGGCGATGTCGGAGCCGACGATGACCGGCAACGGGATCTTGATCCCGGGCATGCCGCGCCGAGTGAAAATGTCGTGGAAGTTCACGGCGGTGGCGGCCACCTTGACGATCACGTCGTCAGGGCCGGCCACCGGATCGGGGACGTCGGTCCGGTACACCAGGGTGCTGCGGTCGCCATGCGCGACGGTCTGGACGGCTCGCACTGGAAGATTCCTCGGGTTCTAGTGGGGGCGGAGCACAGCCGGATGATAATCCCGGTCGCGGCGCGGGTCGTAGCGGAGGGCGGCGCGGTCGACCACCCGGCCGGCCTGCATCACCATCACGATGTTGCGGGTATCACTGATCTTCGTCGACGGATCGCCCCGGACCAGCAGCAGGTCGGCCATCTTCCCCGGTTCGACCGTGCCCCACTCCGACTCGGCCCGCACCAGGCGGGCCGCGTTCCTCGTGGCGAGCGAGATCACGTCGAGCGGCTTGAGTCCCGCCTCAACCAGCAGTTCGAGTTCCCGCTGGAGCCCTTCGCCGTAGTAGTCCCCCGGGTAGGGAGCGTCGGTCCCGGCGGCCAGAAGGATCCCGGCCTCGAACATCCGCTTCACGTTGCTCTGCCCGGTCGACAGCCCACGGGCAATCCGGTTGATCCGGGCCGTGTCGATCCCCGAAGTGGAGGCAGTCCCATGCTCACGAATCTGCCGAACGTAGGTCGGTGTCAGGATGTCCCTGAGCAGCGGCTGGTCGAGGAAGCGCATGTCCTTGAACCGCCGCCGGGCAAAGCTCTCGTATACCGCGAGCGTGGTGATCGTGGCGGTGCCGTGGTCGGCCATGTAGCGGATCGTCTCGTCCGTCATCGGTAGACTCGCGGCGTGGGCAAAAGCCGCGATGCCGGTCTGGGCGTCCGCGAGGGTGCCGTTCCGCTGCCAGACGTCGGCGATAACGCGGATCGAGTCCCGGGTGGCGGCATCGACGACGGTCTTGAGCATCTCGGTCGAAAGGCCCCCATACGCCTTGATGAAGGTGGCGTCGGCCTGCTTCATCTGGCGGACGAAGTGGGCCGCCTGGTCTGTCGTGGCGATGGCGCCCGAGATGTCGGGCCAGACCGGCTTGGCGCCGTCGAGTACCAGGCCGGTGTAGTAGATCCTGGGCCCGGCCAGGCGGCCGCCGCGGATCTCATCGCGGAGCTGCTTCACGTAGGAGGTGATGTCACCCGGGTCGAGTACAGTGGTGACGCCATTGTAGAGCAGCGCCCCCATCGTGAGCCGGAAATTCAGATAGTCGGCCGACTCCCCGTCCCAGCCGCCGCTCAGGTGGGTGTGCATGTCGGCCAGGCCCGGAAGGAGGGACATCCCGCGGCCCTCGACGATCCGGGCCCCTGTCGGCAGCTTCACGTCTGCGGCGGGTCCTGCGGCGGCGATCCGGTCGCCCCGGATCACGACGGTGGCGTTGTCGGTCGGGGCGCCGCCCCTGCCGTCGATCAGACGGACATGGACAATGGCCGTTGGCGGCTGGAGCAGGAGAATCGCGGCGGCATGGAACAAAGCGACCACTGGCATCTGTCCTCCTTGTAATGCGTTACAGCCCTGGGTCCGACTTGGCCTGGTCGGCCGGCGCGGGTGGGAGTCCGAACGTAAGCCAGACGCCCATCGACGTCAGCCATGCGACGTAGGTCGCGTCGAAAACAAAGCTCATCGGCGCCTCGGCTGCGATGGCCGGCAGCCGCAGGACGAACTCAAGGCCACCGAGCCCCGACATGATCACGAACCACCGGCGCCACCCAAACGTACGGCCGAGGGCGAGCGCGAACAGGAGGATTCCGGCGCCGCGGGCGAGGCCCCAGATGCGCTCGTAGAAAGCGCTGAGATCTCGAAGGAAGAATGCGATCTGGAGATGGAAGTCTCGCGACGCACCGGTCGCCTCACCAACGCGGGCCGGCAAGACCGTCCAGTAGACCGCGTCGGGACCGAAATGGAGGGTACCAGCGACAAGTCCGAGGCCGCACAGCACCGCGGCGGGGCCGGCCAGCCGTGAGCGCCCGGCCAATGCGGCAAGGGGCCCAAGGACGGCAATGCCCATCAGCAGCCAGCTGACAATGCCGACCCAGACGGCCGCCAGTACATAGCCGTGCATGCGCGACAGCTCCGCAAATCCGGCTACCGTAGGCGGGCCGGCGATCATCGCCAGGTCAACGTCGTTCCGAGTAGCGCCAGCCGTGAAGATGACGAGGCCGACAACGTGACACAGGACCGCGCCCAGCGCAGCGACGCCACCAATCCGGGCGCGGGACCGATGAGACTCGGGGACGGCTGATCCCGCGCTCATTCGGGCTTGGCCGTCGGCTCGGCCGCCACCGCCCGCGCCACGCCATCCAGCAGCGCATCAAGATCCCCTCTCCGAAACAGCCGTCCGTTGGCGACCACGGCCTGGATGCGTCGGGTGTTCGCGATCTCGGAGAGCGGATTGGCATCGAGCAAGACCAGGTCCGCCAGCTTCCCGGGGGCGATGGTCCCGAGGGAGTCGGTGGCGTTGAAGTAGCGGGCCGGGTTGATGGTCGCGGCCCGCAGGGCCTGCAGCGGCGTCAAGCCGGCGCTGACCAGGTATTCCAGTTCATCGTGCAGCCCGAACCCGATGTATGTGAAGGGATTCGGCGCATCGGTGCCGGCCAGCACCGGGAGGTCGTACTTCCCGATCAAGCCGACGATCCGCCGCTCCAGTTCGTGAAATGCCCGCTTGGACTCATCGGCGCGGCCGAACCGGGCGTAGGTGGTATCGGATGCCATCATGGTCCAAAGCCCCCTGAGCATGCCGGCCAGATATGGCGCCCGTTCCTTCCGCTCGAGCGCCGGATCACCGAATCTCGACAGCATCCGGATCACACCAATGGTCGGAACCTGCCATGCGCCGTACCCGGCCATGCGCCGGAGGGCCCGGATACAGGTCGCCTCGTCGAACGTCTGGAGCACCCGGGCATGGCCCCGTTCGTACTGCACCACGAACGAGACCACGCTGGTCGAATCCCGCGCCCGGGCCGCCAGCCAGGCATTCTGATCCCGGAGAATCGCGGCCTCATCGGTCGAACAGGCTTCCGTCACGCCGTTCAGGTGCTCCATGCTGTGCTGACCAAGCCGGGCGGCCTCCACGGCGGAGATCGAATATGGCACATGCCCGCCGAACGGAATCCCGCGCGCCCGGGCCCGGCGGGCCACCGCCGTGAACGAGGCCGAATCCAGCATGCTGTAGACTTTGATGAACCCGGCGCCGGCATCGGCGAGCGAGTCAACGGCTCGGCGGCCTTCGTCCGGAGTCCGGACCACCACTTCACCGGGACGGACCGCCGGGAATCCATCGACGATGTTGCCCGAGGCCACGAACCGGGGGCCCGCCAGCCGGCCCGAGGCCACTTCAGTCCGATACTGCTTGGCCTGGGCGATGGTGCCCCACATCTCCCGGTACCCGGTGATGCCGTTGGCCACCATGAGGGGGAGGTTCTGGTCCTGGAGCCCGAAGAGCGCATGCGTGTGCATGTCCCAGAGCCCCGGAATGGCGAACTTGCCGGTGCCATCCACCTCGACCGCACCCCTGGGCGCGGCAACGGTCTTTCCGCCGACAGCGACGATTCTGTTGCCACGGATTACGATGGTCCGGTTGGCCGCCACGAGCCCCGTGACGGGATTGATGACGGAGACACCCCGCACCACCATCGATGGCGCCGGAACCGGCTGGGCGGCCTGCAGGAGCGCCGCCAGAAGCGCAGGACTGAACATGAGGCCCCCTCGCGAGATTACTAAACGACGTTAAGTTATCATGAGATGAGCCGCCGCGCGAGTCACACCGACGAAGAGATCCTCCACCAGGTCGTGCTGGCGGTCCGCCGCCACGGACCCCGGGTCTCGCTGGCCACGCTGGGCCGGGAGGTTGGTCTCACCGGGGCACGGCTGGTGCAGCGGTTCGGATCCCGGGATCAGCTCCTGGCCACCGCGGAGAGCGTCGCGGACCGGCGGAGGATGCTGGCCATCACCGCCGGCCTCGATCTCCGCACCGATCCGCTCGGCGCCCTCGTCCGACGGCTCGGCTCAGTGGCGGATCGGAGCGCCCGCCGGCTCTACGGCCTCAGCCGAAGCTACTTCTTCGACCCCGGACACCTCACCACTGCCGAGTCGGCGCGGGAGGCCAGGGAGCGGGAGCAGGGATACATCGACGGGTTCCGAGCCGTGCTGGAGGTCGCCCTCGCGGCGGGACAGCTCCGCCGCGGGACGGATCTCCCGGGATTAGCGCGGGCGATCAATGTGGTCTGGGTCGGGACCTATACCAGTTGGGCCTATGCGCCGGTCGGGTCGGTTCGGACCACGGTGATCCGGGACCTCGAACACCTCTTGGCTCCATACCTGGCCGGGCGGCCCCGACCAGCGCCTCGTTCACGGCTGGCCATCGCCGGGAGGGTCTGATGCGTTCGCTCGACCATTTCGCCCACGCGGTCCGCGACCTCGACCAGGCCGGCGCCGCCTTCGAACGACTCGGTTTCCATCTCCTGCCGATGGCCCGCCATGTCGAGATCGGCTCCTGCAACCGGGTCTTCCAGCTCGGCCGCACCTATTACGAAATCGTGGCCGACCTCGACCGGTCCATCCCCCTGCTCCGCGACAAGATGATGCCCCGGTTCCAGTGCGGCGACGGGATGGCCATCGTAAGCCTCACCTCCGACGACCTCCCCGGCGACCGGGAGGCGATCGCGGCCCAGGGTCTCACCCCCGATCCGATCATCAACGCCCGGCGGAAAGTCCCGATGCCGGACGGCGGGACCGACGAGACTGACAGTCACTGTTTCTACGTCTGGCGCGAGGAGCGGGACCGGTATCTCACCCTTTTTCTCTCGCATCACTACAAGCCCGAGACGATCTTCGTGCCCGCCTGGCAGAGCCACCCGAACGGCGCCACCGACGTGCTCAGTCTGACCTACGTAGCGGAAGATCCGGGCGCCCAGGCCGACTACTTCGCCACCATGTTCGGCGGGCCGCCGGTGGAGCGAAGCCGGGAACGGGTCCTGTTCGTCACGCCGCGCGGGGAACGGCTCGAGATCCTCGACCCGGCAGGGATCGAACGCCGCTACGGCGCCCTGGCGCCGACCTGGTGCGGGCTCCTTGGCGGGTATGGAATCGGGATCGAATTCGCCGTGACCGACCTGGGACGCTGCCGGAGCATTCTGGGGTCGAGCGGGATACGCCATGAATCAGGAGATGGCCGAATCAGCGTCGCGGCAACCCTGGCTGCGGGAATGGTCGTCGAGTTCACGGCGGGCTGATGGCAACTGCAAGGAGCATCAAAATGGGTCATTCACGCCGGACCGGTGGCGCAATCGCCGTACTCGCGGTCCTCACTGGGCCCCTCGTCGCACAGCAGGACGGGATCACCATCACCCACGTCGGCGTCGTGGACGTGATGGCGGGCCGCGTCCTCCTGAACCGGACCGTCGACATCGAGGGCCGGACCATCCACTCGATCCGCACCGGCGCCGGACCAGCCCGTGGGACCGTGGTGGACGGTACCGGCATGTTCCTCATCCCCGGCCTCTGGGACATGCATGTCCACACCGGCTCGGCGCCGGACGTGTATTTGCCGGTGCTGGTCGGCTACGGGATCCTCGGCGCGCGGGACACCCACAGCGTCCTCGAGACCGTGGTCGCGGCCAAGCGGGCGGTGGCCGCGGGCACCCGGATCGGGCCCCGGCTCTTCGTGGCCGGCGAACTCGTCGACGGCGAGCGCGGAGTCAACCCGCAGGCCCGCAAAGTGAAAACGGAAGAAGAGGCCCGTGCGGCGGTCCGAGCCCTCAAGGCCGGTGGCGCGGATTTTGTGAAAATGTACTCGGCACTCTCGCGCGATCTCTACTTCGCCATCGCCGACGAGGCGAAGAAGGCGGGGATCCCCTATGCCGGTCACGTCACCCCGTCCATCACGGCGGCCGAAGCGTCGGCGGCGGGGCAGCGGACCTACGAGCATCTGATCGGGATCGAGGCCGGGACCTCAAGCGACGAAGCGGCGATCCTGGCCGACCAGTGGGCCAGCGCCTTGACCGGTGTGTTCAAATGGCCGGACGCGGCCCGGATTCGCACCACCTATGACAGTGCCAAGACGGCGGCGCTCTTTGCGCTGCTCCGAAAGAACCAGACCTGGCAGGTGCCGACGTTGATCGTTTCGCGCCAGATCGGGAGCCTGGTCGACGGCCTTCCGTCACCGGCGCACGAGCAGCGGTTCATCGACAAGAATACCCGGCAGATGTGGAGTATGATGACGGATCCCCGCTTCGCCGCCTTCATCAAGGGTCCGCACGATCTCCACCCGCTCGACCTCGAACTGGTGGGTCGGATGTATCGGGCCGGAGTACCGATCCTCGCCGGCACCGACTTCCCCAATCCATACGTCTATCCGGGATCGAGCCTGCACGAGGAACTCGGCCTCCTGGTGAAGGCCGGGCTGCCACCGGCAGCCGCCCTCCGGGCAGCGACCAGCGAGCCGGCGCGGTTCTTCGGACTCACTGACTCGCTCGGAACGGTTGCAACGGGTAAGATTGCGGACCTGGTTCTCCTCGACGCCAACCCGCTCATGGACATCGGGGCGACCCGGCGCATCCGGGCGGTGATCCAGGGCGGCCGCCTTCTCGACCGGGCGGCGCTCGACAAGCTACTCACCGACGCGGAAGCCCAAGCCCAGCGGTAACGGAGCCGACATGCGCAATCGCTGGACCATCCTCGTGCTGGTCTTCCTTACCACCGCCATCGGCATGATGGCGTTCGGCTCGGTGTTCCCGCTGCTGAGTTTGTGGATCAAAGACCTCGGCATCACGCGGGCCCAGGGAGGGCTGCTGTCGGGCTTCTGGTATCTGCCCGGCATCGTCATTTCCCTCCCGGCGGGATGGCTGTTCGATCGCTACCAGGTCCGGCGGATCCTGCTGCTCTGCTGGGTGTTCATCGTGGTGGGGATGGCGCTGATGGCCGTGGCCCCGTCCTTCTGGGCCCTCTGCGCCGGCCGACTGCTGTTCGCAATCGGAATGAACGCCAACATGATCGGCGCGCCCAAGCTGCTCGGCCAGACCTTTGCCGGCCGGCGGGAACTGGGGCTCGTCATGGGCGTGTACACGATGGCCTTCACCCTCGGCATCTTCCTCGCCCTCAACGTGCTGGGCACCATCGGCTCGCACCAGGGGTGGCGTCCCGCGATGCAGCTCATGGCCGGGCTTTCGGCCGCCGGGCTGGCGATGCTGTTCCTGATTCCCAGGAGCGCCGAGGGGATCGAGACCAGCGGCACAGGCGTGAAGTTCAATCCGTTCGGGCTCGGGGCCGGCGCCTGGGTCCTCGCCATCGCCTACTTCGGGTACAGCATCGGCACCGAGGGATTTCTCACCTTCGGCCCCGACGCACTGGTAAGCCGCGGGATCGAACTAGCCCACGCATCGGCGATCGTGGGGTCCTATGCCATCGTGGCGCTGGTGCTCAAGCCCTTCCTGTCATCGCAGCTCAAGCCGGCCAACGGCATCGCATACGTCCTGGCCGCCACCTTCGCCGCGCTGATGGCAACATTGCTGTTCGTGATTCCGGGCGTCATGCCGCAGGTCGCGATAGGGATACTCGGGGTGTCCTTCGC
>JANMXA010000161.1:0-8757 GCA_031394255.1 Gemmatimonadota bacterium
CCAAGGCGGATAGACGGGTAGGCGATGACTTCCGCCGGTCCGCCTATCCGCCTCATCCGACGTTACTACCCATGGCGGGGGTGGGATTTGAACCCACGACCTCCGGGTTATGAGCCCGGCGAGCTACCAGACTGCTCCACCCCGCGTCGCTTGGTACCGGGATCGATCGAGTGGTTGATCGAGTCCGTAAGTTTCTACATTCAGAGCGGGAAACGGGACTCGAACCCGCGACCCCAACCTTGGCAAGGTTGTGCTCTACCAACTGAGCTATTCCCGCATAGTGGCGGGCACCCATTGTAGTTCGAGGTGCCGCCTTTGGCAACCATAAACAACCTGCGATGCGACCGGAATGGAGGCGAGGGGGATCGAACCCCTGACCTCGTGAATGCCATTCACGCGCTCTCCCAACTGAGCTACGCCCCCGCTCTTGTGGCCGCTCGCCGGGTGTTTAAGTTGCAACGCGGCAAGCTAGCCGCCGCTCATAGGCGTGTCAAGCAGAAGTTGTGCCGTCACTTCCGCAACATAACGACAATCACTGCGACGAATGTCCAAGCCGAGGAAGCCGACCCGCGATGGTTCCGCCGCCCTCGGGTCCTACGAGGCGGAGCGGGATATTCTCGACCTCTATCTGCATGAAGTATCCCTCTCATCCCTGCTCAAGCCCGACGAAGAAATCGCCGTGGCCCGCCGGATCCAGGCGGGTGACGAGTCCGCGGTCCACGAATTGGTGACCCGGAATCTCCGGTTCGTCATCGCGGTGGCCAAGCGGTACCAGAATCGCGGTCTGGTGCTCGTGGATCTGATCGGCGAGGGCAACATCGGGCTGATGATCGCGGCGCGGAAGTTCGACCCCGATCGCGGCGTGAAATTCATCTCGTACGCGGTCTGGTGGATCCGCCAGTCGATTTTCGCCGGCCTGGCCCGCTATGGGCGGACGGTGCGGGTCCCGCTCAACCGGACCGCGGATCTCTCGCGGGTGATCCGGGTCACCGAATCACTCCGCCAGCGGTTGGGCCGGGAGCCGGTGGTGAACGACGTGGCGGAGGCCGTCGGTCTGGGGACGGACGTGGTCCAGAGCCTGGTCGCGCTCAACACGGCCGAGGTCCGGCTCGACGCGCCGGTCGCCACCGACAGCGACCGGGCGGCCATTGACCGCTTCCTGGTCAGCGATCCGTCGCCGGCCGACGGGGACGCGGTGGATGGTTTCCTGGTCGCGGACGTCCAGATGGCGTTAGGCACGCTCGGTCCGCGGGACGCGAGGGTGCTGTCGCTCTATTTCGGACTCGACGGTGGACAGGAGCACACGCTCGAGGAGATCGGGGGCATGCTGGGTCTCACCAGGGAACGGGTCCGCCAGCTGCGGGACCGGGCGCTCACACGGCTGCGCGACGGCACAGCCGGCCCCGTTCTGGCGAGCTACGCCGCATGACCGACCACCTGAACCGGATCGGGGTCGCCCAGCTCGGATTCATCCGACGGACCGGGCGGTGGGCCAAGGACGCCGTCCACGCCGTGGGGCTGGTCCGGACCTGGGGCCCGCTGCTGGCGATGCACATGCGCCGCCTGGGGGTCGATTCGATACCCATCGCGCTTTTCCTGGCCGTGTTCACGGGCATCGTGCTGGCCTTGCTGGCGTCCTACATCTTTACGGGCGCTGTGCCGTTGTACTTCGTCGGGGCCCTGGTTGCCAAGACGGTGATGATGGAGCTCGGTCCGGTCCTGACCGGGATGGCGCTGGCCGGACGGGTCGGCGCCAACATCGCCGCCGAGCTGGGTACCATGAAGGTGACGGAGCAGGTCGATGCGCTGGAAACGCTCGCCGTCGACGTCCACGCACACCTGGTCGTGCCGCGGGTGTTCGCGGCAACCCTGATGTTCCCGGTGGTGACGGCGATGGCCGTGGCCGTCGGCGTCATCTCGGGCTGGATCACGGCGACGACTCTGCTGGACCTGTCGACGCCCGAGTTCTTCAAGGGCGTCCGTCAGTTCTACCACTTCAAGGACATCTGGTTCGGCCTGCTCAAGAGTGCCAGTTTCGGGGCGGCAATCTCCCTCATGGGCGCGCTGACCGGTCTCCGGACCCAGGGCGGGGCGGAGGGGGTCGGCCGCGCCACGACCCGGGCCGTCGTGCTTGGCTGCGAGGCGATCCTGGTGCTGGACGCCTTCTGGGCTCTGGTGCTGTTGTGAGGCCGCGGTGATCCGGTTCAACGCAGTCCGGAAGACTTTCGGCGCCAAACAGGTGCTGGACGGCTTCACGCTCGATATTCCCGACGGGCAGACCACCGTGCTGCTGGGCTATTCGGGTACTGGGAAGAGTGTCGCGCTCAAGCACATCGTCGGGCTGCTCGAGCCGGACGACGGGTCGGTCGAAGTTGACGGCCGGATCGTTCACGAGATGTCCCGCAGCGAACTGATGGCCATGCGGGCGTCGATCGGCTATGTGTTTCAATTCTCGGCCCTCTTCGACTCGCTTTCCGTGGCAGACAACATCAGCCTCGGGCTCCGCGAACAGCGGCTTCCCGAGGACGAGATCGCGCGGCGGGTCGCGGCCAGTCTGGAGCGCGTCGGGCTCGCCGACCAGGAGGCCCGGTTCCCGGCCGAGCTGTCGGGGGGGATGCGCAAGCGGGTCGGAATCGCCCGGGCGATCGCGCTCGAGCCTCGCTACATTTTATATGACGAGCCGACCACCGGCCTCGATCCGGTCACGTCGGCCGTGATCGATGAGTTGATGGTCCGTAACAAGCGGGAGCTGGGAGTGACCGGTGTCGTTGTGACCCATGATATGCGAAGCGCGTTCGCGGTCGCGGACCGGATCGCCATGCTGTATCAGGGCCGGGTGCATCTGGTCGGAACGGTGGATGAGATCCGTCGCACCGACGATCCGCTGGTCCGTCAGTTCATTGAAGGCCGCCCATGAAACGCCGGAACGAGTTCTTCGTCGGATTGTCCGTGATCATCGCCTTTCTGGTGGTGATCGGCGGAGCCATCTGGCTGTCCGAAGCTGAACTGGGCAAGCGGGATGTGGTGCATGTGGCCCGGTTCCGGGAAATTGGCGGTCTGAACGTCGGGGCTCCGGTGACGCTCCGGGGAGTGAAGGTGGGACGGGTCAACGCCATTCGGCTGGCCCAGAACGACTGGGTCGAAGCCGATCTCAAGGTGAAACTCGACGTCGATCTTCCCGCCACGCCGGTTGCGATCGCCGCGTCGGCCAGTTTGTTCGGCGAGTGGCACGTCACCGTCCTCGACATTACGGATGCGCCGGTGGACGCCGTGCTGCGGACGGCACTCGCTGAGGCCTCAAAGCCGGGATCCGGCGCCTGGCCGGGGGCGACCCTCCCGGATTTCGGCCAGCTGACGCAGCAGGCCAACCGGATCGCCACGGACCTTGGCACCATGACCGGCCGGGTGTCCTCGGCGCTCGACTCGTCCGCGATTCAGGATGTTCGCCGCAGTCTCCGGGACCTTCGGGAAGCGGCCGACCGGCTGGCCGATTTTGCGAAGAAGCAGACCGAGCCGTTCAACCGGGTCACGACCAATCTTGCGGCCACCTCCGACGAGGTCGGTTCGGCCTCGAAGCGGGTCAACACCCTGCTGGGCCGGGTCGAAGACGCGACCAAGGACGGGCAGGTCAACGACATCATGAACGCGACCAAGGCCACCACGGCCGATCTCCGGGCCGCGTCCGCCGATGCTCGGGAGCTGCTGGCTGTCATTCGGTCCCACCAGCAGACCCTGACCCGGATTCTCGAGACGACCGACACGCTGCTGACCAAGGTCCAGTCGGGGAAGGGCAGTCTGGGGCTCCTGGCGCGAGACTCGACGTTGTATCTCGAAACGACGAAGACGGTGCAGCAGATGCGGCAGCTGCTCACCGACATTCAGGCCAATCCCCGGAAGTACTTCCGGTTCTCAGTTTTCTAGGAGCGACCGGTGTCCGAGGAACTGCCCAAAAGCGCGAAGGCTCGCCGCGCTAAGAAAGAAGTCAGCGCCGGCGGAATCGTCTTCCGGCGACAGCCCGACCAATCCCTGCGATTCCTGCTCATCCGGGACAGTTACGGACACTGGGGATTCCCGAAGGGCCATCTGGAGGAGGGGGAATCGCCGGCGGAGGCGGCGGCCCGGGAGACCACCGAAGAGACCGGCCTCGCCGAGCTCCGGGTTCACGGCGAGCTCGAGACCATCGACTGGTTCTTCCGGCTCCGGGGCAAGCTGATTCACAAGTTCTGCCATTTCTATCTCTTCGAATCGGCGGCGGGCGAGCCGGTTCCGCAGCGCGAAGAGGGCATCACCGAGTGTGTCTGGCATGAGTTTGAGCTGGCGCTGGTCCGGCTCGGGTATGAGAATGCCCGGGCCGTGCTCCGCCGGGCCGGGGAGTTGACCCAGGCCCTCGTCACCGACGGCGAGCCGAACGATCGTTAGGTCCGCCGCCCCGCTTCCGGTCGTCGCGGCGCTGCTCGACCGGCCCAGCGCGCTGGCGAATCTGCGGCGCACCTTGCCCCCCACGGTTGCCAAGGTTCGCGGATGCCGGTCCGGCGCCGCCCTGATCCGCCTCGTCACCGACGAGTTGATTGACGCCGTCGTGCTCGGCGTCAAGAGCCAGCACACCCTCCCGCTCGCTGATTTCCGCCGCCGCTTCGCCACTGTTCCCGTGGTGGTGTATGGCGCTTTCCGGACGGAGGACGCCCCGCTGGTGCTCGAGCTCGACCGGCTCGGGGTCAGGGCGGTGCTGGTGGAGGGAGTGGACGATCCGGTGATCGGCGAACGCGTGGCCCAGTCCGGCTCGACGGCCGCCCGGCGGGAAACCCTGGCCGACCTGCCCCGTTTGCTTCGCCTCACCGAACCGCTCCAACGTCGGGCGTTCGACCAGCTTGTGGCGTCGGTCGGCCGGCCGCCGTCGACCGTGGTCATTGCGAGAAAACTGAAGGTGAGTCGCGAGCACCTGTCACGGCAGTTCGGCGCCGGTGGGGCTCCGAACCTCAAACGGGTGATTGACCTGCTCCGGCTCCTCGGCGTGCGGCAGGTCATGGGTGACCGCGTCACGTCCATGGCCGCGGCTGTCTCCCTGTACGGCTTCAGTTCGGCGAGCCACCTTCGGGCCTCGATCCGGCGAACCTTCCGGCTCGCTCCAGAGGAGTTTCTGACTGCGGTTCAGGCCGATCTGGTCCGGCGTTTTGTCCAAGCTGGCGCCCGAAGCCGGGACTAGCGGCCGGGACACTGGCCGTCTGGTGCCCGTGGGGTGGCAACTTGATCAAACGGGGGGATTGTGATATTTTTCACAAGCTTGATCGCAACCCCTGATCATTCAACGATCTGACAAAACCTATGGCGACTGAATCCTCTCTCCGTCCCGGCGAAATCAAGGACATCCTGCTCAAGGAAATCGCGGCGGCCGACCTCGGCGTCGTCGATAGCGCCGACGTCGGCACGACCCTCGAAGTCCGCGACGGCGTCGCCCGGGTCTACGGACTCAGGGCGGCCGTGGCGGGCGAGATGCTCGAATTCACCGCGACGGAGACCGGCGAGACGGTCGCCGGCCTGGTGCTGAACCTCGAGGCCGACAACGTCGGCGCCGTGATTCTGGGCGACTACCTCAAACTCAAGGAAGGCGACGAGGTGCGCTGCACCGGCCGCCTGCTGTCGATTCCCTCCGGCCCCGCAATGCTGGGCCGCGTGGTCGACGCCCTGGGCCGACCGGTGGACGGCCGGGGGCCGATCGCCTCGACCTCGACCCGCCAGGTCGAGATGGTGGCGCCGGGCATCATCGTCCGGCAGCCGGTGAAGGAGCCGCTCCAGACCGGGATCAAGGCGATCGACTCGATGATTCCGATCGGCCGGGGCCAGCGCGAGCTGATCATCGGGGACCGCGGCACCGGCAAGACGGCGATCGCGGTCGACACGATCATCAATCAGAAGGGCCAGGGCGTCGTCTGCGTCTATGTGGCCATCGGCCAGAAGCGGTCGACGGTTGCCACGGTGGTGGAGCGGCTTCGCCAGGCCGGGGCGATGGAGTACACGGTTGTCGTGGTCGCCTCCGCCTCGGATCCGGCTCCGCTCCAGTACATCGCGCCGTACTCCGGCTGCGCCATCGCCGAGTACTTCATGTACGAGGAGGGGAAGGCCACCCTCTGCGTCTATGACGACTTGTCCAAGCAGGCCGCCGCGTACCGGCAGCTGTCACTGATTCTCCGCCGTCCGCCGGGCCGCGAAGCGTATCCGGGCGACGTCTTCTACCTCCACAGCCGTCTTCTCGAGCGGGCCGCCAAGCTCTCCGAGGATGCCACGGTCGTGAAGCTCGACCCCCGGATCAAGAAGCCGGGCGGCTCGCTCACGGCGCTGCCGATCATCGAGACCCAGGCCGGCGACGTATCGGCGTACATCCCGACCAACGTGATCTCGATCACGGACGGGCAGATCTTTCTCACGACGGACCTGTTCTTCTCCAACGTGCGCCCCGCGGTTGACGCCGGCATCTCGGTGAGTCGAGTCGGCGGCAACGCGCAGATCAAGGCGATGAAACAGGTGGCCGGCCCGCTCCGACTGGCCCTCGCGCAGTTCCGCGAGCTCGAGGCGTTCGCCCAGTTCGGTTCCGATCTCGATGTTGCCACCCAGCGTCAGCTGGCGCGCGGCGCTCGGTTGGTCGAAATCTTCAAGCAGCCCCAGTATCAGCCGTTGTCGGTCGAGAAGCAGGTCGCGATCATTTACGTGGCCACGAACGGCCACCTCGACGATGTCGAGGTCAAGCACATCCGGCAGTGGGAGCGCGACTTCCTGGCGTATGTCGAGGCCCAGCACGCCGCTGTCTACGAGGGTGTCCGGACCAAGAAGACGCTAGACGATGATCTCAAGGCCAAGCTCGACCAGGCGATCAAGGCCTTCAAGCCGCTGTTCAAGCCCGAGTAGCGGCGCATGGCGAATCAGAGTCGTCAGCTGCGGGGCCGAATCAAGTCGGTCCTGAATACCCGGCGGATTACCCGGACCCAGGAACTGGTCGCGACGTCCA
Source organism: Gemmatimonadota bacterium (assembly GCA_031394255.1). Classification (GTDB taxonomy): domain Bacteria; phylum Gemmatimonadota; class Gemmatimonadetes; order Gemmatimonadales; family GWC2-71-9; genus SHZU01. Next base: position 7,001 of record JANMXA010000161.1, read on the forward strand.
AGCTCAAACGGGCGCAGGACCGGGTCATAGCGGCCCGGCCTTACGCCGACGCGCTGCGGGAAACAATCGCCGACCTGGTGACGCCGGAGTTGATGGAGCGCTTCCCGCTCCTCCGTCGTCCGGTCGCGCCGGCCAAGGGTGGTCCAGTTCGGGCCGCGATCATCCTGATCACGTCGAACCGGGGTCTCTGTGGCGCGTTCAACAGCAATCTGATCAAGGAAGCCCGGAAGCGGGCCGAGGAACTCGAGGCCCACGGCTACACGATCGAGTTCCACTGCGTCGGCAAGAAGGGCGCGTCCTTCCTCCGGTACCTCGGGAAGAAGCTCGCGGCCGATCGCCAGGACATCGGTGACAAGCCGACGGCCGAGCATGCGGCAAGCGTGGTCGAGGCCCTGGTGGCGGATTTTGCCGCGGGCCGGCTCGCGAGCGTCGATCTGGTCCACGCCAAGTTCAACACCGCGATCTCGACCCCGCCGACGGTCCAGCGGATCCTACCGGTGGAGACGCCGCCCAAGGGCGCAGCGCCGAAGGTCCGGCCGGACTACATCCTGAAGCCGGGGCCGGACGCGATTCTGGAAAACCTGCTTCCGCTCTACGTCCGGAACGCGGTCTATCGCGGCTTGGTCGAGACAGCGGCTGGCGAACACGGAGCCCGGCGGACGGCGATGAAGAGTGCCACCGACAACGCGGGCGAAATTCTCAACACGCTCAAAACGGCGTACAACAAGGGCCGGCAGGCGCAGATTACCCAGGAGATCTCCGAGATCGTGGGTGGTGCCGCGGCATTGGGAGGCTGAGGAGAACATATGACTGCCATCGCAACCGAGAAAAACTACGGGACCATCGTCCAGGTCATCGGCCCGGTCCTCGACATCGAATTCGAACCCGGCAAGCTGCCGGAGATCTACAACGCGCTTTCGGTCGAGGACGCCTCTGCGGTGATTCCGATCCGGCTCGTGGCCGAGGTTCAGCAGCACATTGGCCAGAACATGGTTCGGGCCGTGGCGATGAGCTCGACGGACGGCGTGACGCGGGGCCTCAAGGTGCTCGACACCGGCGGCCCGATCACGGCTCCGGTCGGCAATGCGCCGCTTGGGCGGATTCTGAACGTGCTCGGCGAGCCCGTGGACGGCGGCGCGCCGCTCCCGGCCGACACGCCGCGCTGGCCGATCCACCGCGAGACGCCCAAGTTCGTGGACCTCGAGCCCAAGACCGAAATCTTCGAGACCGGCATCAAGGTCATCGACCTGGTCGCCCCGTTCGTAAAGGGCGGCAAGATCGGTCTCTTCGGCGGCGCCGGCGTCGGCAAGACGGTCGTGATCATGGAGCTGATCAACAACGTCGCCAAGGGCCACGGCGGCAAGTCGGTCTTCTGCGGCGTGGGCGAGCGGACCCGTGAAGGGAACGACCTCTTCCTGGAGATGACCGAGTCGGGCGTGCTCAAGACGTGCGCGCTGATCTACGGCCAGATGAATGAGCCGCCGGGCGCCCGCCTCCGGGTCGGCCTGACCGGGCTCACGGTGGCTGAGTACTTCCGCGATGTCGAGAAGCAGGACGTGCTGCTCTTCATCGACAACATCTTCCGGTTCACCCAGGCCGGTTCCGAGGTGTCGGCGCTGCTCGGCCGGATGCCGTCGGCGGTGGGCTATCAGCCGACGCTCGCCACCGAGATGGGTGATCTCCAGGAGCGGATTACGTCGACCAAGGACGGTTCGATCACGTCGGTGCAGGCGATTTATGTACCGGCCGACGACTTG
>JANMXA010000162.1:0-59984 GCA_031394255.1 Gemmatimonadota bacterium
CGAGCTGCTCCGTCAGGGCCTCATCGGTGACCGGCGGCACGGTCCGTTTGATCGTGAATCCTCCCACCCGGGACAGCTTGACGTCCGGCCGGACCTCGACGACCACTTCGAACTCGACGGGCTGGCCTTCTTCGTACTTGAGGTTCCGGACGCTCGGGTCGGTGACCGGCTTCAGGTCCTCCGCCGTTCGGGCCTGTTCCCAGCCCTCCCGGAGGACTTCCTCGATCGTGTATTGACGAATGGCCTCGCCGAAGCGCTTCCGGATGACGGGAAGAGGGGCCTTGCCCTGACGGAAGCCAGGGAGCTTCACCCGCCGGCCGTACTCGGCCACGGCGCGGTCCTCGGCGGCCTTTACCCGGTCGACCGGCACGGTCACCCGGAAGGCTCTGGAGGCCGCGTCTTCGGCGGTCTTGGTTACAGTGATTTCGGTCATAGCGGGGTGAAGATAATGGGGCGGATGGGGTTCCGCCCTCCCCCGGGCGTTCTACTTGAGTCTGGTCTGGATTCCGCTCGACTGGGTGGTGGCCACCGCATTGACTACGAGCTTGAGGGCGCCGGCCACCAAGGGGACACCGGTTCCAACCCCCAGAAGCAGGAGGTTCGCACCTACAAACCGGGTGGTCCAGCGATTCACGATCTGAAGGTTGCGGGTCAAGAAGACCGCCAAGGCACCGCCGGCATTCAGGATGACGAACGCGACGAGACACCAGCGGAACACGGTCGAGCCGAAGGAGCCAAGGGCCTCTGCGAAAGATCCCATCCGAGTCTCCGATCTGAAGAGAGGAACCCCGCAACAGTGCGAACGGCGGGAGTCGAACCCGCACCCCGTGAGGGACAGGATCCTAAGTCCTGCGCGTCTGCCAGTTTCGCCACGTTCGCGGGGTAGATGCTGAAAACAGTACAACCTCCCACGCCTGGGCGCGAGAGGTTGTTTCGAGCTGCAACTGGCCCGCTTATACTCGGCGGAGCTTCTGCAGTTCCTCCCGGGCACGAGTGACCTCGGGTTCGAGTGCGTGGAGCAGCTCTTCGGTGCCGTCATACGAGCCGGCGCGTCCGATCGCCTCGAGCTGAGCGCACAGCCCGGATACCAGGACCGCTCCCACGGAGGCGGAGCTCCCCTTGAGCGCGTGGGCCGCGGATTTGATCTCGGTCGGGTTCTTCGAACCGACGGCCTGTTGAATCCGGTCGATGCGGGTGGGCAGGTCTTCGAGGAAGACATCGATAAACTCGGTTACCACGTCCGGCTGCCCGTCCTCCTGAAGAGCACGGTAGCTGTCGAGGATGCTCTCATCGATGATCACGTTGGTCTCAACCGACATCACGAACTCCCGGCCGAAGGGGTCTCATTCTCCTTAGGATCGGCAATCGCTTCGAAAAGCTTGAGGGCCCTGTTAGATTGTCTGACGGTAAGTACTTCAAGGACACGAACTTCCAACGCTGGATTGGTGATGAAGATCACAATGAGTGGGATCGTCCGGGTCGCTGTGCTGGGCCTTGTTGTCGCTGCGATGGGGTGCGAGCGGTCTGACCCCAGGCTCAAGAACCTGCGGGCGGGGATGGGGAAGGACAGCGTTGCCGTCGCGATGGAGGGCTCGGCTGCCCAACGAACCGATCCCTACCTCTACAAGGGCCAGTACATCCAGACGATGTATTTTCCGCGGAAGGGAAAGACGGACTCTGCGAGTCTGGCGGATCGAGCAATGGCGCCGATCATCATGATCGATGGCAAGGTGACAGGGTGGGGCTGGGATTACTGGGACTCGGTGGCCACGGCCAACCACATTCCAGTGGCTAAGAAGAACTAGGCACTGCCAACCAAGAAAAGCGGGGGCCGGATCCTTTGGATCCGGCCCCCGTTCCGTTGAGCGGTTGCCCCACTACTTGAGTTTGACTCGCACGATGCTGGTGACGGGTTTGCCGTCCTGGATCGGGCTCATCACCGTCAGGGATACGACCTCACCAGGCCGGGCGGCACGCAGAGCCGTCCGCAAGTCGCTCTCGGTCCGGATCGGCTTGCCTTCAAACTCGGTGATGATGTTGACGCCGGCCGGCGGCGCAAGCAGCAGGTTATCGGCCGGGCCGTAGGGATCCACGGACTCAACCACGACGCCTTTGGTGGTGTTCGGGATCTCGAGCTGGCGGATCAAGTCAGGGGTGATCGGGCTGACTGTGACGCCGAGCCGCTCCTTCACCTCCGTCGACTTGGCCTCGGGCGCCTTCTCGGGGGATTCCCCCGGGTCCTTCGCCGCGACCACCCGCGTCGGGTCGCCCTGGGCGATCAGGCGGACGTTGTATACCCGACGGGCCCCGCCTTTCCGGGCCACCTCGACCTTGACGACCTCGCCCGGGCGGCGGAAACCGACCAACTGCTGGAGTTGGGCCGTATACTCCACCTTCTGCCCATCGATGGTGACGACGACGTCGCCCCGTTCGATTCCGGCCGCCTTGGCGGGCGAGGCCTCACCGAACTCGTTGATGCGGACTCCGTAGATATCGGTCAGACCGACGTATTCCGCGTCTTCGGCGGTGGCGTCCTGGACCGTGACGCCGAGGGCGGCGCGTTCAACCTTGCCTTTGGTAATCAGCTGTTCCATCACCTGACGGGCCAGGTCGATCGGAATCGCGAATGCGTATCCCGCGCTCACGCCGGTCGGGCTGTAGATCGCCGAGTTGATCCCGATGACCTCGCCCCGGACGTTCAGGAGCGGTCCGCCGGAGTTCCCGCGGTTAATGGCCGCGTCGGTCTGGAGGTAGTCCTGGATCGACAGGACGCTGCGGCCGGGGAGCTGAAGTTGGCCGCGGCCCTTGGCCGAGATGATGCCGGATGTGACGGTGAAGCTCAGGTTTTCCGAGAGCGGATTCCCGACGGCCAGGACCCACTCGCCGACTCGTGATGCACTGCTCTGGCCGAGGGCAATGGCCTTGAACTGCACGCCGGGTTTGGGCAGGATCTTGAGGACGGCGATATCGGTATTCGGGTCGGTCCCAACGACTTTGGCCGTGAATTCGTGGCGGTCGAGGAGCCGGACCGTGACCTGGTCGGCGCCATCGACCACATGGTTGTTGGTGAGGATGTACCCGTCCTGGGAAACGATGAAGCCCGATCCGGCGCCGGTTTCGACATTGGGTTCGTCAGGGTTGACCTGGCCGTGCCCCTTGGGAATCCCGAAGAAATCCTCAAACCCCGGGGGCACTCGCCGGGTCGTGGTGTTGGCCCGCTCGGTCCGGCGGGATTTCACATAGACCACGCTGGGCCGGACTTGCTCGGCCACCGTTGCGAACGCGTCCGAGAGGGATACGAGCGGCATCAGGGCCGCGCGGTTGCCACCCGCGGCGGTCTGGATTGCGGTACCCTGCTCGGGCTTTCGGGCCTGGGCGAGGCTGGATTTGGGGAGGTCGAGCAGCCCGGCGAACAGGAGTCCGAGTACAAACGCCAAACCGACCAACCCACCGAATTTGAGCCAATTCAATGAGCGAACCGACATAGTTGCAATCCCTGCTCCGGCCGCGGCGGACACCAAGTTACTGTGGACGACGAGGTCCCTCGCCAAGCCGCCACGGCCGTTCTGGAGTGGCTGACGGGGGACCCCATTCAATATACCCGTGTGATGCGCTGAGCCCGCGGACCGTCGCGGGCCCCTGCTGCTGCTACGACTTCTTCGTGTCGTCGACGATTTCGTAATCGGCTTCGACCACATCGTCCTGCTTCGGCGGAGCCTGGGGCTCGCCGCCGGCCTGGTCACCAGGGGCCGATTCGGCCGACTGGGTGGCGTTCTGGTAGAGCGTCGCCCCGGCGGCCGAATAGGCGCCGTTCAGCTCATCGAGGGCGGCCTTGATGCCGGCGGGCTCGCCGTTGCGAAGGGCCTGCTTGCCGGTCTCGACCGCCTGATCGAGCTTGGTCTTGGCCTCGGCCGACAGGCGATCGACCCAGTCCTTCGAGTCCTTCTCGACCTTGTACACCAGACCGTCGAGCTGGTTGCGCGCTTCGATCGCTTCCCGCCGGTCCTTGTCGACGGCCGCGTTCGCTTCCGCAGTCTTGACCATCTTGTCGATGTCGGAGTCCGACAGTCCGCTCGAGGCTTCGATCCGGATCTTCTGCTCCTTGTTGGTCGCCTTGTCCTTGGCTGACACATGGAGGATGCCGTTGGCATCGATGTCGAACGTGACCTCGACCTGCGGCATGCCGCGCGGCGCCGGCGGCATCCCCTGGAGCTGGAACTTGCCGATGGTCCGGTTGTCCTGGGCCATCTGACGCTCGCCCTGGAGGACGTGAATCTCAACGGTGGTCTGGTTGTCTTCGGCGGTCGAGAACACCTCCGACTTCTTGGTCGGGATGGTGGTGTTCCGCGGGATCAGCACGGTGGTTACGCCGCCCAGGGTCTCAATGCCAAGCGAGAGCGGGGTCACGTCGAGCAGGAGGACGTCCTTTACTTCACCGCCGAGGACGCCGCCCTGGATCGCCGCGCCGATGGCCACGACTTCGTCGGGGTTCACCGACCGGTTCGGTTCCTTGCCGAAAAACGTCTTGACGATCTCCTGGATCTTGGGGATTCGGGTGGAGCCGCCGACGAGGATGACTTCGTCCACGTCCTTGGGATCGAGGCCGGCGTCCTTGAGCGCCTGCTTCATGGGCGGCAGGGTCCGCTGGATCAAGTCATCCACCAGCTGTTCGAACTTGGCGCGGGTGAGCGAGAGGTTCAGGTGCTTCGGGCCCGACTGGTCCGCCGTGATGAAGGGCAGATTGATGTCGGTCGACTGGGTGCTCGACAGCTCACACTTGGCCTTCTCGGCGGCTTCCTTGAGGCGCTGCAGCGCCATCGGGTCCTTGGAGAGGTCGATGCCCTGGTCCTTCTTGAACTCGGTGACGAGCCAGTCGATCAGGCGCTCGTCGAAGTCGTCGCCGCCCAGGTGGGTGTCGCCGTTGGTGCTCTTCACTTCGAAGACGCCGTCGGCGAGCTCGAGAACGGAGATGTCGTAGGTGCCGCCGCCCAAGTCGAAGACCGCGACCTTCTCGTCCTTCTTCTTCTCGGTGCCGTAGGCCAGGGCCGCGGCCGTCGGTTCGTTGATGATCCGGAGGACCTCAAGGCCCGCGATCTTGCCGGCGTCCTTGGTGGCCTGGCGCTGGGCGTCGTTGAAGTAGGCCGGAACGGTAATGACCGCCTTGTCGACCGAGTGGCCGAGGTAGTCTTCCGCGGTCTGTTTCATCTTCTGGAGGATCATCGCGGAGATCTCGGGCGGGGTGTAGTTCTTCCCGGCGATCTCGACCGACGCGAGGTTGTTGGCTCCGGAGCTGATCCTGTAGGGGACTCGTTTGCTCTCCTCGGTGACTTCATTGGCGCGGCGGCCCATGAAGCGCTTGATCGAGAAGATGGTTTGTTTGGGGTTGGTCACGGCCTGCCGCTTGGCGACCTGGCCGACGAGCCGTTCGCCGTCCTTGGTAAAGGCCACGACCGACGGGGTTGTCCGGCCGCCTTCGGCGTTCGGGATTACTACCGGGTCGCCACCCTCCATAACCGAAACCACGGAATTGGTGGTACCCAAGTCGATGCCAATGATTTTCGAGGCCATCGTAGCCGTCCGTAAAGTGTTGTGAGACTGAGCGTAACCGCTGTTGGCCCCCAACAAAGCAACGACTGTACCGTGATATGCTGCCATTTTGGCCGAAATGGCAGATCGATCTGGCCAAGGCGGGTTCACGGTTGCTTGGCGGAGGCTTAATGCTGGCAGGGCGTCAAGATTGCGGGGGATCGCCCGACCATACAACGCTGGTCACGGCGGTGACCAAGGCCGGTCTGGTCGATGTGCTCGCGAGTTCAGGGCCGTACACGGTGTTCGCTCCATCCAACGCGGTGCTCGACAAGCTGCCGAAGGGGACAGTCGAGGATCCGCTCAAACCGGCCAACCTCGACCGTCTTCAGGGGGTGCTCCGTCACCACGTGACACGTCGGCCTATCAGATTGGTGAGTTGAAGGATGGCCTGGTGCTGTCGATGGCCGACGGGACGCCGACGACGATTACCAAGAAGGGTGCCGATACCTACATCGGCGATGCGAAGATCCTGGGCTCGGCGAGGGCGAGCAACGGCATGGTCTACATCATCGACGCCGTGGTCGTCCCGAAGTAAGCGCGGGGGGCCGCTGTCAGGGGATGGCGGCCCGTCGTTTGGTGATGGCCTCGATTTCGTCGATCTCCCGAGGCGCCGGCGTGATCCACTCCAGCCCCTTGCTGGTGATGACGTAGTCATCTTCGATCCGCACGCCGGTATTCCGGTATCGGCTGACGGCATCCTTGACCCGGGCGATGAAGGCCCGATTTCTCGGCGTGTCGGGCAGGATGTCCAGCAGCTTCTGGTGGACGTAGATCCCGGGCTCGATGGTAAAGGCGTCGCCGATCTGGAAGGTCCGATCGCCGAACTGGGCCTGGACGGGGTCATGGACCGCGAGGCCAAGTCCGTGGCTGATCCCGTGGATGGCGAAGAGGCTGACCTGTTGGCAGGCGCGGGGCCTCGTCTGGCAGTCAGCGGGCCACGGCGGGTCGAAGGTAGCGGTGGAAGACTCGATCAGCCCCAGGGCGGCCAGGCCGCGGGACCGGACGTCGATCGAGCTGTCCTGGGCGGCCTGGATCGACATCCCGGGCTTGGAATTCCGCTCGGCGGCGCTCTGGGCGTCACGGACCAGCTGATAGATGGCCCGTTGCTCGGTGGTGTAGGTGCCGCTCACCGGGATGGTTCGAGTGACGTCGGCCGCGTAGCCCTGGTACTCGCCGGCGGCGTCGACCACGACGACCTCGCCCGCTATGGCGGCGCGGCGGTCCTTCATGTAGTGGAGCTGGGTGCCGTTCTCCCCGGCACCGACGATCGATCCGTAGGCCGGCCGCTCCGCGCCGCCGCGCCGGAAGCTGGCCTCGACGATGGCCTGCAGGTCGTACTCGTACATGCCCGGCTCGATCTTCCGCATCAGCTCCTTGTGACCCTCGGCGCTGATGGCAGCGGCCTTCCGAATCAGCGCCATTTCCGCGTCGCTCTTGCGGGCGCGGAGCTGGTCGACGATCGGGTGGGCGTCCTTGACCTCAAGGCCGGGGTGGCGGGCCTTGATCGCGGCGATGAACTGGGTGCCGCGGGTCATCGAATCGGCCTGGGCGAAGTCGGCGTCTTCAAAGTCCTTGAGCTGGTAGACGGGGAGACCCAGGCTCGCGAGCGAGTCGGCTACCCTGAGCAGGTCCGCGGCGGGGCGGGAGCGGAGCAGCAGGTCCCGAGCGAGTGTAGCGGAGTCCGGCTCGGCGCCGTAGTAGAGTGACCGGCGAGGGGTGGACTGGGTGACGAAGAGGGTGGTCTCGGCGTGCCCGTCGCGGATCAGCATCAGCAAACCGGCGTCGGCGTATTCGTAGCCGGTGAGGTAGCGGAACGCCGGCAGCTGGAAGAACGGGCCGAAGTCGGTGATCGGGGTACGGCCGCCCAGCGCGATCAGCACGCCGGTGCCGATTCGGGCGGCGAGAGAATCCCGCCGCGCAGCGTGCTCCGCCGCGGTGATCTGGGCGTGGGCCAGGGCCGGAGCGCCAAGGGCCACGAACGTGGCGAGCGCCACGCCGCGGCGGACGGCAACGGTGAGTCGGGTCATCGGTGGAACCTCGGGCTACTGGATGGCGACCAGGTCGATGGTGAAGACCAGAATGGAATTGGCCGGGATCGGTCCCACCGCCCGGTTGCCGTAGGCCAGGTTCGGCGGGATGATCAGCTGGCGCTTGCCGCCTACCGCCATGCCCCGAAGGCCCTCATCGAAGCCACCGATCACCTGTCCAGCCCCGATGGTGAACGCGAAGGGGGTGTCGCTGGGTCCGTTGGCGTCGAACTGGGTGCCGTTGGCGAGCGAACCGACGTAGTGGATGGAGACCTTCTTGCCCACCGTGGCTCCGGCGCCTGAACCGACCACCAGATCCTTCCAGTACAGACCCGAGGCGGTCTTGGTGAACGTGGACAGCGTGATACCTAACGATGGGGCGAAGGTCGTCTCTTCGATGGTTGGCACAGAGGGGTCCGTGGTGCCGCCGCTGCCGCACGCGGCGGCCGCGAGCAGCAGGGCGAAAGTGGTGGTGGCGCGAATCCGGGCAATGGTCACGTCGGTCATCCTGGTTCAAGTCGGGCTGGTCCAGCGGCGCCAAAGATAGCCGGGCCTCAGCTGACCGGCTTGGCCGGGGCCGGTTTGGCGTCGAGATACTTGCCCAGCCAGGCGGTCCAGCGGGCCCAGAGGTCGAGGAGGGTCTCCCGGGTGGCCGGCCCGTGGTCCTCGAACGGGTAGAGGTAGAGGGATGTCACTTTGCCGAGGCCGTTCAGGGCGTGGAAGAGCCGGGGGGAGTTGGACGGCTCGGTGCCGACGTTCTGGTCGCCGAGGCCATGGTACATCAGGAGGGCGCCGGTCAGGCTGCTGGCATACAGGATCGGTGACATGTCGAGATAGGTGCTGCGGGCCTCCCAGAGATCGCGGCGCTCGTTCTGAAAGTTCAACGGTGTCAGGGTCCGGTTGTAGTTCCCGTCGCCCGCGATGCCGGCCTTGAAGAACGGAGTGTGGGCCATGGCGTTCACCGTGGAGAAGGCGCCGTAGCTGTGGCCACCGATTCCAAGGCGGGTCCGGTCGATCAGGCCGCGGCGCTCGGCTTCGTCGATGACGGCCGAGAGGTTGTTGCGCAGATCGTTCTCGTAGTTGTTGTTCCACAGCCCGGCCGGCCCGACGATGGGGACGTCCGGCTCGACGACGGCGTAGCCGAGTCGCACGAGGTACTGGATCGATCGGGGGCCGAATGACGGGAATGCATTCCGGTTGAAGGTGCGGGCATCCCGATCATACTCGTCCTGACCGGCGAATTCGCGGGGATAGAACCAGAACATCGCCGGCAAGCGGGTGCCGGGCTGGTATCCGGGAGGCAACGTCACGTTGACCCGGAACTTGAAGCCGTCGGGTCGTTCGACGGTGAAGCTCTCTCTCGGTGCTTTGGTCAGGTCCGGGGTGAAGTCTTCGTTGTGCGTGAGTTGAACCAGCCGGCTTCCGATCCGACCGTACGACTGGGGGACCTCGGTCGCCGATTCGCGGCTCACGGTGAGGATGCCGGAATCGAGGTCCTGCCAGGCGAGAACCTTCTCGTAGATACCGGTGTTCTCGCTGGTGTAGACCCGGGTCTTCGTTCCGGTCGTGATGTCGGTCCGGTCGATAAAGTTCTTCGGCCCGACCTCGTAGGGCGATTTGTCGTAGGAGGTCCCGTAGTAGTACACGCTCTTGCCGTCGGGGGAGAGCGCCACGGTTTCGGCGGCGTTCCGGGGGCCGGCGGGGTCTCCATCGAACGACGGAACCCGGGGCATCGATCCGTCGGCGAGGATGAGCGCCCCCGGATTGGTGTAGACATCGTCGCTCCGGTAGCGGGCCAGCGTCAGCTTCTTCGCCGGGTCCGAGAGCAGCACGGCGAAGCCATGCACCGACAGGCCGGTCCGCTCGGTGGCGAACACCGTCTTGTGGTCGGGAGCGTAGCGGACATTCGACATCCGACTGTCGTTGTCCACGATGCTCCGGAGCGCGGCGGAGTCGAACGGCGCCTGCCACTGGTAGAGGCGGTCCTTCCGGCGCGGGCTGTTCTGGCCGTCGTCGGCCCGGGTGGAGTCGCCGGGTTTGGCCGCCTCCTGTTCGAGGAATGAGAGACCGCGACCGTCTTCTCGCCAGGCGATTTCGCGGCGTTTGATATTGCCTTCGCCACCGCCGACCCCGGGGGCGTTCGGGGTTCGCGCGGTGTCGATGCCGAGGTTGAGTGGCTCCTCGATCACCATCGCCAGCACCTTGCCGCTCTCGTCCCAGATTTCGCGCACCGTGCCGAAACTCGAGACCGGGACGAGGTAGGAGAAGGGCCGGGTCATTCGGGTGACCAGGATGTGGGTCAGATCGGGGCTGAGGGAGAACCCGGCGATCATCGCCGGCATGCCGACGGGCGTGACGGCCCGGGTCGCGACGTCGATCATGGCGAGCTGCCCGGTGGCGTGCCAATCGAGCAGGTCCTGATCGTAGGGCGTCGCCATAAGACTGGCGTAGGTGCGGAGGCGGTTCCGATCGTGCTCCTCGGCGAGTTTGACCCGGGGACCCTGGGGCGTGGTGGGGGGCACCGGCATCGCGGCGCGGCCGACGGGCGGGAGGACAGCCGCGATCCGCTTGTTGTCGTGGCTCCACTCGAACGAGGTTGTCAGCGTTGCCAGCACCGGCGTGCGGGTGATCTGCCGGGCCCGGCCAGTGGCGGCGTCCGCTACCCAGATGTGGGTGGCCTCATCGGTGTGCGTGAAGAAAGCGATGCTCCGGCCGTCGGGGCTCCAGGTGGAGTTCGACACCCGGACATTCTGGGGCAGTTGAATCGGCACCACCCTGCCGGTCTCGGCCGAGATCATCTCGAGCCCGACATTGCTCCGGATGGTCAGGGTGCGGCTTCTGTTGGCGCGGAAATCGACGAAGAGTCCCCCGAGTTCATGGAACGGTTTTGAGAACCGGTCCATGGTGACGGGGCCGTCGCCGACCTCCCTCAAAAACCATTTTCGATCCGGGCTGGGCTCGGCCAGTGTGATGTTCCGGTGACGGGGTGCCAGGACCGCGCTCGCGATGGGACCGGGCGGCGCCACGTAGCGTTCGGAGCGGATCACGCTGTCCTGGGCGGTCCCGGTTGTCTGGGCGGCGATCGGCGAGGCCAGAACCGACACCAAGGCGGCGGTGGTTGCGAAGCGGCGAATGGTCATGGGAACTGTTCGTCGGAGTCGCGGAGAAGTTGGCGACGGACAGCGGGAGGCGCCAGTCAGGCGTCGAGGTGCTCGACCAGGCTCCCGGTGGTCTGGCGCAGCAACTGTGCGATGGTCAGGGCGATCGCCAGGGTGAGATCGAGGGCCAGGGCCGGATGCTCGGCCCCGAGATCCTGGAACTCCTTCTTGCCGAGGACCAGAAGGACGGTCTCCTGGGCGGCGATGGCGGTGGCGGATCGGGCGGCCCCGTCGAGCAGGGACATCTCACCCACCATCTTGCCCCGCCCGACTAACGCGACGACCCGGTCCGTCTCGGCGAGGTCGTTCTTGTGGATCTCGAGGGCGCCCTCCATCACGATGGCCAGGAAGGCGTCATGATCTCCTTCGCGGAACAGCGGTCTGCCGGGGTGGAGCTGGTAGCACCGGACATAGTGGGCGAGGGTCTCGATCTGTTTCCAGGTGAATCGCCGGGACCACTCGGTGGCATCGAGCAACTCGGCCCGTTCGATTGGGGTCGAGGGGACCAGCATCGCTCCCCGGCGCGACAGCTGCTCGTGGGGCGTGAGGTTCGGGGGGATCGTGGTCGAGGTTCGGGGCATCACCGAGGAGTATCGGCTGAAACCCGGCCAACAATAGGGGCTATTCGGCCGCGGGCGGGGGGGACGATGCGTCAGCTCCGAGGGCCCGGGCCGGGTCGATCAAGAGGCCGTCTTTCCGGGGGTAGCGGGTCAGGACGTGCACGATCCGGGCGAGATCGTCGGCCGGGTTGCCAAGGGCGGGGTCGACGGCAGGAAGGAGGCCGATCACCTTGCGGCTCCAGTCGAGGCAGACCGGCAGCACGACCGCACCGGACCGCTTCGCGATCCAGTAGAAGCCGGTCTTCCAGCGGGCGCCCGGCTTGCGGGTTCCTTCCGGGGCGATGCCGAGCAGGACGGTTTCGGACCGGTTGAACTCGGCGACGACCTGATTCAGCAATCCGGCGGAGGCCTTCCGGTCGACCGGGATGCCACCGAGCCAGTACATGATCGGGCCCATCGGAAAGCGGAACAGCTCCTTCTTGCCGATGTACCGGACCTTGAGGTTCCAGGAAAAGACCAGCCCGATCGCGATCAGGAAGTCGAGATTGGACGAGTGGGGCGCCACCACCGCCACGATCTTGGGTCGGTCGGGCAGAGTGCCTTCAATCCGCCAGCCGAGCAGTCGCAACATGGCGCGCCCCACCATGCGGGCCACCGCGCCGCCGCGCCGCCCGATCGACGGGGGGACCGAAGCGATCACGACGTCTTGTTTCCCCGGATTTTGAGGCCGATCCGCTCGACCTCCTCCATCACCCGCAGGAGGTTCCCGCTCCACAGTTTGGAGATCTGCTCCTCGGTGTAGCCACGGCGGACGAGTTCCAGCGTGACGTTGCCGGTTTCGGCCGCGTTATGCCAGCCTTCGACACCGCCGCCACCATCGAAATCCGAGGCGATGCCGACGTGGTCGATCCCGATCAGCTTGACCGCGTAGTCGATGTGATCGACCAGGTCGCGCACGGTGGCGTGGAACGGCGTGGAATCGCCGGGGACCTTGCACTTGAGGTAGCTCGGGAACGCCACGACCTGGATCACGCCGCCGCTCCGGGCCAGGGCCCGGAGTTGTTCGTCGTCCATGTTGCGGCTGTGGTTGCAGAGCGACCGCACGGCGGAGTGGGAGGCGATGATCGGGGCCCGGCTCAGGGCGACCGTCTGCATCATTGACTGCTTCGAGGGATGGGAGACGTCCACCATGATGCCCCAGCGATTCAGCTCGGCGACGACCTTGCGCCCAAGAGGTGAGAGGCCGCCCCATTTCCAGGCGTTGTCTTTTTCGCCGGTGTTTGAATCGGAGAGCTGGCTGTGGCCGTTGTGGGCGAGCGAGAGGTAGCGGCCGCCGGCTTCGGCGAACTTCCGGACGTTGTCGAGATCTTCGCCGAGCTGGTAGCCGTTCTCGACACCGATCAGGATGGCTTTCTTCCCGGAGGCATAGATCCGCCGGACGTCGGACGCGGAGCGGGCGAGTTCGACCCGGTCGGGGGCGAGTTCCTCGGTCAGGCGGTGGATCGCGGTGAATTTCTCCATCGCGGCGGCGTAGGCCTTGGCGTACCCCTCCGGCGTGAAGTCCTGGGACTGCCCGACGAACACGATCAGGAAGGCCGCATCGAGGCCGCCCTCCTCCATCGCGGGGATGTTGACCTGGCTCGGGAGCCGGGTCGCGTAGCTCTTCTCGCGAGTGAAGTTCCCGGGATTGATGTCGACGTGGGTGTCGAGGGTGAGCACGCGGCGGTGAATGTCCTGGGCGCGTGCCGCGAGGGCCGCGTCCTGGGCGTGCGAAGCGGTCGGAAGGAGCACAGAAACGGTCAGGATCACGGGAAATGGTCGCATGTTGATGAAGGCCGGCCGGAGACGGCCTGAATCTAATCGTCCGCGGCCGCGAGTCTCGAGAATCTGCGGTTCGATCCCGGATAGTCGACGCCCATCGCGAGCCCGGTCAGGAGCGCCATGATCACCGCGGCGGCCACGAGCGGGCGTCGGGTTGACCGAACGGCGGCACCATGGCGGCGCCAGGCCCGCGATCACCCGGGTCTGCGGTTCGGCGCGATACGATTCCTCAACGAACCGGGCCAGGCCGCCCAGAATCAGGTAGACGCTCAGGATGAGCGGGTCGCTCCCGCCGAGGAGGCGAAGACGGAGGAGCAGGAGCCCGATGACGATGTTGGCGGCGGTGACGGTACCTGATCACGATTGGCTCGGGGGCGGCCCGCCATGGCCGCAACCCTGTACCAGGCAGCGAAAGCGGCCGAGGCCCTAGATCCAGGGCGCCGCGGTGGCATAGGCGGCGAGCAGCGGAACGAGCGAGTACCCAGGGCCCAGGCAGGCGGCGGCCCAGTGGCTCGAGGGATCCATCCAGACCCAGCGACGGCGGGTCGTGCCGGTCCACTCGATCCAGATCACCGAAGGCCGGTCCGAGATGAAGCGGCGCCAGAGGAGCCGGTCGAACGGGAGCGACCACGGAGGGATCGACAGGCCGAGGCGCTCGACGTATCCGAGGCCGGTCCGGGTGTGCCCGCCCAGATCAAGGGAGACGCTGGCGCGGGGAGCCCTCAGGGGATTCAGTCGGGTCGGAGGCGCCCCGATCGGTCGAACGGTCAGAGACCGGGCCATCGACGGGGTTATCGAGGAAAGAGGAGAAATTGAAGCTGAGGCCGCCCCACGCGATCCGGGCGGCGTACCCGATCACGACGTCGCCCCTGGGAGTCACAAGGTCGAGATACCACTTGTCGAGCTGGAACATGGGGCTCCCATCGCCGGGGCGGCCAATACCCATGAAACACCCACCGCATGAAGCTACTGTGAGGGCCGGGTGGGTTCCGTTGCGATCGTGACGGCTCTCGACAGGGCCCCGAGGCCGCCTTTGAGGTCGGGCAGGGTGGGCCAGCCGAATCCGACCCGGAAGTACCGGCGGTCCTGCTCGAACCAGTGTCCGGGCCCGACGTAGGTCCCCAGCTCTTCGGCGAGGGTTCGATAGAAGCGGTCGGCGTCGAAGGGCAGATCTAGCCGAATTCGGGGAAAGCAAACCACGCCGCCCTCCGGCTCCACCCATTCGATCAGGCGCTGGCCCGTGATCCATCGCCTGACGACGCCGAGTCGGGCCTCGACCTCCGATCCGATGCCGGGTCGCAGTCGGTCACGCTGCTGGTAGACACGGAAACCGATTTCTTCGTCGATCACCGGCCCGGCGATGGTGATCTGTTCCTTGGCGGCGAGGAACCGTTCGGTCAGACGCGGATCCTGGGTGATGATCCATCCGAGTCGCAGGCCGGGAAGTCCGTAGGCCTTGGAGAACGAGCCGACGCTGATCACGGCGGGCGAACGGGCCGCCGCGAACGGACCAGGCTCCGAGACGGTCAGGTCGCGATAGGTCTCGTCGACCAGCAGGTGGATGCCGCGGGATTCGACCAGGCGGATGATCCGGCCGAGTTCGTCACCGGGCAGGACGGTGCCGGTCGGGTTGTGTGGTATGGTGATGCTCACGAGCCGGGTCGATGGCCGGAGACAGGCGGCGATCTCATCGGCGGTGTAGCGGAAGCCGCGGTCGAAGGCGAGGTCGAGGTGGGTGACGTCGCAGCCGATCGCTCTGGGGGTCTCGACGTTGGTGGCGTAGTTGGGGCGGAGGACCACCAGGTGTGTCGCGGGCTCGAGCAGCGAGGTCGCGACGATGAACAGGGCCCCGGCGGCGCCCGGGGCGAGGATGACGTGATCGGCGGGCGCGCCGGATTCAGCGGCGAGCAGTTCACGAAGCCCGGGGTGACCGCGGTGGTCGCCGTACTGGAGGACGAGGCGGTCGAGATCGAGCGAAAGGCCGAGGTCCGACAGGCGGCGGTCGGCCATGGAGCTCTCGGCCAGATTGTGGCGGATCGTCGCGTAGCCGATTTCCTCTGGGGATTCGACTTCGATCGGCATCCGGCGGTAGCGCATCGTCAGAGCACCTGGCGGAGGATGAGGAACACGGCGGAGAAGCCGGACAACACGAGGACCGCTGGCCGGATGCCTTTGCGATCGACCAGCGGCAGGAACCGGTGGGATCCCGCGTAGCCCGCCACGACGCCGGGGCAGAGGAGGATCCCCATCCAGATGTCGGTGACCCCGAACCGGCCCTTGAGGGCAAGGCCGATGGCGCTTAGCACGGCGCCGATGGTGAAGTAGAGGGACAGGGTGCCGCGAAGCTTGGGGCCCTTCTCCCGCTGGTAGACGATCGCCATCGGGGGGCCGCCGATCGCGGTGGCGGTGCCCATCACGCCGGAGACGATACCCGCGCCGATCAGGGTGCCCGGGTTGAGCCGGAAGGAGAGGCCGGCGGCCACCATCACCACCGCCGTGAGTACGATGCCGCCGAACAGAATATCGATGCCCCTGGGGGTGAGCTGACTCATGATCCAGACGGCGATCCCGATCCCGACCAGGCGGCCGCCTAACGCGTAGCCCACCTCGTTGACGGCGACCTGGCCCCATTCCCGCCGGGCCATGAGGCCGGTCAGGGCCAGGTTGCAGATGAGCAGCGGGCCGGGAGCCAACGCCGGGTTGATCAGCGCCAGGAGCGGGGCGGCAAACAGCGCCAGACCAAACCCGATGGTGCCCTGGAGGACCGAACCGGCCGCAATGATGAGGTTGGCGGCGACCCAGGCGAGACTCGTCATTTGCGTTTCCTCGAGCTTTCGGGTCGGACCAGTGCGAGCAGGGATTTGACGGCTTGATGGCGCTCGACGGGGTGGCGGAGCGGCAGGGCGGGGTCGATCTGGTAGATGTTGTTTCGGCCGGAGCGGACCCGCTTCAGGTAACCGGCTTCTTCGAGGTCAGCGATGATCCGGTGCACCGAGCGTTCGGTGATGCCGACCTGCTCGGCCGCTTCCCGGAGGGTGAGGCCGGGGGCCCGGGCGAGGCAGAGGAGGACGTGGGCGTGGTTGGTGAGGAACGTCCACGGCGCGGCCGGAGGCGAAGATGGTTTCATGTATCCTGACTCTTGAAACATGACTCAAATGTCGTATATTCCAATCGTGCCGTCGACCCCCCTCTGACCAGGAGCCTGACCCGCGTGGATCCGTCTGTCATCTTCGCCAACCTGCTGTCCCCATCCACGTTGTTCTTCTTTCTCGGCTTTGCCGCGGTGCTGGTCAAGTCGGACCTCGAGATCCCGCACCCGTTGCCGCGGCTCTTCTCGCTCTACTTGTTAATGTCGATCGGCTACCAGGGCGGCGCCAAGCTGGCGGCGGCGGGCCTGTCCGGTCAGGTGTTGCTGTACGTCGGCGGCGGCATGCTGATGGCACTGGCGATCCCCTTCGCCGCCTTCTTCGTTCTCCGCCGCATCCTCGGGACCGCCGACGCGGCAGCCATGGCGGCCACCTACGGCTCGATCAGCGTCGTTACCTTCATCGTCGGCACCGACTTCCTGACCAGGGCAGCGGTGCCGTTCGGCGGGTACATGGTCGCCATCATGTCGCTGATGGAAACTCCCGCGATCGTGGCCGGCATCCTGCTCTGGCGGCTGTTCGGCCCCTCTGCTCCCGCGGGCGCCGCGACCCGGGACTGGCGGAGGCTGGCCCACGAATCCGTGTTCAACGGCACCGTGTACCTGCTTCTCGGGAGTCTCCTGATCGGCTTCATCACCGGACCGACCTCGGCGAAGGCACTGGCGCCGTTCACGGTGGATCTCTTCAAGGGCATGGTGCTGTTCTTCCTGCTCGACACTGGCATGCTCGCGGCCCGCAAGGCGCGGCAACTGATCGAGGTCGGCCCCAAACTGGTGGCCTTCGGGATCGGCGCGCCGCTGGTTCACGGCGCGGCCGGCATGCTGCTCGCGTACCTCATGGGCATGTCCCAGGGTGACGCGCTGCTCTTCACGGTCCTCTCCGCCAGCTCATCCTACATCGTGGTCCCGGCGGCGATGCGCACGGCGATTCCCGACGCCAATCCCGGACTGTTCGAGCTGCTGTCGCTCTCGGTGACGTTTCCGTTCAACGTCGTGGTCGGGCTCCCGCTCTATTTCAGCGTGATCCAGCGGGTCTGGGCATAGTACCCGGGATCAGCGCGCGCTGAGCATCTCACTGGTGGAGGTGAGCTTGACGCGGGGCCGGCCGGCGGCCTTGCCTCGAGTCGTCTCGGCCTCGTTGATCCTGAGCCAGTCGGCCCAGGTGACCACGTCGGGGTTCCGGGTGGCCAGGGTCATGGCCACAATCTCGCCGGCATTGGCCGGGGGATCGATCAGGACGCCGTTGCCGCCGTCGCTCAGGATCTGCTCGGCGGTTTCGCCGGCGTCCGGTTTGTTGGTGCCGATCACGCCGCTCGGCCCCCGCTTGATCCAGCCGGCGACGTACAGTCCGGTCATCACCTCGCCCCCGGGCGCGGCGAGGACGCGGCCGGCGTCGTTCGGCACGGTCCCCCGCCGGTCGTCGAACGGCAGTCCGGCGATCGGCCGGCCGCGGTATCCGACTGAGCGAAACACGAGCCCGACCGGCAATTCCTCGACCGTGCTGGTGGGCTCGGCTGCGATCTCGCCGTTTCGTTCCACCAGCCGGTTTCGAGCAAGCCGGATGGCCCGGACTTTCCCGGCGCCGTCGTCCACCAATTCCAGTGGCGAGACGAGGAACCGGATCGTCAGGCGTTTGGGCTTTGCCCCGGGGGTGTGTTGTGCGAACTCCGTGAGGACATCGACCTTCCGCTTGTTGGCGGCGTCGTTCTCCCGTTCGAGCAGCGCCTGGCACATCGAGTCGAGGGCGACCTCTTCCGGCAGCGTGACGGCGTCGGCAAGCTGCATCTCGCCGAGTTCCTTGACCTCGGGCGCGGTGAAGGCGGCCTGGACCGGGCCGCGGCGGCCGAGGAGGTAGACCTCGCGGACTTTGGAGTGGCGCAGGGCGTCGAGGGCGTGGTCGGCGATGTCGGTGGTGGCAAGTTCTTCGATCGAGCGCGAGAGGATCCTGGCCACATCCACGGCCACGTTCCCGACGCCAACGACGGCGACCCGTTCGACCGAGAGATCGAACTTGAGGTCGCGGTAATCGGGGTGCCCGTTGTACCACGCGACGAATTCGGTCGCCGGGTGGCTCCCGATGAGATCTTCCCCCGGGATTCCCATGCGCCGGTCGGACTGGGCGCCGGTAGTGAACGCCACGGCATGATAGAACTGGCGCAGTTCCTCGACCGAGAGGTCGCGGCCGATTTCGACGTTGCCGAAGAACCGGACGTTGGGGCGGGCGGCGACCCTGTCGAAGCTCCGGGTCACGGCCTTGATTTTTTCGTGGTCGGGGGCCACGCCGAAGCGGACCAGGCCGTAGGGCACCGGCAGGCGTTCGAACAGATCGACGGTGACCGGCCGATCGGCCTGGGCCGAAAGCTTGTCCGCCAGGAAGAACCCGGACGGACCGGCACCGACGATTGCGACACGAAGGGGCGTCGTCATGAGCGGATGACTCGAACGGCGTTGGGGATGCGCGGAAACTAGCTTCCCCGTTACCGTTGGGCCATGACTCCCAAGTCCCGAACGGCGCTGATCGGGGCCGCCTTCCTGATGGCGACCTCGGCGATCGGTCCCGGATTCCTGACCCAGACCGCGGTATTCACGAGCCGTCTCGGGGCCAGTTTCGGGTTCGCGATCCTGCTGTCGGTGCTGTTCGACCTGATGGCGCAGCTGACGATCTGGCGGGTGCTGGTCGGGTCGGGGCAGCGGGCCCACGAGATCGCCGATGCGGTGGTCCCGGGCCTCGGCTTGGTGCTGAGCCTGGCCGTCGCGGCCGGGGGGCTCGCGTTCAACATCGGCAACGTGGCCGGGGCCGGGCTCGGGCTCAATGTGTTGTTCGGG
Source organism: Gemmatimonadota bacterium (assembly GCA_031394255.1). Taxonomy (GTDB): domain Bacteria; phylum Gemmatimonadota; class Gemmatimonadetes; order Gemmatimonadales; family GWC2-71-9; genus SHZU01. The sequence continues at coordinate 19,127 of JANMXA010000162.1, forward strand.
ATCGACGCCAGGCTTGGCGCTGTGATCAGCGCCGGGCTGGCCATCGGGATCTTCCTGGTCAAGGACGCCGGCCGGGCGATGGACCGGTTTGCCCAGGGGCTTGGCATCCTGATGGTTGCGGTGGCGCTATACGTGGCGGTCGTGGCGGCGCCTCCGGTGGGCGAGGCGCTGCTCCGGACCGTGGCGCCACTTACGCTCGATCCGCTGGCGATCGTCACGATCGTCGGTGGCACGGTCGGCGGCTACATCACCTTCGCGGGCGGCCACCGGCTGCTGGACGCCGGACACCAGGGCGCCGAGGCGGTACCGGACGCGACCCGTTCGGCGTTGCTGGGGGTCGGGGTCGCGACCGCCATGCGGGTGGTGCTCTTCCTCGGCGCGTTAGGCGTGGTGGCGTCAGGGCACGTCCTGGACCCGGCCAATCCGCCGGCGTCGGTGTTCAAGGCGGCGGCCGGCGACCTCGGCTACCGATTCTTCGGGGTGGTGATGTGGGCCGCGGCGATCACGTCGGTCGTGGGCTCGGCCTTCACCTCGGTGAGTTTCCTGGGGCGGCTGGGCCAGCAGGGCGGCGGCCGGCGGACGGCGGGGATCGTGGCGTTCATCGTCATTTCCACCGTCGTGTTTCTGGCGGTGGGACGCCCGGTGACGATCCTGGTGCTGGTCGGAGCGGTCAACGGGCTGATCCTGCCGATCGGGCTCGGGGCCATGCTGGTGGCTTCGAGGCGGGAACCGTACCGGACCGCGGCCGCACTGCCGCGGTGGCTCACGACAGGCGGCGTCCTGGTGACGCTGGCGATGGCCTCGCTCGGGCTCTACACTCTGGCCACGTCGGTGCCGGCCCTGCTTCGCTGAGGTCCGGTCAGTGGACCGGGCGCCACGGGGCCACGCCTAACGACTGATACACCTTCCCGGCATCGAACAACACGCCGTCTTTCATCACCCAGTCCACTTTGCGAATGTCGCTGATGCGGCGGGTCGGGTCTCCCGCCACCACGATCAGGTCGGCGAGCTTGCCCGGTTCGATGGTGCCGAGCCGGTCGGCCCGGTGCATGACGGTGGCCGCGCCGAGGGTGGCGATCCGGAGGACGTCGGGGGCCGGAATGCCGGCGTCGACATAGAGTTCGAGTTCCCGGTGGAGGCAGAATCCGGCGGTGCAATCGGTGCCGGCCACCAGCGGAATGCCGGCGTCGAACAGGGCCTTCACCATGCCGAGCATGTTCCGGTAGCTGGCGCGGTAGACCGCCCGGGTCGCCGAATCGGCCGGCAAGCCGCCACCGGCCATGCCGCGCTGAATTTGCGCCGGCAGCCGGCTCCGGTAGGCCCGGTCGCCGGGTGATACCTGGCTCGGGTCGGAGGTGAACATTCCCTCGAACGTCGCCAGGGTCGGGTCGACGACGGTGCCCCTGGCCTTGAGGTAGCTGATGAAGCGGCGGACGCTGTCGGCGGCGAGGTCCAGCGCGGCGCCGAGTCTGGCCACGGTGGTGAAGCGGAGCGGCGTCCGGGTGTCGAGGGTGTCCCCGAGAAAGTTGAGGAACAGCATGTTGGTGTGCTGGATTTCGTCGTATCCGGCCGCGACGGCCTGCTCGGCCAGCATGCCACGGGGAATGTGCCCAGAGAGGCGCATGCCTTTGGCGTGGGCCCGCTCGGCGATGATCGGGACGAGGGCGGGGTCGAGCGAACTGTAGAGCTTGATCTGCTCGTACCCCAGCGAGGCATACCGATCGACCCACTCGATCGCCTGCTCGCGGGTACTGACCAGGGCCTTGGTCGGGCCGGCGTAAGGCCCGGGGCCGTCGATGAAGCCGGCCATCACGACCCGGGGACCAATTGCGGTGCCGGCGTCGAATGCCTTCCTCGTTGCCAGCAGGAAGTCGACGTCGTTGGCCATGTCGCGGACGCTGGTGATTCCGGCGGCGATATTGAGCCGGCCATCGATGCTGGAGAGATGGGCGTGCATGTCCCAGAGGCCGGGCAGGATCGTCTTGCCCGCAACGTCGATCACCTTCACCGAGCGGGATAGCCGGATCGAGGCGCCGGGCCCGACGGCGGCAATGCGGTTGCCGTCGACCAGCACCGTCCGGCCCCGCAGGAGCCGGCGAGTCGCCGGGTCGAAGACCGCGGCATTGGTGAACGCGACTGGACCGGTCGGCTTGATCGAGAGCCGCCGGGCCAGTTCGCTATCCAGGCCGCGGCTCACCGAATCCTGCACGGCGGAGAGGCGGGCCACCTGGCTCTGGTATCCCTCGCGCACCAGGGCCTGCCAACCGCTCAGGGTGGCGAACAGCGTTCCATCGGATTCGAGCCAGAGATACTCCGGCACGAAGCCCAGGCCGGCGACCGCGTAGAGAGTGACCGTGCGGGCACCGGCTTCACCGGATACGGTTTCGGTGGTGATCGTCGCGACGGTGGCGGTCCCGGTGGGCAGCAAACTCAGGCGTTTGGCCGGCGCCTTGAGCGCGGCCCGGACCAGGGCCGCCATGAATTCCGGGGGTCCTTCCCGCGGGAGATAGAACGCGGCTCGGCGGGCCGCCGCGCCCCGTTCGCCCCCGTTGGTCCAGATAACCGCGCCGGTCCGACTGGTGAGGCGTTCATCGACCGCCTGTTTGAGGTAGTCGTTGCCGGTAATGGTGATGGTCGTCGGGATCCCGCGGGCATCGGCGGAGAAGCGGGTCTCGGTCCTGGGCCCGCGCCCGCGGTCGTTGAATTCGAAGTGGACGATGGTTTCGGCGGCGCCGGGGATCGTGAGCTGCCGGCCGGCCGCGTTGCCCTGGATCGTGACGGCGTAGCGCAACGTGTCCGAAACCGCGAGGGAGAGCAGGAGCGCGAGCATGGGCACGACCGGAGGGTGCGGGGTCAGGCGAAGTTAGCCGGGCCTCCTCCCGGCGGCCACAACCCGTCAGCGCCGGTGGGGTGCCATCGGTTTCCGGTCCCGGCGGCGGGCCGGCCGCTTGGCCTGGCGGCGATCGGCCTGGGTGGCGGTCTGGTGGGCCGCCAGCAGGAATCGCTCAACCACCTCCGGGGCGATCGCCTGCGTGGCGAACTCGACCCAGCCGTTCTTCCGCATCGCGCCCACCGACAGGAACGGCCGGGCAATCCCCAGCTTCATGGCCTCGATGGAGTCCGAGGGGGCGAGGTGCAGGACCAGGCCCCGGGAGCCGACGGCCGCGAACCGGATGCTGCCGACGAAATAGGCTTCGCCGCCGAACTCCGGTTTGGACACGACGCCGGCAAGCCGGGGGAGGCTGGTTCTGATCCACAGGAGGGAGGCGACCGATTCCATGATGCGCTGCTCGCAAAGGGTGCCGATGATACCGCCTCCGGCCCGTTCCCGCGAGAGGGCAAAAACATGACCATCCCTTTAGATTGGACCCGGTTCGGCGCCACACCGTCACCACCAACCGATTGCCTCTCCATGGTTCGTTCCGCACTGCTTGCCGGCCTGTTGCTGTCGGCGGTGGCGGGCACCTCCGCCGCCCAGGAAATCAAGACGACGCCGACCGCGGGCCGGGTTGCCCGGCCGGTTCGGATCACGACCCCGCCGGTGATCGACGGCCACCCGGACGAGGCGGTCTGGCAGCAGGCGGAACCCCTCTCGGAATTCGTGCAACGCGATCCCGCCGAGGGGGCTGCGGCCACGGAGCGGACGGAGGTCCGGTTTCTGTCCGACGGCGTGGCGCTGTACGTGGCGGCCTGGCTCCACGACCGGGAGGCGAGCCAGATCGTGCGGGGCGAGCGGTTGCGCGACGTCGAGCTGACCAACAGCGACTACTTCGCGATCATCCTCGATACCTATCACGACCGCCAGAACGGCTTCGTGTTCGGGACCACGCCGGCGGGGGTGGAATACGACGGCCAGGTGGTGCGCGAGGGCGAGGGTGGCGGGGTGACCCAGCAGGGGCAGACCCGGGCGCAGTCGGGGTCGGCGGGCGGCTTCAATCTGAACTGGGACGCCAGCTGGAAGGTCGCCACCTCGGTAGACAGTCTTGGCTGGTACGTCGAATTCCGGATCCCCTTCTCGACTCTGCGATACGGCAGCGCCCGGACTCAGACCTGGGGCCTCAACGTGGTGCGCAGCATCCGGCGCCGCCACGAGGAGGCGTTCTGGTCGTTCATTCCGCGCCAGTTCAATCTCTATCGTCTCTCGCGCGCGGGTGAGCTGGCGGACATCGAGGTGCCGAGCCAGCGGATCGCCACGGTCACCCCCTACGTATTGAGCTCGGCGACTCGCAATTTCCTCACCGCGGCCAAAGCGACCTATCCGACCGAAGTCGGGATCGACGCGAAGGTGGGACTGACGCCGAGCCTCACGCTGGACGCGACATACAACACCGATTTCGCCCAGGTCGAAGTGGATGAGCAGCGGACCAATCTGACCCGGTTCCCGCTGTTCTTTCCTGAGAAACGACCATTCTTTCTAGAGAACGCGGGGATCTTCGCTGCCGGGACGCCGCAGGCCGTCGATCTCTTCTTCAGCCGCCGGATCGGTATTGATTCACTCGGCAATCCGGTGCCGATCGTGGGCGGGGGCCGGCTGACCGGCCAGGCGGCGGGCTTCACGGTCGGGGCAATCCAGCTGTTCACGGAAAGCGTCACGGGCGTGCAGCCGGCGAACTCCTATTCCGTGGGGCGGGTCACCCGGGGATGGGGCCGGTCACGGGTCGGGATCATTGGTGTCCAGCGGATGTCCACCAGCGATTCGGACGACCACAATCGCACCTTCGGGCTCGACGGACGCTTTGCCCTGAGCGATCCGATCACGCTTGACTGGTGGGGCGCCAAGACGGAAACGCCGGGCCGGACCGGGCGGGACGGCGCATTCAGTCTCCGGCTCGGCCATCAGACCCGAGTCTGGAACAATGCCCTTCGCTTCATGCAGGTCGGGGAAGATTTCAACCCGGAGGTCGGGTTTCTGAACCGATCGAACTTTCGGTACTACGAAGGTGCATTGTTCCGGACCATTCCGGTAACGAACAAGTGGATCCGGTACTGGATGCCTCACCTCAATTACCGGGGCTACTTCGGCTTTGACGGGAAGATGCAGTCGGAACAGTATCACGTCGATTTTGGCGAAGCGGAGTTCAACAACGGCGGGCGGATCGGCCCCGAATTGAATTTCTACGGCGAGGGGCTCGCCCGGCCGTTTACCATCGCGAAGGGCGTCACGCTCCCGGCCGATGTCTACCGGTATGCGTCGCTGGGGTTCGATTTCACCAGCAATCCGAGCGCTCCGGTGGTGCTGGTAGCGCGGCTGGACATGGGTGGCCTCTATAACGGGACCCGATACGGCGGCAATGCCACCCTCACCGTGCACAAGGGCTCGTCGCTCACGACGTCACTCCTGGTCGACTACAACGACGTCCACCTCGATCAGGGGAGTTTCATCCGGTCCCTGGTCGGTCTCCGGGTCGGGTACTTTTTCACGCCGCGGATCTTCGTGCAGTCGCTGGTGCAGTACAACAACCAGGCCCAGGCCTTCTCCGCCAACGTGCGGTTCGGCTGGCTCAACACGGGAAACACCGGGCTCTTCGTGGTGCTGAACGATGCCGAGGAGGCGACCGGTCTGTTCAGCTGGCAGCGGCCGACGACCCGCTCCTTCGTGGTGAAATTCTCGCGCCAGTTCGGTACCGCCCACTAAGCGCCGGTGGGCGGCACCACCACCGCTTCCGCCTCGATCTCCACCAGGTACTCTTCCCCGACCAGGTCGGCCCGCACCAGGGTGTTGGCCGGCCTGATCGCTCCGAACCGCTCGCCGTGGGCGCGAGCCACCGGCTCCCAATCCTCCATGTTCCGGACGTAGATCCGGGTTCGGACCGTCTGCTCGAGGCGGCCGCCCAGCGATTGCAGCGCCCCTTCCAGTTTGTCGATGGCGAAATGGGCTTGCGCGGCCGGATCGTTGCCGCCAAGGTGCCGCGGCCCGTGGGTCGCGGTGGTGCCGGATACGAGAATTCGGTCCCCGATCCGCACCGCGCGGGAAAAACCGGCCGCCGATTCCCAACTCGTTCCGGAGAGACAGAGTGTCTTGCCCTCCGCCCCGGCCACGGTACTGTAGGGTGAGGGCACGTTCTCGAGATGGTGCGAGAGGTCACCGGAGGCCGTGAGGAAGGGTGGCTTCCGGTATTCATCGCCGGTGTCGCCCGGGATGGGCGTGAGCGTGGCGAGGACGGCCTGGATCTCGTCGCGGTCGGCGCCGGTCAGCGAGAATTCGAACAGCCGGGCGTTGTCGGCGATATGGTCGGCCTCGCCGAGCCGTGCTCCGATGATGACGCCGGCCACCGCCGGTTGCTCGAGGATGTAGCGGGTCGCCACGTTGGTGACCGACACGCCGAGGCGCCTGGCAATCCCATCCAGCACGGCGAGGATCCGTTGCAGCGCCGGCCAGCCGCCGGCCGTTCTGAGGAACCTCCCGTACTTCATCTGCGACCAGGTCCCAGTCCGTTCCCAATCCGGTTCGCTCTTTCCCAGCCATTTGGCCGAGAGCCAGCCGCCGGCCACGGTACCGTAGGCCAGCAGGTGGACCCGGTGCTCACGGCAGTAGGCGGCCATCCGGCCCGCCGCCCGCTGATCGAGCAGGGAGAAGCTCACCTGGTTGGTCAGAATGGGAATGCCGCTCGCCACGGCGATTCTCAAATGTGCGGTGTCGAAATTGGTGAGACCGAGATGGCCAATCAGTCCGTCGCGGCGGAGTTCGTCGAGATGGAAGAGGGCGTCGAGCCAGCTCGGGTCGGCGTAGTTCCAGGCGTGGAACTGGAGCAGATCGATCCGGCTCGCCTTCATCCGGAGCAGGGCCCGGTCGACGGCGGTCCGCACGTCGTCGCGGGTCACCGGCCCGGGTTTGGGGACCCACTTGGTGAAGAACCGGGCCGACGCCGACTCGGGGTGGCTGACCCGAAACGCGCCCACGATGTCTTCGGCCGATCCGTAGTGATCGGCGAGGTCGAAGGTCGTGAAGCCGGCCGCCACGTACGGGGCCATCGAGGCGGCGGTTCGGGCCGGGTCGAGCGGGGTGCCGTTCCGCTCGAGATCGGCAATCTGCCAGAGCCCGGTGAGGACGCGGGAGATGTCGAAGCCGGGCGCCAGTGTGATGCGTTCGACCGTCATTGGGGAGGCAACTCCTTGAACCGCGTGACGAGGTCCACGCCCGCCGCACGAAGTGTGGCGGTTTCGCGGGCATAGATCGCGGTGCCCACCGCCATGACGATCAGCCAGTCCCAGGTGGAACGAAGGTACCAGGGAATGGGAGCGTGAAGGTCCTTCCAGGTATGAATCACGAGCAGGAGCCCTAACGACAAGGCTCCCGCCACGGCGACCGGGAGCTGGATCCGCCGGGACCGGAGGACGATGATCCGCTCGGCGATGGCGGGATTCCGGATCGGGAGGGCGATCACGGACAGGCACATCAGGACGAAATTGACCAGCATGGCGGTGACGAGGATGTCCACGCCGAGGAGGAAGTCGCCGGCGACATGGCAGCCAATTACCGCGAGCGACGCCATCATGGTGCTCAGGATGATGGCGACATGCGGAGTCCGCCTGGCCGGGTGCACCGCCGCCACCGCCACCGGGAAGATCCCGTCCTCGGCCCACGCGAACAGCAGCCGCGAGATCCCCATCAACATGGCAGGGAGGTCCTTGATCAGCGCGACAGACACCCCGGCGGCGATCAGCACGGCCCAGGGCCTGGGCAGCAGGTAGCCGAGGAGTCCTGGCGCGGTCACGTCCTTCTTCAGGGACTGCTCCGCCACGAAGGTCCACGGGACCGCGTGGTATACGGCGGCCGTGAACAGGAGGTAGAACAGCGCCACGCCGATCACTGAGATCAGAATCGCCAGCGGCAGATTGCGGGTCGGGTTCCTGGCTTCGCCGCCGGCCTGGGCGATCGAGTCGAAGCCGATGAAGCAGGAGAAGATTACCGGTACGGCGGGGAGCAGGCCGCGGACGGTGAGCGCCGCGGTGCCGGCGATGGGCACCGGAGTCCCGTCACGCACGAGCAGCGCGGCCGCGAAGTCGGCGTGGGTGTAGGAGAAACCCGCGACGATGACGACGGCACCGATGGCCAGCGTCAGGAACATCAGGGGGACCACCGTGCGCTGATAGGTCTCGACCCCGCGGATGTTCACGAAGGCCGCGGCCCACAGGAGCGCCAGCGGGATGGCGACCCGAAGGACGCCGCCTTCGACCGCGCGAGCGACGCCCGGCCAGTCGAGCGCCACGGCGAGGTCCCGAAGGAAGGGCATCAGCATGTAGGACACGACCCCCATGGCGACACAGATGGCGAGCCACTGGGAGAAACTGGCGACGAAGCCGAGATACGGATTGAGGGACCGGCTGGCGAAGACGTAGGTGCCGCCTGCCTTGGGCATGGCCGAGGCCAGGACCGCATAGGCGAGCCCGGCGAGCAGGGCGGGGACGGCCGCAACGCCGAATACCGCCAGCACGTTCGGGCCGATGCCCGGGACGCTTCGCTGCAGCGTAAACGGGATCGTGTTGATGGCGGCCCCGATCATCGAGCAGACCCCGGTGGCGACGAGGCCGACCAGCGTAAGGCTCCGGGAGAGTGTCGGTTGGGCCACCTGCGTGCCGCCGGGGGTTGAGGGACGTTCGAGGATAGATCACGGCACCGGCGGCCGCCAGTCGGGGAGGCCCCGGTCTTCGCACCAGAGTAGCTTCAATTGCCTTCCAAGGAGCGATCTGATGCGGAACCGGACGATGGTGGCCATGGCGGCTGCCCTGATTGGAGTGGTGGCGAGCGTGTCGGCGCAAACGACCCCCGAGGCCGGGCGGCGGTGGAAGGCCCACGATCCTGAACGGCCCAAACCGGTCAAGGTCGCCCCGGGCGAGGCGCCCGGGGCGCCGCCAGCGGATGCGGTGGTCCTGTTCGACGGGCGGAGCCTGGATCAGTGGTCCTCCAGGAATGGCTCGCCGCCAAAATGGGTGATCCGGGACGGCGTGATGGAGGCGGTGCCCGGCGCGGGACCGCTGGCCACCCGTCGTGGCTTCGGCGATGGGCAACTCCACGTGGAGTGGTCGACCCCGATCGAGGCGAGTGGGACCGGTCAGGGGCGCGGGAACAGTGGTGTTTTCCTGATGAGCACGTACGAAGTGCAGGTGCTCGAGTCCCGGGACAACGTGACCTACGCTGATGGCCAGGCGGCCGCGATCTATGGCCAGCATCCACCGCTCGTCAACGCGTCGCGCGGGCCGGGTGAGTGGCAAAGCTACGATATCGTGTTTCGGCGGCCCAGGTTCGGACCGGACGGCGCCCTCAAGTCGCCGGCCCGGATGACCGTGTTCCACAACGGGGTCCTGGTGCACGACGCGGCGCGGGTGTGGGGGCCGACCAATTGGCTCCAGTACGGCCAATATGCCAAGCATGCCGACGAACTCCCCCTCATGCTGCAGGACCATGAGCATCCGGTCCGGTTCCGTAACATCTGGATCCGGCCGCTGGCCGACCTTCCCACGGACGAAGAGGACCTGGCCACGAGTGGTCCGCGGATCCCGCTGCCCGCGTCGCTGTTGGCGCAGTATGCCGGATCGTATGGAGCCAACGGGCAGGTCAACCTGATCGTCGAACGGCAGGGCGGGCGGCTGGTGCTCAAGGTGTTCGGGCGGTCCTTCGACCTGGTACCGGAATCGACCACCCATTTTGTTCTGCCGAGGACGGCGGGCGTCGTGGACTTCACCGGCGGGACGAAAGGGTCTCCGCTCCACGTCCGGCTGTTCGTGGCCGAGACCGTTGTCGAAGGCGAACGGATGAGACCGTAGGCAGCGCCCCTTTCACCGGGGGCGCTCGCGTGATACCGTTGGACACCCATTACCTCCAGAGACTGACCGTCATGACCCGTACTTCCAGATCCATCGGCTTCGCGTTGTCCGTTCTCCTGCCGGTGGCCGCCTGCGCCCCCGCCGCGCCCCTCTATGACGTCGTGCTCAGCGGAGGGCGCGTGATGGACCCGGCCTCCGGTCTCGACTCGGTCCGGAACGTCGGGATCAAAGACGGGAAGATCGCGGCCGTCTCAACTGAGACGCTCAAGGGAACCACGGTGGTCGACGTGTCCGGGAAGGTGGTCGCGCCCGGATTCATCGATCTCCACGCCCACGGCCAGGACGCGGGCGACATGGAGATCCAGTCCCGGGACGGCGTCACCACCGCGCTCGAGCTGGAAGTCGGTGTCTATCCGGTGGCTCCGTGGTATCACAGCATGGAGGGAAAGGCCCCGGTCAACTACGGCGCCACGGTTGGCCACATTCCGGCGCGGTTCAAGGTCTTCCACGGCATCGACGTCGGGGACTGGCCGCTCAATCCGCAGGCCGCCATGAAGGTGGGCCCCAAACCGGCCGGCACCAATGCGGCCGCATCCGACAGCCAGGTCACGGCGATCGCCGACCTTCTCCGGCAAGGCCTCGACGAAGGGGCGCTCGGCGTCGGCTTCGGGGTGAACTACACGCCGGGGGCGGCGCAGTCGGAGATCGAACGGATGTTCGCCGTGGCCGCCGAACGGAAAGTGCCGGCGTTCATTCACACCCGCGCGTTCGGGATCGGTGCCATCCGCGAAGCGATCGAGTCGGCGCTGCGGACCGGGGCTTCCCTCCACGTGGTACACATCGGCAGCAGTTCTGGGTCGGACCTGCCGCTGGCGCTCGCGCTGATCGATTCGGTGAAGGCCACGGGAAAGGATCTCACCACTGAGGTGTATCCCTATATCGCGGGGTCGACTCGGCTCGAGTCGGCGATGTTCAACCCGGGCTGGCAACAGAATCTCAAAATCGACTACGGCGAGCTGCAGTGGCCCCTGACCGGTGAGCGCCTCACCAAGGCCACGTTCGACAAGTACCGGGCCCAGGGCGGTTGGGTCATCCTGTTCACGATGAAGGACGAGAACATCGACAAGGCCGTGGCCCATCCCGGCGTGATGATCGCGAGCGACGGCGTGCCGTTCGTGAACGGGACCGGTCATCCGCGCGGCGCCGGGACATTTTCGCGGGTGCTGGGCCGTTACGTGCGTGAGAAGAAACTGCTCTCGCTGATGGACGGGCTGGCCAAGATGACGATCCTCCCGGCCCGCCGGGTCGAGGCCGTGGCTCCGGCGATGAAGAACAAGGGGCGCGTCTCGGTGGGGGCGGATGCGGATATCACCGTCTTCGATCCGGCCACCATCGTCGACAACGCGACGTGGGAGCACCCGACGCTGCCGCCGACCGGCATTACCCAGGTGCTGGTGAACGGCCAGTTCGTGGTTCGGGACGGTCAGTCGGTCAAGGGCGTCATGGCCGGCCGCCCGGTGCGGGGCCCGGTCAAGGCGGCGTCGCCCGCGACTCACTGAGTCGAGGTCAGGAGCTCCGTCAGGTACTTGCCCCAGATGGCCGGGAGCGAGTGGGTGCCGTGGCCGCGGGTTTCGTCCGTGATCGGCAGGAGGACGAAACGGCCTTTGGGCACCTTCCTGATCTCGCGCTCCATGATGCCGAGTTCCGGGGGATTCACCTGGTCGTCGGCGGAGTTGATGGCCAGGAGCGGGGCCTTGATGGCGGCCAGATGGGACGACGGATCGTAGGTCCGGGAGGCGTCGAAGGCGTAGAGCATGTCGTTGGCGTCGAGTGACGCGATCGTTCGGGTCAGGCGGGTTTCAAGGAAGGCGTCGGCCTGGTCCCGGGTCGGCGCCTCTTTTTGCCACTGGAGCGGGGCGCTGGTCATCAGCAGCAGGATATCAGCGGCCGCCCTGAGGCCGCGGGGCGGCGCGGTGTAGTTGCCGTCGCGCCACTCCGAGTCGCCGGTGATATCGTCCCAGATCATCCGGCGCATCATCCTGTTTCGGCCGGCGATCTGGACCGGCAGGCTGGCGAGCGGCATCAGCGCGTCCATGAAGTCCGGATGGGTGTAGCCCCAGATCCAGGTGTGCATCGCCCCCATCGATGTTCCCATCACCAGCCGCAAGTGATTCACCTTGAGCCCTTCGGTGACCAACCGGAAGACCGCCTTGACCATGTCGTCATAGGTGTACTTCGGGAATTTCATTCGGAGCCCGTCACTTGGCTTGCTCGACTTGCCGTGGCCAATTCCGTCCGGCAGAATGATGTAGTAGCGGCTGGTGTCGAGCAGTTGTCCCTTGCCGAACAGCACGCCGGCAAAGGTGGGCGACAGAAATCCACGACCGGACCCGGTCGTGCCGTGCATGATCAGGACGGCGTTGCTGGTGCGTCCCCTGGCGTTATGGGCGGGTCGTCCCATTGTGGTGTAATGAATCCGGAGCTCGGGCAGGGTTTCTCCCGAAGCGAAGGCAAAGTTCCGGACCACGAAGTCGGCCTCGGTACCGGCGGGCGCGGCGGGTGTCTGCCCTACGAGGGCGAGAAGCGGCAGCAGCGTGCTGAGTGACATGGCGAGCCTTGATGGTGGCGGTGCGCAGGCAATATTGCCCGGCCCGTGGTTTGGGGGCTAGTGCGGAGGCGGTAGATTTCCCGAAGGTCGAAGCCCCGGCCCGCCTGTCGCTGACAACCAATGAGTGGAGTCGATCGTGAAAGCCCTGATTCGAGCCGTATTGGCCGGTCTGCTGGTGGCGGGGGCCGCGTCCCCGGCTCTGGCACAACGCTTCCCGACGGATGACGCCGTGCTCCGTCGCATCTGGGACGAGGGAATGACGGGCAAGTCCCAGATAGGCGCGCTGGCCCAGGCCCTCATGGACTCGATCGGTCCTCGGCTCACGTCGTCGCCGGGTCATCTCTCAGCGATCGACTGGGTGGCCGCGCGCTATCAGGCGTGGGGAATTCCGGCGCGCAAGGAGAAGTACGGAACCTGGCGGTCCTGGCGGCGGGGATACACGCACCTCGACCTCGTGGCGCCACGGCAGCGCGGACTCGAGGGGCTGATCCTGGCGTGGAGCCCGGGCACCAGGGGGCCGGTCGAAGGCGGCGTGGCTCTGGCGCCCGACGTGGCCGATTCGGCGGCGTTCCGGGCCTGGCTGCCGAACGCCAAAGGCAAATTCGTCCTCTGGTCCCAGGCCGAGCCGACGTGTCGGCCGGACGAGAACTGGGAGAAGCTGGCCCGGCCCGAGTCGGTCGAGCGGATGAAGGCCGGCCGCGATTCGCTCAAGCGGGAATGGGCGGCCCGGGTTCGGCGGTATGGCGGAGGAGCGTTAGGCGCCCTCGAGGAGGCCGGCGCGGCCGGCGTGCTGACCTCGCTCTGGTCGGCGGGATGGGGTGTGGACAAGGTGTTCAGTGCCGCGACGAAGAAGATCCCGATGCTCGATCTGAGCTGTGAAGACTACGGCCTGGTGTCCCGCCTCACCGAGCGGAACCAGGGGCCGCGGATTCGACTCGATGCGACGTCGGAGGAACTCGGCGAGCAGCCGGTCTTCAACGTCGTCGGCGAGCTCAAGGGGACCGAAAAGCCCGACGAGTACGTCCTGCTCTCGGCCCACCTCGATTCGTGGGATGCCGCATCGGGCGCCACCGACAACGGCACCGGCACCGTGATGATGATGGAAGCGATGCGGCTCCTCAAGGCGGCGTATCCGAATCCGAAACGGACCATTCTGGTCGGTCACTGGGGCGGGGAGGAGCAGGGTTTGATCGGGTCGCGGTCGTTCGCCGAGGACCACCCGGAGGTGGTGAACGGCCTCGAGGCGGCGTTCAACCAGGACAACGGAACCTGGCGGATCGACTACATCCGGATGATGGGACTGACGGGGGCCGGGGCGCACTTCGGGCGGTGGTTCGCCAGGCTGCCGACGGAGATCTCGAGCCTGGTCACCATCGACAATCCGGGCGAGCCCGAACGAGGCGGCAGCGACCACATGTCGTTCCTGTGTGCCGGGGCTCCGGCCTTCCGGCTCCAGTCCAACTATCCCGACTATCGGCAGTACACCTGGCATACCAATCGGGATACATACGACAAGCTGATCCTGGACGACCTCAAGAACAACGCGACCATCGCGGCGATGCTGGCGTATCAGGCCTCGGAAGACCCCGAGCGGGTCCCGCGCGAGCAACGGGTGCCTCAGCCGGGCCCGAACGGCCAGCCGCAGGCCTGGCCCGCCTGCAACGCGCCGCGGCGAGCGAGCCCGCCGCGGTAAGGCGCGCATCGGCCCCTGGCGGACCACCTGAACTGTGAGTTCAACAATGACCTCGAGATTCTCGGCAATCCTGGCGACCGCCGGGGCGGTACTCGGCCTCGGCGGGACCGCGCTGGCGCAGCGCACGACCACGCCGATCACCGCCGCCGACCTCAGGACCCGGCTCTTTCTCATCGCCGACGATTCGATGGCGGGTCGGGCCACCGGCTCGTGGGGCAACTACCAGGCGGCTGAGTATGTGGCCTCCGAGTTTCGGCGTCTGGGGTTGAAGCCGGGCGGCGAGAACGGCACCTGGTTCCAGACGATCCCATTCTTCCGCCAGCGGCCCGATCCGGGCGGACAGATCACGGCCAACGGCGAAACCTTCCGAGTTGGCCGCGACTTTCTGGTGGTGGGATCGGCGACCGCCTCGCGGAGCATCGACGGGAAGGCGTCGGTCTTCGGCGGGGTACTGGCGGACTCGTCCACCTGGATTTCGGCTGGTGTCGCCAACGACAAGGTCGTGATCCTGGCGGCGCCTGCTCCCAACTTCCGCGGGCTGGACCGGCTTGGCCGCTTTGCCGGCGCGGCGGCCATTGTCCTGCCGGCGCTCGACGCGATCGGGGCCGAGTTTGTGGCGGCGCTGCTCGAAGGCCGGGTGACTACGGACACCACCCACACCGGGGTCGGCCCGGCGCTGATCCTCATGTCGGCCCGGGCGGCCGATCGATTGCTCGGGACGCCCGTGGCGCAGGCGCGGCCGGGGACCCCCGGCGCCGACGTTCATGGGCAGGCGTCGATGGTGATGACGCCGCTTGAGTACGCCGCCCGGAATGTGATCGGGATCCTCGGCGGCTCCGATCCGGCCATGGCCGGGACGTACGTAGCGCTCACCGCCCACAACGACCACGTCGGGTTCGACCATGCCCCGGTCGATCACGACTCCCTGTACATCTACAACCGGGTGGTGCGCCCGATGGGTGCCGACTCGCCGCCTCGGCCGCCGACGGCCGCCGAATGGGTCGTGATTCACCGGTCGATCGACAGCGTCCGCAAGATTCGTCCAGCCCGCCCCGACTCGATCCGGAACGGCGCCGACGACGACGGCAGCGGCACAGTGACCATTCTCGAAGTGGCCGAGCAGATGGCCGGGGCCGCGCACCCGCGTCGGTCCGTGTTGTTCGTATCCCACGCCGCGGAGGAAGAAGGGCTGCTCGGCTCGCGCTGGTTCACGGATCATCCCACGGTGGTGAGGGATTCGATCGTGAGCGAGTTTGACATCGACATGGACGCCCGGGGCAACAAGGCCGATCTCCCGGACGGGGGCCCGACCTATCTCGAGATGATCGGGATGCGGCGGCTCTCGACGGAGTATGGCGACATCATCGAGGCGGTGAACGGCCGGCAGCCGCTGCCATTCACCTTCAACCTGACCTACGACGCCCCCGGGCATCCGCTCCAGTACTACTGCCGCGCCGACCATTACAGCTATGCCCGGTACGACATTCCGGCGATCTCGGTCTCACGGGGCGAGCACGCCGACTACCATCAGGTGACCGACGAAGCCCAGTACGCCGACTACGACGCCATGGAGCGGGTGGGGCGGTTCGCGGCCGACGTGATCATGACGGTGGCAAACCTCGATCACCGGCCCAGGGTCGATTTTGCCAGGCACGATCCAGCCGCCCGGTGCGTTCAATAGGGGCCTGGCCGGGGTGGATCAGCCGCCCATCGAGGCGGGGAGGGGCGCCGCCACCACCTCCCCGCGGGCAGTCTCCACGCCATTCGCGGATACGGTCATCCGGACGACCAGCTTCCGCTTGACGGTCTCTTCGACCCGGGCCCGGAGGACGAGTTCGGGGCCGAGCGGGGTCGGCTTGAGATAGTCGACGTGGAGCGAGGCGGTGACGAAACGGGGCGCCGCCTGCGCACCCAGCGTCCGCCCCGCCTGCCGCTCGGCGTGCGCGGCCGCCGTGGCCATGCCATGACAGTCGATTAGCGACGCGACCAGCCCACCGTAGACAAATCCCGGCATTGCGGTGTGCTCCGGCCGCGGTGTGTACCGGGCCACCACGTCGTCCCCCTCCCACACGCTCTTGAGCTGGATCCCGTCCGGGTTCATCCGGCCGCAGCCGTAGCAGTGGGCGAACATTTCGGGGTAATGATGCTGAACGACGGGCGACGTCATGGGCTGGTCTCGAAAAAGGAGACCGTAGATTGGCCGGGGTGAGCGGGGAGAACAAGGGTGGCGGTCAGGCCGGCCGAAACACCTCGACCGCCACCGTGAAAGTCCGTTCCTCGTTGGCGCGCAGGGCTCCGACGCCAACAACCTGCCGCGCGATTTCCTCACCCCGGTCGTTCCGGATCGAGAGTACCATGGAATACTCCCATGGCTCGCCCTCCGCAGGATGGCGGATGGAGCCCTCGACCTTGAAGGCAGAGTCTCCCGCGGCGTTTTTGGCCGCCGCCCGCGGGTCAAAGCGGAGATGGTGGCGGCAGGCCGGGCAGACTGCCGCGCTCTCCAGGATGCCGGCCTTGCAGTGAGGGCAGACCCGCATCGCGCCGGGTCCGCCCGGTCGGCTGCCGGTCATGAAGCCGGGCCCGACTCCGCCTTCGGATCCCAGCCGAACTCCGCGTGTCCCCGCATCCGGGAGCCCGCCGCCACAGTGAGCGAGCCGGCTTTGAGATCGCCGATCAGGACGCCGGATTCCAGCAGCTCGACTCGCCCGGCCTGGTCGATATTTCCCTCGAGCTCGCCGCCGATCGTGACGGTACCGGCCCGCACCCCGCCGGTCACCTTGGCCCCGGGATCAATCGAGACGTTGCCCTGCACGTGGACGTCACCCTTGAAGCGCCCGGCGATCCGGATGTGGCCGGTGCCTTCGATCTTTCCCTCGATGATGAGCTCCGCGGCGAGCAGGGACTCCTTCTGCTCCCGGGCGACAGGCGCCCGGCGCGGAAGATCGTACGAGGCCGCGGGCGGGAGCTCGGTCTTCGGGGTGGGTTCGGCGACGGCGGTGGCCGGCGTAGGCATCGTTTCCTTCTTGACGGGCACCGTTTCTTTCCAGATGGCCATGATCAGTCTTTCTCCAGATGGAGGAAAATCGGGCAGACGCCGGCAGGGCGGCCCCCGGTCAGCTGATGTTTCGGGGAAACACGGGTAGGACGGATCAGCGCCGCCCACCCGCACACGCAACCCACCGACTGGACCTCGGGGCGGCCCGGTGTGATCCTTCAGCCGACTCGAAGACCTGGAGCGACCATGTTCGCAACGCTGGTGACATCTATCCTTGCCGCAGCCTCGATGCTCGGCGGCATCACCGGCGACCTTCGCCTTGGTGAGAAGTACCTGGCCCTGCTTCCGGTCCAGCTCAAATGTGGCACCGAAGTCGTCGAGGGCAAGACCGACGCCGCCGGTTCGTTCCACCTGACGGCCAAAGGGGGGGGGAAGTGCCAGCTTTCAGTTACCTATGAGAAGCAGACGGCGTCCCTGGACGTCGTGATCTTCGATCAGCCGGCCCGCTATCGGCTCCAGCTCGAACTCAAGGACGGCAAGTACCTCCTCAAGCGGGTCTGACCGATGACCGATCGGGACGGCGGTGCCAAGGATTTCTGGGACAAGCTGCGGATCATCCTGTCCCCGATTGGCGGGCTGCTGACCGCACTCGCGGTGGCAAGCCTCGGATTCATCGGGTCACGGACGGTCGAACGGCAGCAGGCGGCCGAAGCAAAGCTCCGGCTTTACTCCGAGCTGATGACCCGGCGCGAGGAATCCGAGGCGACGCTCCGCAAGGAGATGTTCCAGTCGATCATCGGCTCGTTCTTCGACGTCGGTTCGGCCTCGCTCGAGACCAAGCTCCTTAAGATGGAACTGCTGGCCGAGAACTTCCACGAGGCGCTGAACCTGGCGCCACTGTTCAAGAGCATCCACCGGGAGATCATCGGCGGCCCTGGGCCGGCCCGGCTCAAGCAGGCCTACGAGGCCCGGCTCGCGGACCTCGCCCGCGAGGTGACGCGGAAGCAGATGCTGGTGCTCGAGTCGGGCGGCAAACGGAAAGACTGGACGGTAGTGTTCAGCGACAGCCTGGCCGAGGGTACGGCCCCGGTGCAGCTGGAAGACGCCGAACTCACGCTGGACGGCATCAAGCGCCGGTTCAGGATCACGATTGCCCGGGCCGACACGATCGCCAGCGAACTCAAGATGGCGCTCGAGGTTGAGACGGTGGCCCAGTCCGGCGTGCCGTCCGAAGCGGTTGGGCGCCATGTCGTGGAGTTCGACGTCGGCTTCTACAGCACGCCGATGATCGACAATACCAGGCTTTCGAACGATCAGCGCGTGGCCATCGTGCTGTCGGACATGAACCGGTTCGGGGCCAGTGTCAGCCTGATCTACTTCCCGGGCTCGCGGGCCAGCCTCCGTGAAAAACCCTACTACGAGGAAATTCTCCGCAAGCTGGCCGATACCGCCCAGAGCCGGTGACGGTGCGGGCGGGCCGGTGCGGCCCGCCCGCTCCCGCCGTCACGGGGCTTTCAGCGTCAGCGCCGGGATCTTCCCCGCCATCTGTTGATTGAACGCCGGCAGGTCGGTCGCGATCACTTTCGCGAACGCCGCCGTCGCGTTCGCCGCTTCCTGTTCGAGTCTCGCCAATGTCGCCATAGACGCGTCGGTCGGGCGGAAGTCAGCGCCGCCGGCCACGTCGGCCGCGCCGGTGCCGACTTCGCCCGACAGCCAGAGCAGATTCAGGTACGTATGGTAGGCTTCGACGTACCACTTGTCGTCGCTGTGGAGGTCGCTCTTCGACAGCAGGACCATCTCGATGTCGAGCAGCATGCGGTCGAACCGGCCGAGGGCGGCCTGGACGTCGGCCTGGCCGACGCTGGCCTTCTTCTGGTCCTCAATCTGCTTCCGCAGGATCTCCACGCCGTTCACCGTCTCGGCGGTGCGATTGATCGCGTTGCGAATCCGGATCTGCGCCGCGGTCGAGAGGACGAGATCGGCCTCGGGTGACTGCACCGCCGGGTCCTTGAGGACCCGGAACGGCGCCGACACCCGGACCGAGTCGGCCGTCAGCCTGACGGTATAACGGCCGGGTGCCGCAATCGGTCCGATCTTCTGAACTCCGTCAATGCCCCAGTGCACGATCGGCCGGACCTTCTTGTCGCGGAACCGCGCCTCGGCCCAGATGTTGGGATTGTCGGGCGGAATGGTCCGGAGATCGATCTGCCTGGGCCCGTCATGGCGAAGGTCCCAGACGTAACGGTTCTGGCCGGCGCGGGGGGCAAATCGGGCGGTCCGGATGACGGCGGCCGCGGAGTCGAGGATTTCCATGGTCACGGAATCGCGAGGGTGGGTCCGCAACAGCGCGGTGAAGTCCGCCTGCCCGCTCCGCGCCATCCGCCAGCCGTTCCGGGGCGTGAAGAGCTGGACCGGGTCAGCGGTGAGACGGTCGGACTGCTCGAGGGGCGTGATGTTGCCCAGCACGAACAGCCCGCGCCCGTAGGTCGACACGACCACGTCATGCCGTTCACGATCGACCGTGATCCAGGTGACCGGGGCGGGCGGGAGGCCGGCCCGCAGCGCGGTCCATGAGCCACCGTCGTTCATCGAGTAGTAGAACCCGTTGCCGGTGCCGGCGAACAGCATGCCCTTCCGGTTGGGGTTTTCGGCGATCGACATGGCGTACGACAGCGGATGTGTGGCGGGCAGGCCGCTGGTGATCCGGGTCCAGGTCTTCCCGTAGTCCGCGGTCTTGTAGATGTAGGGGGCGCGATCGTCCATCAGATGGAAGTCGATGGTGACGTAGGCCGCCGCGGGATCGAACCGGGACGGCTCGATCTTGCGGACGGTGCCCCAGGCGGGGAGTCCGGTCAGGTTCCGGGTGACGTCGGTCCACTGACCGCCCCCGGTCGTCGTGTACCAGATCTTGCCATCATTGGTCCCGGCCCAGATCAGGCCTCGGCGAATCGGGGAAGGCGCGATCGCGAACACCACTTCGCCGTAAAACTGACCGAGGTTGTCGCCGACGATTCCACCCGAGGAGACGATCCGGCTCGAGTCGCGGGTGGAGAGGTCCGGGCTCGCCACGGTCCAGCTCTGGCCGCTGTTCGACGTCTTGAAAATCACCTGACAGCCGTAGTAGACCGTGTTGGGATCGAACGGATCGATCGCGAGCGGCGGGGTCCAGTGGCAGCGGTACGGGATCACGTCCGGGGGAGAATCAAGCGTGTGGATCCCCGGGCTCACCGAACGGGCTCGGCCGGCCTTGTGGTCGAACCTCGTGACCTTGTTGCCGTAGCAGGTGGCCCAGACGATATCGGTATTTCCGGGCGTGGGGAGGGTGAAGCCGGACTCGCATCCGCCGAGGCCGCCTTGCCAATCCGGTCCGTCGGGGCCGCCACCAAATGCCGCGCCGAACGCGCTGCCGAAGT
This sequence comes from Gemmatimonadota bacterium, assembly GCA_031394255.1. GTDB lineage: Bacteria > Gemmatimonadota > Gemmatimonadetes > Gemmatimonadales > GWC2-71-9 > SHZU01. The sequence continues at coordinate 39,601 of JANMXA010000162.1, forward strand.
CGGTGCTGCCACGGCTTCCGGGACCCCGAATGGCCTGGTCGGCACTGTCGAGAATCCGCCGGAGGCTGTCCGAGACGCCGACCAGCAGGCCCGGACCTCCCCCACCGGCCCGGTCGAGCCCGGGGACGTTGGCCACCGGGAACGGCCGACTGCTTGGCCCCCGCATGGTTCCATCGTCCTGGCGGTTGCTGTAGATCCAATAGGGGGCCCGGTCGTCGATGGCCACGTGGTACATCTGCCCGATGGGCAAGGTGAGGCGCTGGTAGCGGTGGCCGTGGTCGCTGGTGATCGAGGCGCCGCCATCGTCGGTCAGGACATAGTGCGACGGATTCAGGGGGTCGATCCAGACGTCATGACAGTCGCCGCAGCCGTCCTCGTCCGGCGGGAAGGTTTCGCCACCGTCGAACGAGCGATGGAAGCTGCTGTTGAGGACCAGGACCTCGAGATCGTTCTGCGGGTTCACGGCGAGGCGGATGTAGTAGCCGGCCCGGCCGATCAGCCGCCGGTCCCAGCTCACGGCCTTCCATTTGGCGCCACCGTCATCGGACCGCCAGAGCGAGCCCTGGTCGGGGGTCTGGATCAGGGCGTAGACCCGCTTCGAGTTCGACGGGGCCACCGCGACGTCGACCTTCCCGACCGGCGCCCTGGGGAGCCCGGGGTCGGCGATCCGGTTCCAGGTTGAGCCCGTGTCCCGGGAAACCCAGACGCCGCTTCCGGGTCCTCCGCTCTTCATGATCCAGGTGTGCATCACCACGTCCCACGTGCCGGCAAACATCACCTCGGGGTGGGCCACATCAATGGCGAGGCCGGAGCAGCCGGTGTTGGCGTCCACGAACAGGACCCGGTTCCAGGTGACGCCGCCGTCCGCGGTCCGGAATACGCCGCGCTCCTCCTGAGGGCCGGTGGCCCTGCCCAACGCACAGGCGAGGACGATGTCGGGGTTCGAAGGATGAATCACGATTCGGCCGATCCGTCCGGTTTCCGCGAGGCCCACATTTTTCCAGGTCGTGCCGCCGTCGATGGACTTGTAGATGCCGTCGCCCATCACATCGCTGTCCCGGATGGCCCAGGCCTCGCCGGTGCCGGCCCAGACGATCCGCGGATTGGACGGCGCCACGGCCAGGGCGCCGATGGCCTGGACCGGCTGGTCGTCGAACACCGGCGCGAAGGTGCGGGCCGCGTCGGTGGTCTTCCAGATCCCGCCCGAAGCCGCGCCCAAGTAATAGGTGCTGGTATCGCCGGGGACACCGGCGACCGCCGAAATCCGTCCGGCGGGCTCGGGACCCATCCAGCGAAATCGGAGCGGGGGGGCGGCGGTGGCGGTGGAGGTCGGGACACGCCGTTGCCCGTTGGCTTCGAGCGAGGTCAGGCAGAGCAGGAGGAGGCCAAGCCGGTGGCTGGTCCGGATTGCGGACAACGTCATGGGGATTTCCTGGTTCACTGGTACCAGAAGGTACTACGGGCCGACGGCCCCGGGGCGATCCGCGGCTCCGGCCACGGGGGGTGTTTTATCCGGGTGTTATTGACTTTCGTTTAATACCCGGGTAAAATGTGGCGCATGACGACTCGATCCACCGACCTTACCCAGGGCTCGATCCCCGGCCACCTGATCCGCCTCGCGGCTCCGCTCGCGGCGGGGATGATCTTCCAGACCCTGTATTACCTGGTCGATCTCTATTTCGTGGCGCGGCTCGGCGACGCCGCGATCGCCGGTGTGGCGGCGGCGGGCAACGTGCAGTTCATCGTGATGTCACTGACTCAGATTCTCGGGGTCGGTACCATGGCGTTGATCGCCCACGCCGTCGGGCGAAAGGATCAGGCCGATGCCAACCTGGTCTTCAATCAGAGTCTGGTGCTTTCGGCCGTTGCGATGGCGATCACGCTGATCGGCGGGTACGGGCTCGGCGGATGGTACGTGGGCCGGCTCGGCGCGAGCCCGGCGGCCGTGGCGGCGGGCTCGACCTACCTCGCCTGGTTTCTTCCCGGTTTGGCGCTTCAGTTCGCCATGATCACGATGGGGTCGGCCCTCCGGGGCACCGGCATCGTGAAGCCGACGATGGTAGTGCAGGTGATTTCGGTCGTCGCGAACGTCGTCCTGGCGCCGATCCTGATCGCCGGATGGGGCACCGGGCGGCCGCTCGGCGTGGCGGGTGCCGGCCTCGCCACCACGCTCGCGGTGGCCGTCGCGGTGGTGCTGATGTGGTTCTGGTTCGCGAAGCTCGAAAAATACGTGGCGTTCGACGCCCGGCTGATTCGCCCGGACTTTGCCGTCTGGCGGCGGATCTTCAAGATCGGCCTTCCCCCCGGTGGTGAGTTCGCGCTGATGTTCGTGTTCATGGGGGTCAGCTACTGGGTGCTCCGCGGATTCGGCGCCGAGGCCCAGGCGGGTTACGGCCTCGGGTCGCGGGTGATGCAGGCGATGTTCCTCCCGGCCATGGCGGTGTCGTTCGCGGCCGCGCCGCTCGCGGGTCAGAACTTCGGGGCGAAGAAATTCGATCGGGTCCGGCAGACGTTCAAGGCCGCCGCGGCGTTCGGCACGGTGATCATGGTCCTGCTGACCATCGCCTGCCGCTGGCAGCCGGAGATCTTCTTCCGTCCGTTCACCAACGAGGCGCCGGTGATCGCGGTTGGCGCCGAGTATCTGCGGATCGTGGCCTGGAACTTCGTGGCGTCGGGACTGATCTTTACCTGCTCGGGCATGTTCCAGGCGCTGGGCAACACGCTGCCGGCCCTGCTGAGCAGCGCCAGCCGGATTCTGATGTACGTGATTCCGGCGGTGTGGCTCTCAACCCGGACCGGTTTTGCCCTCCGCCACCTCTGGTGGCTCGCGGTTGCCGGGGTCGCGGTGCAGGCGGTCATCACCATGTCGCTGCTTCGCCGGGAGTTGGGCCGAATGGCCCCGGCCGCCTAGTCGGACTTGAGGGTGGCCGCCGGGTCGTGGCGGGCGGCACGGGCGGCCGGGACCCAGGCGCCGAGGACCGTGGCCGTGAGGAGCGCGGCGGCCGCGGCGCCGTAGACGACCGGATCGCCGGCCCGGAACCCGTACAGGCCGCTGCCTAACGTTCTCGCCAGGACCCCCGCGACGCCCAGCCCGCCCACTAGGCCGACGACGCCCAACCCGACCGATTCGACCAGGACGGCGCGGCGGAGCGCGGCCGCCGAGGCCCCTAACGCGGCCCGGATGCCGAACTCCCGGGCTCGCTCCGCCACGCCGCTCGCCATCACGCCGTAGATGCCGATCGCCGCCAGTCCCAGCGCCAGCAACGCGAATCCCTCGAATAGCCGGAGGACGATCCGCCGCTGTTCAACCAGCGAGCCGATCACGGCCGGCATGGGGAGGACCTGCTGAATCGTGGGATCGGGGTGCACCGACCGTACGGCTCGGCGCACGGCTGCGGCGAGACGGGCCGGGTCACCGCCGGTCCGGGCGACCAGCGCGAGATCGTCGCTGAACATCCATTGGTCGAACGGGATGTACACCTGAGGGGTGAGCGCCTGGTCGAGCCCGTGCTGCCGGACATCCCCGACGACCGCGATGATGGTCCGCCAGACCGGTTGGCCGTCCGGCGCCCCGCCGATGCTGATCCGTTCGCCCAGGGCAGTCTTCCCCGGAAACTGATTTCGGGCAAAGGTCTCGCTGACGGCGGCCACGAGCGCGCTTCCGCCCCGATCGGCCGGGGTCAGGGTTCGCCCCTCCACGAGCGTGATACCCATGGTTTCGAAGTACCCCGGCGTCACCGCATAACGGTCGGCGGAAATCGCGTCGTCGGGGTTCAGGCGGAGCCGTGATTCGGACCGGACGCCGTACTGGTCGAATCCACCGCTGAGCGGCAGCTGGCTGACGAGCGCCGCGTTGGTCACACCGGGGACGTCGCGGACCGCCCGCTGGACCTGTCCGTAGTATTGCCAGACCGCGGAGTCGCTCTTGAAGGCGGGGCCCGATGCCTGGAGGCTGGCCGTGAGGAGCCCCTGGGCCTGGAACCCCGGATCGACCGTGAGCAAGCGGCCCATGCTCTGGGCCAGCATCACCGCTCCGATCACCAGCATGGATGCCAGCGCCACCTCCGTCACCACGAGGGCCCGACGGATCCCATGGCGCGACGTCACGCGGGAGCCGAGGCGGAGACCGTCGGCCGCGCTTTCGAGACTGGAGCGGGCCGGAAGGAGTCCGAAGACGATGCCGGCGAGGAGGCCGGTGAGGGCGCCGAACAACATCACGTTCCAGTCGAGCCCGACGGCCTCGGCCCGCGGCAGCCCAGTCGACGCGGCGGCCCGGATCGGTCCCACGACCACGGCGGTCAGGCCCAATGCGACCGCCGCGCCGCCGAGACCCAGCAGGACCGACTCGAGGAGGACCTGACGAACGAGGCGCTCCCGGCCCGAGCCGACCGCCATCCGGACAGCGAATTCGTGCCGCCGCTGGACGGCCTGGCCCAGCAGCAGATTGGCGACGTTGGCGCAGGCGATGCCGAGGACCAGGACCACGGCGCCGAAGAGAATTACCAGCGCCCCCTGGCTTCCCTTGGTGAGATTGGTCTTGAGCGGTTCGAGTACCATGCCATGGTTCCCGTATATCCTGGGGTAGGCGGCCGCCAGGCGCCTCGTGACTCCGCTGACTTCGCTCGCCGCCGCGGCCAGCGTAACGCCCGGCGCCAGCCGGGCGAGGACCCGAAGATGGCGGCAGTCGCGACAGGCCTGGGGCAGCGACTGGTCGTACGACAACGGGCGCCAGATCTCTACTCCCGGGGCCAGCAGGCTTTCGAAATCCTCGGGCAGAATCCCGATCACCGTGTAGGGGTTGCCGTCGAGCGAGACCGATCGGCCGACCGCGCGGGGGTCGGCGGCGAACCGGTCCCGCCAGAGGCGGTGACTGATGATGGCCACCCGGGGGGCCCCGGGGCGGTCATCGTCAGGGGCGAAGTCCCTGCCTAACGCAGGGGCCACGCCCAGCATCGCGAAGAACGGGGCATTCACTTTCTGCCCGTTCAGCCGGAGCGGTTCCTGGATGCCCAGCCACGTGGGCTGCCAGTACGATATGGCGGCCATCCGGTCGAGTCCCCGCACCTGGTCGCGGAGGTCGGTCATGGTGGCGAAGCCGAGATTCGATACGCCGCTCTCGTCCTTCTCCCAGGTCAGCACGAGGCGCGGGCCGTTGGGGTAGGGCAGGGCCTCGAGCAGGGCCGGTTTGACCACGCTGTAGATCGCCGTCGATCCCCCGATGGCGAGTCCCAGGGTGATCAGCACCAGCAATGTCACGGCCGGCCGGCGAGCGTAGAGACGAAATGCGAACTTGAGGTCGGCGCCGAGGCCATCCAGTGGACCGCGGGGCGGGGTGAGGGTCGTGGGCTCATTGCTGTAGGACCCCAGTGAGCGCACGACGGCCCAGCCTTCGGTCCAGTATCTGCGGCTCGCCGCGGCGGAGCCTTCGGTCGCGGCCCGGCGGGAATACGACTCGGCCAGGTCGCCCAGCACGCCCTCGCGGAGGGTGCTCGGGATGGCGCGGCCGAGGATCCAGGTCGCGAGGCGGGGCGGGCGGGGGGTCGTCATGACTCCTCCGGGATGAGCCGGCCGAGGCCGGCTGACAGGCGGCGAATGGCATCGAGCGAGGCGGCGAGCGTCTTCCGGCCGGCGGGCGTCAACTGGTAGTAGCGCTTCCGCCGGCCACCACGTTCAGGGGTGGGGTCGCCCATGGTGGCGCGGACGTAACCCTTCTGCTCGAGCCGGGTCAGCGTCTTGTAGACCGCGCCGAGTGAGGTCTCGCGGCCGGCCCGGTCGGCGAGCTGTTCGGCGATGGCGACGCCGTAGGCCGCAGGCCCGAGGCGGAGGAGGGCCAGGAGGATCAACTGTTCCAGATCGCCGAGATACGCAGTCATAATGTTCGCCTTTGTCGTAGAAATACGATAGCGCCTCCCTGCCGGTTTCAACAGGGGGGCTTGGGCCGGGGGTGGGCCGACGGTTGCGGGACGTGGTGTCCGGGGCGAAACTACCCGAGCCTCTTCTCCGGACCGTCCATGACTGAACGCCGTATGCTTGCCCTCCTGCTGCTTGCCTCCCTCCCCGCCACGGCCCTGGCCCAGCGACCCAAGCCGTCCAACGCTTGGCCGACCGCCACGCCGGCGGCCGTCGGCGTCAACGGCAAGGTCCTCGACAGTCTGGACGCCGAGATCGGGAGGGGGGACTACGGCTACGTCGACCGGATGGTGGTGATCCGGAGCGGGAAACTGGTGTACGACCGCCACTATACCCGCAACTACGACAGCATCTACGCCGACTCGGCCCGGATCCCGAACGCGCTCAACTCCGGTGACATGACCGGCCCGTTCAACTATTTCAATCCGTGGTGGCACCCGACCTATCGCCGGGGCGATCTCCACACACTGCAGTCCGTCACCAAGACGGTGACGTCCGTGATCATCGGGGTGGCGATCACCCGTGGTGATTTTCCGAGCATCGATACGCCAGTGCTCCGGTTCTTCGACACCACGAAGGTGGCCAACATCGATGACCGGAAGCGGCGGATGAAGATCCGTCACTTGCTCACCATGTCGGGCGGATTCGACTGGAACGAAAACCTGCCGTATATCGACCCGCGCAACAACGCCAGCGTGATGGAGGCGAGCCACGACTGGGTCAACTACACGATCAACCTTCCGATGATGCGGGAGCCGGGGACGCTGTTCAACTACAGCAGCGGCGAGACGGAGCTCCTTGCTCACATTTTCCGGCAAGCCACGGGGATGGACATCGAGGAGTACGCGGCGCGCCACCTGTTCGGCCCACTCGGGATCGACCACTGGTACTGGAAACGGATTCCGAGCGGGCTGATCGACACCGAAGGCGGGCTCTACCTCGAGGCGAAGGACCTGGCCCGGATCTGGGGGATGTTCATGGGACACGGGATGTGGAAGGGCCAGCGGATCGTGTCGGAGGACTGGGTACGCCAGTCGGTGACGCCGGTGTTGCCGGTCGCGGACCGGCCAGGCACACCGTGGTATGGGCTCAAGTGGTGGCTCCACCGGAACCCGGCGGACACGACCAAGTTCGTCTGGTCGGGTTCGGGGTTCGGAGGCCAGTTCCCGATGGCGTTTCCGGAACGGGACCTGGTGGTGGTGTTCAACGGGTGGAACATCCTGCCTGGCGGGAAATCATTGCCGCTCAGGAAGACGCTCGAGCGATTGGTGAAGGCAGTGCCGGAGGTTGCAGCGAAAAAGTAGGCGTCAGGCGGCCTCGGCCGCCTTCCAGAGGGCCGCGACCTTGGGGGCGCGGCTCTTCGGGCGCCGAGACTGAACGACCGGGCATCACCAAGCTGGTCCGGAGCTTCGGCGCCTGACCCATCGACGAAAGCCCGGTGCCGCTGGTCTAGCGAGCCTCCGTTCCGGCGACCGGCGCTGGATACGCGGCGTGGCGCTTCCCGAGCCACCATCCGATGGCCAGCCAGAGGCCGGAGATCGGAGCGGCCACGAGGGCGATCCCCGTCATGCTCAACCCCAGGCCGGCCAGCAGCGGATTGGCCCAGGCGCCCACCTGGTCGCCGAGACGGTACACGAAGGTGTCGATGAAGCTCTTGGCCTTGAACTTCTCCTCGCGGGTCACGACGGTGTAGAGGACCTCGCGGGTCGGTCGGGCGACGGCGAAGTTCCCGGCTCGCCGGAGGACCTGGAAAGCCACGACCATCACGATGGACGGCACGAACCCGAGCCCCAGGAAGCCGAGGATAGAAATGATCGGCACGATGGTGAGGGTGGCCGCTACTCCGAGGTACGCCATCAGCCGGCCGGTGAGCAGGGCCTGAACGATGACGGTGAGAATGTTGACCATCAGATCGATCTGGGCAAAGAGGGCGGTCCGCGCGTTGCCGGCCTGTTCCGCCTGAGCGACGATGGCGGCCTGCTGGAAGTACAGGAACGTCGATCCGATCGTGTAGAGCAGCATGTAGAGGCAGATGCCCAGGAGGTACGGGGAGCGGAGGACCTGACCGACGCCCGCCCAGACGCCGCCCCCGATGACCCGCTCGGCCTGTTGGGCCGTGGTCTGGGCCGAGCGGTCGTTGAACTGACCGGCCAGCTGCCTGGCGCACCGCACGGCCGCTTCGAGCAGCAGGGCCGAGATCAGCAGCAGGGCCGGCGTGCCGACCACCTTGACCAGCGTCGCGGTGACGGCCGATCCGACGATACCTCCCAGAGTCCCGCCGACCCCGATGAAGCCGAAGAGCCGTTTGGCCTGATTCGAATCGAAGGCGTCGGCCATGAAGCCCCAGAACACTGACACCACGAAGAGGTTGAAGACGCTGGCCCAGATGTAGAAGGCCCGGCCGACCCAGACCTTCGACTCCGGTGGGAGCATGGTCTGGAGCAGAAAGAAGACGACGAGGTTGAGGGCGAAGAACCGGTAGGTGATCGTGACGAACCGGGCCCGCGTCAGGCGCGCCACCAAGGCGGCGAAGGCCGGGTTGACCAGCAGCATGGCGATCATGGTGCCGGTGAACAGCCAGGGCAAGTTCTTGATGCCGCCGGCCACGCCCGCGTCGTCACGGATCGGCCTCAGGATGTAATAGCTCGCCAGGAGGCAGAAGAAATATCCGCAGGACCATAGTACGGGTCGCCGCTCGTCGGCGCGCGCGGCGACGAAACGATCGAAGAGGCTGGGCGTGTCCGTCGACGGGCTTCCGGTCGGCATGGGCATTCTCGCTGAGGTCGAGGGTCGAGCGTAATATCTGGTTTCGGGGGACCACCCAACCTAGCGCAAAATCCGCTCTGGCCCAACCGGTGGGCCGCCGTTGGGTGGCGGGAGTGGTGCCCGGGCGCTACCGTGGTCATCCGGCGCGGGGCTGCAACCTTTCCGCCGGGGCTCGCATCTACCACAGGTACGCCCACCAGGAGTGGTCACGTGGCAACGATTCGTTTGCGTCTGATGTTGTTGGCGGCGGCCCCCGGTCTCCTGGCCGCCCAGGAAAAGTCTGATTCGGGCGGCCCGACCCGGGAGGAGATCCGGTGGCGGGTCGAAGCTCCGCGGATGCGATATCGGATGCCCTCAATGCCCCAAATGTCTCGAATGATGCAGCGGCCCATGGCCGGTGTGGGAGCTCCGAGGCTCCGGATGAGGATGCGGTTGCCACGGCTCGGGTTCGAGGGCCGGATGCGGCCGATGTGGATGGGGCCGGCGTCGTTTCGGTTTCACCACCGGATGCGGATGATGGAGCCGATGCGGTTCCGGTTCGAAGGGCCGCAGCGGATGCGGATGCCTGGCGGCCCTGGCGACCGGGGTGGTGATGCCGGCTGGCGGAGGTCGCGCTACCGTCCGATTTGAGGTGATGGCTGGGTGCGAACGGGGCTGCTTCCTTACGGGGGCGGCCCCGTCGGCTTTGAGGGAGTCGACCGCTGAAATAGGTTGAGGCGTTTCCATTTCTCAAGGCGAGACACGATGACGCACATTCCGGGTGAGCTCGAAGGACGGGTGGCGCTGGTCACCGGTGCCGGTCAGGGCATGGGGAAGGCCGTGACGGAACGGTTCGCCGCCGAGGGCGCGTCAGTGGTGCTCGCGGATCTGAACGAGGACCGGGTCGCCGAGCTGGCATCGAGGCTTTGCGGCACGGGAGCGCGGGCCGAGTCCCGAAGGCTCGATGTGTCCGACGAGGGCGCGGTTCGCGCGCTGGTGGGCGAGGTCGTGGCCGCTCACGGGCGGCTCGATATCCTCGTGAACGCGGCGGGGATCATCTTCCCGACCCGGTTCGATCAGCTCTCGGTCCGTGAATGGGATACGGTCATGCAGGTCAACCTGCGCGGCACCTTTCTGCTCATGCACGAGGCCTACCCGCAGATGAAGCGCCAGGGGAAGGGCAGTATCATCAATTTTTCGTCGACGGCGGGGCTTACGGTCAGCACGCTGGGCGGGGCGCACTACACTGCCTCCAAACACGCGGTGATGGGGTTGACCAAGGCGGTGGCGAAGGAGGGTGGGCCGTTCGGCGTCCGGGTGAATGCGGTGTGCCCGGGATTGATCGATACCGAGATGGTCCGGACCACGATCGACGCCGAACGGATCGCGGCTTACGAAGCGGCCTTTCCGATTCACCGGCTGGGCACCCCCGCCGAGGTGGCCGATCTCGTGCTCTTCCTGGCGTCCGACCGCTCGGCCTACATCACCGGGGCCGGGATCAATATCAGCGGCGGGGATCTGCTCTGATGCTTAGCCCACCATCGTCTTGACGACGAACCAGACATTGGCAGGGCGCTCGGCCAGTCTCCGCATGTACCACTTGAACCAGGCGTGGCCGTAGCTGATCAGGACCTTGACCGTCTCGCCGCGGGCGACGAAGGCGAGCTGGTCAACGGTCTTGATGCCGTAGAGCATGTGCAGCTCGTACTGGCCCGGCTTCACGCCCCGTTCCTTCGCCGCCCCGACAATCCGGTGGAGCAGCGCGATGTCGTGGGTGCCGAACACCGCCAGCCCGCCGAACTTCTTGACCCCTTCGAGCATCTTGAGCGACAGGTCGTAGTAGGCCAAGTCGTTATCGCGTTTGACTGGAAACGCGATCGCGGCGGGTTCGGCGTAGGCGCCTTTGACGAGGCGGATCCAGCTTTTGAGCGGGAGCAGGCTGTCGATGTCGTTGGGAGTCCGGAACAGGTAGGACTGGATCGCGATGCCGACGGGCTCGTACTTGGCCTTGAGCGCGCGGTAGAGGTCGAGGGTCCGGTCGACGTAGTTGGAGTCCTCCATGTCGATCCAGAGCGATGACCCGGTGGCCACGGCCTTGGCGGCCAGGCTGTCGAGGTACTCGAGGCACTTGGGCTGGCTCAAGTCCAGGCCCAGCTGGGTCGGCTTGACCGAGATCCAGGTCTTGATGTTCCGGGCCTTGAGGTCGTCGAAAACGCCGAGGTAGTGATCGCGGACGGCCTCGGCGTCGGACAGTTTGGTCAGGCCTTCGCCCAGGCGGGTAAAGAGGCTTCCGATTCCCTGGCCCTGCAGTGATGCGGCGGCGGTCAGGGCGTCACCCAACTCCTCGCCCGGCATGAATTTGCGGATGGCGCGGCGGGAAAAAGCGCGCTTCGACATCTGATCGGCCAGCCACGGGCTGTCGGCGGCTTTGAGGAGCAGGGATCGGGCGATCGACATCAGGCAGGTCCGGTTGGGGGCTGCTCGCGGGGTTCGGCGAGCCGGCCTATAATTTAGCAGCCTATGTTCTTTCCATACAAAGACGACAACCCGACTCTGTCCACTCCGGTCGCCACGTTCGCCCTGATCGGGCTGAATGTGCTGGTCTGGGTGCTGATCCAGGGCATGGGTACCGAGCCTCGTCTCTCGGCCTCGGTGTGCGAACTCGGACTCATTCCGGGTGAGATTCTGCGCCAGCTTCCGGCCGGAACGCCGGTGGGTGGTGGGATTCCCTGCGAGATCGCCGGGTCGCCCAACTGGATCACGCCGTTCAGTTCGATGTTCATGCACGGTGGCTGGCTTCATCTGATCGGCAACATGTGGTTCCTTTGGGTTTTCGGGAACAACATCGAAGACTCGATGGGCAAGCTTCGCTTCGTGGCGTTCTACCTTCTCACCGGGCTTGCGGCGGCGGCGACCCAGGCCTTCATCAATCCCGCGAGTCCGATCCCGATGGTCGGGGCGTCGGGCGCCATCAGCGGCGTGATGGGCGCCTACATCGTGCTCTATCCCAGGGTCCGGGTTCACATGCTGGTGTTCCTGGCGATCTTCTTCACCCGGATTACGGTGCCGGCGATCTTCATGCTGGGCTACTGGTTCCTGCTGCAACTGCTGGGCAGTTTGCCGACCTTGGCCCGCGAGTCGGGCGGCGTGGCCTTCTGGGCCCACACCGGCGGATTCGTGGCGGGGATGGCGCTGGTGTATCCGTTCCGGAATCCGGCGCTGGTGGAAGCCCGGCTGGCTCGCGGGCTTCCCTAGTATGGAACGAACCGCCGTCGGGATGCCGCTCGACCTCGACTGGGTTCGCGGGGTCCGGGTCAACCGGAGCGCCGTGGAACGGCGGGCGGATACCCTCCCCAAACGGCGGACCGTCAAGAAGGAATGGCAACTGGGTTGGTTGCTTCGCGCCGTGACGCTGATGGACCTCACCACGCTTCAGGGGGACGACACCGCCGACCGGGTGCGCCGGCTCTGCGCCAAGGCGGTCCGGCCGGTCCGGGTGGATCTGCTCGAAGCGTTAGGCTTTGCCGATCGGGCGGTCCGGGTGGCGGCGGTGTGCGTCTATCATGCGTTCGTCGAAACGGCGGTGCGGGCCCTCGATGGAAGCGGCGTTCCGGTGGCGGCGGTGTCGACCGGGTTCCCGGCCGGTCTGTCGCCGATGGTGCAGCGGATCGCCGAGATCGAGGCGTCGGTGGCGGCGGGTGCCAAGGAGATCGATATCGTGATCTCCCGCCATCTGGTCCTGGCCGGTGACTGGACCGGGCTGTATGACGAAGTCCGGGCCTTTCGGGAGGCGACCGGCGGGGCCCACCTCAAGACCATTCTGGCCACCGGTGAACTGGGCACTTTGCGGGACGTCTATCGAGCGAGCCTGGTCTGCATGATGGCGGGTGCGGATTTCATCAAGACGTCGACCGGCAAGGAGCCGGTGAATGCCACGCTGCCGGTCGGTCTGGTGATGGCGCGGGCGATCCGGGCTTACCGGGAGCGGACCGGGCAGATTGTGGGCCTGAAGCCGGCCGGCGGGATCCGGAAGGCGAAGGAGGCGCTCGACTGGATGGCCCTGATGAAGGAGGAGTTGGGCGACAACTACCTCCGGCCCGAACTGTTCCGGTTCGGGGCCAGCTCCCTGCTCACCGACATCGAGCGTCAGCTCGAGTTCCATGTGACGGGTCGGTATTCGGCCGCTCACCGTCACGCGATGGGCTGAGTCTCAGTCCTGCCGTAGTACCACGACCGGATTCACCCCTGCCGCCCGCCGCGCCGGAATCCAGACCGCTAGAACCGCAACCGAGCCCAGAATGACTGGGACCGCCGCGAAGGTGAGCGGATCGAGGCCCGCGCCATACAAAACTCCTCGGAGGAGCCTGGCGCCGAGTACCGCCGCCGCAAGGCCGATCACGGTGCCGGCGACCACCAGGCGAAGTCCGTCCCGGAGGAGGAGCCGCACCACCGCGCCGCCGGCCGCGCCGATTGCGAGCCGGATACCGATTTCGCGGCTCCGCTGGGCCACGGTGTGCGACATCACGCCGTAGACGCCGAGGGAGGCGAGCACCAGACCCAGGAGTCCGAAGATGCCGAGCACCGACGCGGCGAGGCGGGCCGGAAGGAGGGCCAGCGCCAGACGATTGTCCATCGTTTGCGCCGCGGAGATCGGCAGGTCGGGGTCGAGCCCACGCACCTCGCGGCGGACCGCCGCGTCGAGGCGTTGCGGGTCGCCGGAGGTCCGGATCATGATGCTCATCCCGGCGGTCCAGTGCTGGGCCTGGGCGACATACATGTAAGCGGTCGGGTTCTCGCCGAGCCGGGAGTACTTGCCGGTCCGGGTCACGCCGATCACGGTGTGGTCTTTTCCGCTGACCCGGACGGTGCGCCCGATCGGATCCTGGCCGGGCCAGAACCGTTCGCCGAACCGTTGATTGATCACGATGGCGGGCGCGGCCGCACTGTCGTCCTGCGCCAGGAAGCCTCGGCCCTTGAGCAGCGGTGTCCCGATCGCTTCGAAGTACCCCGGCGTGACGGTCGACATCAGGATCGACATGCTTTCGTTCGGCGACGGCGTGTAGCCGGGGATGGTCACACCCCAGTCGCTGGTGTTGAGGGACAGGGGAACGTGATCGCCGAAGCCGACCCCTTTCACACCGGGGAGGGCTTCGAGACGTTCCCGGAGCCGCCGGTAGAAGTCCTCGGTCCGCGGACGAGTGTAGCCCTGGAGGCCGGGGTCGAGGTCGGCGACGAGGAGATTGTCGCTGACGAATCCCTTGTCGACGGTGGTGGCGGCCTCGAGGCTCCGGAGGAACAGACCGGCCGAGATCAGCAACAGGATTGACAGCGCCACCTGGGCGACGACCAGACCGCGGCTCATCCGGGAGCGCGACCCCCCGGCCGGCGCCTCGCCCTTGAGGGCGGGAATCAGGGCGGGCCGGGTGGCCTGCAGGGCCGGGGCGAGCCCGAATGCGACTCCGGTGAGCAGTGACACCGCCAGCGTGGACAGCAGCACCGTCGGGCTGATCGCGAGGTCCGGGGTGATTTCGACCTCGGTGGGCAGGGTCGAGATGGCGTGGTTGGCGATCCGCATCGCCCAGGCGGCGATGACCAGGCCGGCCGCCCCGCCGAGAGTGGCGAGCACGATGCTCTCCGTCAGCAGTTGCCGGATCAGGACCCGCCGTTCGGCGCCGAGGCTCAAGCGGACCGCCATCTCGCGGGCCCGGTCTCGCGCGCGGGCCAGCATCAGGTTGGCGACGTTCACGCAGGCCAGCAGGAGGAGCAGAATCACCACGCCCATGATTACCGCGCTCAAGCCGACCTGGGCGCTCTTGAACATCGGGTGGATTCCGGCGTCCGATTGGAGCACCAGGTTGATGCCGTTCTCCTTGTAGTCGTCGGGGTAGATCCGGCGGAGTTCGTCGACGATGCCGGTCATCCGTTGCCGGACCCGTTCGATTCCGATGCCGGGCTTCATCCGGGCAATCATGTTGAAGCTGTTGTTGCCGCGCCGGTCCCACTGATGTGACTCGGGGTTCAGCTGATCGAGCTGGGTGAGCGGGACCCAAAGCACCGGGGTGAGGATCGTGAACCCACCCTTGAACTCGGGTGCCGTGACGCCGACGACCTGGTAGCTCTGGCCGTCCACGATCACCGACTTGCCGATCACACCGGGATCGGCGCCGAAGAGCTTGACCCATCCCGGGTGGCTCAGCACCACGACTGGATGGGCGCCCCGGCCGGAATCCTCGGCTGCCACGAAGGTCCGGCCCATGGCGGCCCGGGCCCCGAAGACGTCGAACATATTGGCGGAGGCAACCTCGCCGAAGATCCGGGTCGGCTTGCCATCGACCGAGAGGTTCATCGGAAGAAAGCCCCAGAGGCCGACGTCGGAGAAGACCTCGTGGGAGCGGTCCCGGACGTCGAAATAGTGGGGAATCGAGTTGGAGTTGTAGATCGCGCCGCCGGGCCAACTGCGATAGACCTGGACCAGTTGGTCGGCCGCCCGGACCCCGGGGAGGGGGCGAAGAAGCAGGGCGTCGATGGCGGAGAAGACGGCGGTATTGAGGCCGATTCCCAATCCGAGCGTGACGACGACGATCAGCGTGAACGCCGGATTCCTGGCGAGCAGCCTGAACGCCAGGCGGAGATCGTGGAGCAATGTGGTCATCCGGCTTCTCAGTGGGAAGGCGAATGACTGTACGGCCCGACCTAGAGGACGGTTTCGGACTCGGGGCCGGAGGGTGCCGGCCCCGGGGCGTTTACGGGCGTTTCTTCCAATCGGCCAGCAGCTGGGCGTCCCGCTCGAGGTTCAGTTCGAGTTTGGCCTGGCGCTCTGCCGGTTCGGCCTGGAACCACTCGAGGGTGTCCTTGGCCGTAACGGCCACCGGGCGGAACGAGAGACCGGCCGCCAGGCCGCGCCGGGAGCTGACCCGGCAGGCGCCGCGGGCGGGTCCGTTCTGGGAAATCCAGAGCGGGAAGCCGGTCTTGTGCTGGCTGAGAAACGCCTCGTCGATCCAGGTGGTGGTGGCGTTCGGGCCGGTGGCCTTGCCGATGGTCTTGAGGAAGTCGGCCATCGGCAGCTCGCCGTTGGTCGGTCCGGCGGCGTTGAAGATGCCGGGGGTGTTCTTTTCCAGCAGGTGCACGGTGAACTCGGCGACGTCTCGGACATCGACGAACTGGACCGGGTTGGTCCGGTCGCCCGGGGCGATGACGTCGCCGCCCTTGGCGAAGCGGACCGGCCAGTAGGTGAATCGGTCCGTGGTGTCCCCGGGGCCGGCCACGATGTGGAGCCGGACGACGGTGCCCCGGTCGCCAAAGGTTTCGTGGATCGCCTTTTCGCAGTGGACCTTGAGGGGGCCGTAGAACTTCTCGACGTCCTCGCTGGCCGGATCGTCAAGGGTCAGGAGGGGCGAGTCCTCGTCGATCCGCTCCAGGTTGGCGGCGTAAACGGAGCCGGTGGAGATGAAGAGGTACCGGCCCACCTTGTCCTTCAACAGTTCGGCGGAGTCCCGGACGTGGCGCGGGACGTAGCCGCTGTTGTCGATCACGACGTCCCAGGTCCGGTTGCGGAGCGAGTCGAGCCCGCGGTCGCGGTCGCCGGTGAGGTGCTCGACGCCCGGGAAGAGCGACGGGTTGGTCTTCCCGCGGTTGAACATCGAGACCTGGTGCCCGCGCGACACGGCATGCCGGACCATGTGCGGTCCGATGAATCCGGTGCCGCCGAGAATCAGGACCTTGAGGGGGGCGCTGCCGTGAGCGATCCAGTCAGTGGCCGTGCGGGGCAGGGCCAGCGCCCCGGCGACGGTCGCGGAGGTATTGAGAAACTCCCGGCGGGTCGGTGACATCTGGTATTCTCAGGTTGGGAAGAAGAATCAAGATAGCACGTTCGCCCCGGGGTGCTATCTTCGGACGGCCTTCATCGGGAGGATGAGTTGGTGCGTTCCGGTTTTTGGGTGGTCTGGGCGCTGCTCGCGGTCGTCGGGCTCCCCGCCGATCTCGTGTCGCAGGACACGTTCCCCACGGTCGACCGGATCGTCGCGGTGGGGGACGTCCACGGAGATTTCGGCCAGTTCGTGACGGTGCTGCGGCAGGCCGGCGTCATCGACGAGAAGAACCACTGGGCCGGCGGGCGGACCAATCTGGTCCAGACCGGCGACGTGCCCGACCGTGGTCCCGACACCCGCAAGATTTTCGAATTGCTGATGGAACTCGGACCCGAGGCGGAAAAGGCCGGGGGCCGGGTCCACGCGCTGATCGGCAACCACGAGGCGATGAACATCGTCGGTGATCTCCGCTACGTCACCCCGGCGGAATACGCCGCCTTTCGGTCTCCCAATGCCGAAGCGCTCCAGCAGCGGGCCTACAAGGCGCTGGCCGACTCGGCCCGGAAGGACGACCCGGCATATCGGGATCAGTGGCTGGCGGAGCATCCGTTGGGCTGGGTCGAGCAGCGTCTGGGCTATGAGGGGAACGGGCGCTACGGCACCTGGATCCGGGGGCACAACGCGGTACTCAAGATCGGCGACTACCTGTTCCTCCACGGCGGGATCGGGCCGAAGGTTGCCGCCCAGGCGCTGGCCGATATCAATGCCGCGGTTCGGCTCAGTCTGGAGCCCGGCAAGGATGGGGCGGCGGCCATGGATCCCGAGGGGCCGCTGTGGTACCGGGGCCTGACCGGAGGCGATGATGCGCCGCCGGCGACCGACGTCGACCACACGCTGGCCAACTTCGGCGTCAAGCACATGGTGATCGGACACACCGTAACCGCGGGTGCGGTGATGACCCGCTATGACGGCAAGGTGATCATGATCGACGTCGGGCTCTCGGCGGTGTACGGTGGGCCGCCGGCCTGCCTGGTGATCGAACAGGGCGTCCCGTACGCACTTCACCGGGGGAAGAAGCTGGCGCTGCCGATGGGTGGCGATCCGCTACCGTATCTCCGCGCCGCTGCTGCGCTCGATCCGCCGCCGTCCAGGCTGCAGAAGGTGATCGACCAGCTCGGCGGTGCGGTCCGCCAGCCCTGACGCACGCTAGATTTCGGGCGATGGTTGGCCCGATCAACTCCCCGCGCGAGGCCCGGCTCTGATGACGTCGGTCAAGGACGCGTTCGACTCCATGGCCTGGGGGCCGGCTCCCGAAGCGGCGGGGCCGGCCTACGCCTGGCTCGACCGACATGGGCGCCGGTTCGGTCACTTCATCAACGGGGCTCTCGCGCCGGCAGGGCCGGACACGTTCGTCACCACCAACCCGGCCACGGGCGCCCAACTCGCGGTGCTGACCCAGGGCACGGCTCCCGACGTCGACGGTGCGGTGCTGGCGGCCCGGGCGGCCCAAGACGGCTGGCAGGCGTTAGGCGGCCACGGGCGGGCCCGCCACCTCTACGCGATCGCGCGCCACCTCCAGAAACAGAGCCGGCTCCTCGCGGTGCTGGAAAGCCTGGACAACGGGAAGCCGATCCGGGAATCCCGGGACATCGACGTCCCGCTGGTCGCCCGCCATTTCTACCATCATGCCGGCTGGGCGGCACTGATGGAGACCGAGCTGGCGGGCATGGCGCCGCTCGGCGTGGTGGGTCAGATCATCCCGTGGAATTTTCCATTGTTGATGCTGGCCTGGAAGATCGCGCCGGCGCTCGCGATGGGAAACACGGTGGTGCTCAAGCCCGCCGAGTACACGCCGCTCACCGCGCTGCTGTTCGCCGGGATATGCACTGAGGCGGGGTTGCCGCCCGGCGTGATCAACATCGTCACCGGCGATGGCCGGACTGGCGAGGCACTGGTCCGCCACGAGGGCGTCGACAAGATCGCCTTTACGGGTTCGACGGAGGTTGGGCGTGCCATCCGGGTGGCCACGGCCGGGAGCGGCAAGCGGCTCTCGCTCGAACTGGGCGGGAAGTCGCCCTTCATTGTGTTCGACGACGCCGACCTCGACAGTGTCGTCGAAGGCGTGGTGGACGCGATCTGGTTCAATCAGGGGCAGGTCTGCTGCGCGGGCTCCCGGATTCTGGTGCAGGAGCCGGTGGCGGAGAAACTGTACGACAAGCTCCGGGCCCGGATGGAGACGCTCCGGGTCGGCGACCCGCTCGACAAAGGGATCGACATCGGCGCGATCGTGGCCCCGGTGCAGCTTGAGCGGATCAAGGCGTTGGTGGCGGAGGGCGTGAAGGATGGCGCCGCGATCTGGCAGCCGTCGTGGCGCTGCCCCGCCGATGGACTGTTCTACCCGCCGACCCTGTTTACCGGCGTGGCGCCGGCCTCGACCATCGCGCAGATCGAGATCTTCGGCCCGGTGGTCGTGGCGATGACCTTCCGGACCCCGGCGGAGGCGGTCGAGCTGGCCAACAACACCCGGTACGGGCTTGCGGCGAGCGTCTGGACCGAGAACGTCAACACGGCACTCGATGTGGCGCCGCAGATCAAGGCCGGCACGGTCTGGGTCAACTGCACCAACCACTTCGACGCGGCGAGCGGGTTTGGCGGGTATCGGGAAAGTGGATTTGGGCGGGAGGGTGGGAAAGAAGGGCTGTGGGAGTACGTCGAGGCGGCTCCGCAGAAGGCGAGTGGCGCCAGTGTCCTGGCACCGATCGCGCCAACGATCCCCGCCGAGGCCGGATCAATCGACCGCACCTACAAGTTGTACATCGGAGGGAAGCAGGCCCGGCCGGACTCGGGGTATAGCTTGCCGATCGCGAACGTCGCAGGCGCCCTGGTGGCGGAGGTGGCGCACGGGAGCCGGAAAGACATTCGGAACGCGGTCGCGTCCGCGCAGGCGGCGGCGGGGTGGGGCAGGGCAACCGCGCACCTGCGGGCTCAGGTGCTGTACTACATCGGCGAAAACCTGTCGGTGCGCCGGGCGGAGATCGCCCGGGGGATCTCCATGCTCACCGGCGTGACCTCCTCCGCCGCGCGGCGGGAGGTCGATCACTCGGTTGAGCGGCTGTTCTACTGCGCGGGCTGGGCCGACAAGTTCGATGGCCAGGTGCACGCGACGCCGTTCCGCAACATCACCTTCGCGATGCCCGAGCGGCTGGGTGTCGTGGGTATCCTGGCGCCGGAGTTCCCTTCGCTCCTGGGCTTTGTCTCCGTGGTGGCCCCCGCCGTGGCGATGGGCAATGCGGTCGTGGCGATTCCGTCGGACGGGTGGCCACTGCCGGCGCTCGACCTCTATCAGATCCTGGACACGTCGGATCTGCCGGCGGGCGTGGTCAACATCGTCACGGGCAGGCGCGCCGAATTGACAGCGGTGCTCGCGGGCCACGATGATGTCGATGCGATATGGTCGTTCGGCTCCGCGACTGAGAGCGCTGAGGTCGAACGGCTCTCGGCCGGGAATCTGAAGCGGACCTGGGTGAGCTACGGCGAGCCGCGGGATTGGGTCAGGAACGGCGGCGGGCCCGAGTTTCTCCGTCAGGCGACCCAGGTGAAGAACATCTGGGTGCCGTACGGGGCCTGATTCACGGCCCTTCAACGGCTGCTCACGGCTCGACGTATCGACGTATACTGGTTCGTTCCGTTCGACCCAATCCAAGGATTCGCAATGACTCTCCGATCGGCGGCCCGGGCGGCGCTCACCGCGCTCATGGCGGCCTCCGCGTTGGCCACCTCGTCATCCGCGCAGCAGGTTTCCGTCGAGACCCGTGATCCCAATCAGAAGCAGGACGCGAGTTTTGCGAAGAACTACCGGGAATGGCTTCCCAATCCGCGCCTCGGGAGCCCGCTGGTGGACCACTTGCCGGTGGTGCCGGG
>JANMXA010000163.1:0-2574 GCA_031394255.1 Gemmatimonadota bacterium
GAGCGGGCCAAGGCCCAGCAGCGCGGTCCGCTCGCTGGCGTCGGCCCCCGCGCTCATGGCACCCGAGGCTGGCACCCCTGGCGGACAGCGTCAAGACGACGTGACCGTCCGCTCTTGACATCGACGTCAGGTCAGGCGACAACTGCCTTACGCGCGCTTCGGCAGTTCTGACGTCACGACCACCAGTCGTTCGCGGAGTCCTCACAGCTACCTCGAGGAGCACAACCGATGTGCAGGTCTTGTTCAGGAAACGGGAACGGTCTCGTTTCGGCAACGACGAGACAAGCTGCCCTACTAGGGTGTACACACTGCAGCACTGTGAGTCTCATCACAGGACCGAGCGTGCGCTCGATCGGCTCAGTACGGCGTGTCCTCGGGAGTGCGGAGCCGGCGGACACGACGTGAGCCCCGCGTCCAGCGAAAGGGACGACAGCATGAGCAACGAGAAGTTCGACCAGGACCTGTCTACGTCCGTCTCTCGACGGCAGCTGTTCAAGGTGGCCGGCCTGAGCGGGGCCGCGCTGGCGGCGGCGCCGCTGCTGTCCGCCTGCGGCGGGTCGAGCAAGTCGGCCTCCGGGTCCAAGACCGGCACGTCCACCGGCGGGGGAGGCGCGGCGACGGGTGATGTGCAGAAGATCCTGGACTTCATCGGGCCGATCGACCCGAAGTTTTCCGGCAAGGGAATGAAGTACGACCTGGGGCTGGTGCTCGCCTTCACCGGCCCGGGTGCCTTCTTCGGTCGCACCATGTCGGCGGGGGCGAAGCTGGCCGTCAAGCACATCGAGGAACTGGGCGGCCCGAGCTTCAACCTGATCTCCAAGGACCACAAATCCGGTGACCCGCAGGCCGGTGTGCAGTCGATCAAGGAGCTCGGGTTCGCCAAGGTTCCGGCCAAGCTGGCGTCCTACATCGACGACCTCGGCGCCATGCTGCCGGGCACGGAACAGTACAAAATGTTCACCTTTGACGGTGGTGGTGGCACCTCGACCTTCGGCCAGGGCAAGCCCTACTTCTGGGGCACCCGCGCGATCACACCGAACGACACTTGGCCGGGGGCCATCAAGTTCATCAAGGAGGAGTTCAAGAACGTCAAGAAGGTCTCCTCAGTCAACTGGGACCTCGGGCCGCTCAACAAGATCAACTCTGACGACCTACAGAAGCGGCTGACCGCGGGTGGCCTCCAGATGGGGATCTACGAGGTGGCGAAGATCGGGGCAACGGACTACTCAGCGGCGCTGCAGAAGATCAAATCGGACAAGCCGGACGTGATTTTCTTGGGCATCTTCGGCAACGACATCGGTGTGTTTATGAAGCAGTACGCCACCTCGGGCATCAACAAGCCGGTCGTGGCGCCGGAGTACATCCAGTCCTCGGCGGACCTGGCCGGGCCGGCGTACGAAGGCCTG
The DNA here is from genome assembly GCA_031394255.1 of Gemmatimonadota bacterium. Classification (GTDB taxonomy): domain Bacteria; phylum Gemmatimonadota; class Gemmatimonadetes; order Gemmatimonadales; family GWC2-71-9; genus SHZU01. Next base: position 1,407 of record JANMXA010000163.1, read on the forward strand.
TACCTGTCGTTCGACTACTTCAACGCCGGCAAGCCCGACAACGGCTGGTCCAAGATCTTCATCGACCAATTTGCGGCCGCGAACAACGTCAAGCCGGACTACTATGCGGCCAACTTCTACGAAGACACGTTCGGGATGTGGGACGTGATTCGCCGGGTGCTCGCTGCAGGTGGAGATCCCAAGGACGGCGCGCAGATGGACAAGGCGTTCCGGAGCAAGCCGGAGCTGCTCAGCGTCTACGGCGGTGACCCGACCAAGGCTGGTGTCAAGGCACTCAGTCTCACGACGCACTCGGTGACGAAGCGCCCGCTCACCATGTCGATCATCAAGAACGGCAAGGTCACGCCCTTGGCCTACTTCAACCTCGAAGCCGCCGACTACCGAAAGGCCTGAGCCGATGATGCCGCAAGGACGCTCCATGAGGTGGCCCCATGTCCGACCTGACGCTTGACAATTTCCTCCAGCTGACCGTTGCGGGCGTCGTCAGCGGCAGTGCCTACGCCCTGCTCGGCGTGGCCTTCGGGCTGATCCTCAGCGTGACGGGCCGCTTCCACTTCGCGTTCACATTCACCTACACGATCTCGGCGTATCTCGCGTCGCAGGTGGGGGAGAGCTACGGCTTGCCGTTTTGGCTCTCCCTGCTCGTCGGTGCGCTCGCGGGGGCGGTGTTCGGCGTGCTGTTCGAACGAATCGTGTACCGCCCGCTGGCTGAGAAGTCAGGGGTGTACGCCCTGCTGGTCATCTTTGTGGCCTCCCTCGGACTTGCGATCATCGGCCGAAACCTGATCGGCCTGATCTGGATCGACTCAGCCAGCAAACAGATCACTGGTTTCACCAACGCTGGCTACAACATCGGGCCGACCACGCTCACCAAGCTAGGGATCATCCAGGTCGTGGTGTCGTGGGCGCTCATCCTCGGTCTCGGCGCGGTGCTCACCTACTCAGGTCTCGGGCGCATCGTCCGAGCCGTACGGGTCAACCCCGAGATGAGCCTCGTCGTCGGCGTGGACCCCCGCACGGTGTACCTCGCGGTCTTCGCGATCGGCTCGTTCATGGGCGGCGTTGCAGCTGTGCTGACCGCGACGCAAACTGCGGCACAGCCCGACATGGGCTTCAATCCACTGTTCTACGCGTTCGTCGTGGCGTTCCTCGCCGGTCTCGGCCGCCA
>JANMXA010000164.1:0-36484 GCA_031394255.1 Gemmatimonadota bacterium
CTCAAGGCGGCAAAAGCCATCCAGCCAAGGGCAGTCCGGGCAAAGGCGACGTGGCTAAAACCAAATCCAACGCTGACAGAAAGCCGAATTCGCCAACCGGACCTCGGCCGCTGAGATCGGTGTGATCGACCGGGTCCAGAACGGGGTGGTGGTGATCATGGTGATCTTCGCCGGGGTTCTCGGCCTGCTTGTCCACCCGATCGGCGCCGGGGGAGCAAGGGACGTGGCGGTACTGCTGGTGTTCACCATGCCGGTGGTCCGGTCCGCCGTTGACGATCCCCGCACCGGGATCATCGTGACCTCGATTCTCGCTGCGGTGAGCGTCAACCTCTACCTCGAGCGCGGTATCTATCCGACCCTCAGCACGTACGACGGCGAAGCCGTCGCCTCCGCCTGGGTCAACGAGCACTACCCCGGGGCCACGGTGGTGGTGCCCCGGGAAGGCCAGGTGGCGAGCTTCGCCTTCGGTCTGGGGAAAGAACCCGTCTATGTCGACCGGCTCGCCGACACCGCCACCGTCACCACCCGGCCGTACCTGATCCTGATCAACGGGGACGCTCGCCAGCCACCTGATCCGCGTACCATCCGGAGCTTCGATCATTTTCACGTGAGCCGGCCTACGATCGGTTTCCTCAACCAACGGACGCGGCGCGAATCGCTCCGGCGTCTCGACCTGGTCCTGGTCGGCGCCAACGCCGCTCGCCCCGTCGGGATCCGCTGATCGTGCCGTCCTTGTTGGCCGCGTTGCTCTTCGTGCAGGTACCCGGCGCGAGCCAGGTTCCGCCCACGCCCAACTTCACCGTCCACCGGGCGGCCGGTCCGATCGTGATCGACGGCCGCCTCGACGACGCCGGCTGGGCCGGTACCGCCGACATCCCGATTAAATGGGAGATCACCCCGGGAGACAACACCCCGGCGCGGGCCCAGACCACCTGCCACGTCACCTTCGACTCGAGCAAGCTCTACGTCGGTTGTCACGCCTTCGACCCCAGGCCGGAACGCATCCGGGCCCACCTGGTCGACCGGGACAACGTCATCGGGATGGACGGAGACGACCTGATCGCGTTCTATGTCGATCCGTTCAACGACCATCGTCGAGGGTTCATCTTCGTCGTCAATGCGCTTGGCGTGCAGGCCGAGGGGGTCAGGAACGTGGCGAACCAGTCCGAAGATTTCTCCTGGGATGCATCCTGGACCTCGGCCGGGCGGTTCACCAGCGACGGCTACGAGGTCGAGGCCGCGATCCCGTTCACCTCATTCCGCTTCGCCAGGACCACCGACGTTCAGACCTGGGGCTTCGTCTTCATCCGCGGCTGGCCCCGGAACATGCGCTACCGGATGGAGGCGGGGCCGTACGACCGGCGGAGCACGTGCGACCTCTGCCAGTCAAACCAGCTGACCGGCTTCGAGGGCATCGGTCCCGGCAAGAACGTGGAGATCTCCCCGACCCTCACCGCCGGCCGGACCGACACCCGGGATTCGTTCCCCGCCGGCCCGCTCACCCACGGGGACGCCAGGGTCCGGCCGGGCCTCGATCTCCGCTGGGGCATCACGCCTAACGTCTCCCTCAACGCCACGGTCCGCCCGGATTTCTCCCAGGTCGAGGCCGACGTCGCCCAGCTCGACGTCAACACGAGATACGCGTTGTTCTACCCGGAGAAGCGGCCCTTTTTCCTCGAGGGCGCCGATATCTTTACCACTCCGATCCAGGCCGTCTTCAGCCGGACCGTGGCCGATCCCGACGCCGGCCTCAAGATGACGGGCAAGCTGGGCGGGTCCACCGGCAATACAATCGGCGTGTTCGCGGCGCGGGACCGTCTGACCAACCTGTTGTTCCCGTCCAATCAGGGCACCGGGGCCACGTCGCTCGATCAGGATGCCTGGACCACGGTGGGCCGGTTCCGGCGGGATCTGGGGCGGGCCTCGAATATCGGGCTCCTCTATGCCGGACGGACCGGGTCGGGATATCAGAACCAGGTCGGCGGCGCCGACCTGTTCTACCAGGTGGGGCGATCGACGCGGATCAATGCCCAGTATCTCGGATCGGCCACGGCCTACCCGGATTCAACCGCCCGGGCGAACGGCCAGCCACGCGGCACCTTTTCGGGGGGCGCGGCGCTGGTCGAGGTCAACCACACCACCAATCGTTGGCAGTCCACGCTCTCCTACCTCGACGTGAGCCCGGGCTTCCGCGCCGACGCGGGGTTTGTGCCGCGGACCGATTTCGGGACGCTGTCGCTGAGCGTGGCCAAGCTGTTCTATCGGGGAACGGGATGGTTCAATTTTCTGTCGCTGGGCCCGTACGCGACCCAGACGCGGGACCACGGCGGCACCCTCACGGATCAGGAGATCGGCCTGGGCCTGTACTACATGGGACCGGCGCAGAGCACCGTGGCCTCCCAACTGATCGCCCACCAGGAGCGGTATCGGGGAACTCTTTACCGGCTGACCCGCAACACCGGCTATGTGAACTTCAAGCCGGCGGGCGGGATTGACCTGACGGCGAAATGGCAGATCGGCGGAGCGGTCGACTACGGCAACGCCCGGCCGGCCTCCGAGATCAGCTTGAGCCCGGCCGCCACGCTCAACATCGGCCGAGGGCTGGCACTCGAGGCAAGCGACGCGTTCCAGCGGCTCCGTCACCACGGCGTCACGATCTACACCGCCAACATCCTGCAATCGAAGATCGCCTACAACTTCAGCACCCGGACCATGGTTCGAGGCATTCTCCAGTACCGGAACGTGGACCGGAATCCATCGGAGTACGGCGCGGGCGTCGATCGGAACGAGAAGGGCCTCACCGGGCAGTTCCTGCTCGCCTACAAGGCCAATCCCCAGACGGTGCTTTTCCTGGGGTATTCGGGCATGGCCGCCGGCGCGGACCGGTTCGGCCTCACAACGGCGAGCCGGACCTTCTTCGCCAAGATCGGCTACGGCTGGCGGCCGTGACCCCGCATGCCGTTAGCCGATCGAGTCAGCACCGGGGAACCGACGCTCGGTGCTGGCGTGCCCCGTAAGGCCAGGTGTACACTCTGGCGAGCCACGCCGTTTACGGTGGGGGTCGTCGGTCTCGGCCCCACCGGCCTTCCTCTTGGCGACCAGTTCCCTCATGTACTCGCCGGCCCAATTAGAAGTTGAGCCATAGCTGCGTCGCGATCGCGTTGGTCTTCGCCGCCCCGCCTTGGGGCAAATCCCGGCGATACTCGATCGACCACCGGAGATATTGCGGCAGGTTGATCGGCATGACAGCCCCAAGGACGAACCGCCGATTGGCCGCGTCGGTCACGGAGGTATTCGGGTTCACTCGCTCGTACCGGGTGAACAACGTCAGAGAGGTCTCCTTCTCCATCACGAAGCTGTATTGAGCCGACAGCCACCAGCCGACCCCCTTCAGGCTCTTGTTGCCAAACTCCGTCCCCTCGGTCGGCAGGTCCGAGTCCTTCGCGTACAGCACGGTACCGAGCAGCTCAAGGTTGTCGAAATATTTGCTGGCCGTGACGCCCAGGCGCCAGTAATGGGTGTCGATGTTCGCGTTCGTCCCACCCTGATCGAGCGCCCGAATCGTCCCGAAATAGGCCATCCCCTGAATCCCCGAGCCCTTGTGGTCCAGGAGGTACTGATCCGTGATTACGAAGTCCTTGCTCAGATCGGCGTCGGCAACGGCTCCCATCCCCTCGCGGTTGACGCCGTTGAGTACTTGCCCGGACAGTCGGTTCGACCCACTGACGTAGTAGGCCTCCAACCCGAGCTGGTGTTCCCCCAACGCAAACGGCACGCCAGCGGTGATCGGGCCCTCGATCGCCATGGGAGGTGTGATCCCGACCGTTCGGTCGAATCCGGCGACACCCCACTCAGCGAGATAGTGCATCTGGCCGACGCGGAAACCACCGAAGCTCTTTTCCTTGCCCCACAGGAAGGATACCTGGGCCACTCGTTCGACTTCGCTTTCAGGCCCGTGCTCAAGTTCGAGGAATCCGCTCATGTGGCGGCCGAACGGCCCTGCGTAGAACATCGTGACACCCGGGAGAGAGAACCCGCTGGTGCGAGTCGCCTCTCCCTTCGTCTTTTCCCAGTCATACTGGAACGCAAGGCCGCCGGCGAGGTAGTTCTGGACCTTCCCCACCTCAACGTTCTCCCCAATCTCCTCGGGCATCCGATAGCCAGCCCACTTGAACTTCTGACCGGCCTCGTTAAGACTGGGAACAACGGGAGCGTGGCATGCCGAACAGTTGACGTTATACTTTCGAGCCCACGCCGGAATTGCTCGACGGGCGATTGCAGCGCCGGCAGACCTGTGGGCAGCGATGTAGGCCCGGACCAAGTCCGCGTTCCGGCTTGCACTGGTACCGGCCGCTCCACCTTCCAGCGTCAGAATCGCGACCAACGACATGACCAGCATTTTTCCTCCATCACCTTAGGGGAAGCTGTCGCACTGTAGCTCGCACGCCGCCACCTCTTGCGCTGACAACCGATGAACACTGACCGCGACCACGATGAAGCTCGGGAGGGAATCTGGGGGACCCCAAGTTAACGCCCGATGACAACATCGTGAGGCGTTCCTCACGTTGGACCGTCCCGCGAGCCCGGGGCCATTGCCACGGTTCCCATCGGGTGTCACCGGGTGCGGAATTCGAACATCATTCCGATGGTCCCGTTGCTGTTCCGCCAGCCCGAATCCATGCTGCCCATCGTCATGCCGGAGTGCATCCCCCCGCTGTTCGCCTGCCCGGCCCACTGTCCCCCCATCATGTCGCGGTGGGAGTCCATCTCGATTTCCCGGCCGTCGCTGCCCCGCAATCCACCACCCATGTGCAGGGTATACATGGTGTTGGTATCGAGGCGGCCGTCCGGCCGGCACGTAACCGTGGTTCGGTCGGCCGGCCATGTGCAGGTCATCGGCATCGTCTGATCCTGGAGGTGGCCACGATGGAGATCAACGTAACGTTCCATCCCGGTCATCATGGAGCCATTGAACCGTAGCACCATCGAGGCGTCCGACGCCGGCACGTCGCCTACGTCTCTTCAATGTTCCCGGAAGCAGGTGAAGCGGGGGTGAGGAACTGGTGAAGCTCCGGCCCGGCATGGGTCATTCAGCCGGCGAGCAGGCCTTACTCGCCGGGATCGCTGACGGCTGGCGGCTCTGATCGTGGGGCAATGCCCCGGGGGACCGTCGAGTCAGCCGTGAGGGGCGGGACCGTCTACCCGGGCAACGTGCTCGGGCCGGATCTCGGAAAGATTGCGGCAGCCAAGCAGCGCCAGGCTCCGCTCGACCTCGGACTTGAGCAAACCGATTGCCCGCTCAACGCCGGTTTGCCCGCCTGAAGCCAGACCGTAGAGATAGGCCCGTCCGATCGAGCAAGCATTGGCGCCCAGAGCCAGAGCCTTGATCACATGGGTTCCCCGGCGGATCCCGCCATCGACGATCAGCTCGAGCTTGTCACCGACGGCATCCCGCATCGGGCCGACGCAGTCCACGGGTGCGGGGGCCGCGTCGAGTTGGCGGCCGCCGTGGTTGGAAATCATGATTGCGGTGGCGCCGGCGTCCAGTGCGCGTTTGGCGTCGCCCGGCGTCTGCAGACCCTTGAGCACGAACGGCCCACCCCACTGTTTGGCCAGCCACTCGACATCCTTCCAGGTCACCGTCCGGTCGAACTGCCCGTTCACCCAGTCGATCAGCGACAAGGTGCCCAGGTTGCCGACCCGGTGCGCGACGTTGGCGATCGCGAAGTCCGGATTGCGAAGGAGATTCCAGGCCCAGCGCGGCCGCGAGGCGAAACTGGCGAAGCTCTTGAGCGTAAAGCGGGGCGGCAGCACCATGCCGGTCACCCGGTCGCGCTCCCGGTTTCCGGCCAGCGCGGTGTCGACCGTCAGACAGAGCGCCTGAAACTTCGCCGCTTTGCACCGCTCAACAAGTTCGGCGGTAATGCTCCGATCCTTGAGAATGTAGATCTGGTACATCCACGGGCCGGCGCCCTGAGCCGCGATCTCCTCGATCCGCGTGGTGCCCATCGTGGACAGGGTGTAGAACGTTCCGGACTTCTGGGCCGCCCGAGCCACCGCCGGCTCCGCCTCGTGATGGAAGAGGCGGGACATGCCGGTCGGCGCCAGGAAGACCGGCCAGGTGATTTTCTGTCCGAACAGCGTGGTGGAAGTGTCGATGGCGCTGATGTCACGGAGGTAGTTCGGCCAGAGCTGGTAGTCGTCGAAGGCGGAGGTGTTCCGCTTCAAGCTCCACTCATCGTCGGAGCCGCCGTCGATGTAGTGGAACATCGGCGCGGGAAGCCGGGATTGGGCCATCCGGCGGAGATCGGAGATGTTGTTGCAACGGGAGAGGCGCATGGGGAGGCCGGAGGATCGAGGGTATGGTCAGTTCGCTTTGACGACGATGACGGTCACGTTGTCAGTGCCGCCACCGGCCAACGCTGCGTCCACCAGTTGGCGGCAGTTCGCCTCGGCCGAGCCCGATCCCTCAAGCGCCGCCGCAATCCGCTCGTCCGAGACGTGCTTGTGGAGCCCGTCGGTACAGAGAACCAGCGCATCGCCGGGTTCGAGATCCAACAGCCCGACTGTCGGCTTCTGTTCCGATCCGCCCACCGCGCTGGCCAGCGCCGCCGCCGGACCGGGCCGGGCCGCCTGCGTCTCGGTCCAGGCACCGACGCTCACCATGTATTCACCCACCGTCTGATCCCGCGTCAGTCGCTGGAGCCGGCCGCGGCGCCTCACGTAGGCCCGACTGTCGCCGACGTGGACCAGGTAGGCCCTGGGCCAAGCCAGCAGGATCATCGTGACGGTCGTGGCCGGCGTCTTGTTGCCGCTGCCATCAGCATCGTTATGCAGGCGCTCGTGGACCGACTTGATGGTCGCTTCGAGGCGCTCGAACAGATCCTCTTCCTTGACTGGGTCCAGCCCCTGGAAGCACTCGGCCGTGTGGCCGAGGTAGTCGAGCAACGCGGTGACGGTCCATTCGCTGGCCAGTTCTCCGCCCGCCCTGCCGCCGACTCCATCCGCGACCGCCAGCAACCGGGCGCCGCTGGTGCCGAACCGGCCGGTCAACGTGCCAGCCGCGAGGCTGGTGGCGTCCACCGCCACCGATTTGTTCACCGTCGCGATGACGAAATGGTCCTGATTGGATTCCCGAACCCGGCCGACGTCGGTCAGGCCAGCCGCATCGATCGCCGGGGTCTGTGCCGGGGCATTCATCGCGCCGCTCCGTTTCCGCCGACTGCCGCACGCGCCAGCCACTGGAACATGGCCTCGACGCCCTCGCCAGTCTTGGCGCTGGTCCGCACCCGATGGAGACCGCGGCTCTCCACGGCCGCTTCGTCGGCCGCCGTGAGCCTCCACTCGGCCGTCAGATCCACCTTGTTGATCGCCACCACCGACGGGATCTCTCCGAGCTGCGCGGTGACGATGTCCCGGAGCTCGAACATCTGGTCGTAGGTCTCGCGCCGAGTCCCGTCGACCAAGTAGATCAGCCCGTGGGCCCCGCGGAGATAGCTGGTGTTGACGTCGTGATGGTCGTCGCGGCCCTCGAGATCCCAGAGCAGCAGCATCACCGACTCCCCGTCGAGCGCGATCTCCTTCCGGTCGATCTTGACGCCCACCGTGCTCAGGTAACGGGCCGAGAAGATCGAGTGGACGTAGCGCTGGACCAGGCAGGTCTTCCCGGTCCCGTACACGCCGACCATGCAGATTTTCTTTTGCAGCATCAAGGCTTTCCCCCGTCGATGGAACGGCTCGCGACCGTGACCTGCACCGCAACGCTTCGATTGATTCGGGCCCGTTCGGCCGGCTCCTCGCTGGCCAGCGGCCGGCCGGTGGCCACCGGCCGGGCCACCAGCACGGCCTCGGCGATCCCGGCTTCCCGGAACCGCGCCGCCACCCGGTCGATCCGGCGCTGGGCCAAATCCTGATTGGTCAGGTCACTCCCGCTCGGATCGGTCCGGCCCACCAGTTCGATCCGGACCCAGGCGCCGGCCCCGGTCACCCCCGCCACGAGCGACCGGACCGATGCCGCGAGGCCCGCCACGGTCGTTGACGCGCCACCCGTGAGGTCGGCGGAGCCGGGATCGAACCGAACCAGGGTACTGGCGACCGACCGGCGCAGCGAATCGAGGCCCGGCGGCAAGGTCAGCGCCAACTCGTCCACGTCCACCGCCCCGACCCCGACCACCCGGTCGGCCGACCGAAGTGACGGCAGCCAATTCAGCGGCACTGTCCCGACGACGACCAGGGTATCACGGCGCAACAACATGGCGACATCCGCCGGAGCGCCGATGGCCTTCCGGGCCCGGGCCACGATTGCGGCGGAGTCGAGGGAAAGGTAAGGCTCCCACCGGCCCGTGAAGGGTACGGACACGCCGGCCGCACGGACCACGGCCTCCGGCTCACGGGCGGCGGGATCCCTGAGCCCGTGAATTCGCCAGCGCCCCCAGTCCCGCGAGCCGTCTATCACCACGATGCCCGGCTCGGCCTCGAGAGCGGCAATGGCCCGGCGCCAGCGGAGGCCGGAGCGGACCGCCAGGCCGGCGCCTAACGCCGCCAGCAGGAAGAGTGGCAGCGCCCACTTAAGCCAGGTCCGCCGCGACGCCGTTCCGCGCTCCGCCAACACCGTCTCCAGGCAATCCGCCAGGACCGGCCGGGCCGGTTCGAACGGCGACGCATCGCCAGAGAACTCCGCGAGCGGGGTCGCAAACTCCAGATGAATCGACTCGATCGCATACTGGAGCCGCCGGAGCAGGCCCTCGGGCGCCTCGCCCCGGACCACGGCCGCAATCACCGCGGCAGGACCGGCCTCCACGTGCACGGTATGGTCCCCGACGCTGAACGTCCGGAGCGTCCCGCCCTCGGCCGGCCGGAACGAGTCGCGGACGAAATCCTGAATCGCGGTGAGCATCCCCGAGATCAGGTCCGCATCCGGCAATTTGAGTTCGGGCGCGGAGACGTGAGAGAGGAGCAATCCGGTCTCGGCGTGGATCAGAAAGATCTGTTCCACGCGGTAGACCAGCGAATGTTTGATGACGATCTCTGGGAACGGCACCCCGGTCCGCCACGACTCGAGCCGCCACTTGAGCCCTTGCGGCGACAGGCTGTGCTCGACCGCGCTGTTGATCGACCGGACGAGATTCGCCATCGTCTCGGCGATGGCCTTCCGGATCGCCGGGCCCAAGACCGGAAAGATCGCGGTGGCGATGTCGCGGGGGTTCCGGCGAATCGATTCCCGAAGGGCGGTCTCGACCGTGGGGGCGAGGGCGCGGCCGAGCTGATGGTCACGGCGGCTCCGCAGCGCAATCGCTTCGGGCAGCAGCTCCGCCAACTCGGCCGGCGTCATGCCCATGGCATCGAGCCGGTCGGCCAGCGCCTCGATCCGGCGCTGCTCCGGGCCGACCAGGAGTTGCCGCAGCTCGGCGAACTCCGTGGTCCGGTTATCGGGCACGGGCTAGCCCCGCGGGGCGCTCTTGGCGGGGCGACCGTTGCCGGTCAGCCGCGCGGCCATCTCGGTCAGGGCGGTCGCCATCACGGCGGTATCGAGTTTCTGGTCCTGGAGGGCCGAGGCCCGGCGGTCCAGGTCGGCCGCGAACCGGTCGGCCACCCGCGCCAACTCGGCCGACAGGGCCGCGCCCTGTTTCAGCAGTTGGTCCCGGAGCTCGGCATCTGCCTGGCCGGCCACTTCCTCGAGCTTGAGGTGGCGGCGCTCGAGGTTCTTGAGGGCTTCCTTGAGCTCCGACCCCATTGCCTTGAGGTCGTCGATCCGCTTGGCCCTTTCGGCCGCGAGCTTCTCGGTCTGGGAGGCGAACCCCTTGCGGGTCGACTCATCGAGGTCGGCCAGCTGGCGGATGAACTCCGCCTTCATGGCCACCTGTTCTTCGTGGATCCTCTCCTCCAGGCCACGGAGGCGGGAGTCCACCACCCGCATCTGCCCGCCAAAGAGAATGTCACGAACCTGGTCCAGACTTTCCGGGTTCGCGGCGTCGTCGGGGGCGGCGCCGTTGGCGCCCTTGGCCCCCTTGGTTCCGTTCTTTGCCATGCTCGGTTCCTTGGTAGCTTGGTCCTGGGCACCAAGTTACCGCCCGGGAACGAACCCGGCTACCGCGCCTGCTGGTGCGCCTCCACCATCCAGAGCCACTGGTCGACGCCCCGGGTCACCTCGGTCAGGATGTCGGCGCTCGCCGGGTCCTCCAACTCAGTGGCTTCGGCGATCCCGATCCGGGCTGACCGGCTGAACTGAGCCAGCACGTCCGACAGGGCTGCCACATGCTCTCCCCCGGTGGTCAGCATCGTGGGGTAATCCAGCAGCGTGGTCCGCTGGGCCACGACCCTGGCCGTCCCATCGGCCTGGCCTCCCAACTGCACGATCCGCTCCGCCAGCAGATCGGAATACCCTTCCACCGCCTCGCTGACCGAATCAAACAACTTGTGCAGGGCGATGAAGCTCGGCCCTTTGACGTTCCAGTGAGCCTGCTTCGCCTGGGTCTTGAGGTCGATGCAATCGGCCAGCCGCTGGTTCAACAATCCGGTCATCTCCTGCCTGGCCGGCTCGGGAAGGTCGTTCTTGGTGGAGGTCAACTTGTCGGCCGGTGGACCGGCGGATTCCCTCGAATCCCGAACGGACCGAATCGGCGTAATCCTGGTGCGGCGGGCCATGGCATGCTCCGGTGTGAAAATGCGAACGGGGTTCCTGGTCTGCCGGAGCATTGGTCCGCAGAGGCCCCGACACAATCGCTCGGAGGAGCGATACCAAGTATCCCGCCGGAAAACCCGCTGGGGATCACTGGGCCGAGGGCATAGAACGACGGCCCGGTCGTCAACGCCAGCGTCGTGACGGCATCGGTGACGCCGGCGCCCGCGCCTCGAACGGTGAGGGTACAGGTGCCGGTTGCCACGGCAGCGCCAACAGCAATGGTCAGCACCGAGGTGGGGTCGGTGGCCGACGGCGGAGCAAAGGCCCCGGTGACACCAGCCGGTGCGCCTACGAGGGACCGGGCAACGTCGACTTGCTCGTGGTCATCGTGATCGTCGGATTGATCCCGAGCGTACCATCATTGCTGCAACCTGCCGGGCCTGTCATCAGCCCGAGGCCGACGCCCCAACCCGCCAAATGGCATGACAGCGCCGGTGGTCGACCTGCGCCTATTGCCTCTATCCCTCATAGACGCAACCAACATCATCGCGGTGGGGCCGGCGCAACATCGCTCGCAAGGTGGGACGAGGGCCCCTGCCTTTCGATGGATGTACGGCCGGGGTGTGCGGTTGGGAATGGAAATCAGGCGGTCGTGGACTCTCTCATCAGCGGAAGAGACCAATCAGACCGGCGATATCCCGGTCCGACCACCCCCGCCAGGCCGACTGCGCCAGCAACGCTTCGGCCGCGACCGTCATCGGCAGTTGCGCCCCCGTCTCTTTCCCGACCGCGTCGATCAGACCGAGGTCCTTGGCGTAGAGCCGGAGCGGTGCCCCCGCCTCGAAGTTGCCGGCCAGTACTCTGCCTAACGTACGCTCCAGCATCTTCGATTGCCCGAAGCTCACCTTCATCACCTCGCCCACTGCGGCGAGGTCGAGCCCCGAACGCTCGGCGAACGCCAGCGCTTCGGCCGCGACGGCACCATGCACGAAGGTGAGCAGTTGATTCACCAGCTTGGTGAGCGACCCCGCGCCCGACTCGCCCATCCGGACCACGGTCTTCCCGCAGGCGCGGAGGACGGGATAGGCCCGCTGAAAGGTCTCGGTCGTCCCGCCAGCCATGATCGTGAGGGTCCCCTGCTCGGCGCCCTCGGGGCCGCCGCTCACCGGGGCGTCGAGGAACCCGATATCCCGGAGGGCGAGCGCCGTCGCGATCTCTCGGGCCATGGCCGGCCCGATCGTGCTGAAGTCGATTGCCACGGTTCCCGGGCGGCCCACCGCGCCAACGCCGTCCGTGCCGATGAAGATCTCCCGGGAGGTCTCGACCTGGTCGAGGCAGGTACAGATCACATCAGCACGGGCGACCAGCGACGCGACACTCCGCGCCACGGTGGCCCCGGCCTCGCGGAGCGGTTCCGCCTTGGCGTGGGTCCGGTTGTAGACGATCAGCGGAAACCCGGCCGTGAGGATGTTTCTGGCCATGGGGAGGCCCATTCGCCCGAGACCGATGAAGCCGACCACCGGCGGAGTCTCAGCCATCCGTCACACACCCTTCCGACGCCGGCCCGACTGCCCGGGCATACTTGAGCAACACCCCGTGCTGCGCCTTGAGCCGCGGCGCCTGCCAGGCCTCTCGGCGGCGCTGCCACTCGGCCGGCTCCATAGCCGCGCTCAGCGTACGGGTCGTGGCGTCGATGATGATCCGGTCGCCATCCCGAAGCAACGCCAGCGGCCCACCCTCCTGCGCCTCGGGGGTGACGTGACCGACCACGAAGCCGTGGGTCCCCCCGGAAAACCGGCCGTCCGTGATCAGCGCCACCAAACTCCCGAGGCCGGCGCCCATGATCGCGCCGGTGATCGAGAGCATCTCGGGCATGCCGGGCCCGCCCTTCGGACCCTCGTAGCGAATCACCACCACGTCGCCCGGCTCGACGGCTTTTCGCTCAAGCGCGGCCATCGCGTCTTCCTCAGCGTCGAACACCCGGGCGGGGCCTTCGAAGCGCATGCCTTCCTTGCCGGTGATCTTGGCTACCGCGCCGCCGGGCGCCAGGTTGCCGCGGAGGATCTCGAGATGGCCGGTGGACTTGAACGGCCGCTCCATCGGCCGGATCACATCCTGCCCGGCGCTGAGCCCGGGCAGCGGCGCCAGGTTCTCCGCCACCGTTCGCCCCGTCACCGTCAGGCAGCTCCCGTCGAGCAGACCGACCTCGAGCAGGTACTTCATCACCGCCGGTGTCCCGCCCACCTTGTGGAGATCCTCCATCACATACCGGCCGCTCGGCTTCAAGTCCGCCAGGAACGGGACCCGGTTGCTGACCGACTGAAAGTCGTCGATCGAGAGCGGAATCCCCGCCGACCGGGCAATGGCGAGGAGATGCAGGACGGCGTTGGTGGAACCGCCTAACGCCATCACCACGACCATCGCGTTCTCGAAGCTGGCCCGCGTCAGAATCCGGCTGGGCGTGAGCCCCTGCTCGAGCAGGGCCCGCACGGCGGCGCCGGCCCGCAGGCATTCGTCCTTCTTGGCGGGATCGGTCGCCGGCGTGGACGAACTGTACGGCAACGTCAGGCCTAACGCCTCGGCGGCGGTGGCCATGGTATTGGCGGTGTACATCCCGCCGCAGGCACCAGCTCCCGGGCAGGCGTGGCGGACCACGGCGTTCATCGACGCCTCGGTCCGGCTCCCGCCGAGGAACTCGCCGTAGCTCTGGAACACCGACACGATGTCGAGCGTCTCGCCCGCGTGGTGGCCGGGCCGGATGGTGCCGCCGAAGATCATCAGCGCCGGCCGGTCGAGCCGGACCATGGCGATCAGCGAGCCCGGCATGTTCTTGTCGCAGCCGGGAATGGCGATCAGGCCGTCATACCACTGGGCCGACATGATGGTTTCGATCGAATCGGCGATCACCTCGCGGGACGGGAGCGAGTAGCACATCCCTTCCGTCCCCATGGAGATTCCGTCGCTCACACCGATGGTGTTGAACCGCATCCCCACCATGCCCGCATTCACCACACCCTGTTTGGCCACCTCCGCCAGCCCGAGGAGGTGCATGTTGCAGGGGTTGCCGTCGAACCACATGCTGGCGATCCCGACCTGCGCCTTCTCCAGGTCCGCCTCGGTGAGGCCGGTACCGAACAGCATGGCGCGGGACCCGACCTGGGCCCGGACCTGGGTGAGCCGCGCGCTGTGCCGATTGATTGCCACGGCCGCCTCAGGAATTCTTGATCTTGAGGAGCGCCCGGGCGTCCACCGGCGTGGCGATCTCCCGCTGGATTTCCTTGGCGATCCGGACCGCCCGCTCCACCAGCTGGAGATTGGTGGCCAGCACCCCGCGCGAGTAGTAGATGTTGTCTTCGATCCCGACTCGACAGTTCCCGCCCATCACCATTCCCATCGTGGTGACCGGCAACTGGGCTCGGCCCACCCCGATGCAGCTCCACTTGGCCTCGGCGGGAAGCTTGCTGAGCATCATCATCATGTTTTGCGGCGAATACGAGAGCGCATTCGCGACGCCAAGGACAAAGTCGAAGAACGGCGGATCCTCGATCAGCCCCATCTTCCAGAGCTTAGTCCCCGCCTCGATGTGGCTGGCATCGAAGCACTCGATCTCGGGCCGGACCCCGTACTCGAGCATCTTCCCGGCCCAGTATTCGGCGTAGTCGGACCGGTTGATGTAGGGGCCCTGCGGGAAGTTGACCGACCCGACGTTCAGGCTCATCATATCGGGCTTGAGGTCGACCATCCGGATCCGCCCTTCCCGGTCGTCGAGGCCCCAGCCGGTGGACATCTGGACGATGAGAGTGGTGTGCTTCCGAAGTCCCTCGAGGACCCGGGCGAAATAGTCGTAATCGAGACAGACCGCCTGGTTCTTGTCCCGGGCGTGATAATGGAGAATCGTCGCGCCGGCTTCCCAGCAGGCGATCCCGGTTTCGATCACTTCATCGACAGTCACCGCCACATGCGGGGTGTGTGCCTTGGTGGCGATCGGCCCGTTCGGGGCTACGGTGATAATCAGCCTGTCCATCCCCTACCTCCCAAGAACCATTCCGCCATCGCAATAGATGATCGCCCCGGTGACGTACGCCGCCGCCGGCGATGAAAGAAACAACGCCATGTCGCCGATCTCGTCGGCGGTCCCGTACCGGCGGAGGGGCACCAGGTGCTCCACCGCCCGGCGCGCCTCAGGCGTCGGCGCGAGGCGGGCCATCCCTTCGGTGCCCTCGATCGGCCCAGGTACGATCGCGTTGACCCGGATACCCTCGGGACCCCATTCGAGCGCCAGCGACCGGGTCAGCATGTCGATCCCCGCCTTTGCTGCCGACACGTGCGACTGGCCCGGCTGCACCACGGTCGACTGCGGCGCCGAGATATTGATGATCGAGCCGCCCGGTTTCCGGATCACGTCGTAGGCCGCCCGGCAGACATGGAAAGTGCCTAGTAGGTCGATGTCCATCACGGCCTTGAAGCCGTTGGATGACAGCTTGGCCGCCGGGGCCACGAAATTGCCCGCCGCGCCGGAGACCACGATGTCGAGGGGCCCCAACGACGCCGCCGCCGCCGTGAACGCCGCCTGAACCGCCCCGAAGTCCCGCACATCGGCGGCATACCCCGCGGCCCGGGGCCCGATCGTGCGGAGCTCGTCCACCGCGGCGGTGACCTTGTCCTGGCTCCGGCTCAAGACGGCTACGCTCGCGCCGTACCGCGCGAGCGATCGGGCGATCCCCAGATTGATGCCACTGGTGCCGCCGGCCACGAAGGCGGTCTTGCCGCGGAGAAGACCGGGGAGGAATGTCGTCATGCTGAAGATTCGTCTCGCGGGACCATCGGGTCAACCGTGGTGGCGACGCCGGGTACCGGGCGCTAAATTCGGACCGTCGCCCCGCTGCGACCAACCGCGCCAGGGACCCCCATGACGACCACTGCCCGTTCCGAAGCCCTCTTTGCCGAAGCCCGCGGCGTCATGCCGTCCGGTTACACTCGCCATCTCGTCGTAGCCAAGCCGCATCCGCTCTATGCGGCCTACGGGGAAGGCTGCCGCATCGTGGATGTCGACGGCACCTCGAGAATCGACTACGTCAACAACTTCACGGCCCTGATCCACGGCCACGCCAAGGCCGAGATCATCGAGATCATCTCAACCCAGGCCGCCCTACTGCTATCCGCGGTCCTCCCGACGGAATGGGAGGTCAAGCTGGCCCAGCTGCT
This sequence comes from Gemmatimonadota bacterium, assembly GCA_031394255.1. Classification (GTDB taxonomy): domain Bacteria; phylum Gemmatimonadota; class Gemmatimonadetes; order Gemmatimonadales; family GWC2-71-9; genus SHZU01. The sequence continues at coordinate 15,827 of JANMXA010000164.1, forward strand.
CGTGGACCGAATTCCCGGGGTGGAGAAGGTCCGCTTCATGAACACCGGAAGCGAGGCGGTGATGCTCGCCGTGAAGGCGGCGCGGGCCTGGACCGGTCGCCGGAAAATCGCCAAGATGGAGGGAGGCTATCACGGCCAGTTTGACCTGATCGAGGCCAGCTTCCAGCCCCGTCCCGATCAATGGGGCGACGCCGCTCGCCCGACGGTCGTCCCCCACTGCGTGGGGACCCCGCAGAGCCTGCTCGACGAGCTGGTCCTCCTCCCGACCAACGACATCGAGAATACCCGGGCCCGGCTCCGCGCCGAGGCCGATCAGCTGGCAGCCGTCATCATCGACCCGTTCCGAATCCAGATGTTGATGGTGGAACCCCGGGCCGACTACCTCGCCATGCTGCGGGAGGAGACCGCCCGGCTCGGGATCGTCCTGATCTTCGATGAGGTGATCGCACTCCGGACCGGGTATCACGGCCGCCAGGGCCACCTCGGCATCACGCCGGACCTCACCACGATGGGCAAGATCATTGGCGGCGGAATGCCGATCGGGGCGCTGGGCGGTTCGAACGAGGTCATGTCGGTGTTCGAGGTCGATGACGGCGACCCAAAGGTCAAGCACAGTGGCACCTTCACGGCCAATCCGCTCTCCATGGCTACCGGCTACGTCGGCATGTCGTTGCTGACCCGCGAGGCGTTCGACGATCTGGCCGCCAAGGGGGAACGACTCCGCGCCGGGCTGGTCCGGGTCCTCCATAACCTCAAGATCCCCGGACGGATCGAGGGCGCGGCGTCGCTCACGTCGATCGTCCTCACCGACCAGCCGATCACCAACTACCGGGAACTGGCCACCGTCACGGCCGGGGGCCTCGGCGCCCGGATGCAGGTCTGGCAGAAGCTGGCGTCTGCCGAAGGGCTCCTCACGATGCGGGGGAATTTCGTCGGATCGACCCCGATGACGAACGACGACATCGACTTCACGATCGAGGCCACCCGCCGGACGCTGAAACAGCTCCCGGCGGCCTGAGTCCGATGGGCAGCGTCCGTTGCAGCACCAGCGTGTCGGTGATGTTCCGGGAGCTGCCGGTGCTCGAGCGGTTTGCCGCCGCCCGGGCAGCGGGGTTCAGCGGGGTCGAGATCCAGAACCTTGCCGAAGCCGATCCGCACGCCATGGCTGAGGCCGCGAAGGCGGCTGGCGTGGCGGTGGTGCTGATCAACGTCGGAATGGGAGATTTCCCCACGGGCGGCCCCGGTCTGGCCGGGGTTCCGGGCCAGGAAGCGGCGTTCCGCGCGGCATTTGCTCGGGCGCTCGACGCCGCGACTCTTCTCGGCGCGGCCAACATCCACATCGGGCCCTCGCGGGTGCCGGCCGGTACCACCCGAGAGGCCTGCCTGGCCGTCTACCGCGCCAACCTGAAAGCCGCGGCGGCCATGGCCGAGGGCCACTCAGCCCGGCTGCTCATCGAACCGATCAATCCGGTCGATAACCCGACCATCCTGCTCCGCGATATCCCCCGGGCGATCGAGGTGATCGCGGAAGTGGGCGACGGGCGGATCGGACTCATGTTCGACATCTATCACGCCGCGATGAACGGCCTCGACCTCCCGAAGGCGTTCCGCCAGGCCGAGCCGTGGGTCAGCCACATCCAGTTTGCCGACGCGCCAGGCCGGCATGAACCGGGTACCGGCCGAATCGACTTCCCGGCCATCCTTGGCGCCATCAGGGCCAGTCCGTACTCCGGCTGGCTTGGCGCCGAGTACCTTCCATCCAGGGCCACGGCCGATACCTTCGCCTGGCTCGACTCACACTTCCCCGGGGGCGTTCGATGAACCGGTCCGCTCGATGGGCAGGGCAGTTCCGATCCAGCCTGCTGGCATCGTTCGCTGCTTCCCTGCTGCTCGCAGGCTGCGGAAAGGCTCCGACGGTCGTCAACGACGCCGCCCTCGCCGACGAGGCCAACGCGAATGACTGGCTGGCGTTCGGCCGGACCTACAGCGAACAGCGGTTCAGTCCGCTCGCGCAGATCAACGACCAGAACGTCGGCAAGCTCGGCGTCGATTGGTATCTCGATCTGCCGAACGACCGAGGGTTGGTCTCGACGCCCCTCGTGGTCGATGGCTTGATGTACTTCGTGGCCAGCCTGAACGTGGTGCGTGCCGTCGATGCAACGACCGGCAAGGTCAATTGGACCTACGACCCCAAGGTGGTGGAGCATGCCGGAAACCGGCTCCGGGTCGGCTGGGACCACAGCCGGGGGATCGCGTTCTGGAACGGGAAGGTCTATGTCGCCACCTGGGACGGGCGCCTGAACGCGGTGGATGCCACCAACGGGCGGGAGCTGTGGAGCACGATGACCGTGGATCCCGAGAAGGCGCTTTACATCACCGGGGCTCCCAAGGTCTTCAAGGGCAAGGTGCTGATCGGCAACGGCGGCACTGAGAATGGAGCCGCGCGAGGCTACGTCACCGCCTATGATGCGGAGACCGGCAAACAGGCCTGGCGATTCTTCATTGTTCCCGGCAATCCGGCGGACGGGTTCGAGAATCCCGCCATGGAAATGGCGGCCAAGACCTGGACCGGCGAGTGGTGGAGATTCGGCGGCGGCGGGAACGCCTGGCACGGCTTCACCTATGATCCCGAACTGAACCAGCTCTACATCGGCACAGGTAATGGGTCCCCCTGGAACCAGAAGATCCGGAGTCCCGGCGGCGGCGACAATCTCTTCCTCTCGTCGATCGTGGCCTTGAATCCCGACAACGGGGAATACCTCTGGCACTACCAGACCAACCCCGGCGAGACCTGGGACTACAACTCCAACATGGACATCGTCCTGGCCGACCTCACGATCGACGGCAAGGTCGTGAAGGCGCTGATGCACGCGCCCAAGAACGGCTTCTTCTACGTCATCGATCGCAAGACCGGCAAACTCATCTCGGCCGAGCCGATCGCCGAAATGAACTGGGCGACGAAGGTGGATCTCACCACCGGTCGGCCGGTGGAAGTGCCCGCCGCGCGGTACCCCAACGGGGTCGCGACTGTGATGCCATCGGCCTTCGGGGCCCACAGCTGGCATGCCATGTCGTACAATCCCGGGACCGGGCTGGTCTACATCCCCACGATTCACGTCGCCGGGGTATACGCCGACACCGGTATCGACCTCGCCAAGTGGCGCTCCCCTGACTGGAAGGCCGACCAGCTGACCCTCGGAGTCGGGATCCATTGGCCGAGCCCGTTGCCAGCGCGGCCGGATGGCGTGTTCGGGACGCTGCAGGCCTGGGACCCGGTCAAAAAGCAGCGGGCGTGGGAGGTGGCACTGCCGGGCGCGTGGAACCCGGGGACGATGACCTCGGCCGGCAATCTGGTTTTTCAGGGTCGGGCCGACGGCACCCTGGTGGCATACCAGGCCGGCACCGGCAAGGAGCTGTGGCAGTCCAAACTCGGGCTCGGCATCTCGGCGCCGCCGGTGACCTACTCAGTGAATGGCCGGCATTACGTCGCCCTGCTGGTCGGGTGGGGCGGCGCCGGAGCGGCGGTAGGCGGCGCCGGGCTGGCGGCGCACGGCTGGGCCTACGGCGCCCAGACCCGCCGCCTGGTCGCCTTTTCGCTCGAGGGCAAGGCCCTTCTCCCGGCCCAGCCTGCCCCCGTGGTCGCTGAACCGATCGGGGCCAGGGATTTTCCGGTCGATGCCGGCGCAGCCGACCGGGGCGCGGTGGTCTTCAACCGCTGCATGTTTTGTCACGGCGCGGGCGCCGTGGCCGCCGGCATGGCGCCCGACCTCCGGGCCTCAACAGTGGTACTCACCGCCAGCGCGTTCGCCGAGGTCGTGCGGGGAGGGAGCCGGAAGGCCAAGGGCATGCCGCCGTTTCGCGAGTTCTCCGACCGGCGGCTCGAGGACCTTCGCCACTACATCCGCCAGCAGGGCGAGCTCGGCGTAGCCGCGGCCGCCGCCGCGGCGCAAACGGCGAAGAAGCCTTGAGCCCGCAATGACTGCGGCAACGCCAGCCGCCAGGCCCCGATTCGGATCGCGCACCAACGCGGACGAGGTGGTAGCGGGGCGCAATCTCTCGGGGAAGACCATCGTCGTGACCGGCGCCAACACCGGAATCGGCGAGCAGACGGCCCGCGCATTGGCGAGCGCCGGCGCCCGGGTCATCTTCGCCTGCCGGAACGCCGTGAGCGGCGAGGCGGCCGCGGCGCGGGCCCGAACTGCCCACCCCGGATGCCAGGCGGAGTTCCAGGAACTCGACCTGGCGTCGTTCGCAAGCATCCGACGGTTTACCGAGCGGCTCAAGGCAGACCGGATTGACGCCCTGGTCTGCAACGCGGGTCTGGTATTGTTGTCCTGGGCGGAGACCGAGGAGGGCTTCGAGCGGACGGTCGGGGTATGCCACATCGGGCATTTCCTGCTGGCCCGGTTGCTGATGACGCGGCTGCTCGCGTCCGGCGCCCCACGAGTCGTCATGGTCTCCAGTGGCAGCCACAAAATGCCGCCGCGGCTCGACTTTGCTCACCTCCCGATGACGCGCGACCGCTTCAAGGGCATGACGGCATACGGCCAGGCGAAGCTCTGCAACGTGCTGATGGCGAAGTCGCTGCAGCGGCGCTACGGTGGGCGCGGCCTGACCGCGTGCGCACTGCACCCCGGGACGCTCATCACCACCGATATTGGCCGCGGTTCGATGCTGGTCGGCATGCTGATGAAGCTGGTGAGCCCCTTCACGAAGAATCCGGCGCAGGGCGCCGCCACGACAGTCTACGCCACGGTGCACGAGCCCGCGTCCGATCTGGCCGGACAGTACCTGCAGGATTGCCACATCGAACCGTGCAGCGACGAGGCGAACGACCCCGCGGTCGCCCAGCGATTGTGGGAGCTTTCCCAAGACTGGGTGGCCGGGGCCGGGGTACCTGACTGGGCGTGAGGTCGCACGCAGCGGGCATCGCCTCACGTCGCGCAACATGACCGCCGCGAACGACAGACCCAACGACCCGCTGCACGGGATTACCCTGCACCGAATGCTCGACGAACTGGTCGAGCACCTCGGGTGGGAGTTCATGGGGCGCGAGGTGAAGGTGGCCTGCTTCACCAACAACCCGAGCGTCAGATCGAGTCTGGCCTTTCTCCGACGGACCCCGTGGGCGCGGGCCAAGGTCGAAGCGATGTACCTCGCCATGGCCCGGTCAAGACCGTCACCGACAGGTTAACGCACCACACGCTGCCTCATCGCTTGCCGTCAACCATCGCCGCCACCCAATCGGGCAGCGAGACCCCGTTGACCACCGTGGTATAGAACCCGGGCCTGGTGAGGATGGTGTGCTCCTCGCTGGGAATCAGGTAGCGGCGGAACGTGGGCAAGGCCGCCTGGATGTCGTCCAGATTGGCCTGGAGCAGGGGCGCAAGGGGTTTCCCCGGAACCCCTAACAGCGCCAGGAACTGAAGCTGGACCGCATCGTGGTCCTGGTTGATCTGGGCCAGGCGGAGTTTCGGATTCGCTCGGCCGGCCGCGATATAGAGCGACTCGAACGTGAGCCCCGCCGAATCGATCGCGGCGAACACCGGCACGTCACTGAGAGCCTGGCGGACGCCCCATCCTGCCAGGATGCCGGGAATGGCCGGCGCCCGATATCCGCCGGCCCCGTCGCCGATGCCGGTCACTCGCGCCTTCGGGAAGCGAGCGGCCAGCCGGGTGGCGTAGACCGGGACCGGAATGGCGCCGGCGCTGCCGCCGGTGACCACGATCTCCCTGAGCGCCTTGATCTCCGCGCCGATCCACTGCATGGCGACTGCGGCATTCGCCGCACCGCGGTGGTCCATTGCCACGCCGGCGTAGTCGACCTGTCGAGCCCCGAGGTGAACGTCCGCGGTGCAATACGGGATGTACACCACGGTCCAGCCCCGGAACGGATTGGTCGGCCGGTCGATCGCGAGGATTCCGTCGGCGTTGGCCGGACTATCCCGTTCCTCAACCACCGGATCGAACGTCGGCCGGTCGGCCAGATCACAATTGGCCTTGAGCCAGCACCCACCGCCGCCCTGGAGGTAGACCAGCAGCCGATCGGGTTGGCCGCGATGGACCCAGAAGTTCCAGGCACCGCCCTTGGCGCAGCGGGCGGCTTCCGCCTGGATCGCCTGCCAGACCTGCGCGGCGCCGACAGCCGGCCACAGCACCAGGGCAACCGCCACGAGGAATCGACGCATCATGCCTCACATTCTTCGGTTATGGGATACCCACGCCGTCAGGAATTCTTGATCTTGAGGATCTGCCGGGCGTCCGCCGGGGTGGCAACTTCGCGCTGCAGTTCATTGGCCAGGCGCACCGCGCGTCCGACGAGCTGGGCGTTGGTGGCCAGGACCTTGTAGGAATAGTAGATGTTGTCCTCGACTCCCACCCGGGAGTGCCCCCCCAGGATCATCCCCAACGTCGAGACCGGCAGCTGCGCCCGGCTGACCCCGATACAGTTCCACTTGGCGCCGGCCGGCACCATGTTGATCAGGTTGAGCATGTTCTGCGGTGTGTAGGAGAGCGCGTTCTTGACGCCGAGGACGAAATCGAAGAACGGCGGGTCGTCGATCAACCCCTTCCGCCAGAGCCGCACCCCCGCCTCGATATGGCTCGCGTCGAAACACTCGATCTCCGGCTTGACCCCGTATTCCTGCATCTTCCCGGCCCAGTACTCGGCGTCCTCCGGCTTGTTGATGTAGGGACCGAGGGGGAAGTTGATCGAGCCAACGTTCAAGCTCATCATGTCGGGCTTGAGATCCACGGCCCGGATCCGGGCGTCCCGGTCCTGCCCCAGCCGCGAGCCCGTGGACATCTGGACGATCAGCGAGGTGTACTTCCTGAGCCCTTCCATCACCCTGGCAAAATAGTCATAGTCCAGGCAAGCCTTCTGGTCCTTGTCGCGGGCGTGATAATGGAGGATGCTCGCCCCGGCTTCCCAGCACTCGATCCCGTCCTCGATCACTTCCTCGGCGGTGATCGCCACGTACGGGGTGGTCTCTTTGGTCGGCACCGAGCCGTTCGGGGCTACCGTGATGATCAGCTTTTCCATGTCGAGGCCGCTTTTCTTCAGTCCGAGATTCGCGCTCGTCAGTGGAACGTACCGGCCGATGGCGGCCGTGGCGAGTGGGCGGTGGCATCCGCTGTGGAACCGGACTAACCTTGGGAATGACGACCTACCGCATTGCGCTGATCCCCGGCGACGGGATCGGCAAGGAAGTAATGCCCGAGGGAGTTCGCGCCCTTGAAGCCGCCGGACGACGATTCGGCATCGGCTTCGAGTGGACCTGGTTCGACTGGAGCTGTGAGACCTGGCATCGGACCGGCCGGATGATGCCCGACGACGGGATCGAGCAGCTCCGGGGCTTCGATGCGATCTATCTGGGCGCGGTGGGTTTCCCCGGGGTCCCCGATCACATCTCGCTCTGGGGCCTGCTGATCCCGATCCGCCGGGCGTTCGACCAGTACGCCAACATCAGGCCCTGCCGGATCATGCCGGGACTACGGTCGCCACTGGCCAATACCGATGGCCGGAAGATCGATTTCTGGGTGGTCCGCGAGAACGTTGAAGGGGAATATTCCCAGATCGGCGGCCGGATCTTTGAAGGCACCGACCGGGAGACGGTGGTTCAGGAGACGGTGTTCACCCGGAAAGGCGTCGACCGGATCATCGACTACGCCTTTCGCCTGGCTGAGCGCAAAGGGCTCTCGAAGGTGACGTCGGCCACCAAGTCGAACGGCATCGCGATCACCATGCCGTACTGGGACGAGCGCTTCGCCGCGATCGCCGCCCAGTACCCTGCCCTCAAGTCGGACAAATTCCACATCGACATCCTGACCGCCCACTTCGTCGCCCACCCCGAGTGGTTCGAGGTTGTGGTCGGGTCCAATCTCTTCGGTGACATCCTCTCCGACCTCGGCCCGGCCGTCTGCGGCAGTATCGGCATCGCGCCGTCGGCCAACATCAATCCGGAACGGCTCCATCCCTCGATGTTCGAGCCGGTCCACGGTTCAGCGCCGGACATCGCCGGCCAGGGTATCGCCAATCCGATCGGACAGATCTGGGCCGGCGCCATGATGCTCGAGCATTTAGGCCACACCGAGGCCCATGACGGGATCGTCCGCGCCATCGAGGCCGCCCTGCGCAACGGGCCCCGAACCCCGGACCTGGGCGGCAAGGCCACCACGGCCGACCTGGGCCGGGCGATCGAGCAATCCATCCAGCTGACGCCATGACTGCCACACTCGACCCCGACACCCTGGGCGAATTGCTCCAGACGGTTCGCCGCTTCGTCACCGAAAGGCTCATTCCGGCGGAACAGCAAGTCGATCGGGATGACGCGATTCCGATCGCCATCCTCCAGGAAATGCAGGCGATGGGTCTCTACGGCATCACCATCCCGACCGCGTTCGGCGGCCTGGGGTTGAACGCCGAAGAGTCAGTGCAGGTGTTCTTCGAACTCTGCCGGGCCGCGCCGGCGTTTCGCTCCGCCATCGGGATCAACAACGGACTCGGCTCGTCGAGCATTCTCTCCGATGGAAACGATGAGCAGCGGAATCGCTACATCAGGCGGCTGGCCGGCGGCGACCTCATCGCCGCCTTCTGTCTGACCGAGCCGGACTCCGGCTCCGACGCCGGGGCGCTCACGACCACCGCCCGCCGCGACGGCGACCACTATGTCCTGAACGGCACCAAGCGCTACATCACCAACGCGCCCCAGGCCGGCATCTTCATCGTCATGGCCCGGACGGATTCGGCCCAGGCCGGCCCGGCGGGTGTCTCGGCCTTCATCGTCGAGCGGGATACGGCCGGCCTCTCCGTCGCCAGGCCGGACCGGAAGATGGGCCAGAAGGGCGCTCATCTGGCGGACGTGATCTTCGAGGATTGCCGGATTCCCAAGTCGGCGCTGATTGGTCAGGAGGGCCAGGGATTCAAGGTGGCCATGCGGGCCCTGGACCGGGGCCGGATTCACATCGCCGCCATGTGCGTGGGGATTTCCGAGCGGTTGATTGACGAAGGCCTGACCTACGCCCTCGATCGCCCGCAATTCGGGAAGCCGATCGCCGAGTACCAGCTGGTTCAGGCGATGCTCGCGGACAGCAAGGCCGAGACCTACGCGGCGCGGTGCATGGTGCTCGATGCGGCGCGCCGGCTCGACCGGGACGAACCAGTCTCGGTGGAGGCGTCGTGCAGCAAGATGTTCGCGTCGGAGATGTGCTGCCGGGTGGCGGACCGGGTGGTCCAGATTCACGGCGGAGCCGGGTATATCTCGGAGTGCGCGGCCGAACGATTGTATCGTGACGTCCGGGTCTTCCGGCTCTACGAAGGCACCACCCAGATCCAGCAGTTGATCATCGCGAAGGCCATGATCAGGGCCCGGCGGACGTAGATCAGCCGGGGATTTCCCAGAACGACGGGAGCCCGGCCTCGTCGGTGCTGACCGAGATGACTCCCTCCGGCGGCTCAAGGCCGTGATCGGGGCCGGGCTCCTCGTCCCACATCAGACGGACGCTGCCGGCCCGTCGAAGTGAAAAGGACATGAGCGACTGGACTGTTTTGGGCTGGGTATACCGCCAGCGCCGCTCCTCGGCGCCGGGGATCGCGAACCAGACCTGAACCCGCGTCACCCGGCCCTCGCCCGGAGCCGGGATCCAGGTCACCTCGCCCGCCAACTTGCCCTGATCCACGGCGGCCGTGTTCCATCCCGGGAGCACCACCGCAGGTCCACGAGTCCAGCCCGGCAGTGACTGGGTCGGCCGATGCCAGCGCCCGATCTCGCCACCGGTGTCGATCCGCCACCGGCCGGTGGGATAGGCCGTGAGCTCGACATGATCCACACCCCGGCGCGCGGCCAGGTGGAACTCATCGTCCATGGTCCAGGCGCGCCATCGGAGGGAGCGGGGGACCTCGGCGGAGCCGAGGGCGAAGCAGGCGGCGGTGTCGGACATGCCGGATAGTAATCCGCTCCGGTCCCGGGCGCCCCCTAGCTCACGCCACCGATCATCGCGGCCCGGACCGAGCCGGGCACCCTCGAACGTCCCATGTTACCGCAGAAACCGGAATCGGACCAGGCGTTGGTGACCCGCGGGCCCGCTCCAACGATGGATGTGCGGCCCACCGGCCCGCCATACCTTCCCACGTCCTCGACCCGCTGTCACCTCGTCAGCAGATTGGACCACGTATGCGCCGGACCATCTTGCTCGTGCTGCCCCTGCTCGGCACCCTGATCCTCCCGGCCCAGGCGCCAGCCCAAGGCAATGTCACCGTCCAATTCGGAACCCTGCTCGGTCCGGAAGTGACCGTCTTTGCGTATTCGCCGGAACGGCTCGGTGACTGGCGGGTCAACTACCGGCAGTGGTCCCCGGTCACCCTCTATGACGTCAACGGCCGCTACTACCGGTCAAACGTTCGTGGTGCCCGCCCGGTTCTGGTCTATCAGTATCGCGACGAATACTTCTTCCCGCCCCAGGACCAGGCCTGGAACGGCTTGGACGGGCGCTACAATTACCGCCGCCAGCCGACCCAGGAGGACTTCGGCCGGGGCCGGCCCTATACACCCGGCAGCACGGTAGACCCGCGGCTGGGCCCGGAGATCGGCGTGCTGGGGTACGAGGAGGAACGCACCGGGGCCTGGCGCACCAACTTCCTGCGATGGACCCCGGTCACCGTGTATGAAATGAACGGCCGCTACTACCGCAATGGCGTTGGCAACGCGCGGGCCGTATCGGTCTACCGATATCGCGATGAGTACTTCCTGCCGCCGACCGACGAGCAGTGGAACGGCCACGACCCGCGCTTCGACTATCGGCGCCAGCCCACCAACGATGACCGAACACGCGTGCGGCCCCGGCCATAATATGAAGTCCCAGCGCCTGATCAGAGCGGCGACCCTGCTCCTCATGCTCGGCCGTGTGGTTCCCGCATTCGCCATGCAGGAGAAGCCGAAGGAAGGCGGCAAGGGCCCGAAGAAGACTGAGTCGGCCAAGCCGCCGAGGCAAGCGCCGCGGGCGAGGGGCCAGGAGCCGCGGAAGCAGCCGGTCCGGTCTCAGGACCAACGCGCCGGGCGAGCGGGCCCGGGGCCGTTCCGCGTTCGGCGGGACGAGCAGCGAGACGTTTGGCCTCAGTATCGGGCCCAGAACTGGCAATCCGAGCACCGAGACTGGCGGCAACGGGGCGGTTACCAGGGATACCGGATTCCGGCCTATCGTTTCCGGGGATACTTCGGCCGCGACCACGGGTTCCGACTTGTCCGTCTCCCGCTGGTGATCGTATCGGGCACGCCGCGGTTCCAGCGTGGTGAGGTCTGGTTCAGCCTCCTCGACCCGTGGCCGGAGTACTGGCCCAATGATTGGTACGAGACCGACGACGTGTACATCGAATACGGCGATGACGGGTACTACCTGTACAACCGCGGCCGTCCGGACGTACGCCTCGCGGTCACCGTCTACGAACGCTGAGTTCTGATGGACGAGCCCAGAACCCCCAACACTACGGCGCCGACCATGCTCATGGTCGGCGTCTTCCTCATCCTCCTCACCGCCGCGCTGCGTCTTGCCGCGGCGTTGTTGTTTCCGATCGCGGTTGCCGGTCTGATGATGCTCCTGCTCGACCCGCCGGTCCGGGCGCTTCGCAAACTCGGGCTGCCGACGGCGCTGGGCGCCGGCTTGATGGTCTTCGGTACGCTGGCGCTCACCGTCGCCGGGGGTGCGTTGCTCGCGGGCCCCGCATCGGACTGGATCGAGACGACACCGGTAAAACTGGTCCAGGTTCAGACCAAGCTCCGCAAGATGCTGCGCCCGATCCAGGAAACGGCCCGGAAGGTCGATCAGGCGACCCAAACCAGTACCCAGACGACCCCACCGACCGTCCAGATCAAGTCACCCGGCCTGCTGCAGCGACTGAGCGTCAGCACGGCCAGCATCGCCGCCACCGTTCTCACGATCGTGTTCCTGACCTATTTCCTGCTGGCCATGCTGCCGGCGTTTCGCCGGAAACTCGCCGGGCTGATCGGAACCCGGGCGGGAGCCCGGAACATCGAGGAGACGCTGACCGAGATCGAAACCCAGATGTCCCGGTACTTGGTGCTCAACACGCTGACCGGTGTTGGTGTCGGCCTGGTGACCTGGGCATTCCTCGCGATCGTGCAGCTCCCCAACGCGCTCCTCTGGGGCGTGGTGGCGTTCCTGCTCAACTTCATCCCCTATGCCGGAGCGCTCGCCACGGCCGCCTTGGTGGGAGCCGCGGCACTGGTGGCATTCGACGGCACCGGCCGGGCCGTGATGGTGGTGCTCGGCTCCTCGGCGATTCACCTCGTCGCGGGCAACTTCGTCACGCCCCACCTGATGGGTCGCCACCTGCCGCTCAATCCGGTGGCCGTCTTCGTCAGCCTGCTCTACTGGGGCTGGGTGTGGGGGCCGGCGGGAACGTTGGTGGCCGTACCGATCACGGTGATGCTGCAGGTGATTTTTGCCCGCGTCGACCGGCTCCGGCCCATCGCGATCCTTTTGGACACCTGAGGCACGGCGGGGCCGGGCGCCGGACCGCGGGCCGGGCGGAACCTCCCGTCCGGCACACCGTGCTCTCCTGGAGGTCGAAGCTGAAGAGGCCGGTCGTCCCTCACCGGCGTCCAGATTCGACTCGTCCCATCCTGATAGGCCAGCCAGACCGGCGTGGTCGCGGCCGAGCAATCCGAGTAGCCCAGCGACGTGTTGCCGCCGCTGATCACCGTCGTGACCGACACCACGAAAGTTGCCGTCTGGTCAGCCTGGCCGGTACTGACCCCTCGGACGGTCAGGGTGTAGGGCGCGGCCGGCACGGCGGCCCCGACCGACAAATTCAGGGACGAACTGTTCGCCGTCACGGCCGCGGGGACGAACGCCCCGGTCAAGCCGGCGGGCATCCCTTCGAGCGTCAGGTCCACCGTCCCGGTGAAGTTCGTCCGGGCAATGAGGACGGTCACCGCCGCGTTGGCGCCCTGGCTGATGGAGATCGGATTCGGTGTGATGGCCCCCAGCGTGTACGAAGTAACGCCCACCGTCAAGACGAAGGAGGTGGTGGCATCAGCGATACCCGTGCCGGCACCGCGGATCGTGAGCGGATAGGGTCCGGTCACGGCGGTCGCCCCAACCGTGATGGTCAGGACGGATGTCGCATCGGCGGCCGAGGCCGCCGCGAACACACCGGTCACGCCAGCAGGGGCGCCCTCGAGGGTCAAGGCAACAGCCCCGGTGAAATTGGTCCGGACGATCGTCACGGTCGTCGTGGCGTTTGCACCTTGCAGGATCGGGAGCGTGGCCGGGCGCGTCGACAGACGGATCGAAGGCCCGAGAGTCACGGTCAGCGCCAGTGACACAGTCGCGTCCGTGACGCCGGTCCCGCTCGCCCGGACCGTGACCGTGTAGGCGCCCGGGGTGACCGTCGATCCAACGGCAAGCGTGATCGTTCCGGCCGTCGTGGTGCCTGACGTTGCCACATTGGACACCGTGGCGGTCACGCCGGTCGGAATCCCTTCGGCCACGATGGCGACGGCCCCGTTGTAGCCTCCGGCCCGGGTGATCGTCGCGCGCAGGTTGTCGCTCGCCCCCTGGGCAATCGCCAGCGCCGACTTGCTGCTCGTCATCGCAATCGTCGGATTGGTGCCGAGACTGTCCCCATTCCCGCATCCCGCTGCCGTCGCAATCAGGCCAATGCCGACTGCCCACGTCGCCGCGTACCGCATCGTTTCCCCTTGCATCACGCGCTGACGCACCATCGATTCTCGGATCGGAACATGGTGGCAACCGCGGCCGCAGCACATCGCTCGCAGGGTGGAACCGGCACACCGACCTTCGGATGGAGTATTCGCGGCCGCCGGGGTGCCATGGCCCCGGCCGCCTAACCATAGGCCCGATTGGCCGGACGCACGCCCCCTCACAGTGGCATGGTTCCGAGGGCCCGAATCCGGAGCCGGACGGTGCCGACTGTTCGGCTTCCGTCCGCCAGCGTGACCACCAGATCCGCAGCGGGCCCTGCTGACGGCGGAGCCGTCAGGCGGAGCTGAAGATCGATCGCCCCCTGCGCGGGTACGACATAGCTGCCGGAACCGCCCTGCGTGGTCCACCCCGCCGGCAGCGCCGCGGTGAGACGGAACGTCACCTCCCCGCCGGCATTCCTGATCACCAGCGGCAGCCGGACCGTGCTCCCCGGATTCACCCCCAACTCATCCGGGATCAGCACGCCCGTCCGCTCGATCCGGTGCAAGCGGGCGAAGGCCCGGTAGAATCCCCAAGGTCCACCTAACGACAACGCCGGAGCCGGGCCTTCCCCTCCCGCGACCGGGACCTGCCATGCCGCCGGACGATCGGTGACCCCCTCGAAGACGTCACCCGTCCCGGGCCCACCCGACAGCGCCTTGCCGAGAATCAGCTGGACGTCCGCGGTCCCGGCAAACGCCTCCTGCGACTTGAGGTACGCGGCGAAATCACCGGTCTTGATCGCCTGGGCGGCGAGCCGTCCGCCTTCGCCCTGGGTGAGATGGTTTGCCAGCGAGGCGGCCTGGGTCCGGTAATACGGAACGCCGGTGGCCGGGGAGACGTCGGTGACCGAGTACCGCGGGCCGGCCGCCTGAAACGGCGTCCAGTCGTCGCGATCCGAAAAGAAGTAGAGCTTCTGCGGCTGCCAGGCGGTGAGCCCTTCGGTGAGATTGGCGATGCTCGTCCGATTGCGGGCTGGCGTCACCTGGGAAGGGTACGCCGTCGGATTGGCCGCCAGATCGAACGCCTCGGTCGCCAGCACACCGGCCGCCTGATGGTCGCCGTGATTTTCGCCGATCACGAACTGGGGCAACCAGGTCATGATGACGGCAGGCCGGGTCAGGCGAATCAGCCGCACGGTCTGATCGAGGGAGGCGCCGTGATGCCAGGTCTCCAGCGACTGGAGTACATCCTGGCTGGGCGTGTCCTTCCCGTCGAGAAACCAGACCAGGTCGATCCCCAGCGCCGCGTTGGCCTTCCGGGCCTCGATCTCGCGGACCGCGCCCAGCGCGGCGGCCTGCTCCGGGCCGGCTTCGTTTCCACCGCCGTCGCCGCGGGTTCCGTAGATCACGGCCACCCGTTTGTGCTGATCGAGAATGGCCCGCGCGAGATACCCACTCACCACGCTTTCGTCGTCCGGGTGGGCTACGATCAACAGAATGTCCACCTTGTAGCGGGGATCCGGTGGCGGGCTGGGCGACTGGGCCGCGAGGTGAAGCGGGAGAGCGGCGGCGACAGACAGGAGCCGCGCCAGAGCCTGGAGACAATGCCGCATGAGGTCCTCGATGGTCGACGTGAGCCTGGGGCAGATGGATGGTAGCACCGCTGCCCCCAGCGCGAAACGGCAACGGCTCGATGTCCGTAGGACGCCAATGACCCGTCACATCGCTGCAGTAATCGACGGCGCGCTCCTGCTGCCGGTCCCGGCCGCCGCCCAATCCGATTCGGAGTTCGTCCGGTGGGGCCGCACCCATGCCGTCGTCCTCGACTCCGCCGGTGCGGCCGCCGCCACGGCGCTCGGTCCCCTGCTGGGCCGAGCCCGCCTGATCGGGATCGGCGAAGGCGTTCACAACATCCATCAGTTCATGGGATTCAGGCTGGCCCTCCTTCAGAATCCCGTTCGCCAGCACCGGGTGACGGCGCTCGCCATGGAATCGGGTCTGGCTGAGGGGATGGCGATCGGCGCCAACGTCGCCGGACGGACCGACACCGTCAGTGGACAGAGCGTTATGGGGAATCCGTCCCATGTTCCGGAACAGCACCGTGCTCCCCACCGGAACCCGGGTGATGCCCGGGGTGAAGGTGTTTTCGACCATGCGGACGGTGGCGACGCCGGGGCGCAGCCTCCCGGCTGCAGGTCGACGCGGCAAGCAGAAGCAATGCCCCGGCGGCCCGGCGGCTGACGGCCATGGTTCGCCCTCGATTCGAGGAGGGAATGCCGGACGTTACCGCGGATTGGCCGTTTCGACCAGCCTCTTGAGGGCCGCCAGTTCTTGATCGAAGCGGGCCTTGTTGGTCGCGGCCACCGTCCGCTCGCTCTCTCGGATCTTCCCCGGCGTCGATGCCCTGGCCTGGGCCGGATCGATCAGCGTCTCGGAATAGACGTCGTACCCCACCACGGTTCGCCCGCCCTGCGCCTTGAGCCACCAGCTCGCGTAGCCGATCAGGGCGCCGCCGGTTGCGTAGATCTTGATGGTGCGGTGCCGGTTCGGCACCAACTCGACGTTCTCGAACAGAAACTCGGGCTTGGACTTGGCGCCCGGATCACCGGCGGCAAAGACCTCGCCCACTTGACCGGCGGGGCCCGCGTAATGCCACGCCTTGGCGCCCTGCTTCCAATCATTGGGATCGACAATGTGGGGCCAGATCTTCGCGGCGGAACGATCGATCGTGACCTCCGAATGGGTCACGAGATTGGCCGCAGGGCGCGCCTGCGCGGCGGCGGCCCCCGCGAGCAGGGCCAACATGGCGGCCGTCACCGCACTCCGTCTCATCATTGATCTTCTCCGTTGGTCGTGCCGTTACGGCCGGGAACGCCTGGAGACCCGGATCGCGCTGTCGGCCAGGATCCGGCGTACAACGCCAAGCAGGGCCTCGGGGGTCTCGAACGGATACAGGTGCGTCGTGCCGGGCGCCGTATGAATGAGTTCGGAACGCCTCGAAATCCTGACGTAACGCATCCGGGCCTGCTCCAGAAAGTTCTGGGCCCGGGCGGTCTCGGCCTCACTGACGCCGATCGCGCGGACCTCCGCGGGAGCGGCCTTTCCCGCCGGCGTCACCACGAAGACCGGCAGGTCGCCTAGCTCGTTGTCATACACCACGAGCTCGGCAACCAGGTTCGGATCGCGCCATTCCTCGAACACCGACACCGTGGCCCAGTCCGGAATCAACGAGAAGGCCCGGTACGCGTCGATCACGTCCACGAGCTGCGCATCGGCCGCGCCCAGCGCCCGGGCGGTGGCGGTATCGCCGGGCGGGGCAGCCTGCGGCCCGGGCTCGGGGCCCAGGCCGAACATCCGCAGCACGGCCAAGGTCCGGGTTCCGCTCACGAGGCCATTCGGTATGTCCGACCCGTGACCGCCCGGGAGGTAGGTGAATACATCAGGTGGCGTCCCGTCCGCCACGACCAGCGCCGAGACCCGTTCGGGGAAGCGCCGGGCAAAATTCGCCGCCAGCAACCCGCCGTACGAGTGCCCGATCAGCACGAAGGGCCCCTTCTCGCCGGCCCGCTCAAGCAGTGTCGCGAGTTCTTCCGCCTCGCGCGCGGTGCTGCGCGGGTATGGTCCGGCGTCGCTCCATCCACTCCCGGGACGATCGAAGAGGATCGACCGGGTCTCCGGCCTGATCGCCTTGTGCAGGTGATACAGGCCGATCCCCGCATCATGACTCCCCGGAACCCAGATCACCGTCGGACCGCCGCGGGCGTCGCCCTCCGCCTGGATGTGCATCCGGTAGCCGCCCACATCGACCAGTCGGCCGGGCGCCGGGAATTTCGCGAACACACCCCGGATCCGCCGCATGCCCATCGCGCCGCCGATCGCCATCGGCAGCGCCAACGCCAGCCCCAGGAACCCGGCAATCCGGATCCGCCCGCGACCGACGGCCGGTGCCACCCGAACGATCAGCAGGCCGACGAGTGCGACAACCGCCGCCAGCAGCAGCCCGCTCCACGAATGCGACAGCAGCGAATAGATCACGGCACGGCCTCACTTCCCGCGGGCCAGCTGCCCTTCAGGAACCGATCGAGCGCCCGGATCAGCTCCACCGGCCGCTCGTACTGCAACCAGTGGCCGGCGCCCGCCACGACCAGGAGCCTGGCGTTAGGCCGCCCCGCCGCCCATTCGCGGCTGCCGTCGAGCGGAAAGGTATCGCGATCGCCGTGGACGTAGAGGATCGGCAGCCTGACTTTCGGGATGTCCGGCCGCCAGTCGTAGTCCCCGAGCGAAGCGAACATCGCCCGCGAATAGGGCCCGTTCCGGCCTGGCCATTCGTTCGGCGAATCGCAGACGTCGGGAGTCAGGTGAGCCATGGCCCGGTCGCCGAAGACGGCAGAGTCGTTGAGGTGCGAGATCTCGCGGCACAGCTCGGGCTCCCGGCCCTTGAACTCGCCGGCCGCGACCCGGGCGTCGAGCCTGGTCTGCCCCGCGGAGTCGACCCGCGACCGCCGGTTCGCCAGCATCTGGTCCAGATACGGCGTCCGGCGCGGGGCGAGCGGCGCCAGCATGATCAGGCGGGTGACCCGCTCGGGATGGCGCAGCGCGTAGGTGAAGGTGCCGAGCCCGCCGCCCGACCAGCCCACCAGCGCCATCCGCGCAGCCCCGACGGCCAGTCGGATCGTCTCGATGTCCTTCACCTCGTAGTCGAGCGAGGCCCGGGTCGGGGGGATGGTATCCGACAGGCCCCGGCCCCGAGGATCGTACAGAACCAGTCGCCGGCTCCGGGCCAGCGGATCAAGCGTCTGCCGGTGGTACAGGGCCGCGGGAATGACGATGGTCTGAGCCCCCGACCCGACCACGCGGTACCAGAGGCGAACACCGTCGGGAGTGATGGCGGACCCGATCACGGATTTCGGCTGGGCGTTTCCGGACGTCGGCAGACACGCCGCGAGCGCCTGCGCGGCGACGAGCAGCCCGACACCGCGTGCGGATCGGTGGAGCAGTGTGGTCATGGATGGAACGGCCTTCGATCAAGGCGCCGGGGAATCGGCGCGGTTCTGGACGGAATAGACGAGTGGCCCACGCCGACGTCAAGGCAACCATACCTTGACATCCGACAATAGAATTCGTCTATTGTCGAGTGTCTAGGCATCGAGTCACACCATGTCCGACCGCGCCGACCTGCTCCAGGGCACCCTCGACCTCCTGGTCCTCAAGTCCGTAGCGCCCGGCCCCCTCCACGGATGGGCCATCAGCAAACGGATCCGGGATCAGTCCGGCGAAGTCCTCCAGGTCAATCAGGGTTCGCTCTACCCGGCCCTCTACCGCCTCGAAGACCAGGGCTGGCTCCGGTCGGAATGGCACGATCCGCCGACCGGCCGACGGATCAAGCTCTACCATCTCACGCCGCTCGGACGGAAACAGCTGCTCCAAGAACAGCGCCAGTGGCGGATCTTTACCGGCGCCGTCGATCGCCTGCTGGGGACCGCATGATACCGCTGCTGCGGAAACTGGCCTGGTTCATTCGCCGCCCCCGGTTCGAGCGGGAGATGACCGAGGAGATGGCGGCCCACATCGAGCAGGAAGTTGCCGATCGTGTGGCCCGCGGTGCGGACCCCGCCGAGGCCTGGCGCACCGCCCGGCGCGATTTTGGTCGGGTTGCCGCCATCAAGGAGGATGCCCGGGAAACGCGGGGGACCCCGGGGCTCGAGATTGCGGCGCGGGACCTCCAGTGGACAGTTCGCGGCCTGGTCCGTACCCCCGGTGCCGCTCTGGTTGCTGGCCTGCCTTCCTGCCGCCTTCGCCCCCTATCGGCAGGAATACCCCGATGGCGCCTATTGGGAGACCGTACTCACCCCAGAGACCCTCCGCCGTCGATTGAGGGAAATGACCGTCCTGCTGGCAGTCGCCGACACCGGAGAGATCGCCGGAACGGTCGCGTACGCCGCCATCGAATCCGGGGAGGGCCGCCTACGGGGGATGGCCGTCGACCCCGCGCGGGAGGGGACCGGAACAGCGTCAGCTCTGCTCGCGGCCGCGCTGGCCCGGTTGCGCGCCGCAGAATGTGCCCGGGTCACCCTTGACACCACCGCCCCGTTGCGGCGGGCGGTCGCCTTCGATCGGCTCCACGGCTTCCGGCCGACCGGTCGGGTGACGGACTTCCATGGGATGCCCCTGCATCAGTACGCCCGTTCGATCACGCCGAGCCGGGCAACTCCTACTCCGGTTTCGCCACCACATCGTTCCAGTTGATCAACGTGTTGAAGATCATGTTGAACTCGCCGTGGTTCTGCCAGCGATAGATCGGGTTGTTCGAGAACAGCACCACCCGCCCCTGCCCGTGATACGCTTGCGGGATGTCCACCGCAAAGGGCCGCTGCTTGAGTGAGTCCGCCCCGGTCATCTGGCCGGACAGCACCGCCGCATTCCCGCCGACGTAGCGCCCGAGCACGTTGGCCTCATTCGCGACGCCGACCCGGAACGGTTGCCCGCCGACGTACTTGATCGGAATCGTCTTGGCGCTGTATCCGTAGAACACCGGGTGCTCGGGCCGGACGATCTCCCCCTGGACCAGCGGCCGCTGCGCCGAGAGCCCGCCGACGCTCATCTTCTCCGTGGTCCCCGCCCAGCCGAAATCGATCGGAAGCCGCGCCGCGTCTCCCACCGCGACCAGCGTCCCGCCCGCCTCGAGGAAGGCCTGGAATGCATCGACCCCTTTTTGCCCGAACCCGCCCGTGATGTCCGCCGACTCGCCGTACATGCCGAGGAACTGGTACTTGTCGCTCTTCTGGTACGGCACCGGCTTGTCGTTCGGCTTCTGCATCACCGTGGTCTTGCTCAGGTTCTGCTCAGCCACGAGGATCACGTCGTACGCCTGGCGCAGATTCCCCTGCTGGACCCGCTCCTTGTAGATCAGGTCGTAAGGCACCCCGAACTTGTCGAAGGTGAGGCGGTACCACCCCAGGTTCTGGGTCCCGTTCCACTGCGAGTAGATCGCCAC
>JANMXA010000165.1:0-13110 GCA_031394255.1 Gemmatimonadota bacterium
ACACGAACCCGATCCGGCTGCTCCGAACCGCAGCGCGATCGTCCGCGGAGAGCGATGCGGCCTCTCCCCCGCCCACCCGGACCGAGCCGGCGCTCGCCTGATCCAGCAGACCCAGCAGATGGAGCAAGGTGCTCTTCCCGGCGCCGCTCGCACCGGTGATCGCCACGAACTCCCCGGGCTGCACCTCAAGATCCAGTCCGTCGAGAATGGTGAGCGATGAGCCGTCGCCGCTCTGGTAGCGCTTGGCTACGCCGCGGGCTTCCACGACCGGGGTCATTCGTTCCGAATCGCTTCCACCGGCTCCAGCGTCGAGGCCCAGCGGGATGCCGGAATCGTCGCGGCCAGCGCAATGGCGAGACTGACCCCGATGACGGCCAGCACATCGAGCGGCCGCACATGGACCGGGAGGTGGTCGATGAAGTAGATCGACGGGTCGATGCGGATCAGTTGGGATCCGTCGAGGATGAAGGCAATGAGCATCCCGAGGCCCAGACCAAGCCCGGTACCGACCGCGCCGATCGTCGCACCCTGGGCGAGGAAGATCCGGCCGATCGCCTTCGGCGTCAGGCCCATGGCGAGCAGGATGCCGATCTCACGGGTGCGTTCGCCCACGATCATCGTGAGCGTCCCGACGATATTGAATGCGGCCACCACGCTGATGAACGTAATGATCAGCCCCATGCCGAGCTTCTCGAGCTTGAGCGCGCCGAACAGACTCTGGTTCTGATCCTGCCACGCGAGGGTCCGGTACGGGAGCCCGAGCCGCTGACCCAGCCGATGAGCCACTTCCTGCGCCCGCCAGGCATCGCGGGTCCGGACCTGAATGCCGGACACGGCGGAATCGAGTCCCGCGAACCGCTGGGCGACGTCGAGCCGAAGGACCGCGAAGCCATCATCGTACTGGAACATGCCCGTGTCGAACGTCCCCGTCACCTCGAAGCGATAGACGCGGGGGGTTGGCACGCCTAACGCCCGGTTCACCTTGATGGCCTGATTCCCCGCCACCAGGCGCACGACGTCGCCCACGTAGGTGGACATCCGCTCGGCCAGCCGATACCCCAGGATGATGCCGCCGTCGAGGCTGTCCTGTCTCGGTGTGAAGCTCAGCTGCCCGGAGTTGATCGCTTCCGGCAGGCTCGTCACCGCCATCGTCCCCGTATCCGGATCGAAACCCACGACGTCGACCGCCGCCGGGTAGCCGGAGCTGTTCATGACCAGGGATTTGACCAGCACCTCCGGCGCCGCCGCCACCACGTCCGGATCCTGTTTGACGGAATCGAGCACGGAACGCCAGTGATCGAGTCGCAGGTTGGCCCCGTACGTCAGGACATGGATGTGCGGGTTCCCGACCAGGATCTTGTCGCGGAGGTCGTCATGGAGGCCGTTCATGATACCAAGGACAATGATGAGGGCCGCCACCCCGATGGTGACGCCTGCCGCCGCGATCTTGGTGTTGAGCGTGGTGAAGCGGGACGCCCGGCGGCCGCGCAAATAACGCACGGCGATCCGCCGCTCGAGGGCGGACGGCCAGAATCGGGCGTCCGGGCGACGGGCCATGATCAGGCCTTGTCGCCGCCTCGCTCCGGCGGCGCCTCGGGGCGCATCGCCGGAAAGAGGATCACATCCCGGATCGACGGCTGGCCGGTCAGAATCATCACCAGCCGGTCGATGCCCAGCCCGAGGCCGCCGGTGGGCGGCATCCCGTACTCCAGCGCCCGGACGTAATCGGCGTCGTACGGCTGGGCCTCGTCGTCGCCCGCCGCGCGCTGAGACACCTGGTCCTCGAAGCGGGCCCGCTGGTCGTCCGGGTCGTTGAGTTCGCTGAAGGCGTTGGCCACCTCACGAGTGTTGATGAAGAGTTCGAACCGTTCCACCACACCGGCGTTGGTACGGTGGACCTTGGCCAGCGGCGAGATCGCGATCGGGTGTTCGGTCACGAAGGTCGGCTGCACCAGATGCGGCTCGACGAACGTCTTGAACAGTTCATCCATGAGCCGGCCGCCGGTCATGGCGTCGACCGCATCGCGTGACTCGGCCATGGGCGCCAGCTTGGCTCGCATGTCGTCCTCGGTCGCCGAGAGGATGTCGATGCCGGCCCGGTCGCGGATCGCATCGACGAACGGCAGCCGCGGCCACGGCGGCGTGAAGTCGATCGTCCGGCCGTCCACCTCCACCGTGCTCCTGCCGAGGCAATGCTGCATAACCCCCGGCAACATTGCCTCCATCATGGCCATCATGTCCGTGTAGTCGGCGTAGGCTTCGTAGAACTCCAGCATGGTGAATTCCGGATTGTGGGTCCGGTCCATGCCTTCATTGCGGAAGTCGTGTCCGATCTCATAAACTCGATCGAATCCGCCGGCGATCAACCGCTTGAGATACAACTCGTCCGCAATCCGGAGATAGAGCGGCATGTCGAGCGCGTTGTGATGAGTCACGAACGGCCGGGCCGAGGCCCCACCATACAGCGGCTGGAGGATCGGCGTCTCGACTTCGAGATAGCCTCGGTCATCGAGAAATCTCCGGATGTACTGGATCGCCCGGGCCCGGACCACAAAGACCTGACGCACCTCGGGATGGACCGCCAGGTCGGCGTAGCGCTGCCGGTACCGGAATTCGGGGTCCTGAACCCCGCCGAAGGTGACCACTTCCCCGCTGTCCGTCGTCTGGGTCTTGCCGCGAGGCAGCGGCTTGACGCTCTTCGTGAGCATCTCGATGTCGGCGGCCTTGACGGTGACCTCGCCGGTCCGCGTCCGGAACAGGCGGCCGGTGACGCCGACGAAGTCGTCAAGATCAATAAGTTTGGTAACCGCGAACCGGTCCGCCAGCGCATCCTGGCGGGCGTAGACCTGAATCCGACCGGAATGATCCTCGACATGAGCGAACATCGTCTTGCCCTGGGACCGCACCGCGACGACGCGACCTGCAATCCGGACCTCGGGGCCGTCCTCCCCCATCTCATCGTGATAGAGGGCGACCGCGTCGGACGCGGTATGGCTCCGGTCGTAGCGGTAGGCGTAGGCCCGCTGGCCCAATGCCTCGAGGTGGGCCCGCTTTTCGCGGCGGGCGACCTCGATGTAGGTGTGTTCCTGAGACCCGCTCATCAGACCGAGCTCCCGAACCGCTTGAGATACGAGTGAATGAACTGGTCGAGATCGCCGTTCATGACCTTCTGCACGTCGGTCACCTTGAGCTCGGTCCGGTGGTCATTGACCATCGTGTAGGGCTGGAAGACGTAGGAACGAATCTGGTTGCCCCAGGAAATATCCGTCTTGGTCGCCTCGACCTTGGCCTGTTCGGCCTGCTGCTCCTCGAGCTTGCGCTGATACAGGGCGGCCCGGAGCATCTTCATGGCGGTTTCCTTGTTCTTGTGCTGGCTCCGCTCCTGCTGGCAGGACACCACGAGTTTGGTGGGAATGTGGGTCAGGCGCACCGCCGACGAGGTCTTGTTGACGTGCTGCCCGCCGGCGCCGGAGGCCCGGAAGACGTCCATCTTGATATCCTCGTCCCGGAGATCGATCTCGATGGTGTCATCGATTTCCGGGTAGACGAAGACCGACGCGAACGAGGTGTGGCGGCGGGCCTGGGAGTCGAATGGCGAGATCCGCACCAGCCGGTGCACGCCCTTCTCCGCCTTGAGGAAACCGTAGGCGTAGCTGCCCTGGATCTCCAGTGATGCCGACTTGATGCCGGCCTCTTCGCCGGGTTCGATATCGAGCACCGTGACTTTGTAGCCGTGCTGCTCCGCCCACCGCCGATACATGTAGGTGAGCATCTCGGCCCAGTCCTGGGACTCGGTCCCGCCGGCGCCCGGATGGACCGTCAGCAGGGCATCGCGGAAATCGTCCGGGCCCTGGAGCATCGACTTGAGCTCGAACGAAGCCACGGCCCGATCGAGTGCCGTCACTTCCTTCGCCAGTTCCGCTTCCATTCCGGGGTCCGGGTCGGCCTCGAGCAGGTCGGCCAGGCCGCGCGCATCGGTGAGGCGGCCGGCGAGTTCATTGGCCGGCACGATCCACCCCTTCAGCGTCTTGAGTTCCTGGACCGACTCACGGGCGCGTTCTTGGTTCGACCAAAACGCCGGATCCTGCTGGTCCTTTTCGAGTGCCGCGAGCCGCTCGGATTTGCCCGGCAAGTCAAAGAAAGTCTCGAAGTTCGGTGACGCGGCGTTCCAGATCGGTCAGGAGTTCGGTTGTGTCGGTCATTCGGGTATGCCCTCCATGGCGTTTGAACGAACGAGCCGACCGTCAGCGTACCGAGGTCGGCTCGAAGCAAATATAGCGGATCGCCCCTGAGGACCCTACGGGAAAATGGCCCGGCCGTCGGCGAGAATCTCGTTCAGCGCCTCATGGAAGAAGGGCGTGGAGTCGGCGGTCTCCCGGCCAACCTGATCGACGTACTCCTCCCAGCTCTTCTTGATCTCCTCGTCGAACAACGTCTTGAGCGACCCGTTCTGGAGGCCCTCCCGCCGCTTGGCCGGGTGATAGACCACCATGTCCGAAATGAGGGCCCGTGCGAGGCGACGAGCCTTGGCCGCCGGATCCTGGCTCATGAACGGGTTCGTTCGCGGCCTGACCTGGGGCCTCGCCGGTGGAGCCGGCAGCGGGACGACCGCGCCAACCGAAGCGGCGGGCCTCGGTGCCGGCGGCCGGCCAAGGCCAGCCGGGGTCGAAAACGCCGGCGCGACCGGTGCTCTTGGCGGAGGGACGGGACCGCTGGCCGGAGCCTGAGACGGGGGAATCGCTGGCCGTTGCGCAGGGGGTGCCGATGGAGGCGCGAACGACATGGCCGGGGCCGGGGGCATCGCCCGCTCGACGTGGGGAGGAGCCACCACCGGCGGGGCCAGGACCGGTGGGGCCAACGCCGGCGACGCCACTACCGGGGGCGGGGTCACCACCGGGGTGGCCATGGGCGGGGTCGGCGGAGGCGCCACCCTGGCAACCGGCGCCGACACTGGCGCGGCGGGCGCTGAAACCGCAGGCTCCGCGCGCCGGACCCAGAACACGCCGTTGCAGACCGAGCACCGGGCTCGCACACCTGCGGCCGGAACCTTGGCCGGGTCGACTCGGAAGACCGTCTGGCAGGAAGTACAGGTCGCGTTCATGGTCGGGAATCTCTACCGGTTGCCGCGCGGTTCGTCATTCCGGGTCTGCCGGCGATCCACCACGAACACCGAACCAGGCAGCGTCTTGGCGTAGCTCTTCATTTCGGTCGCGAGTTCGCTCACTTCCGCCGGGTGGGCGAACGTTCGATGGCGGTTCGTCACGATGCCGATCGACAGCGTCATCAAGGGGACCCGGTGCAGTTGGCCGCGGCGATCCTTGCCGAAATAATACCCGGCCCGCCGGTCCTGTTCGTTGTACTGGTACGGCACGAGTGTATCGAACACCGAGACAATCTCGGTGCAGACCAAGCTAATATCGGCGGCGGGGATGATGAAGATGAAATCGTCGCCCCCGATGTGGCCGACGAATCCGCGCGGGCCGAGCATCCCCTTGACCGTGTCGTGAAGAATGCGCGACAACATGTAGATGACCCGGTCGCCGTCGTAATAGCTGTATCGGTCGTTGTATTCCTTGAAGTGGTCGAGGTCGGCGTAGCAAACCGCGAAGTCGCCGCCCGCCTCGAGCCGTTTCCGGATTTCCCGATCGATCTCGGGCGCCCCCGGAAGGCGGGTCGACGGATGGACGGACACATCGCGCTGGCTGCGGACCAGCAGGGCGTCGAGCCGGGCCCGCTGCTCTTCGACCGGGAAGACGCCGGTGAGAATTTCGTCGACTCCGGCGGCGAACAACGCCTGCATCCGGGCGGGCTGATGAGGCCCGCCCAGCACCAGGGCCGGGACGATCGCGGTGAACGAGTCCGCTTTCAATTGGGCGACCAGATCTGTCCCCCGGCCGTCCGTCGCGTTCCCATCGACGATGAGAAAGCAGGGATGGCCCCGGAGAATGATCGATTCGACCTGACCGGGGTCGTCCAGCGTCTCGACCGGGAAGTCTTTTTCCGCCGCCCAGGTCCGGACCAGATCAGGTACCGGTCGCCCGACCGGCCCGAAGTATAGAATCGTCGGGCGATTCCTCACCCCGGTTCCCTTCGTAAGAGGTTATGCCTTACGAACTTAGGGAGCCCCATCGCGCAAGTCAAATGAAGTACGCCGCGGCGGCCATCATGGCATAGACCGCCAGGAGCTGAACCCCCTCGAACCAGTGGGTCTCCCCATCGAGCGTAATGATCGCGATAACGATCGTGGAAACGGCCAGGGCGGCGACGTCGAACACCGGAAACACCAGGTTCATCCCCGCCCCGAGCGCCAACCCGGCGAACACGAGGATCGGCGCCACGAGCAGCGCCACCTGCGTCGAGGAGCCCAACGCAATCTGGATGGCCAGATCGATCTGCCCCCGCCGGGCCACCACCACCGCCGTCGCATGCTCGGCCGCATTGCCGATAATCGGGATGATGACCAACCCAAGAAAGGTCTGCGAAAGCCCCAACGTCGCTGTCACCGGCCCGATCGCGTGAACCAGCATCTCCGATTCGATCACCACGCCAATGGTCGCCAGTACGAGCACCGCCACCGACCCCGTCACTCCCCACCTCGGTTCGATCGCGGGGTGATCCCCCCCGGCGAATAGCGCTTTGTGGGTCTTGAGCGAGAAGAGCAGCGAGAACAGGTATGTCACGATCAGGATGACAGAGACCGCCTCGGATAGGTAGAGCTCCGCCGGCGAATTGGCCGGCCCGTGAGCCGCGTGGAACAAGGCCGGAAACATCAGCCCGATCACGGCAAGCGCCAGCATCGCGGCACTCATGCCGGCGTTCGTCCGGCTGAACTTGACCACCGGCGTCTGCGTGCCCGAGGCGATGAAAGAGAGGCCGAGAATCAGCAGCAGATTTCCCAGGATACTGCCGGTGATCGACGCCTTGACCAGGTCGAGCAGCCCGGCGTTGAGCGCGAACAGCGCAATGATCAACTCGGCGGCATTCCCAAAAGTGGCGTTGAGCAACCCTCCAAGCGTCGGCCCGGTGCGGTCGGCGAGCGACTCCGTGGCGTCACCCATCAGCCCGGCCAACGGCAACACCGCCACGCAGGCGGTGACGAACACCACCAGCGGGGCCGCGTTGAGGTAGTTGAGTACGATGCTGGCCGGCACGGCGAGGAGCAGGAGCATCGACCAGGGAAACGGACGGGGGGGATCCGGCCTGGCGATGCGCAGCGGTGGAAGCTCCGGCTCGCCTCGCTCCCGCCGCTCGACGGATTCCGGCCGAACCGGCCGACTGCCCCGCTCCCCTCTCGGATCGGCCCGGACCGGCCGCTCCACCTTGGCCTCAGGCCGCCGTTCCTGGCGCAGCTCCCTGGCCGCCTTCCGGTCCGGCCGACTTTCAGTCTTGGCCTCGCGCGGTTCCCGGGGCGGCTTGCCGGCCGCGCCCGCCGGCGGGACGGGCCGATCCGGGGCACCCTCGATGCCTAACGCCGCCTGCAGCGCCACCAGGGATTTGCCGTCGCCGCGCAGCAGTTGAGCCGTCCGGCCCTTCGGCTGTGCCAGCAGGACCGTCAGCAGATCGCGATCCTCGACGGATTCCCGCCCGGCCGCGGTCGCGGCGGCGGCCGCCCGCTCCAGCGCCTGCTCGGCAAAGCGACTCGGCCCGGGCTCGGCACCCGGATCCTCGGCCGACGTCTGCCTGAGGCCCTTCAGCAATCCGGCGCTGATTCGTTCGGGATCAAGTCCGGCGCTCGACAGCATCGTGGCGGCCAGCCCGTCCCCGTCCCGAAGGAGTGCCGCCAGCAGGTGCTCGGTCCCGACGAAACCGTGCCGGTTAGCAGCGGCCAACTCCCGGGCGGCAACCAGCACCCGGTCCGTATTCGCCGTCCCACTCACAGCGGACGGGCTTCGTCGATCAGCATGACCGGGATGTCGTCCTCGACTGGAAAGGCCAGCCGGCAGACTGCACACACCAGGACCTGCTCATCGGGGCGGTATTCGAGATCCCCCTTGCACTTGGGACAAACGAGAATCTCGAGCAATTCCGGCGCGAGGCTCATCGATCGACTCCTAACGTTGGTGGTCGGGAAACCCGAGCCGGGTCAGCAACTCACCAGATTGACGCCAGCGCGGGAGCACCTTGGCCCAGGTTTCCAGATAGACCCGGCCCCCGATCAATGCCTCAAGGCGCTGCCGGGCATGCTGGCCGATCGCCTTGATCGTCCGGCCGCTGGCTCCGACCAGGATCCGCTTCTGGGACTCGCGCTCGACATAGAGCGTGACACGAATGTACACAGGATCGGTACCCTCTCGGAACTCCTCGACCTCGGAGGTAAACGAGTACGGAACCTCCTCTTCGAGCAGCTCGAATGCCGCCTCCCGAAGGTACTCCGTCACGAAGAATCGGACCGGCTGGGTACCCAGGTCCTCCGCGGGGTACTCCCACTCGCCCTCCGGCAGCACGCGCTCCAGGTCCGACAACAGGGCCGGGATGCCCTGCCCCGTCGCCGCGGACACCAGAATCCCATCAGGAGCCGACCCTCCTGCCGGGACAAGATCAGCTTTGGTGTAGGCAACGACCCGCACCGGCGGGAGCCGAGTCCCTGGCGGGAGCAATGACTCCAGGGCGGGAGCGGCGCCCTCAGTGGCTGGATGGAGGTGCAACACCACGTGTGCCGCCCGAAGGTCTTCAATGGCCAGTTGGACCATACGGCTCTGCAGCAGATAGGCCGGGTCGAGAAGGCCGGGCAGGTCGTGAAACGCGATCTGCGCCACCCCCTCGGTGCGGAGGCCGATGACCGGCGTACGCGTGGCCTGAGCCTTGGGACTTACCATCGACAACGGCTGGCCGACGATCGCGTTCATCAGGGATGACTTGCCGACATTGGGACGACCCGCGATTGCCACTCGACCGAATTTCGTCACTATTTCACCAGGCGGATACCGCGGTTGCGGCTGCTCCACTCGGGAGCCGCCGTACGAATGCGCGCCGTCGGCGCGTGACCGGAAATGTACCGCCCGGGCCCTCCCGGTTGGAGCCCTGCGTTGCCACGACTAACATCCGGAATGCGCCTCGCCCCGGCGGTTCTCTTCATTGGGTTGACCCGTCCCATCGCCGGCCAGGCCCGCCCCGAGCTCAGCGCCGAAGCCACCATCGTCATGCATCAGGCCTCCACCACTCCCACCGGTCAGGCGCTGGGCGAAGTCAAACTCGTCCGTCCCGTCCTCATGGCAAGCTGGCGAATCCGCGGGGGAGTCACCGCTCGCGCCACGTTCAATTTCGAAGGGGTGACCATGCCAGCGGGTGAACTGTCGCCGGGCGCATGGGGGGAAGGCTTCGTCGATCGTCGCCACCCGCACACCTACGCCCACGAGCTGATTCTCGAAGGCCGGCAGACCTTGCGATGTTTCGGCAGCACGATCTGCGCCCTCGGTGGCTTCCTGGGAAAGGGGTTCGTTCCCTTCGGATCGGCCGACCCGATGGTACGGGGCTTCGTCCGCTACCCGGTGAACCATCACCTGGCTCAGATCCTGGAGCGCGCCGTGATCGGCGGCCAACTCCGCGTCGGACCGGCCACGGCGGAGGCGGCCTTCTTCAACGGCGATGAGCCGGAACATCCGGGCCAGTGGCCGAGGATCGGCGGCCGCTTTGGCGACTCCTGGGCATTCCGACTGAGCATCCGGCCGACCAGTGGCCTCCAGGCCACCGGATCGGTGGCCACGGTACGATCGCCGGAACATCGTCCCGGGGCCGGGGCCGATCAGCACAAGCGACATGCCGCCCTGAGCTATGACGCCGCCGCCCTCGCCGGAAGGCTCCGAGCGCTCGCGGAATGGGCGGAGACGTCGGAGCTCGGCCGCATTCTGGTGTTCGGCTCCCGACTCGCGGAGGTCGAGTACCAACGAGGGCACCTGACGGTCCGTTATCGGTTCGAAGCCACCGATCGACCCGAGGAGGAGCGCCTCTCACCCTTTCGCTCGGCGCGGCCGCACCTCGAGAACGCGATCCTTGGCGAAACCCGATGGCGCACTCACACGGCAGGCGTGTCAGTCCGGTTCGGCCGAATCGGCCACCTGACAACCGACATGATCCTGGAGGGGACCGCCGGCCGAGTCGCCCGTCGGGGGGCCGGAATCTTCGACCCCGTCATCGTGTACGGCCGCCCGTCGTTCAGCGTGGTGACGGCGGGTATCCGCCTCCGTTGGGGGGGGACCGCGCATCGGATGGGAGACTATGGGGTGATGGCCGAACCGGCCGGGCACGATCACTGACCGAGGAGCAATTCGCGATACATCCCGATCGGCGCCGAGCCTAACGACATCATTCGGTCCATGAACCGGCCGACCGTAAATGCCGTCCCTTCCTTCTCCCGGACGGCGGCCATCAGGGCCCGCAGCTGGCGGTCACCGAGATGGTACGTCGTGATCTGCGGGGCCGTCGTCAAAGTCCGGATCCACATGTTGGCGGCGAGCTGCTCTCCCTGGAGCGCCTCCTCACGGACAAAACGAACCATCTCGTCCCGGCTCATTCCGTGAGCATGGACCCGGATATCGACCACCAGTCGCGCCGCGTTCTCGAGCTGCTTCTTGTAGTGGGCCAGCCATTCCAGCGGCCCACCCCATCCCGCATCCAGCATCACTCGTTCCGCGAACGTGCCCCAGCCCTCGACATACACCGGGTCGGCGAAGATCGCCCTGATCGGGTGCCCGCCCCGCGCCGCTGTCTTTCCCTGGAGATAGTGACCGGGCATCAGTTCATGCGCCGCGATCATGGCCGTAAATGGCCGGTTGAAGTCACTGAAGAATCGGGCCCGTCCGGCGGAGTCGGCCCCGGCGGAGGGAACCGGCACAAACAGAAAGGTCGTGGCTTCGGCGGCGAACGGGCCCGCCGGAAAGACACCACCGACTGACTGGCCCGCCATGAACGCAGGCGCGGTCGTCACCTCGAGGGTACGCGGATCAGGAATGGTCGCAATTCGATGATCACGGACGAACGCCTCGAGCTGGGGCACCAGGCCTCGCCAATAGGCCAGATACGGACCCACCTCGGTGTCCCGTGCCTCGGCAAGCCTGGCGAACGCGGCTCGCAGGAGGTCTCGATCGTCGGAAGGCATCGCGCGCCCTGGCAGGACGCGGTCCCAGACCGTGCGGGCGTACCGCGCTGCCTCAACGCGCGTCTCAGTCAGCTCGCGCTCCCCGCGCCGCAGCACCAGATCGAGCGAATCATCGACCCCGGTCTCGAGCCGAAACACCGCGGCGTAGTCCGCGCCGAGACGGGGGGACCCGGTCGCGCGGCGCGCCAGTGCTTCGAGTTGGGCCGCACCGTGCTCGAGCGCCAAAGCCGCGGCGCGTCCCTCAACCGCAGCAGAATCGACGACTGGCTGTCCAAGGCCCGAGCCGGCGGTCACGAACCCGGCCCGATAGAACGCCGCGACCGCCCGAAGTTGGTCGGCTGCACCGGCGACGATTTCTGGGGCCACTCGGGTGGGCCGGAGCCTGGCAAAGGCCGCTCCCGCCAGTCGGAGGTATCGGGGAATCTGTCGGACCCTGGCGCGGGCCATCGCGTACCGGATCGCCAGCGAGCGTTCGGGCCGCAGCAGCAGAAACACCGTGGCCTCGGAGATGGGATCGACCCAGAAGGTGGGATCGTCCTCGGCCCGGCGGCGGTTCACGAATTGGAACAGCTCCCGCCCGGTTTGCCGGACCATGAGGTGGAGGTCGACTCGACTGTCCCGATCACTGGCCAACAGGGCTGCGCGGCCACTGTCGCCCATGGCCCGATTGAACCTGATCCACGCCGCCAGCCTGGACGGCGTGAAGTGTTCGAGCTCCGCGTCACGACTGGTGTCGCCAGCCTGGGTGGCACGCGTCGGATAGAAAGCGAAATAGCTGGCGAGATAGCGGTCGACCAGTCGGGGGACCGGCGCGGGGGACGCGGACTGGATCGCGACGATGAGCACCAGCCGAATCACTGAGTGCGGGCCTCAACTCTTGGTTTCTCGAGGTAGGATCGGACCTTCCAGCTATCGCGCCGCTGGACCAGCACGAACGTGCCGTCGACCTCTCGGTAGTCATGCCCGGCGGGGGTTGAATACTGATAGCGAACCGTTGCGTACACGTAGGCGATGGAGCCGCTCGCATCGAAGTCCAGCACGGTCACGGAATAGCCGGAAAACCGCGGGAAGTAACGCCCGAGGGAATCGAGCGCCTCCGGGCCCTTGACCAACCAGCCTTCGATCGGGCCCAGGAAGAGGTCCGGCACGACCAATTGCTTGAGCGCCCGGGGGTCGGCGCGGTTTACGGCATCGGCCCAGCCCGTCAACGACCGCCGGACGTCGTCATACGTCTTGGCGAGGAACTCGCTGCGGAGATTGCCCTTTTCAGAAAAGACGGACTCTCCCGGGAGTTGTGCCACGGCCCGGGCCTGGAGCCCGAGGGCCAACACCATGGCCAGGCCGAGGTTTCGTTCGAATGACATGGTATCAAAGATAAGCGATCTCGGGTCTCGGGCCGTTGTGCCGAACCGGCTGGCCTGGCCGCCCCTCGGGAGGGGCTGGTTGTGCGGTTGAGGTGAATTGGGGAAAACAGAAAGCCCAGCCTTTTGAGGGGCTGGGCTTTCAACGAGGTGGCTGACGACGGCCTACTCTCCCACGACCTCGCGGTCGCAGTACCATCGGCGCTACGGGGCTTAACGACCGTGTTCGGAATGGGAACGGGTGTGGCCCCCGCGCGCTAGTCGTCAGCCGATCCTGGACTACCGGGGGTTGAGTGGTCGAGCGGTATGCGTCCTGTGAGCCGGCTCACCCCTGCATACCAGGGGAAGAGGATCGGAACACGTGTGGCCGCATCGGCCTCGAGTCAACCGCCGATAGGGGCGTCCTGCGGGACGCCCGTAGAATCGGCAATTGAGGGGGATGGGTGAACTATTGCTAGAGTCAAACCAATTGGGAGAGATCAAACTTCACGGGCGATTAGTAGCGCTCGACTAAAGGCCTTGCAGCCCGTACATCTGCGCCCTATCAACCTGGTAGTCTCCCAGGGCCCTTCAGTGACCTTACGGTCAAAGGAGTATTCATCTTGGGGACGGTTTCCCACTTAGATGCATTCAGCGGTTATCCGCGCACGACAT
>JANMXA010000166.1:0-10184 GCA_031394255.1 Gemmatimonadota bacterium
GAATCCCAGGACGGAAACATCTCCCGGGTCGACCGGGTGACCAACGAGCGGAAGAGCATCCGGCCCGAAGCGCCGAGCGACGAGAAACCGCTCCGGTGGAACTGGGACACGCCGTTCACCCTGTCGTCGAACGACGCCAACACCATCTATGCCGGCGCCAACAAGCTGTTCAAGTCGACCGACCAGGGCCGGTCGTGGAAAGCGGTGAGTCCCGATCTGACCCTGGCGCTCGACCGCGACTCAGTCGAAATCATGGGGATCAAGGGCAAGGATTTCAAGATCGCCAAGAACGACGGCGTGGGGGCCTACGGGACGCTGTTTACGGTAGCGGAATCGAAACTCAAGCAGGGTCTGCTCTACACCGGTTCGGATGACGGGCAGGCCCAGGTATCCCGCGACGGCGGCGCCACCTGGACCAACATGACGCCCAAGATGGCGAATGCGCCCAAGTGGGCCTATGTGTCCAAGGTCGAGCCGTCCAAGTTCGCCGAGGGCACGGTGTATGTGACGTTCGACGGGCACCGGATGGGCGACTACGGAACCTACGTCTATGCCAGCCTCGATTACGGGGCGTCGTTCCGGTCGATTGCCGGGAATCTGCCGGCGGGTCAGGTGGTGCGGTCGATCACCGAGGACACGAAGAACGCGGACGTACTCTACGTCGGGACCGAGACCGGGTTGTATGTGTCCACCGATCGTGGCAAATCATGGGTCCGGGTCAAGGCGAACCTGCCCACGGTGCCGGTCTACGAGATGACGATTCATCCGCGCGACAACGCGCTCATTCTGGCCACCCACGGCCGAGCTCTCTGGGTGCTCGACGATCTGACCCCGATCCAGCAGTACGCGGCGGCGCAGAGCCACGACGCGCACCTGTTTGCCCTGACCTCGGTGATCGACCGGGTGTCCGCCGAAGACCGGATGCGCGAGTTCGAGGGCGACATGCGCTTCCTCGGCGAGAACCCGCCCACCGGCGCGCGAGTGAGCTATCACCTCAAGGCCAAGGCGGACAGCGCTCGGCTGATCGTGAAAGACGCCTCCGGCGCCACGATCCGTGAACTCAAGGGCGACGCCTTCAAGGACAAGCTCGGCGCCGGGGTGAACTCGGTGGTCTGGGATCTCCGGGTCGAGCCGCTACCGGCGTCAAAGCGGCCGGGGACCGGGTTCGGCGGCGGGTTCTTTGGCGGCGGCGGCCGGGACGGTCCGGTGGTGTTGCCGGGCACGTACGGGCTCACCCTGAGTATCAACGGCAAGGATGCGGCGACCGGCAGCGTAGAGGTCCGGGTCGATCCCGACGTCACGGTGTCCGCAGCCGATCAGAAGGAGCGGTTCGATGCGCTCACTGAACTGCACGCTCTAAACGGCCGGGTCAACGCCGCGAGCGACGCGATCCGCGACGCCGACGAGCAGTTTGGCACGATCCGGAAGGCGTTGCCCGATTCGTCAAAGATGCCGGCGCCGATCCGGGCCGGGATGGACTCGCTCAAGAAGGATCTCGATGCCGTCAAGAAGAAACTCGGCATCCGAACCCCGGGCGAGGACATCTTCAGCCTTGATTTCAGCGAACTCCGCCGGGCGTTGCCGTTCAAAATCAGCGGCACTGCCGGGGACATCGGTGGTGCGCATGCGGCGCCCAGCGAAGTGAACCGCCGGACGCTGGGTGAGGTCCGGACGATGGTGCCGACCGCTGTGGCCGAGGTCAACGCACTGCTGCCGAGACTCCAGGCGTTCTATCGTCAGGTGGCGGATGCGGGGCTCTACCCGAAGGCGCCCGATCCGGTGAAGTGATCGCTGGTCAGGACGTGGTACCGGGTTCCGCCGCGAGCGCGATTGACTCGCGGCGGATCCCCTTCAGCATGCCGGAAAAGACGACATGATGAAGCGGGACCACTGAATACCAATAGGCGAGCCCCAGCAGGCCCCTTGGCTTGAAGAGGGCCGTCTGAGTCAGGACGCACGAAGAAGGACCCGTGGGTTCGATCCGGAATTCGAGCAGGGCCTCCCCGGGCAGTTTCATCTCGGCCCGGAGTGAGAGGAGCCGGTCTTGATCAATGCCGGTGACCCGCCAGAAATCCAGGGCTTCGCCGAACGCGATGGACTCGGGGTCCCGTCGTCCCCGCCGCAATCCCGGTCCGCCAAAGAGCCGGTCGATGGCCCCGCGGATTTTCCAGAGCCAGTCTGCCGTGTACCAGCCATGCCCGCCCCCCACACGGCAGACCGCACGAAACACGGCCGGCGCCGGCGCCGGGATGGTGGCGGACCGGATGTCGCGAAACACCTTGCCCCCGGCCCAGTCGGGATCCCCGGGAATCGGACCGGCCATCGACCAGGTGGTTTCGACCTGCCGGTCCGCGACTCGCCCGAGGGCCGCGCGGATCGATTCCCGAACGGTGAGGAGAGTCTGCGGGATCAGGGTGGTGATGCGGGTTTCCCGGCAGACGACTGGATTCCGGAGCCCTTCGGCCAGCGGCTTGGCGATGTCATGGCCCAGGGGTGTCACCAGGTGGATCCAGTACGAGCTCAGTTTCGGGCTGAGAACAGGGACCGGAATGATCCAGCGGTGCCGGAGGCCGAGCTCCTGCGCCATGATCTGCATGATGTCACGGTAACACATCACGTCTGGGCCGCCGATGTCGAAGACTCCGCCCTCGGTCTCGGGGATCGCAAGGCAGCCCACCAGATAGCCGATCACGTTGCGAACCGCGATTGGCTGGCACCGGGTGCTGACCCACCTGGGTGTGATCATGACCGGCAGTCGCTCGACCAGGTACCGAAGGATCTCGAACGAGGCGGATCCGGATCCGATGATCATGGCGGCTCGGAGCACGGTGACGGGGATCCCGGAGGAGGCAAGCGCCCGCTCGACCTCGCGCCGGGATGCCAGGTGAGTGCTGAGCCCTGGCCCGGTTTCGCCGAGACCGCCCAGGTAGATGATCCGCCTGAGGCCGGCTTCGGCTGCGGCCGCGGCGAAGTTCAGGGCCAGCCGGCGGTCGTGGTCCGCGTAGGCGGCCCCGGCCGACACCATCGAGTGCACCAGGTAGAATGCGGTGTGGCACCCTGCCAGCCGGGTGGTGAGTTCTTCCACGTTCTCGAGGTCGGTTTGCCGCAGGTCGACGGCGGGGTCACGAATCCAGGGTCGGTCCTGGAGTTTGGCCGGCGCCCGGACCAGGCACCGGACACGGAAGCCCGATTCAAGGAGCCGAGGCACCAACCGCCCGCCGATGTAGCCGGTGGCGCCAGTGACGGCGACTGGTCCGACGGGCGCGCCGTCGCGGGTTCCTGAATCCGTATTTGCCGGCGGCACCGTCATGGCCCCAAGATAGCCCTGGCGATCCTTGATCCCGGAGGATGCGGCCACCGGCCGGCGGCGGTAATTTGTGGGCAATCCCGATCAATCCGGAGCAGCGATGCGGTACTCAGGCAGCAGTCTGTTGGTGATCACCTTTGCCACCCTGGCGGCCCCGTCAGCATCAGCCCAGCCCAAGCGGCCGATGACGCCGCTCGACATGCAGTTGATGAAGCAGACCGGGTCTCCGGCGGTGAGCCCCGACGGCAAGTGGGTGCTCTATACGCTGTCCGTGCCGGACTGGAAGGAAGCCAAGCGTTATACCGATATCTGGGTAGTCTCCACCGCGCAGGGTGTGAGCTCGGCCCGGCAGCTGACGTTTACCAAAGACAAGAATGAGATCACGCCGCGATGGGCGATGGATGGCTCATTCTTCGTCTTCAGCTCGGCCCGCGAGGCCGCGGCCGCCACGCCGGCCAGCCAGCTCTATCTGATGCGGCCCGACGGTGGCGAGGCCAGGAAGATCACCGACGCCAAGGACGGCGTCACCCAGTTCGCGTTCTCGCGTGACGGGCAGTGGCTGGTCTACAGCGCTGGGAAGCCGGAAGACCAGCAGCTCTGGGCGCTGGCGGTGTCGGCACTGGCCGGCGGGGGCGATGTCACCCCGATCCAGCTCACCAAACACGCCACACCGGTTGCCTCATGGCAGCTCTCCCACGACGGGAAGCAGGCGTTCTTCCTGGCGATGGATTCGGTCGACAAGGACAACAAGACCCGGGTCGAGAAGAACTTCGACGTCAAGATCCGGAACGAGAACCCGCCGATCCAGCATCTCTGGATGCTCGACCTGGCGTCGAAGCAGGAGAAGCGGCTCACCAGCGGGACCGACTACAGCGTCGCGAATCCGGTGATCTCGGATGACGGGGCCTGGGTCGGGTTCGACGGCTCGCCGAACGATCGCTACAAGCGGACCGTCACCGAGTCGGGGGACTACGATGACCTCTACCTCCTGAACGTCGCCTCCGGCAAGGTCGAACGCCTGACCACCAACGCCGAAATCGGCGAGGGCAATCTGACCTTCTCGCCCGACGGCAAATGGGTGGCCTACTCGGCCTCCAATGATTTTGTCTACTCCCGCGACTCCAAGATCTACTTCCGGGAAACGGCGAGTACCGGCGGCGCCTGGAAGAAACTGGGCGAAGGGTATGACGGCGCACTTTCCATTGCGTGGTGGTCGAAGGACGGCCGGGCGCTGTACTTCAATGACGGCGTCAAAGCCACCGAACAGGTGCTGGCGCTCGACATCGCCACGAACGCGGTCCGGCAGGTCACGACCGAGAAGGCCGTGGTCTTCGCCACTCGCGATGAACAGACCGGCGCCATCCTGATCACCTACTCCGATCCGGTGACTCCGCCCTCGCTCTACCTGGCGAAGTCCGAAGCGGATCTGAGCAATCGCTCTTCATGGGTCCGCCTCACCAATCCGAACCCGCAGGTGGCGGATCTGGCCCTTGGCACGGCCGAAGAAATCACCTGGAAGTCGAAAGACGGCCATATGGTGGGCGGTGTGCTGCTCAAGCCGGTGGGATTCACGGCGGGGCGCCGCTATCCGCTGATCGTCCAGATTCATGGCGGCCCGGCCGGCGCCGACTTGCTCAGCTTCAACGACGGCTACGGATCGCAGCTCTATGCCGGCCACGGGTATGTGGTGCTGATGCCGAACTATCGGGGCTCCTCCAATTACGGCGAGCACCACCGGATGGAAACCGCCGGGGTCGGGAAGTACTTTGAGCGCGGCTTCGAAGACATCATGAGCGGGGTCGACTACCTGATCGCGCAGGGAATGGTGCACCCCGACAGCATGGGGGTCATGGGCTGGAGCGCCGGTGGGCACTACTCGAACTGGATCCTGACCCACACCGACCGGTTCAAGGCGATCTCGAGCGGCGCCGGCACCATGAACTGGATCTCGATGTACGCCCAGAGCGACATCCAGCGGAACCGGCAGTGGTACATGGGCGGTTCGCTGCCCTATGACGATTTCGATGCCTACTGGCGGGTGTCGCCCATGAAGTACATTAAGAATGCCAAAACGCCCACCCTGATTCATGTGGTGGACGGCGACCCCCGGGTGCCGCGCCCCCAGTCCGAGGAGCTTCACATGGCGTTGAAGAAGCTGGGAGTGCCGACCGAATTCTTCGTCTATCCCGGCACCACCCACGGGATTCCGGACCCGCGGAACCAGCTCACCAAGGCAACGGTGGAGTTCAACTGGTTCGAGAAGTGGATCCGGGGGAAGCCGGCCTGGTTCACCTGGGGTGAGATCCTGAAGACGCTGCCCGACTCCACCACCGCGACCGCGAAGGTCCCATGACCCGACGTCTCATTCTCGTTCTGGCGGTCGTGGCCGGTCTGGCCACCGGATCCGCGTTGTGGGCCGGCCCAGGGCCCAAGGGCCCCGCGCTGCCGAGCTGGTCGAAGCAGATCGCGATCCGGGAAGGCTGGCTCCGGCTTCGGCATGAGCTGCTCCTCCCGATGATGCGCCGTCACGAGGTGGCGATGTGGATCGTGGTCAACGAGGAGTTCCACAACGATCCGATCGTCCATACGATCGCGCCGGCCCGACCCTATACCGGGAACCGCGACATCTTCGTCTTCGTGGACGACGGCAAGGCCCTGCACAAGTTTTCGATCACCGGGTACCCCGAGGAGAACACCAAAGCGTTCTTCGAGCCGATGGCCGAGGGCCGGAATCCGGGCAAGATGCTGACGGAGTTGTTCCGGCGGTTTCAACCGAAGACGATCGCGCTGGCGATGGACGGGAGCCGGGGTGTCACCCGGGGGCTGACGGTGGCGTCGCATGATCTCATCAGACAGGCGATCGACAGCACGGCGGAGTGTCGCGCCATCGTGGCCCAGTGCCGCGTGGTGTCGGCCGAGCCGCTGCTCGATGAGTATCTCGATACCAGAATTCCGGCGGAGAAGGAGTATTACACACTCCTGGTGCGGATTACCGACGCCATCGCGAAGAAGGCCCTGTCGAACGATGTCATTACGCCGGGCCGTACCACCGTGGGTGACATCCGGCGGTTCTTCTTCGACGAATACGCCCGCTACGGCGCCACGACCTGGTTCCAGCCCGACGTCCGGGTCCAACGCAAAGGCGGGGGTGATTTCGAAGTCGGCAAACACGCGGCTACACCGAGCGCCCCTGGGCCTGCGCTCGAAGGCACGGTCATCCTGCCCGGTGACGTGCTCCATGTGGACATGGGCATCACCGCGATGGGCTTCGATACCGACTGGCAAAAGATGGCCTACGTGCTTGGTCCAGGCGAAAACGATGTGCCGGCCGGCCTGGTGAAAGCGATGGCCAACACCAATGCCCTCCAGGACGCCGTGATGCTGACCTGCTCTCGGCCTGGCAAGCTCAACACCGATGTCTTCGACTGCGCTATGGCGGAAATGGCGCGGCAGGGGATCAGTGCCCAGATCTACTCGCACCCGATCGGGAATCAGGGACACGGGCTCGGGGCCGGCGTGGCCTACGGGTCCGCCGCCGGCCGCCCCGGGAAGGCGCTCCGGCTCGGCTCCTATATATCAGTGGAGCTGAACACCTCGACGCCGGTGGCCGAGTGGGGCGGCCAGAAGGTGTTCGTCATGATGGAGGACGACGCCTGGCTGGGGGATGACGGCTGGCATTTTTTCCAGCCGCGGCAGGAGAAGTGGTACCTGATTCGACGGGGTGGGCGAAGCGACTGAAGAATCCGTCGGTCACGTGGAGCGTGGCTTGGCCTTCGGTCTGGGCCTGGAGGTAGAGTGCGTCCACGCGGGGCAGCAGCCTCAGCACCCGGGTTTTGCTGAGGGCGGCGGTCAGGTAGACGCCCTCGGTGAGCTCGCGGTTCATGCCCTTTACCGCGAGCGCGGCCAGCTTGTCTACTGCGTCGGTCGAAGGGAACGAGGCATGGGTCCGGAGGAAATCGCGGAGGGCGTCGGCCCGGAGCCAGGCCACGCTCTTCACCAGCAGCGGCGTGGTTGACGCGTCGTAATCCAGATCCGGCACCACGATCCGGCCGGTCGAGTCGTCGTACCGCGGTGTTCCCACAAAGTAGATCTGCCCTGACACCGCGCCGCTGAACCGGACGCCGAGGGCAAGACGGCCGCCGCCGATGCCAAACGCGCCCACTTCCTCGATCTCGATCTGCCCGCCCGACAGCGCGACCTTCTTCCCCATGAGCGCGTTGGTCAGACTACTCCCGATCAGCGGATAGTCGAACCGTCCCTCCAGCAGCATCGAAAGGCCGGTCGCCGCGGCGGCCGGTTCGAGCGCTGGGAGGGGGACAAACCCGACCGAGGGTTCGGCCCCGGTCTCGATCTTGGGGCGGGCACTGATGCCAATGGATCCGCCCAGCATTTCGCGGGTGCCGCTCAACTTGCCCAGGCGGACGCCTTCGGGCTGCAGCAGGAGCCAGACGCTGTCGGTCAGCCGGATCGGTTTCTGGATTTCGGTCCAGATCTTCTCGACTTCGCCTTTGACGTCCAGGGCCTTGAGCTCACGAGCGAGCCGCGGCAACTCGGCGCTTACGGCGCTGCGGGCGGCATCGAGCACCTTGGCGGTGACGTCCAGGCTGAGGAAGGTCACCTTGCACTGATCGCGGTCGGTGTCGGTATACCGGCCGAGATAGGTGAGGCGCGGGTTGGCCACCAGCTGCCAGTCGCGGTTGATCACCGGCCGGAACGAGATTGCGACCCGGGCTCTGGGCTGGTCGCCCTTGAGGCCGCAGGATCCGCCGACCTCGGGTGCAATCGGCGGTTTGTACCAGCCCTTGCCCTGATAGTGAATGGTCGCGGCGATGACGAAGGTGTCGCTCTTCACGGAGATCCGGAACGGTTCGCGCCAGACCTGGTAGGCGTAGGCAGCGCGTTTGTTTCCCGGGACCGACTCGCGCTTGTTGATGTCGCCAAACCGGGTCGGGAGGCCCTTCTCGAGGAGAGCAACCGCGGTGTTTACATCCACGAGGAGGGGGAGGTCGACGACCGTGACCGGGAGGCGGGGCGGTTCTTCGGCCGTCGCCACCGATTCACGGGCCGGAGGTGGCGCCATGAGCTTGCCTCGCCCGCCGATGTCCAATTGGCATGCGGTGGCCAATACCACCGCC
This sequence comes from Gemmatimonadota bacterium, assembly GCA_031394255.1. Classification (GTDB taxonomy): domain Bacteria; phylum Gemmatimonadota; class Gemmatimonadetes; order Gemmatimonadales; family GWC2-71-9; genus SHZU01. The sequence continues at coordinate 8,443 of JANMXA010000166.1, forward strand.
GCAAGCCACCCCGCCGATCGCCCGGTCATCCTATATCGTACCGCCCTTTGAGGGCCGCTCACAAGGAGGCCCTTGCCCGGGAGGGTTTCGGGCCCCAACTTCGGCCACCTCTATTCTTCTGAGTCGATCATGAATTTTCCGATCCGCGCCCTCTGGACCGTCCTGCTGGTGACCGGCTGCGCCTCCGGCGAAGCCGCCGATCTGGTGTTCAAGAACGGTGTCGTCCACACGCTGGATGCCGGGACACCCAAGGCCCGGGCCATCGCCATCAAGGGCGACCGGATCCTGTTCGTCGGAAGCGACGGCGATGTTGCCAAGTTCGTCGGGTCCGCCACCAAAGTGGTCGATCTCAAGGGCGCCACGGTGGTGCCCGGGCTCGCCGATGCGCACTACCACCTGAGCGGGGTCGGGGAACGGGAGCTGACCCTCAATCTCGAAGGCACTCGGAACAAGGAGGCGTTCCTGGCCAAGGTGAAAGAGCGGGTCGCCACCGCCAAGCCGGGTGAGTGGGTGACCGGGCGGGGCTGGATCGAGACCTTCTGGAGCCCGCCGGTGTTTCCGACCCGGCAGGATCTCGACGCCATTGCTCCGAACAACCCGGTCGCGCTCGAACGGGCGGACGGGCATGCGTCGGTCGCCAACACCAAGGCACTCGCATTGGCGGGGATTACCAAGGCGACCAAGGCCCCCGACGGCGGCGCCCTCAACAAGGACGCCAAGGGCGAGCTGACCGGTATGCTCATCGATCATGCCCAGGGCCTGATGTACCGGGTGCTCCCTCCGCCCACCGAAGCCGATCAGGATTCGGCCATCGTGATCGGGGCCCGCCGTAGCGTGCAGCTTGGCTGGACCCAGATCCAGGATGCCGGTGGTTCGCTGGCCGAGCTGGCCCGGATGCGGGCGCTCTATCAGGGCGGGAAGATCGATCTCCGGATCTACAAGGCGATCAGCGGCCCGAGCGCCGACGCCGATTCGCTCCTGAAGGCGGGCGCCAGCGTCGGCGAATTCGGTGGCCGGCTCACGGTGCGCACGATCAAGGCCGTGGCCGACGGGGCGCTGGGTTCCCGCGGGGCGCTGATGCTGGCCCCCTATTCCGACGATCCGTCCACCACCGGGCTCCTGACCACCGACACGGCTGCGTTCCGGACCATGGTGGTCACTGCCCTCCAGCGCGGGATCCAGGTCGAGACCCATGCCATCGGTGACCGGGCCAATCGCCTCGTGCTCGACTTGTATCAGTACGGCATGGAACAGGTGCCTAACGGAGAGAAGCGGCTGGTCAAGGAGCCTAGGTTCCGGATCGAGCATTCCCAGATCGTCGATCCCGCGGATATTCCGCGGTTCAAGACCCTGGGTGTCATTCCCTCGATGGAACCGTCCCACGCGATCGGTGATTTGTATTTCGCCGGCCGGCGGATCGGGGCCAAGCGCCTCGAGGGCGCCTACGCCTGGCAGTCGTTCCTCAAGTTGGGGCTTCCGATTGCCGGTGGGTCCGACGCGCCGGTCGAGCGCGGCGAGCCGATGATCGAGTTCTACGCGGCGGTCGCCCGGCGCGACACCCGGGGGGAGGCGGGACCGGATTCGATCTGGCACCCGGAGCAGAAGGTGAGCCGGGAAGAGGCGCTCAAGATGTTCACCCAGTACGCCGCGTTTGCGGCCTTCGAGGAGAAGGAGCGGGGGTCAATCGAGAAGGGGAAGTGGGCCGATCTCACCATCCTTGATCAGGACATCATGACCGTGCC
>JANMXA010000167.1:0-3136 GCA_031394255.1 Gemmatimonadota bacterium
GCCACGGACCTTGACCTGGGCGTCGAGCCGGCCGAGAAATTCGAGCGCCCCGGTGCTGAGCCGCCGGACTCGGTCGCCGGTCCGGTACCAGCGGACTCCGGCCGGGTCGGTGACGAACCGCTCGGCCGTGAGGTCGGGCCGACCGAGATAGCCCTGGGCTACCTGCGGCCCGCCGAGCCAGAGTTCGCCGGGCACGCCGATCGGCTGGACCTGGCCGTGGGCGCTCCGGACCTCGGCCCGCAGATTGGGCAGCGGCCGGCCGATCGGAAGCGAGCCCAGCGTCTCGGCCGGGGCCGGCTCCTCGTCGGCGAGATAGGTGCAGGCGCCGACGGTGGTCTCGGTCGGGCCGTAATGATTGAGGACGCGGGGCCCGCCGGCGGCGCGGAGCGCCGCGACGAAGGGCAGGGGCGCGGCCTCGCCGCCTAACACCAGCCAGCGCTGGGGGAGCAGGGCGGCGAGCGTGGGCCCGGTGGCGTCCCCGACCAGGGCCTTGAGATGGCTGGGCGTGATCTTGAGCAGATCGAGCCGGTGGTGGGCGGTATACTGGGCCCACTGGGCCGGCTCCATGGCGACGGCGGTCGGGATCAGGTGGAGCGTCCCCCCGGCGGCCAGGATCGGAAAGACGGCGGTGTGGCCAAGATCGGCGGCGAGGGTCGAGACGGAGGCGCCGGTCCACGGCATCGAGCCGTCGAGCGCCAGGCCGAGCCGGGCGCTGACGGCTTCGACGTAGTGGGCGAGATGGGCGTGCGTCACGCCAACGCCTTTGGGGACCCCGGTGGAGCCGGACGTGAAGAGCACGTAGGCCAGCGCCTCGGGCTGGGCGCCGGGCAGCGGCGCACCACTCGGCGGGGGCGCCGCGTCGACCGGCACCGCCGTGATCCCGGCCGGCAGGCGGGTGGCCAAGGCGGCGGTGGTGACCACGACGCGGACCCCGCTCTCCTGGAGCAGGGTGGCGAGCCGGGCGGCGGGCAGGTCGGGGATGAGCGGCACGTAGGCGGCGCCGGCCAGCCAGATCCCCTGGACGCCCACCAGCAGGTCGGCCGTGCGTTCGAGCAGGAGGCCGACGCGGTCGCCGGGCCGGACGCCCGCGCTGCCTAACGCCTGGCCGAGGGCCATCGCCTGGGTCTGGAGCGCGCCGTAGGTCAGCGTGGTCGGCCCACTCACCACGGCCGGGGCCGCGGGCGTGGCGGCCGCCCGGGCCGCGAGCCGGGTCGCCACCGCCACCCCGGGGAACGTCGTCGCCGGCCCCTGCCACCACGCCAATTGGGCCGCCTCTGACTCGGACAACAACGGCAACGCGCTCACCCGGGTCCCGGGATTCGCGATCGCCGCGCGCAGCAGGGTCTCCAGATGGCCGAGCATCCGTTCGATCCGGGTCCGGAAAAACCGGTCGGTCTTGAACCAGAGCGCCAGCCGGATCCCGTCGGGCCGCTCGGAGAAGAGCAGGGTCAGGTCGAACTTGGTTCCGCTGAGCGGGACCTCGACCGGCGTGAGCGTCGCGTCCCCGAGCGTAAGCTCGCCGGGGACGGTGTCCTCCATCGTCAGTACGACCTGGAAGAGCGGAGCGTGCGAGGTCGCATCGTTTCGCTTGAGCTCCATGACCAGGCGCTCGAACGGCAGCTCCTGGTGCTCGTAGCCGTCGAGGCAGGTGTCCGCGACCCGGGCCAGCAGGTCCCCGAAGGTGGGGTCGTCCCCGAACCGGGTTCGAAAAGCGAGGGCGTTGGCGAAGTAGCCGACCAGGTCCTCGATCTCCTCCTGACCCCGGCCTGCGATTGGCGAGCCGACAATGATCTCGTCCTGGCCGCTGTACCGGTGCAGCAGCGTCTGCCAGGCCGTGAGGAGCGTCATGTAGAACGACGCCCCCTGGGACTGGCCCAATTGCCGGATCTCGGCTACGAATCCGGCCGGCCAGATGACGTCGGAGTGATCCCCGTCAAAACTGGGCGCGGCGCTGACCGGGCGATCCGTCGGGAGGTCGAGCACGGGCAATGGGGAGGCAAGCTGGTTCCGCCAGTAGGCCAGATGGGCTTCGGCGTCGGCGGTGACCAGCGCCTTTCGTTCCCAGACGGCGTAGTCGGCGAACTGGAGCGGCAGCGGCTCGGGCGCCGGACCCATCCCGCGCTCGTGAGTGTACAAGGCGCCGAGGTCGCGGAAGATGATGCTCTTTGACCAGCCGTCCGACACGATGTGGTGCGACAGGTAGAAGAACAGATGGTCGTCGGGGCCAAGTCGCACGACCGTGGCGCGGAGCAGGACGTCACGAGACAGGTCGAAATGATGGGCCGCGCGCTCCTTGAGCAGGGCGGTCGCTTGCGCCAGGGACGCGGAGAGCGGCTTCGATGACAAATCGATCAGTTCGAACGGAACCCGGATGACCTCGCTCACGACCTGAATCGGGTGGTCGCCGTCGGCGTGGTACGTCGTCCGGAGGATTTCATGCCGCTGGGCCAGCGCGTTGATCGCCCGTTCCAGCGCGTCGAGGTCGAGCGCTCCCCGAACCCGGAAGGCTCTCGGGACGTTGTAGGCGACCAGCCCGGGGTTGGCCCGATCGACCAGCCAGAACAACTCCTGTCCGTGCGAGAGCGGCGCCGGTTCGGCGCGGTTCCGCGGGGCGATCGTCGGTTGCGCCGGCGTCATGGCGCGCTCCTCTCCGCGGCGCGCTGCTGTTCGATCACCGGCGCGAGCTGAGCGACCGTGGGGTGTTCGAACAGGGTGCGTAGCGCGAGCCGCACGCCGAAAGCTTTGCTGACCCGGCCCAGGAGCCGGATGGCGAGCAAGCTGTGGCCGCCTAACGAAAAGAAGTTGTCATCCCGGCCGACCCGGTCCTTCTTGAGGATCTCGGCCCAGAGGGCGGCGAGTGGTGCCTCGAGCGGATGCGTCGGCGCCACGAGCCCGGCCAGCTCGGCGATGGTCGGGGCCTCGAACAGCTGCCGGAGCGCCAGCCGGACGCCAAAGGTTTTGCTGATCCGGCCGAGGAGGCGGATGGCGAGGAGGGAGTGGCCGCCGAGGGTGAAGAAGTTGTCGGTCCGACTGAGGCCGTCACGTTTCAAGACCTCGGCCCAGAGCTGGGCCAGTTGGATCTCGACCGGCCCCTGCGGCGCCGCGCCGGTGGCGAGCGGGGTCGCGGCCGCCGCGG
>JANMXA010000168.1:0-1848 GCA_031394255.1 Gemmatimonadota bacterium
GATGAGCTGACGGCAGGCCTGGCCACGCCTCGTCAGTAGCCGGGCTCCTCGCCGCAGCTTGCTGGCTCGCCTCCGGCGGCCTACCGGAGCAGCACGATGGCGACGGGTAGGTCGAGGTCGGCCCACTCCCCGCCTCCCGTCAAGACCTCGGGTGGGCGGCTGCGCACGGTGAGCGCCAAGCAACAGCGGTCGCCGACCGAGAGCGAGCGACCGCCGGGCAGGGAGCGCATCGCTCCGGCGAGCTCGGCGTCCTTTTCGAGGAACGGCTCGAACGTGACTCCGGCCGCTCCTACGGGGAGCGCGACCACGGCGAGTTCCGCACACCAAGAGGCGCGTGCTCGCCGCCTACGACGCAATGACCGCCGCCGCCGAAACCGGAGTCCCGTTCACCAGCCCGGTGGACCCGCCGCCCGGCCACGGGCCCACGAGGCGGCCGTGGCCCGGTCACACCGCGACGCATCTCTCAGGCTTGGCATCGAGAAGGATCAAGCGCCTACTTTTTCTTGAAAGGGTCAAAGGAGTGTTCATGGTCGACCAGGACTGGTTCACCCGGAATGCGGCACACGGCTGGTCGCGCAGTCGGGCCGGAGGAGACGACGGGGGCGCGGGGATCGCGGCACTACCCGGCGCCGTACGACGTCACGGGCCTTGCGCCGGAGGCCGCCGCCGAGCAGGTCGCCGATGCTGAGAGGCGCCGGCTTGGGCATGACAGCCCTGCCCACGCTGAGGCGAGCTCAGTCGTCCTCCTGGTCGTTCATCGTCGTGGACGCGATGTAGACGCTCCGGAAGCCAGCTGGCTGGATGAGCACTGCCGGGTTGTTGCACCGGAGCGGCACCTTGATCTGGTCCCTGGTGCGTCCGTTGCCTGCGGGGTCGAGGGCGAACGGCTTGGTCGAGTCGGCAACCACGTTGTCGCACACGAGCGTCGCGACGGCCATCGCGACCGGGTTGGTCCCGCTGAACGGCGCGATCGGGATGACCAGGCCACGGATGCGGACCTTGATCCGACCGTCTGAGCGGACCCGCGCCGTGCTCTCGCCGTTGACCCAGGGCGCGCCGCCGGGCGCGATGCCTGCGACGACGGGACTGGCGGGCGCCAGGTTGCTGCCGACGAGGTCTTCGGACAGCAGGTTGCCGTGGTCGTGCCCGCGCTCGCCGTGACCGCCGTCGGCCAGCGCCGGCCCCGCGGAGAACGTGGACAAGGCCAGTGTGCCTGCTGCAACGAGCACAATATTCTTGCGACTGCTTCGCACGTTCTGCTCCTTCGTTCGGTGTATGTGACCCAGCGGCTGTGTGCTGGACCTGTTCTGGCAGGGATACCGTTCTCACGGCGCTCGCGTTCAGCCACCCGGGTGCCGACTTCGGTAGGAGAGGCGGTGTGCGGTGCTAGGTCGAGAGGAGTCGACCCGGGCGAGCGGGCCGGACCTGTCCGGGGACAGCGGTCTGCGCACAGCCTGGGCGGCCCATTCGGGCGAGCTCTTCGGCTACGCCCACCACGCCCTGGGCGACGGGGCCACCGCCGAGGAGGCGGTCCAGGAGACGTTCCTGCGGGCCTGGCGTTTCGCCGCCCGCTACGACCGGGCCCGGCCGGTGCGCCCGTGGCTCTTCGCAATTCTGCGCAACGTCATCGTCGATGAGGTCCGCCACCGAACGACTCGCGCGCTGCCTGGATCACGTGCGGAGGTCGAGCCCCCCGAGATCGACGTCCTCGAACGCTCCCTCGATGGGTGGCTGATCGAGGAGGCCCTACGCCGCCTGCGGGTCGACCACCGCATGGTGCTGGTCGAGACCTACTACCGCGGTCGGTCCTACGCCGACGTGGCGGCTGACCTCGGCATCCCGGAAGGG
>JANMXA010000169.1:0-3145 GCA_031394255.1 Gemmatimonadota bacterium
GCGGGCATCCACCGACCCGGCGGCAGCTCCGGGTAGAGATGGGCAAACTCAGGCCGAAGCCGGGCTTCACGCACGATCGTCACCGCCCTTACCTCACCACGATGTTGATCAGACGGTCTTTGACGAAGATCACTTTGACGATCTCCTTGCCGTCCAGGAACCTCCTGACGGTATCGTCCTTTTGCGCCTTCGGCAACACCTGACTTTCCTGGGACCCTCGGCCGGCCTTGATGACGCTCCGGGTCTTGCCATTCACCTGGACCACGATCTCGACCACCGCGTCCTGCGTCAGGCCCTCATTCCAGGCGGGCCATTTGGCGTCAAAAACCGAGGTCTGCCCTCCCAGCCGTTCCCAGCACTCCTCGGCGAAGTGGGGCGCGAACGGCGCCACCATCAGCACCATGTCCTTGACGATCTGGCGCTCGCTGCAGTTGGTCTCCCGCATGGTGTTGAGGAGTTCCATGAGTGCAGCGATGGCGGTGTTGTAGCCCAGGGTCTCGAGGTCGTGGGTCACCTTCTTCTTGGTGGCGTTCCACTTGATCATCACGTCGCGGTGGATCTCGTCACCGCTCAGGGTCCGCCGCTCGCACTGGCCCACCAGGTCCCAGAGCCGCTCGAGGAAACGGCGCGGGCCGGTCAGGCCGGCATCGCGGAAGTCGCCGCCTTCTTCGAAGGGACCGAGGAACATCAGGAACAGCCGCAGGGTGTCGGCGCCCCACCTGGCGACGTATTCGTCGGGGTTCACCACGTTCCCCTTCGACTTCGACATCTTGGCGCCGTCCTTCACGATCAGGCCATGGGCCCGGAACTTCCGGAACGGCTCGTCGAAATGGACCAGCCCGCGTTCCTGCAGTACCATCGCGATGAAGCGCGAGTAGAGCAGGTGCAGCACCGCGTGCTCGTTCCCGCCGATGTACATCGGGACCGGGAGCCACTTCTTGACTCGATTGGCATCGAGGGCCCGGTCGGCGAATTCGGTGCCGAGGTACCGGTAGAAGTACCAGGCCGAGTCGAGGAAGGTGTCGGAGACATCGGTTTCACGGCGGCCCTGTTTCCCGCAGGTGGGACAGGCGACGTGGTACCACTCCTTGTGGCGGGCGAGCGGGGAAATCCCCGAGTCGTCGGGCCGGAAGTCCTCGATGTGGGGGAGGAGGACCGGGAGGTCCTTCTCCGGCACCGGCACCGGACCGCAGGCGTCGCAGTAGATGATCGGGATCGGCGGGCCCCAGTAGCGCTGGCGGGAGATGCACCAGTCGTAGAGCCGATACTTGATCACGCCCTTGGCGACGTGCTTCGCTTCGAGCCAGGCCACGATGGCGGCCGCGCCGTCGGTCACGGGTTTCCCGTCGAATGCGCCGGAATTCACCAGCCGGCTCCCGTCGGTCTCGGCCGAGGGCTCGGTGATCGGGGTCGAGGCGGTCTCGTCGCCGCTGGCGACCACCCGGAGAATCGGAAGATGGAACTTGGTCGCGAAGGCGAAGTCGCGTTCGTCGTGCGCCGGCACCGCCATGATGGCGCCGGTGCCGTAGTCCATCAGCACGTAGTCGGCGATCCACACTGGAATCGGCTGGCCGGTGGCGGGATTGGTGGCGTAGCCGCCGGTAAAGACGCCGGTCTTGTCCTTGGTCTCGACCTTCCGGGCCACCACGTCCTTGGCGGCAGCCGCCTGCTGATAGGCCGCCACCGCGCTCTGCTGAGCCGGGGTGGTGAGTTTGGCCACCAGGGGGTGTTCCGGGGCCAGGACCATGAACGTGGCGCCGAAGATCGTGTCGGGCCGGGTGGTGTAGACCCGAATCGTCTCGCCTCCGGCCGCAAAATCCACTTCGGCGCCGCTGCTCCGGCCGACCCAGTTTCGCTGGGCCGTCGTGGTCGTGGCAGACCAGTCCATTTTCGATTTGTCGTCGAGATTGTCGAGCAGGCGCTGGGCGTAATCGGTGATCTTGAAGAACCACTGTTCGAGCGCCCGCTGCTCCACCTGGGAGCCGCACCGCTCACAGGCGCCGTTGATCACCTGTTCGTTGGCGAGCACGGTCTTGCAGCTCGGGCACCAGTTGACGGCGGCCTTCTTCTTGTAGGCCTTGCCGGCGTGGTAGAGCTGGAGGAAGAGCCACTGGGTCCACTTGTAGTAGGCCGGATCGGTGGTCGACAGGACGTGCTTCCAGTCGAACATCCCGCCCAGCTGGGTGAGCTGACGGGTGAAGTTCTTGATGTTCTGCGGGATCAGGACATTGGGATGGGTCCCGACCTTGAGCGCAAAGTTCTCGCTGTGGATCCCGAACGCGTCGAACCCGATCGGCTCGAAGACGGTGTGGCCCTGCATCCGCATGAACCGGCCGAAGACGTCACTGCCCGTAAAGGCGTAGAAGTTCCCGACATGGAGCCCCTCGGCCGAGGGGTAGGGGAACATCATCAGGTTGTAGAACGGCTTTTCGGCCCGGTCGAGATCGGGCTCGTTGGTGCGGCGTTCGGCCCATCGCTGCTGCCACTTGGGCTCGATGGTTTCGGGGGTGTAGGTCATGGGGGAAATATAGGGCCGGTCAGGGGTCCGGGGTGGCGGACCGGTCGGCCGGCGGCCCTAGCCATCCTTCCCGACATGGCTCAGATTCCGGCCCGTGGACCCGACCTTCTTCGACTACGAAACGCTCCGACTCCGCCAGATGACTGCGGAGCAGAAACTGCACACGCTTGACGCGCTGCGCCGGGCCGCCGCCGAGCTCGTCGAGGCGGGCGTGCGGATGCGTCATCCGGAGTGGACGCCTTCGGATGTCCAGCGGGAAGTCCGGCGGCTCGTTCTGCATGACCGCGCCTGACCTTCTGGCGGTTTTCCTCGATCGTTTCAACCAGTCCGGCGTCGAATACATGGTCACCGGCTCGGTGGCCAGCACGATCTACGGTGAACCCCGGTTGACCCAGGACATCGACCTCGTGATGCGGTTGAAGCCGGCGGACGGTCGCCTCCTGAACGCCGCCTTCCCGACTGACGCCTATTATGCGCCGCCGGTCGAGGTTCTCGAGGAGGAAGGCCGGCGGCCGAGTGGAGGTCATTTCAATCTGCTCCATCTGGAAACGGGCCTCCGTGCCGATTGCTATCTGGCGGGAGACAGCGCCCTCAATCGCTGGGGACTCGAGCATCGGCGGGGCACCG
>JANMXA010000170.1:0-21328 GCA_031394255.1 Gemmatimonadota bacterium
CGGCCGCGGTCTTCCTGTACTCGCCGACCAACGCCGCCGTGCTGACCCGCCGCCTCTCGGGTATCGAACTCGATCCTTTTTCATGGCTGCATCAGATCAACGCCTGGAGCAAAATCCCATGACCCCGGAAGACACCCTGCCCGATGACATGGGATCCCGACTGCGGACCCGGCTGTTTCAGCACCTCCTGGTGGCTGGAACCATCCTCGGCGGGTCCCTCGGAATCGGGATCTGGGGCTATTGGTATTTTGCCGGCCTGAGCCCGCTCGACGGGTTTCTCAACGCCGCCATGCTCCTGGCGGGCATGGGGCCGGTGGCCGTTATGGAACGCCCCGAGGCCAAGCTCTTTGCCGGGATCTATGCCCTCTACTGCGGGGTCGTTTTCGTGGTGACGGTCGGTTACCTGGTGACCCCGGTCCTCCACCACCTCTTGCTCCGTTTCAGGATCGAGGACGTCGACTAGGGTCTTTCGGCCCTCTGTACCTGACGCCTAACGGGCGATATCGTCGGTACCTTCTCCCGTGTGCCTCATGATCGGCAGCTCAATCGTTGTGCTCGAACCACCCTACACCGATCCCCGGCCCTGGATCGGCCGCCCGCCCATGCCCGGGGCGGTCGCCGTGGTACCCGCCGACGCCGTTCGCCAGCTCGATCGGGTCACGGCGCTGTTCGACCAGTCGCCGTGGGTCGTCCCTTGTGTGCTGCTGACCCCGGCCGCGATCTCCCCCGCACTGCTCCAGACCGTCTGGGGCCTTCCCTGTCAGCCGGCCTTCGTGATTCTGACCGGGAGCGCCTACCAGGTACCGGCCGCTATGGTACTCAATGCCGTGGCGACCCGGCCGGCCCCCACCGTGGCGCATCTGGTGGCCCAGGTGGTGACCCGGACCGAGTCCATCGCCCTCGGGCAGACGCTATCGGGAATCTGGTCCGACCAGCCCACTCGCCGGACGGCTGAGGCCGACCGGACCGTCCGCTACCGACTGCGGCGGTTGGGCACGCTCGGCCATCACGACTGGCTCAGGATCCGGAAGCTGATTCAGGCCAAGGTGGGGGGATGGAACGCCAGCGTTGACCGGCAGGCCCACCTGGTCGGGGCCGAGGCCCGGACCTTCCGGGCCTGGGTGGCCCGGTACCTCGGCTGCTCGATGCGCTCATTCCAGATGACCGCCGGATGGGAGTGGATCATCGAAACCGCCCTGCGGCGGGGCGGCTTCCCGCTGGTCGAGACAGCGGAGGAGCCGCCAAGCCAACCTATCCCTCCACTTCCGAGTGGTCGCTCCCCCGCGCCGCGCCGACGTACCGTAACGGTGTAGCACCGTGAGGGCCGGGCTCAAATCGACGCCCGCCCCTCGTCAGAACGTGCCCAGCGCCGCCGCCGACCAGAGTGACGTCCCCGCGTTGCAGAGCGTCGAACCGAGGTTGTTCGTCCCGGCCACCTGGGCAGACCAGGTGCCTGTGGCCGAGGTGGCGGGCAGCCAGGTCGGGTCGAATCCCGCGAGGCCAGTGAAGTCCGGCATCGCCAGAGTCACCTGGCTTCCGCTGAACACCGATCCCGCATATACGAGAGCTACCAGGCGCAGTGGTGCCTGACTGATGTACGTCAGACCGCCGCCCGGGGCAAACGCCGGCACCGTCGGAATGACCGCCTGGAGCCGCTTGTAGGGCCCCGCCAGCGTGGTGACAGTAGTGCCCGCGATCGACGGCGGGAGGGTGACGGCCTGATTGGTGAGGGTGTGGAACACCGTCGAGTAGGTCCGCGAGGAGGTATGGCCGATGATCGGCGTCCCGGAACCGGTCACGGCCGACACAATGAGATAGTGGTAGTCGTCGGTCCGCTGAAGTGAGCCCGGTATCCCCGTGGCCGTGAACGGCGAGGGATCTCCGGCCGAGGTTTGGTACAGCGCTGAGAGGACGCATTCGGGCCGGGTCAGGTACTGCATCGCGTGCGTCAGCTTCTCACCCGCCAGCGTGCCCGGCAGCGTGATCGTCGCCGTGGCCGGTGCGAACGATTCCGACCCTGTGAGGTCGACGATCCCGACGGAGCCGAGGTTGGGGATGTTCTGGTCGCGGCGAAGGAGCCCGCGGTCTGGATTGGGATGACCGTTCGACTCGCCCGCGGGGTCATGGCGCCAGCCGATCAGGTCCTGGGGACCGTTCTGGACCTGATTCAGGCCGAAGTTGAGGTTGTTCGTCGACGCGAGTCCGGTGCTGCCGCCCATCGAGATGTTGGCCCGGTCGGAGCCCGTCAGACCGGCGGCCGTCCCGGAGACGCTTTTGGTACCCGGAGGCAGGCCCCCGGCGGCGCAGAAGTTGACGGTGGCCGCGCTGGTCAGATAGGCCTTCGGGAGGTAGTTGATCTGGGTCTGGAAGCCGCCGCCGCTCGGAAACACCAGCGCCACGCCGGCATAGTTACCGGTCACCGAGATCCTGTACACGTTGGGGCTGACGGTCGTTGCCCGGGTCCACGCCCCGGTCCCGTCCTGGTAGGCAACCCAGATGGGGGCAAAGCACGCCAGGCTGATCTGCACGTTGCCACTGCCGGAAGGAGCGGTCACCGTCACCGCGACCGAGGCGGTCTGGTCGGGCAGACCCGAGGCGCTCCCCGTGATCCCGACCGTGTAGTTGCCGGGAGCGAGCCCGGCGGTGGCGGTGATGGTTAGCGTCGAAGTGTTGCCAGTCGTGCTTGCCGGCGCGAACTGGGCACTCAGACCGGCAGGAACCGCGGTGGCCGTCAGGGCCACGCTCCCGGAAAAGCCGCCGGTCCGGGTGATGGTCACGGTCGAGTTGCCGTTGGCGCCCGCCGCGATGCTCAAGGCCGTGGCCGCGAGACTGAAGTTGCCGCCGACGGTCACGGTCAGCGAGAAGGTGGCGGTGGCGTTGGAGACACCGCTCCCCGTCCCGGTCACGGTCAGGGTGTAGTTCCCCGCCGCAACCGACGCCGCCACGGCGACAGTGACGGGGGCCGTGGTACTGCCACCGCTGGTCTGAGGTGCGCCGATGGTGCCGGTCACGCCGGCCGGGGCACCGGTTACGGTCAAATCGACCGTCCCGCTGAACCCGCCGCTCCGGGTTAGCGTTGCGGTGACGATGGTCGAGCCACCCTGGAGGACCGACGCCGAGGTCGGGCTCAGGGACAGGGAGATCGACGGGGTAGGACCAGGGCCGGTTGAACCGCCGCTCGAACTGCAGCCCGCCACGACTGTCCCCAGTATCAGTCCAACAACCCCCCGTAACGTTCGGACCTGTCCCATATAGCCCCCTGTGATCGGAGTATTCCGACGCGCTGCCAGGCCCGGACGGAGTCCGGGACCTGGTTCATCGGTTGACAGTGCGCGGAAAGGTGCCGAAAACCGTCACGGCGGCGGGGAACGGGGCCAGGAGGACCAATGCCCCTGGCCCGGGATCAGCGAACGAACGTGATATAGCCGGCGGTGTTGGTGATCGCCCCGATCTTGCCGACCTGACTGAACGCCACCCGACGGGGTTCCCCGCCGACCGTGAGCGTGCCAGTGATCTTTCGGGTGCTCAGTTTGAAGACCTGGACCTTGCCGTCGAGCGGCAGAGTAATCCATGCCTCGTTGTCGTCTGGCGTCACCCCGACACCGAAGGCCACCCCGCCCAACGGGATCTGGACGCCGATCTGGCCGGTCACCAGATTCACCTCGGTCAGATACCCCCCCTGGTTTGCCACGTAGAGCCTGGTGCCTTTCCGGTTGAGCGCCACCCCCTGGGTGGTCCCTCCGATGGCGAAGGTCCGGAGCACATTCCCCGTGAAGATGTCAATCTCAGACACCGTGCCGCTCACGAAGCTGCTGGCGTAGAGCATCCGGCCTGAGGGGTCGACCGCGAACGCGTTGGTCGCGAATCCGATCGTGACCGTCTTGACCACCTGCCGGGTCACGGCGTCGACCACTGATAAGGTATTGTCGTTGTTGCCGACGAAGATCTGATCCCCTTCAGGGGAGACCTGGACCGAGAAGGGCGACGCTCCGATCGTCACGCTGCCCACCGCCTGTCCGGTGGCCACACTCACGATGGTGACCGTGTTGTCGCCCTGGTTCGCGGTGTAGGCGGTAGCGCCGTCCGGCGAAAACGCGATGCCGGTGGGCAGCGACCCAACCTGGATGTACCCCGTAATGCTCCGGTTCCGGGTGTCGGTGACGCCGACCCGGTTGTTGAAGAGCTCAGTGAAATAGGCAAGGCCGTCATCCCGCACCGCAACCGCCCAGGGAAACTGCGCCTGCAGCGTATCGATGATCTTGCCGCCCGGATGGCCCTTGGGCGTACCGCAGGCGTTCGACGAAGCGGCCGCCGCGAGACTCACCGCCGGCGTTTCCTGAGTGGGCAGCATGCCGCCGTCGCTGCATGCGGAGAGAACACCAACCAGCAGGGCGGAACCAACCAGGCCGGGACGAGACATGGAACACTCTTGGGAAGGGAAGGTGCGAATATGGCGCCAGGTTCCAAGGTCCGCCAGACGTGCCCCCTTCCAGTGCTCGGAATCACGCCACCCTAGGGCATCTCCCAGTCGTCCCTCACGAAACGCACCAGATCGTCACCAGGAGCGAAGTGATCCGGCACCCGCTCGATTATCCGGTAGCCATGACGTTCGTAGAAGGCGCGGGTCGAGGCGTAATCATCACGCCCGCTCGTCTCCACCAGGAGCCGCCGGACCCGGCCCGCGATCCGCCGATCCATCTCGGCCAGCAGCAGCGAGCCGAGCCCACGCCCCTGGATTTCCCGGTCGACCACGATCCAGTAGAGGTCGAAGGTCCCGGACTGGTTGGGAGTCGGACCCCAGCAGGCCCACCCGGCGAGGCGCCCGTCGATCTCGACGCCGGCCGACTCATAGTCAGGATCGATCCGCCCCGACGCGTTGGCGCCGGTGGCATCATCGAAGACTTCCATGGCAATCGGAATTTCCCAGTCCCAGAACAGACCGGCCGCCCTGGTCATCGCCTCGACCCGGACCCGATCAGCGGGCACGAGCGGACGAAGCCGTGGGGCGGCCGGCGGGTTCACACCGTGATCTTGAGGTACTGCGCCTCGGCCTCGCGCCGACGACCAGCGCGCTCGAGGGCCTCTTCAACAACTTTGAGGATGAGGGTGTTGTAGTCCCAGCCGCGGGCCCGGGCCATGTTGGCCAGGCCGGCGTCGGCGGAAATATCGGGATTGGGGTTCACTTCGAGCACGTAGGGCTCGCCGTCCGGCGCAATCCGGATATCGACCCGTCCGTAACCATTCTCCTGACCAATCAGCCGCCACGCCGCCCGAGCCGTGGTCGCAACCTTCCGGGCCAGCTCGGGAGACAGCGGCGCCGGGCACATCGGAACGGTGCCCAGATCCTCGGCGCTGCCCGAATCCCATTTGGCAGCGTAGGTGACGATCGGCCAGGTGCCGGCCGGCATCTTCTGGAAGTTGATCTCGGAGATCGGCAGCATCTCACTCCCGACGAAGCCGACGTTGACCTCCCGGCCAGGCACGTATTCCTGGACCAGGGTGTCTTCCCAGAGCCGAGCGGCCTTCTCGAGCCGCTCGGTGAGTGCCTTGCGGGTGGTGCAGACCGAACCCGAGTCGATCCCGACGCTGGCGTCTTCGCCGGAGGGCTTCACGATCACCGGGAACTTGAGTTCGGTCGGCGTCGATCCGACCTTGGCCAGGACGAACGGGGGGACCGGCACGCCATACGCTTTGAACAGCGTATTGGCGATGTGCTTCCGGTGGGCGATGGTCACGGTCCACGAGGTGCAGCCGGTGAATGGCACCCGGGTAAGATCGAGGGCGGCCACGGCATAGTCCTCGTACCGGGCCATGCCGTTGACGCCCTCGCACAGATTGAAGATGGCCCCGCAGCGCTGAACCTTCTTGAGCCAATTGACGTCACCGAGGGTGACGGGAATCAGGGTCGTTTCGTGTCCGCCGGACCGAAGGGCCTTTTGCACCGTGCGCACGTTGTCGAGCACGGCCGCGACGTCCTTCGGATCCCAGTCTCCGCTTCCGGCGTCGTAAACGACCCCGATCCTCAAGCCGCCACCTTGGCGATCAGCGACTTGGCGCTGATCCGGCGCCAGGCGATGTCCGCCACGGTCTGGATCAGGGTGTCATAGGACATTCCGGCCGCGCGAGCCGCCTTGGGGAAGCAGGAATTGTCCTTGGGGTTCGGGAGAATGCCGGGAAGCGGATTCACCTCGACCACCATCGGCCGGCCGGCGGCGTCGCAGCGGACGTCGACGCGGGACCAGTCGCGGCAGCCCAGAATCCGATAGGCCGACAGCGCCACGGTCCGGATTTCCCGGGCCAGGTCCTTGTCGATCCGGGCCGGGCACTCGAACAGCTCGAGCGGCCGTTCCGGCGTATCCCAGAGCCACTTCGCCTCGTAGCCGTAGATCGGCGGGGCGTTGAGCGGCAACTCGTCGAACTTCATCCCGACGATCGGGAGGCAGCGGGATTCCCGCCCGTTCCCGATGATGGCGACCGTGAACTCGGCTCCCGGGAGATAGGTCTCGATCAGGACCGGCTCCTGGTAGACGTCCAGCAACTCACCGACCACCGAGATCAGCTTGGCGCGGTTGGCGCATAGGCTCCGGGTGGTGATCCCCTTGCTCGACCCCTCGAGGGCCGGCTTGGCGAAGAGGGGGAACGGGAGCGTGACGTTGCGAGCATCGCTCCGGGAGTGGGCGACGATGAACGGAGCCGTCGGGACGCCGTGATGAGCCAGGATTTCCTTGGTCCGCCCCTTGTGAAGCGCCAAGCTCAGCGTCAGCGGATCCGAGGCATGGTAGGGTACGCCAAGAAACTCACAGATCGCCGGGACGTGGGCTTCACGGTTCACCCCGTAGAGACCTTCAGCGATATTGAAGACGAAGTCCGGGCGGGCCGCCATCAGCTTCCGAGGGAAATCGGCATCAGCCTCGAGGCGGATCACCTTGCCGAGACCGGAGAGCGCCTTCTCTACGGCGTCGATGGTCTCGGGTTCGTCCCACTCGGCGTAGAGATCCGGCTGAGGGAGATCGGAGCGGAGACCGCGGGCGGTCGGTGCAGGGGCACCAGACGGAGCAGCTTGATCGGGAGCGGATACTGCGGGTTTGAGGTTGTAGGCAAACCCTATTCGAACCGCCAAAAGGTCTCCTTGTCGAGGTCAATCAGTCCGGCGCCAGTCTGCGGCGAAGTGTCTGTTGCCACTACGCTGATACAAAATAGGAAATTGATGACGTTCGCACAATACATTTTGTCGCCAAAAGTCAGGTCAAGTTGCCTCAAACCAAGGATTCCGGAGGTCAGATTGACTGCAAAACGCCACGCCCGTGTCTTCGCGTCACCCTTCTTCGCCTTCTTTCTCGCCGGCGCAACGGTGGTTGCACCGCTCGGCGCGCAACAAAACGCCGATCGAGTGATCGTCGTCACGCTCGACGGGATGCGGTGGCAGGAAGTCTTCGCTGGCGCCAATCGCGGGCTAATCACTGGTCCTGACGGCGGGGTGGCCGACTCGGGCTTCACCCTGCAGCGTTTCTGGCGCGACGATCTCGACCGGCGACGGCAGGCGGTCTTCCCGTTCCTCTGGGGAACTGTTGGCCGGAAGGGAATCCTCCTCGGCGATTCCACCCTGGGGAGCGCCATCCGCGTCACCAACGGGCACCGGTTCTCATATCCGGGCTACAACGAGCTCTTCTCGGGCGAGCCCGATGGCCGGATCGACAGCAACGACAAGGTTCCGAACCCCAATGTGACCGTCCTCGAATGGCTGGCGGGGCGACCGGGCTTCGCCCACTCGGTGGAGATCTTCGGCTCGTGGGATGTCTTCCCCTCAATCTTCAACGTCGGCCGGAGCAAGCTCCCGGTGAACGGTGAAGGGCCGCCCTTCCCCGCCCCGACCACCGAGCGCCAGCGCCTGATGAACCAGATGGCCGAGTGGGCGCCGACCCACTGGAAGAACGAACGGCTCGACCTCGCCACCATGGCGGCCGCGCTCGACGCACTCAAGACCCGGCACCCCCGCGTCCTCACGGTCCTCCTCGGAGAAACCGACGAATGGGCCCATGAGCGGCGCTACGATCTCTACCTCGACGCCGCTCGCCGGTCGGACCGGTTCATCCAGCTGCTTTGGGAAACAGCACAGTCGATGCCAGAATACCGGGGCCGGACCAGCCTCATCATCGCGACCGACCACGGCCGAGGCTCGGCCAGGGACTGGTCGGATCACGGGAACGATGTGCTGTCGGCGGAGCGGATCTGGATGGCGGTGATGGGACCGAAAGTGACGATCACCGGTGTCGCGAAGGACCAGCCGGGGACGCAATCACAGTTCGCGGCGACGATCGCGAAGCTGGTCGGCGAAGACTGGCAAAGTGCAAGACCTAAAGCGGCCGCGCCTATTCGCGTATCCGGCGATATTCGCGGAAAGTGAACCCATAGGCGTGCCGATCATCGGCCGGATGGAATTCGTCCGACTCGAGGACCCAGGCGGACCGTTCGAACTCCGGGAATGTGGTGTCGCCCTCGACGGTGGCGTGTACCAGCGTGAGATAGACCCGGTCGGTCCGTAGCAGCGCCTGGCGATAGATCTCCCCGCCACCGATGACGAAGACTTCCGTCTCGCCGGCGCCGAGGGCGAGGGCTTCGTCGAGTGAGGGAACGACCGTCACACCCTCGGGACGAAAGGCCGGATTCCGGGAGATCACCACGTTCCGACGATTGGGCAGGGGGCGGCCGACCTCGTCAAAGGTCTTCCGCCCCATGATGACGGTGTGATCGACGGTGAGTCGCTTGAAGTGCTTGAGGTCGTCCGGCAGGCGCCAGGGGAGCCCGCCGTCCCGCCCGATGACCCGGTTCTCGGCCATCGCCACGACCAGCGAGACGATCACACCGCCACCGGCGCCGAGATGGCCGGGTGCGGCTGATACCCCTCGATGGTGAAATCCTCAGAGCGGAACTCGAAGATCGACCGGACGTCGGGGTTGATCTTGAGCACGGGCAAGGGCCGCGGATCACGGGACAACTGCAGCCGGGCCTGGTCGACGTGATTGTTGTAGAGGTGGACGTCGCCGAAGGTGTGGATGAAGTCCCCCGGTTCGAGACCCGTCACCTGCGCCATCATCGCCGTGAGCAGGGCGTACGAGGCGATGTTGAACGGGACTCCCAGGAAAATGTCCGCGCTCCGCTGGTAGAGCTGGCAGGAGAGCCGGCCTTCCACGACATAGAACTGGAACAGCGCATGGCAGGGCGCCAACGCCATCTTCGGGATATCACCGGGATTCCAGGCCGAGACGACAATCCGGCGGGAATCGGGATTCGCCTTGATCTGGCGGACGGCTTCGCCGATCTGGTCGATCGACCCGCCGCCCGCCACCGGCCACGACCGCCACTGAAACCCATATATAGGACCCAGCTCACCCTGGGCATCGGCCCATTCATCCCAGATCGAGACGCCGTGCTCCTTGAGATACCGGGTGTTGGTCTCGCCGCGGAGGAACCACAGCAGTTCGTGGATGATCGAGCGGGTGTGGACCTTCTTGGTGGTGAGGAGGGGGAACCCCTGGGCGAGGTCGAACCGGATCTGGTGGCCGAACAGACTCCGGGTGCCGGTGCCGGTCCGATCCGACTTCGGAACCCCGGTTTCGAGGACCAGCTTCAGCAGATCCAGATATTGACGCATGGCGGGAAACTAATCGTCGCCCCGAGTCCCGTCACCGTCGACCGGGATTGCCCCTGCGACGATCTCCGCCCCCGCAAATCTCCACCCCCCCACCAGCCTCCGGTGTAAGGGCGACCGTAAGGTCGCCCCTACGACGATCCCGGTCGATCGAGGACCGACGCGACGGCGGCGATCGCGCGGTCGATGTCGGCGCGGGTGACGTCGAGATGGGTGAGCGCCCGGATCCCGTCACGCCCCGAGGGGAGTAGCAACACGCCCAGGTCCCGGAGCCGGGCCGCGAAGGCCGCCACCGGCATCGAGGTCACCCTGAACCGAACGATGTTGGTCTCGACCGTCGCCGGATCGAGAACGATACCCGGCAGGCCGGCGATCCCCGCGGCAAACGCCCGCGCGTTCGCGTGGTCCTCTACCAGACGTTTCCGGTGATGATCCAGCGCATGGAGCGCCCCCGCGGCGATGATCCCACCCTGGCGCATCGCACCGCCGAGCTGCTGGCGGAACCGGCGGGCCCGCGCCATCGTGGCCCGCGTCCCCGCGAGACAGCTGCCAACCGGGGCTCCGAGTCCCTTCGAGAAGCACACGCTCACCGTGTCGAACGGCGCGGCGTAGTCGGCCACATCAATGCCGCTCGCCGCCGAGGCATTCCAGAGGCGGGCTCCGTCGAGGTGACTGATCAGTCCCGCCGCCCTGGCGACCGCGGTGACTTCCCGGATTCGTTCGATCGGCCAGATCCGGCCCCCGCCCGCGTTGCTGGTGTTCTCGACCGACACGATCCGGGGCGGCGACGCCAACTCGATCGGCACGAACGGATGCACCACGCCGATGGCGGCCTCGAGCGCCTCGGCGGTGAACACGCCGCGTTCCGCCTGCACCGCCCGGACGGTCAGGCCCGAATACGCCGAGGCGCCCCCACCCTCACTCATGTAGATGTGGGCCCCGTCGGCCAGGAGGAGAGTATCGCCCGGCTCCGAATGGATCCTGAGCCCCACCTGGTTGGTCATCGTGCCCGTCGGCATGAAGACCGCGGCCTCCTTGCCAAGGAGATTCGCCACCCTGGCTTCAAGCGCGGCCACCGTGGGATCGTCGCCATAGACGTCGTCGCCGACCGGCGCCTCCGCCATCGCCCGACGCATGGCCGGGGTCGGACGGCTCACGGTGTCGCTCCGGAGATCGATCATCGCTGCTCCCGGATCAACGGGTCGTCGGCCAGATCGAGCCTCGCGGTACTGTAGCCGGCCTGCTTCTCGAGGCGGCGGAGACCGGTAGCGATGTCGGCGGGGATCACGGGCCCGGTGGCGCCGGCCTTGAGCGACTGGATCGGATCGTGGGGTTCGCCGATCTTCACCCCGGGATTCATGATGCCCGCCGGGTCGAAGGCCCGTTTGATCTGCCGGAACACCTGATTCATCTCGAAGCCGTAAACGCGCTCGACCACACCAGCCCGGAGGCGGCCGTCGCCATGTTCGCCCGCGGTGGTGCCGCCGAGGCTCAGAACGAGCTGGGTCTGATCTTCGAAAATCGCCCGAATCCGATCCTCCCAGCCGGGCTGGGTGACATCAGGCAACAGGTTGGCATGCACGTTCCCGTCGCCGGCGTGGCCGAACATGACCATCGGGACGTCGCGCTTGGCCGAGATGGCGTGCATGGCCGCGAGATATTCGCCCAGACGTTCGACCGGCACGGCGCCGTCTTCGACCACCTGGAGCGATCGCCGAGTGTCACCGAGAGAGGCGAGTTTCGGACTGGCGGCGTGGCGGATGGCCCAGAGCGCCTCAACTTCCCGTTCGTCGGGCCCGACGGCGACTTCGAGGCTGTCAGACCGGACGATCCCGACGGCTCGTTCGAGCGTCTTCTCGATCAACGCGGGATCGTCGCCCTCGAATTCGACCATCAACACGGCTCCGGCGTCGCGGAGGCGATCGCCGCGCGGGACACTCTTGAGTTCCTCGTCGACAAAGCGGAGGAAGGTCTGATCGAGGAACTCAACCCGTGACGGCTCGAGTTCGAGGAGCGCCGGCACCAGGTTGCCCAGGCGGCGGCCATCGCGGATCGCGGCCCGGAGACCGCCGCGATGGGCGGGAATCGGCTCGAGTCGCCAACGGACCTCGGTGACGATGCCGAGCGTCCCTTCGGCGCCGATCACGAGGTCGAGCAGGTCACCGGAGGCGAGGAACTGATCGAGGGCATAGCCCGCGGTGTTCTTCCGGACCTTGGGGAAGCTCGACGCCACCCGCCACCGGGCGAGGCGAAGGGCGTCGCCCAGGGAGGCGTCGAGCCGCCGGGAGAGCGCCGAGGCTGGAAGCGGGACGCCGCGCTCGAGCGCGAGGACGTCACCGTCGGTCGTCACCAGCGTGATGCCCTGGACCCAGCGGCGCACCGGTCCGTACTTGACCGTCCGGGTCCCGGCGGCATTGGTCCCCACCGTTCCGCCCGCGGTGGCGAACCGCTCGCTCGACGGATCGACCGGCATCCGGAGCCCGTGGGTCCGGGCCGCTTCGGCCAGGGCGCCTAACGCTACGCCGGCCCCGGTCGTGGCGATGCAGCGGACGGGATCGACGCTCAGGGGAGCCCCATCGAGCACGGTGAGGTCCACGATCACGCCCTCGCCGACATTACCGCCCGGCATCCCGCTCCCGGCCCCGCGGGGAATCAGCGGCACGGTGTGCGCCGCGGCCCACCGGACCAGCGCGGCCAGTGCCCGAGTGGTGGACGGCACCGCGACGGCGCGGGGAACGATCCGGTAGATCCCGGCCCCTTCGGAGTAGGCGGCACGGGCCCGATCGTCATCGCGCCAGATGCCGGCGAACACGGGGCGTTCCATCGGCGGGGTCAGGACCGTTTCGTGGTGTCGGCCGCGGCCTTCACCTTCGTGGTATCGGTGGGAGCTTTCGCCCGGGTCGTGTCAGCCGGAGTCCCGGGCTTGAGCTTGGTGGTGTCCGCCCTGGCCCTGGTCGAGTCGGCCTTCGTCGGCAGCAGCGGGGTGGCCGTAGCGTCCTTCGGGTTCTTCTTCTTGGCCGTGCTGTCCTCAGGGGCACCGTATTTCTTCGTGAGAATCGCGAGCACCGCGGCCACCCGCCGGTTGACGGGATGCACGGGCGTCACCGGCGCCTCCTGCTCCCGCGCCGAAAGCGACGGGTCGGGAAATGGCACGAACACGGTCTCGACCTCGACCCGGGTGAACCCAGGTTTGCCGGGATCGATGTACGCCCGCACCCGGACCACCTTGTCACCGACCGGACGGCTCTTGGTTGGGGCCAGAGTCGCCGCGTCGAACCACCCGGTCTCCAGAAAACCGTCGAACGGTCGGACGGTGGTGATCGGGATGCTGTCCCGTAGCAGATAGGCGAAAAGCGTGTCGGTCACCTGTTCCACCGTCAGGGCCTTATCGATCACTCCAAAGCCAATCTCCGCCTTCTCCGCCTCCGGATAAGGCACGAAGTAGGGGCGGGTCGTCGTCGCTCGACAGCCCAGTAGCAGCGAGATCAGGACCGCCAGCCGGCGATTGCCCGCCGTCATGGTTTGGCCTTGTCGTCGGGCGGCCTGGTCCGGCCACTCGGCCGCGACTCCTGGCCGGCCGTGAGGGCGCGGCGCACTTCGGTGGCGAGGAGATCGAGGAGGCCCGGACCACGGTTCGGCAGCTCGTGGGCCGGCTTGACGCCACCCCGCTCGAGGAAATCGAGGGCCCGGTCGAGGCCAAGTTGCACCCGTCCGGCAATGGGCCGGAAGCTCCGGATGACGGTCACTCCGATCAGGGTGGCCACCGCAACCGGCACCACGGCCGCGAGGGCGGTCAAGCTGAACATCGCCAACGCCCCGGCCGCCCCGACGCCGACTGTTCCGGACACCGCGGCCCCGATAATATGATCACGCCGGACCGCCCTGAGAGTGGCTGAGAGGGAAACGTGGGTGTAGCCTGATTCGAGCTGCGTCACGGTCGCCACCACGACCTCGGCCCGTGACAGCATGAATTTGGGCTTCGACGTGTCGAGCGACGCCGCCCCGCGACGGATCGCCGCCTGCATCCCCCGGAGCGGCTCCCAGCTGATCCAGCCGGCCTGTTGCCGCTGCACCACCACCAGCTCGTTCTTGTCCATCCAGACCGCGAGGGACGCCAGCACGTCCTCCGCCTTGCCCTGCACCACCCGTTGAGCCTGAACCTGCGCCGGCCCAATGACCCGGGCCAGCAAGCCCTGCTCGGGGGTCGCGGTAGTCACGGTGGTCTGGTGCTCGAGGATCGCCTGCTGGAGATACCGGGCCGGAATCCCGACGTCCTTCCCAAGCGCCAGCACTTCATCGGCGCTGAGGTCGTCGCCCACCTCGCGTTCCCCGGTCTGGAGCTCGGCCGCGCGCTGAATGATCCGATCCAGCGCCGCCCGATCGATCCGGGGTGTTTCGGGGGACGTCATCGCGGGCGCTCCGCACCCGGCACGGCCTGGCCGCATTCGACGCAATGGCACCAACCCGGTTCGAGCTCGGTTCCGCACCGGGCACAGGCGGCCGGGCCTTGTCGCTCACCGCAGAACGGACAGAACATGACCGCCCGTCGTTCGGGCAGCGTGGCGTGACAGGCGCGGCAGGTCGGCGTTGCCGGGGCAGGCGGCGCGATGGGTACCAGCGGTGGTGCAGCCTCAACCGGGGTAACAGGAGGCAGCGTCGGCTCAATCGCAATGTCGATCGTCTCGGCGATCGGCTCGAACGCCGGCAGTTCGGGCTCGGCAAGATTTGCTGGCGCGGTCATGATGGGAGCGGGAGCGCTCGGCGGCGCCGCCTCGACGGTCAACCCCGGCTCCACCGCCGGCCGCGGAACGTCGATCACTTCGAGGAACTCCAGAGCCTGGGGCGACAACTCCTCGACCATGGCCTGAATCCGGGCCAGAGCCGTCGCGCCGATCTGGATGGTCGCGTCGCCAAGGTCTTCGACCAGATCGAGATTGGGATTGACGGCGCCGGCCTCGTCCCGGGCCTGCGCCGCCGACTCCGGCGGGTAGGTCCTTACGAAATCATCTTCCTCGGACACCAGCCGGAGCACCAGCAGATCGTAGTCCTCGGCACTGGTGAGTCCGAGCGAAGACCGTTGCGTCCGGTAGGGGAAGATGGTTCCCCGGAGATCGGCCACGCTGAGCGGCCGATGGACGCCGGCCGGGTCGCGAGCTTCAAGCACCTCGACCAGACGTTTGACGAACCGGGCCAGGTCGGTCATCGGGCCGGCGCTCCTTCCTCCAGCATGATCGGCAGAGTTTCTCCCCCCGCGACGCGGCGTTCGAGTTCCCCGAAGGTGCGGTCCGGGTCCTCGGCGGCGTAGCGCCCCTTGCTCCGTTCGGAGACGAGCCATTCATCGAGCGTCGCGGGTACGATTCCCTCCGAAGTCACCTGCTCCTTGGCGGCCCGGATGGCCAGGATGTTGGCGAATTCGTTCTTGAGGTGGCCGGCATGGCCCCGCACCCAGACCAGCTGGGCATCGTGTCTGGCCAGTGAAGCGTACAGCGCTTTCCAGAGTTCCAGATTCTCGATCGCGCCGGCTTTCCGCTTCCAGCCCCGGGAGACCCAGCCCGGCAGCCATTCCCGGACCCCGCGCACCAGGTATTCGGAGTCCGACACAACCAGAACCCGGAGGCGCTTCCCCTTCCCGGCCAACAACTGGAGCAGGGCGACCGCACCGCCAAGCGCCATCCGATTGTTGGTCGTCGCCGGGGAGTGAATGAAGAACTCGCGCCGCTCGATACCCTTGCCGGTCCGGATCTCGATCAGCCCGCCGGCACCGCCGGGGTTGTCGCCTTCACGGCCGTTGCCGAGGCAGCTCTCGTCGAGGTGGGCGATCGCGATTGGCAGCGGCGGAGCCATCAGGACAGAACCTCGAAGGATTCGACGTGGGCCAGCTCAAACGTCATTTCGTTACCGGTCATCGGCAGATAGCCGACCAGCCGCTCCCCCCGGGATGAAAGCTCGACCCGGCGGGCGGTCACCACGAATTCCACGCCGCGGCGGCGCACGGCGACCCGCAATCCCTCGCGAGCGGCGCGTTCAAGTTGATCCATCCGGGCTGGCGACCAGTGAAACGGCACGGCGGGAATATAGGTGTCTCAGGCGTCCGGGAGCGCGCTGCCCCGCTCGGCCCGGATCACCCCGCGCTCACCCGTGATCACGCCCACTGTCCGGGCCGACGGTGCCGGGCCGGCGCGGAGGGCATCGATCAGCCCCCGGGCTCGGCCCGGCGGGATCGCAATCAGGAGTCCCCCGGAGGTCTGGGCGTCGGACGCCAGGATCCGCTCGAACCTGGTTATATCGTCGCTCCACTCCACCGGCACGGTCTCGAGATTCCGGGTGGTGCCCCCGGGGACCACGCCCTGAAGGGCGAGTTCGGTGGCGCCCGCCAGAAAATTGAGCCGCGTCACGTCGATTTTGGCCCCCACTCCGCTCCCGTTCACGATGTTGGAGAGGTGGCCCATGAGGCCGAACCCGGTCACGTCGGTCGCGGTCACCGCGCCGTGGGCGACCGCCGCCTCCGCTGCCCCCCGGTTGAGCGTCGTCATCTGTTCGACCGCCTCGGCCATCTCGGCCTCCGAGATGACGCCGCGCTTCAATCCGGTGGCCAGGATGCCGGTGCCCAGGGGTTTGGTGAGGACCAGGATGTCGCCGGGCCTGGCCCCGGTGTTGGTGAGCATCCGGTCGGGGTGGACCTCGCCGACGACGACCATGCCGAACTTGGGTTCGGGGTCGTCGATCGAATGTCCGCCGAGAATCAGACACCCGGCTTCGGTCGCCACGGACTGAGCGCCCGCAAGCACCTCGCCGAGAACGTCCATCGAGAGGATACCACGGGGCCAGCCGACCAGGTTGAGCGCAAACAGGGGTCGACCGCCCATGGCGTAGACATCCGAGAGGGCGTTGGCGGCGGCAATCCGTCCCCAGGTGAACGCATCGTCGACGATGGGCGTGAAGAAATCGACCGTGACCACGAGGGCCCGATCGGGCGCAATCCGGTATACCGCCGCGTCATCGCGGCTGGCCGCGTCGACGAGGACGTTGGGATCGATGATTCCGGGGACGTGACGCAAGACCTGCGACAACTCGGCCGGGCCGAGTTTGCAGGCTCAGCCGGCGCCGTGCGAGAGCGAGGTCAGCCTGATCCGCGGCTTCTGATCGATCGGTTCGGTCATCGCAATCCTCCTCGAAAGATCCGGGGTCCGTAGGGGCGGGCTTACGCCCGCCCTTACGGGCGCCGGGACCCGGGCGGGGCGCCGGGACCGGGCGGGGCGCCGGGGTCGAGAAGTTAAGTGAGCCGGCGGAGAACTTGAAATCCGACCAGGGCGCGTTCGTCGGGGGCGACGTTGCCGAACGAGCCGTCTTCGCGCTGGCGCTGGAGCAGGCCAGGCAGCGCCCGTTCCAACATCGGGACGATCAGCGGGTGGTCCACCCGGGCCAGGCCGGCCAGCGCGTTGAAGAAATCGACGCGGGGCCAGGTGCCGTCGGCCGACTGGTGGTGGACGGCGATGCGGACCAGTGATTCGAGGACGGGACGCCAGCGTTCCGGCGCCTGCCCCAGGGCCGCGATCGCGCCGAAGGCGAGATCGGGCGCCAGCATGTCGTCCCACCGGTCCCACTCGATCACCAGGTGGGAAAAACTGTCGAGATGCTTCTGGACCCCCGGGTCATGGCTGCGGCCGCCTTCGACCACGACCTCGAGGGCCCAGACGCTGGTCGCAAAACGGGCCTGCGATTCGATCCGGTACACCTTGCCGTTAGGCATGGTCGCCGGTGCCGCCCGCTGGGCCGGCGGCGCCACGGAAAAAAATCCCCCGAGGAAATGTTCGCAGACGCGGTGGGCGTGCCTGGCCGCGGTGCACCCTTCCCCGAAGGCGCCGGGTTGGCCGACGAGGCCGAGCAACCAGTCGAGCGATTTATCCCGCACGGCGGCCGGGCCGTCGAGGGCGATCAGGTCGGCGAGGGATGCGACCACCGTGGCCGTGTCTGCCGCTCCGCCGTCGGGCCGGAGCCGGCTCTGAGCCCGGCCGATCAGCTGGTCGCTGAGCACCTCGTCGGACGGGAAGACGCGGCCCAGGGCTCGGCGGGCCACCCACCCCTGGCGGGACGGGCGTCGTTCGAAGAACCCGGCAAGCCGGTCGAAGGCGGAACGTGCGGTCATGATCTCCACTGCAATGCGAAAGGGCGCCCCGCCGAGCGAGGCGCCCCTTCATTCCGGCGGTGACGAACTATCTCTTCTTTTTCTTGGCCGGCTTCTTCACGGCCTTCCGGGCCACCTTCTTCGCCGGCTTGGCCTTCTTGGCCACCTTCTTCACCGGCTTGGCCTTCTTGGCCACTTTCTTCGCCGGTTTGGCTTTCTTGGCCTTGGCCGCCTTCTTGGCCGGAGCTTTCTTGGCCACGGCTTTCGTGGCGGCCGGCTTCTTGGCGGCCGGCTTCCTGGGCTGCGGCACCCGGGGCGGCGCCAATCCCACCGGGGCGGCGATCGGCGGCGGCGGCGGGGGTGGTGGCGGCGGCGGCGGCGGGGGTGGCGGCGACGACGGCATCGGCTCCATCCAACCCGAGCCAGTCCAACCCATCTCCATA
Organism: Gemmatimonadota bacterium; assembly: GCA_031394255.1. Classification (GTDB taxonomy): domain Bacteria; phylum Gemmatimonadota; class Gemmatimonadetes; order Gemmatimonadales; family GWC2-71-9; genus SHZU01. The sequence continues at coordinate 18,218 of JANMXA010000170.1, forward strand.
TCATGGAATACGGCCATGCTGGTCCTCCCCGACGGCTGATTTGCGGTTTTGGTGGTCGCTCGAATACACTCGCGCCATATATCTTGCACAACTTTTCAACTTGTGCAAGCTATGCGCGCCTTGACGCTCGTCGAACATGGAGGGATTGACCGCCTCCAGGTTCAGGAAATGCCCACCCCGGCCGTCGATCAACCCGACCAGGTCCGGATCCAGATCCGTTCAGCGGCCCTTAACCGCTTGGATCTATTTGTCTTAGGTGGCCTGCCGGGGATTACCCTGGGATTCCCCCACATCGTCGGGACCGACGCGGCGGGGGTGGTCGACCAGATCGGGGCCGGGGTGACCGGGCTAAGCCCGGGGGACCGGGTCGTGGTGAACCCGGGGATCTCCTGCGGAACCTGTCCAATGTGTACCAGCGGCCAGGACCCCCTCTGCCGGACCTTCGGAGTCCTCGGTGAGCACCGCTCGGGCACGGTGGCCGAGTATCTGGTCGTGCCCGCCCGGAACGTGGCGAAGGTGGGAACCCACCTGAGTTGGGCCGAGGCAGCCGCCCTCCCGCTCGCCACGCTCACCGCCTGGCGGATGCTCGTGACACGGGCCGCGGTCCAGCCCGGCGAGACGGTGCTGATCTGGGGCATCGGCGGCGGGGTCTCACTCGCCGCGCTCCAGATCGCCAAGCATCTCGGCGCCCGGGTCGTGGCGACCAGCAGTTCGGACGACAAGCTCGCCGGCGCCAAAGCGTTAGGCGCCGACGTCGTCCTCAATCATGCCACCCAGGACGTGGCCCGCGAGGTTCGGGGGCTGACGAAGATCGGCGCCGACGTGGTGGTCGATTCGGTCGGGGAGAAGACCTGGGACAAGTCGCTCCGGGCCCTCCGGCCGGGCGGGCGGCTGGTCACCTGCGGCGCCACCACCGGGCCGATGGTCCAGATCGACATCCGGAAACTGTTCTGGTTCCAGTGGTCGATCCTCGGATCCACCATGGGAACCGTGAGTGAATTCGCCGCCATGATGGCGGTGGCGAACAGCGGCAGACTGACCCCGAAGGTCGATCTGGTGGTTCCGCTCGAGCAGGGCGTCGAAGCGTATCGCCGGCTCGAGAGCGGATCACAACTTGGCAAAGTGGTAATCGAGGTATCCCGATGACTTCCATTCTGGACCGGCTCCGGCTCGGCTTCGACCAACTGGGCTCGATTGTTCCGTCGTTCCTGGGCGCGGCGCTCATTCTCTTTGCCGGCTACATCGTGGCCCGGATGGTGGAGCGGTGGACCGACGCGATCCTCCAGCGCCTCAACTTCAACAAGATGGCCGAGGCCGGCGGATTCAGTGAAGCGATGGGACGGACCGGGACCCGGCTCGACCCGATCCACGCCGTTGGCAAGCTGCTGTTCTGGATGGTGATGCTGGTGGTGATCCTGCTCTCGAGCGCGGCGCTCGGACTCGACAGCATCAACCAGATGTTCGGCACCATGCTTTCCTACATCCCGACGCTGATCGCAGCGATCGTGATCGTCATCCTCGGCATGATCGTGGGTGAATTCGTCCGCGGCCTCGTGCTCGCCTCGGCGGGCGGCGTCGAAGGGGTGCCGACGCTCGCCAAACTGGCCAAGTCGGCGGTGGTGCTGATCTCGGTCTTCATGGCGATGCAGCAGATGGGGGTCGCGGCGGAGATCATCACGGCGGCCTTCACGCTGGTCTTCGGCGCGATCGGACTCGCGGCGGGACTCGCGTTCGGACTCGGGAACCGGGAACTGGCGGGCGAGGTGACGCGGCGGTGGTACGAGGAGGGGCGGAAGCGGCGGAAGAAGCGCCACGGGAACGGCGGTGAGCATCATCCGCAGGCACCGGCGCCCGATCCGCCGCCAACGCCACCAACCGAAATTCGTTAGGCAATCCCGCTCCGGTCGGCGCGACGGACGGACTGCCCCAATGTATCGCACCTGCCTGTTCTGTCACCAGGACCTCGGCCGGAACGAGGTGGTTGAGACACTCCCGATCGGCCGGCGACTGGCCTTCGATCAGCACCAGGGCCGGCTCTGGGTCGTCTGCCGGCGATGCGAGCGGTGGAACCTGACGCCTTTCGATGACCGATGGGAGGCGATCGAAGCCTGCGAGAGGGCGTATCGCGACACACGACGACGATTCTCCACCGATCAGATCGGGATCGCGCGGTTGGCAGAGGGACTTGAGTTGGTACGGATCGGTCAACCGCTCCGGCCGGAATTTGCCGCCTGGCGGTACGGCGACCAGTTTGGGCGCCGTCGAAGAAAGTATTTGGCGTATGGCGCCCTCGGCGCGGCCGCGTCGGCGGCCATGATCATCACACCGTGGGCTCCCCCACTCGTCGGCCTCGGGCTGCAGATTGCCCATACCTGTCATTCCCTCTACACCAACCGGCGCCGGATAGCGACCGTCGAGTCCGAGCCCGGCACGGTCACCCCGCTGACGCGGAGCCAGATCTATTCGGCGCGGATCGAACGCGAATCGACGGTGGATCATCCGGTTCTTCGATTCCGCGCCACGGTCCGCGGCCTGTTTGCCCAAGCGGATGGCGAATGGATCCGGATCGAGGGAAAGCCGGCCCTGCGTGCTGCAGCGACGCTCCTCGCGGTGATCAACGCAGGCGCGGGAAAGCCCGGCACCGTCAGTGCAGCCGGCGCCCGGCTCGACCGCCTGTCGGAAGCTGAGGGAATGTTCGGCCAACTGGCGGCCCAGTCAGGGGCCCGGATGTTCACCCACGAGTTGCACAGTCTGGATGCCGATCTTCGCCTGGCACTCGAAATGGCGGCCCACGAGGAGTCCGAGCGCGCCTGGCTGGCCGGCGAGCTCCGCAGCCTCGAAGCCGAGTGGCAACGTGCCGAAGAAATCGCCGGGATCGCGGACAGCCTCACGGCAGAGGCCCTGTCGGTTCAGCTGGAGACCCTCAAGTCGCGGCGACCCTGACGGGTCAGCGGAGGCGCAGGCGGACACATGGACTGGTTCATCAAGGCGTTCATCCGGGCGTCGTTGCTGTGGTTCGGCGCCGGCACCCTCCTCGGCGTGGCGATCGCGGCGCACCCCGCGTGGATCGTCTACCGCCCCGCCCACGCCCACATGAACGTGGTCGGCTTC
>JANMXA010000171.1:0-3218 GCA_031394255.1 Gemmatimonadota bacterium
GAGATCGAGCGCGCCGGCCCGGTGGCGCTGATTCCGCATCGCGTCCGCCGCCGCATCCTGAATCCTCAGTTGCTCGGCCAACGTAGGGGAAGCCGACACCTTGGTCGGCGCCGGTCCCCGATGCTCCAGCCAGGCTCCCACACTCGGGTAATCGAGCTGGGCCTGATTGCGGAGCAGGGCGCGGTAGACCTTGGGGTCGCCCGTAGTGCCGTCAGGAAGAACCGAAAACTCGATCACAACGCCCAGGCGATCGACTCCCTCGTTCAACGAGGTGAGGCCGGTCGACAGGCGTACCGGCAGCATCGGGAACATCGTGACGCCGCAGTAGACCGAGGTGGCGTTGTGCTCGGCATGGCGGTCAGTGGCGCTGCCGGCCGGGACCCGGGAGTCGACATCGGCGATGCCGACCAGGATCCGGGTGGAGCCGTCCGGTCGGCGTTCGGCGTATTCGATCTGGTCGAGGTCCCGGGATTCCGGGTTGTCGATCGAGGACCAGACCAGGGCGCGAAGATCGATCGCCCCGGGTGCCGAGGGTATGGCTTCGGGCAGGGTGGCAATTTCTGACGCTACGGGTGCCGGGAAATCCGGCTCGAAGCCTTCCCGGACGGCTTCCCGGCGGGCGGCGGCAATCAAGTCGAAGGTCATGACCAATGATAACTTGCCGTCTGAGGCCCTGTTTAAAGAGCCGTTACATGGCTACAATTGGCGTTGATTCAGGCTTTGCGCTTCGTACCACCTCAAGACAGTCGTTGTCGCCGGCCCCATTTTATCCCCCTTCGAAAGGAGGAGCGGCTCCTATGTTCGCTCGAGCAGTCAAACTTGGCTTGATCGCGTTGGCGCTGACGACGGCCCCCGCCGTGTCACAGCTTCCGCGTCAGGTCACCGGTACCGTCACCGGCGCTTCCAGCAAGCGTCCGATTGCGGAAGTCTCGATCGTGGCGGTCGGCGCCAATGCCGCCACCCGGACCAACTCGGAGGGCAAGTTCACCCTGACGGTTACCGCCGGGGAGCTTCGCCTTCTGGTGCGCGCGATCGGGTTCGTCCGCAAGGAAGTGACCGTCCCGGTGAACCAGACCACGGTCGACATCGTCCTGAACGAGGACATCTTCCGCCTCGAGGAGATCGTGACGACCGGTCAGGCCACCACGATCGCCAAGAAGAACGCCACCACCTCGAGCGTGAGCATCGAGGCCGAAGATCTCGTCCGGGCGCCGGCGCAGTCGCTTGACCAGGCCCTCCAGGGCAAGGTCCCGGGTGCCCAGATCTTCCTGAACGGCGGCGGTCCCGGCGGCGGTGCCCAGATTCAGATCCGCGGCGCCAGTTCGATTCTCGGCAACAGCCAGCCGTTGTTCGTGCTCGACGGCGCCATCATCTCGAACGACGGCTTCTCGGGCGGCTTGAACGCCCTGTCGTTCGCGACCGGCGGGTCCGGCGTCACGACCAGCAACCAGGACGCCATCGTCAACCGGCTCTCGGACATCAATCCGAACGAGATCGAGTCGATCGAAGTCCTCAAGTCGGCGGCGGCGACGGCGATCTACGGCAGCCGGGCCACCAACGGCGTGGTCGTGATCAAGACCAAGCGCGGCACGGCCGGCAACACCAAGATCAACATCACGCAGCGGCTCGGGACCCAGAACCCGCTGCGGTTGATGGGCAGCCGGCAGTTCTCGACCGTCCAGCAGGTCCTCGACATTCCGTTCGGCAACGGGCTGTCCGGCAAGGACTGGATGAACGCCACGTTCCCGGGCGGCCAGATCCCGGCCTCGGCGAATATCGACCTGGCCAAGCAGTTCTACAGCAACAAGGATCCGTCCTACGAGACGATTGCCAGCATGACCGGCGGCACTGAGAAGTTCCAGTTCTTCTCGAGCATCACCAACCGCAAGGAAACCGGCCTGGCCCCCAACACGGGCGCCCAGCTCCAGGCGTTCCGGTTCAACGGCGACCAGAAGTTCAGCAAGTACTTCTCGGTTCAGTTGAGCGGCAACGTCACCCGGAACATCCTCGACCGCGGCGTTTCGGGCAACGAAAACAACTGCTCGAGCCCGATCTACTGCATGGCCTACACCCCGGGCATCATCGACCTGAGCAAGAAGAACGATCTGGGCCAGTATCCCATCAACGTCTTCAACGGGGGCGGCGTCGGTTCCTCGAACTGGTACGATGAGTTCGACAACATCAAGAACCGGCAGTCGATCTTCCGTCAGCTGGCCAGCGGCACCCTGACCTTCACCCCGCTCGAGTCGCAGGCCAACCGGGTGGTGATGTCGGTCGTCGGCGGTGTTGACCACTACGTCCAGGACTCCTACATCCTGTCGCCGCCCTTCCTGCAGCTCGAGGGCTTCGACGGGTTCAAGGGCCGCGTGGTGCAGTCCACCGTGAACGGCTTGAATTACAACACCCAGTTCAACACGGTCTGGACCTACACCGGCATCAAGGGGTCGTCGTTCACGACCTCGGCCGGCGCCGCGCTCGAACGCCAGCAGACCAACTTCTACGACATCCTGGCCCGCGGCCTGCTTCCCGGCCAGACGAACGTCCAGCAGGGCTCGGCCCCGATTGCGGTGACCCAGCAGTTCCAGGAGTTCCGCGACCAGGCCGTGTTCGCCAACGAGCAGATCCTGACGCTCGACGGCAAGCTCTCGCTGAACGGCGGGATTCGAGCCGACCGGTCGAGCGCCAACGGCGACCGGAGCAAGTTCTACCTCTTCCCGCGCGGTTCGGCATCCTACAACTTCGGCGCTTTCGGACCGTTCTCGTCCCTCAAGCTCCGCGGCGGCGTCGGCCGGAGCGGCAACCGTCCCCGGTTCGGCGACCGCGACCTCCTCGGCACCCCGGTGCTTGTGGGCGGCCAGCAGGGCATCATCGTCCCGGGTACGGTCGGCAATCCGCTGATCAAGCCCGAGACCCTGACCGAGTTCGAAGCCGGAACCGACCTGACCTTCCTCAAGGAACGGGTCCAGCTCGAAGCGACCTACTACGAGCGGAACATCACCGACCAGCTCCTGAATCCGGCCGTGGCACCGAGCAGCGGGTTCGGTGCCGTGATCCGCAATGCAGGCAAGCTCAAGACCAAGGGCTTCGAGGCCGGCCTCACGGTGGTGCCGTATAACAGCGGTAATATCCAGTGGACCGCGGTCACCTCGTTCCAGAAGAACAACCAGAGGGTCACCGACCTTCCGGCGTTCATTCCGCCGTTCAATCCCTCCGGCGGC
>JANMXA010000172.1:0-4327 GCA_031394255.1 Gemmatimonadota bacterium
AGGCAGGGCTTCACGAAATTGCCGGAGAGGCCGTGGAAGATCCGCATCCCGATGTCCTTGGATCCGGTGAACACCACGCCGTCGACGCCCGGATGCTGCCAGAGCGTGTCGCCGATGGCGGAGCCCTGGCCGGTCAGGAAATGGAAGATGCCGGCCGGCACGCCGGCGTCGCGATAGACCTCGTACAGTTTGAGCCCGGTCCAGCAGGTATCCGTGGCCGGCTTGAAGAGCACCGCGTTCCCCGCGATCAGCGCGGCACTGGACATGCCGGCCGCGAGCGCCAGCGGAAAGTTGAACGGCGCGATGCAGGCGAAGACGCCAAAGGGGCGGAGCACATCGACGTTCCGCTCGATCGGCGTCAGGTTGTGCATCGGCCGGACGAACCCGTTGGCCTCCTCCATCTGCTGGGCGTAGTAGTCGATCAGGTCGGCGGCCTCTTCGGCGTCGCCGATCGACTCCATCCGGTTCTTGCCGACCTCGATGCTCATCAAAGCCGCCAGTTCGAACCGCCGCTCGCGGATCAACGCCGCCGCCCGCCGCATGACGACGAGCCGTTTGGCCCAGCCGATCCCGCTCCATGCCGCCTGTGCCTGCCGCGCGGCCCGGACCGCCAGGTCCACGTGCTCGGCCCGACCAGCGCCGAATCGGGCCAGCACCACCGACGTGTCGATCGGCGAGCGGTCGACAATCGGCTCACCGGCCGGGGTGACTGCCTGGCCGTTGATGTAGAGCGGGTAAGTCTGCCCGATCTCCGAGCGAACCTTCGCCAGCGCCCGATCGAACTCGGCGTGGAACAGATTCATGTCCACGCCGGTGGTGGTATAGGTGATCTTGCCGATCGTTGCCGTCATGCCCGATGTCTCCCGACCGCCGCTTCGGTGCGGTCCAATGCCCGGCCAAAACGGGCCAGTATTTCATCCAGTTCTCCATCCGTCACGATGAAGGGCGGCGCCAGGCAGACCAGATCGCCAATGGTCCCGTCGGCCTGACCGACGTTAGGCCAGACCACGAGTCCCTCCTCGAGCGCCATGTCCACCATGGTTTCCGCCACCTTCGCGGCGCGGGGGAACGCCCGCTTGCCCGGCTTGTTGGCCACCAGCTCGATCCCGGCCAGGAGGCCGCGGCCCCGGACATCACCCACGAGGGGATGGTCCCGAAACGGCGCCAGCTTCCGGTGCAGAGTCGCTCCCATGGTGCGGGAGCGCTCGATCAGCCCGTGCCGCTTGATGTAGCGCACCGCGGCGAGCCCGGCCGCGCACATCATCGGCGTGTGGGTGAACGTCTGGGCGTGAATCACCCCGCCGGACGCTTTGGCAATCGGATCGAGCAGGCGTTCCGGCACCACCACCGCGGCGAGCGCCGCATAGCCGCCGCTGATCCCCTTCCCCATCGTCATCAGGTCGGGCACGACACCGTACTGCTCGATCGCGGTCCAGGTGCCGGTCCGGCCGGCCCCGACCAGCACTTCGTCCGCCACCCAGAGCACGTCGTACTTGCTGCAGATCTCGCGAACGGTCTTCCAGTACTCGGCCCGCGGCACCGACGCCCCGGTGGACGATCCTCCGACCGGTTCGGCGATGAACGCCGCCACCGAATCGGGTCCTTCGCGGAGAATGGTCTCTTCGAGCAACCGCCCGGTGCAGCGGGGACAGACCGGATCGCCGTCGCACCCGCAGCGATAGGCGTACGGCGCCGCCATCTGAACCACCGGAATCAGCCACTCCTTGAACATGGTCCGGTAGTGCTGCCGGGCCGAGGCCGAGAGGGCCAGCATGGTGTTGCCGTGATACCCCGGAGCGAGGGCGATGATCTTGTGCTTGGACTTCCGGCCGGTCTCATACCAGTACTGCCGCGCGAACTTGAGGGCGGCTTCCACCGCGTCCGATCCGCTGGTCAGGAAGTAGAACTTGTCGAGGTCCCCGACCGAGAGCGTCTTCAGCTCGGCGGCGAGTTCCTCGACCGCCTGATTGGTGAACGCCATCCCGTTGAGATAGGCGACCTTCCTGATCTGCTCGGCGACCGCGTCGACGACTTCCGTCACACCATGGCCCAGGTTGGCCACGTAGGCGCCGCCTGAGCCGTCGAGATAGTCCTTGCCGCTTTCGTCGTAGAGCCACGGCCCGCTGCCGCGAACGATCAGCGGGAACGTGCGATTGAGATTGCGGTACAGGACCGCCGAGTCGGGGTAGCGATAGGTCATAGGATGGCCATAGCTTAACCTCGAATTCCCTGTTCCTACAACTGACGCAGTCCCCCGAGAATACTCCCGCTCCGGAGGCAGGCACCGATGCGGTTTGTCGGATTGTTGACAGCGGCCGTCGTCTTGGCCCGACCGGTCTTTGGACAGGTAATCGACTCTGCCGTCGCCGTGCCGATGCGGGATGGCGTGGTGCTGAGGGCCATTGTGATGCGGCCCGCCGGGACCGGCAGGTTCCCGGTGCTGGTCTATCGGACCCCGTACGGAGCCGCTTCGGCCATAACGAGTTACACCACCTTCCGGCGCGCGGTCGACCGCGGCTATGCGGTGGTGGCCCAGGACGTCCGGGGCCGCTATCGGTCCGACGGGGAGTTCAATCCCTACCGGCAAGAAGGGCACGACGGGTACGACACCATCGAGTGGGCCGCGGCCCAGCCGTGGTCCACCGGCGCCGTCGGCACGTTCGGCCTTTCCTATCCTGGGGCGGTCCAGTGGCTGGCGGCGGTCGAATCGCCCCCTCACCTCAAGGCCATGGTGCCCGCCATGACCTTTTCGAGCGCCCGGAATTTCTGGTTTGCCGGCGGACTGCCCGACCTCTCCTGGCCCTCGTGGATCCTGCTCAACATCGGCCCGGATGCGAGGCGCCGGAAGAATCTTGCCGGGCCCGCGACCTACCCCGAAGCCAATGCCTGGTGGGTCGCCCATGGCGACGAGCTGATCCAGCGCCTCCCCATCAGCAACGTGCCCGAAGTGTTCGAAGTGGCCCCGTGGTATCGCGAATGGCTGGCCCACCCCGCCGACGATCCCTGGTGGGACTGGGCCGACCTGACCAACAAGTACGGTCGAGTGAAGGCCGCGGTGCTGAACGTGAGCGGGTGGCACGACGACAACTATGGGCCGGAAGGCGCCCTCACCAACCATCAGGGGCTACTCGCGGCTCGCCGGGATGAGGCGGATTCCCGGTCACGAATCATCATCGGCCCCTGGGTCCACGGCGTGGCGGGGATGACTAACCGGACCGCCCAGGCGAAGTCGGGTGAGCGGATCTTCGGCGCCACGGCCGGGATCGACTACGACGGCGAGATTCTCGGATTCATGGATCGATATCTTCGCGGGGTGACGGCCGGCCCCGATACCACGCCGCGGCTCCGCGCCTTCGTGATGGGGGAAAACGTCTGGCGCACGGCGGAGCGCTGGCCGCTGCCCGGCACCACGTTCAGGACGCTGCATTTCAATGCTGCCTCCCGGGCTGGGAGCCTTGACTGGAGCGTCGCGCCGGCCGGCACTCGGACGATCACCTCCGACCCGGCCCGGCCACTGATCGATCCCAGCAAGGGATCGGGCGCCCACGACTACCGCTGGCTCGCGGAACGATCTGATGCGATCGTGTTCGAGACGGCGCCGCTCGACGCCGACCTTCGCGTGGTCGGCAACATCACAGCCGACCTCTTCGTCCGGACCGGCGCGCCCGACATCGACGTCTGGGTCCGCCTGTTCGATGTCCTGCCGGACGGCACCGCCTGGAACCTGATGAGTCCCGGCCTCGATGCGGTCCGGATGAGTTACCGCCGCGGCCGGCGCGCGTTGCTCACGCCCGGGCGAGCCGAAGAAGTGGTCCTCGCGAACCTGATGACCGGGAACCTGTTCCGGAAAGGCCACCGGATCCGCGCGGTGGTGTCGACCAGTTTCCTGCCCTACTTCGGTCGCAATCTCCAGACCGGCAAGCTCGAAACCGAATCGAAGGAAACCCGGTCCGCCGCATTCTCCGTGCTGTCGGGACCCCGCACGCCATCGCGCCTCATTCTCCCGGTGATTCCATGAACCGCGCTCTGCTCGTCTCCCTCGCGGCCCTGCTGGTCTCGGCGTGCGCCCGCAAGACCACCATCGCCGACGTCGTCCTCAAGGGCGCCGTCTACACCATGGCCTCTCCCGAGAAGGCGGAGGCCGTCGCCATCAAGGCCGGCAAAATCATCTTCGTCGGGTCGAGCAAGGACGCCGATCGTTTCGTCGGCGATTCGACCGAGATGATCGACCTCGGCCATCGGATGATCCTCCCGGGGTTCCGGGACACCCACGTCCATCTCCGCGCCGGCATCGGGCTCAGTGACTGTCACTTCGAAGACCTGACCA
>JANMXA010000173.1:0-79977 GCA_031394255.1 Gemmatimonadota bacterium
CGGCGAGACGATGAAGCCGCCGCTGGGGGGGCGCTCGGGGGGGCCGCCCCGCGAGCGACGGCCACGCCTCGACGCAGCAGCCAACCCCCAACCAGAAACGCCGCTGCCGCAACGGCCAGCAGCAGCACCCATTTGAGCACCTTCACGCGTCGGCTCCAAACCGGCCCGGCGCCGCGGAACTCACCGCGCGCCAGGCCGCTGCTTCGAGTTGGTCGGGCGGAGCGGTCGCGTCGAGATGCACGACCCCCGTCCCGGAGGCTTCCCGGTACACCTGCGCCACCCGGTGATGGAATTCGTCGGTCTCCCGGTCGAGGCGATCACGAACTTTGCCCTGGGCGATCTGCCGCGCCTGTCCGACATCCACCGGCACATCCAGGACCAGCGTGAGGTTGGCGCCAAGGCCACCGGTGGCGGCCCGGTTCACCCAGTCGACCGCCGCCGCCGGCAGGCCCCGCCCGCCGACCTGATACGCCCGGGTCGAAAGGTCGAAACGATCCGAGAGGACAACGCGGCCGGCTTCCAGCGCCGGCCGGATCACTTTCGCCACCAGATCGGCCCGCGCCGCCGTGATATACAACAGTTCGGCCTCCGGTGACCACTGCCGGTCGTCATGGAGCAGTTCGTGGCGAAGGGCCTCCGCGGCCGGTGTTCCTCCCGGTTCCCGAACCATGACCGGTTCGATCCCGGCGGCCCGCAAGCGCGCAGCGAGGCCGCGGGCCAGCGTACTCTTGCCGGCCCCTTCCGGCCCTTCGAGCACCACGAAAAATCCGGCCATTACCCCAGCATGATGATGTTGCTGGTGGCGCCCTTTTCCATACCGGCACTGATCTGCTGGTTGACCCGGGCCATCAGCTTGTCGAAGTTCGCCCGGGCCACGACGTACGCCTGGCCGACCACCGACGTCTCGAGCGCCCGAACCGCTTCCTCATAGGACTGCGTCATCGCGTCATCGGGCATCTGCCCTTGTGCTACCAAGTGATCGATCTGGCGCGCCAGCGTCTGGATGGACTCGAGTTTGGCCACCGTATCGGCGTCCTCCTTGAGGGTCTGCTCCGCCCGCCGCATCGCCTGGTACTCGTTCGCCTGGCCGATCAGCCGGCCCAGGTCCATCGCTTTGTCGTCGATCATCATTCCTCCTTGCACGCCGTGAGATAACGGGGCCGCCCGTAAACATCGTCGTCGACCCGCACCTGCCGAAATCCGGCCTCTACGGCCAGCCGGGCTGAAGCTTCGCCCCGGTCGGCCGCAATTTCCACAACCAGCCAGCCGCCAGTCCGAAGGACCCTGGGGGCGTCGGCTACGAGGCGTTGAGTCGCCTCGAGACCATCGGCACCGCTCTCGAGCGCGAGCCGTGGTTCGAACGCCAGCACCCCCGGATCGAGAGCTTCGTATTCCGCCGCCGAAATGTAGGGCGGGTTGGACACGATCAGGTCGACCGAGGCGCGGCCGAGAGCGGTGGTCAGATCCCCTCGCACCAGATCCACGGCCAGCGCGAGCCGGCGCCGGTTGTCGGCCGCGACCGCGAGCGCCTCCGCCGACCGATCAACGGCGATGACGCGCCGGTACCGACCCTCCAGCCGCAACGACAGCGCGAGACACCCCGTACCCGTCCCGATGTCGACGGCGTCGCCCCCAGGGCACAGGCGCAACGCATGATCGACCATGCCCTCGGTCTCGGGCCGCGGTATCAGCGTCCGACGATCGACCCGGAGGTCGAGCCGACGAAACCCCGCGAGACCGGTGACATAGGCGAGCGGCTCCCCACGGGCCCGCCGCTCGACGGCCCGATCCAGCCATCGACGCCGATCGGGCTCAAGGACGCCGGACCGGCCGAGCATCACCTCTGCCTGCGTCATACCCAGCATGTCGCCGAGGAGCCGGACCGCCTCCCGGCGCGGTTCCCGAATCCCGGCGCCGGCAAGCACCGCGGTGGCGCGATCGAGCGCCCCCTGGATCGTGAGCCGGCGCTCGGCTTCCATCTCAGCCCGAGATCGCCTCCTCGCGACTCGCCATCCGGAGCGCCTTGACCAGATCGTCGAGGTGGCCGTCCATGATCTCGGCCAGGTTGTGCACTGACATATTGATCCGGTGATCGGTCACCCGGCTCTGGGGGTAGTTGTAGGTCCGGATCTTCGCTGACCGGTCCCCGGTCCCCACCATCGATCTCCGCTCCTTGGCCCGGGCACTCTCCATGTCGGAGATCCTTTTGTCGAGGAGCCGGGCCCGGAGCACTTCCATCGCCTTGAGCTTGTTCTGGAGTTGTGACTTCTGATCTTGTTGCGACACGACGAGCCCGCTCGGGATGTGGGTGATCCGGACGGCGCTGTCGGTCGTGTTCACGCTCTGCCCCCCTGGCCCCGAGGATCGATAGACATCGATCCGGAGATCGTTCGGATCGATCCGGACGTCGACTTCCTCCGCCTCCGGCAACACGGCGACCGTGGCGGCCGAGGTGTGAATCCGCCCCTGAGCTTCGGTCTCCGGAACCCGCTGCACCCGGTGAACGCCGGATTCCCGCCGGAACATGCCGTACCCGTCAGCCCCCTTGACCGAGATGATGGCCTCCCGAATGCCGCCGAGGGTACCGTCGCTGACCGAGAGCGGTTCGACCTTGAGGCCGTGACGTTCGGCGAATCGGGTGTACATCCGGACCAGGTCCGCCGCGAACAGGGCCGCCTCGTCGCCGCCGGTGCCGGCCCGGATTTCGAGGATGGCGTTCCGATCTTCGAGCGGATCGCGGGGGATCAGCAACTCTTCGATTTCCGGTTCGAGCCTGGCGATGTCCTGGGTCAACCGATCCACGTCGGCCCGGGCCAGGTCCACCATCTCGGGATCGTCGCTCACCAGCAGCTCACGGGCCTCGCCGAGATCGGCCTGCGCCTTCAGGAACTGTTCGCCCAAACGTGAAATGGGCGCGAGCCGAGAATGCTCGCGCCCAAGGGCGGTAAGACGGGCAGGATCCTTCGCAAGAGACGGATCGGTCAACTCACGAGAGACTTCCTCCGCCCGCTTGAGCGCTTGGCGGAGTTTTTCTTCCACAGCCTACTCCTGAGGGGCCTTGGCGGCCTCCGCACCGGCGTACTTGCGGCGGAATCGATCGACCCGTCCCGCGGTATCGACCAGGCGCTGCTTCCCGGTGAAGTAGGGGTGGCAAACCGAGCAGACCTCGACACTGATCGACGTTGCCGTCGACCGGGTCTCGAACTTGTTGCCGCAGGCGCAGTGCGCCTCGACCTTGTTGAAGATCGGATGCAGATTCGGCTTCACGACGGACTCCAAGGAGCTAAAGCGTTGTCCGGGAATAGTTTGCCCATCCCGGTGAGCCAGCAAAACTAGTCAGAAAGCGCCCGGAAGGCAACCCGGACCGCCCGAAGCGCTTGCCAGAGGCCTCCCTTCGGACCTATGCTAGCCAATCATGTCGCTTTCACCACTTGAGGTGCTCCAGGCCGTTCCACTGTTCGCCCACCTGGGCACCACCGATCTCCAGGCCCTCGCAACCCTGTGCCGGGAACGACGGTTCTCCCGCGGGGCGGTCATCGTCTCCCAGGGCGAACCCGGCGACGCCATGTTCCTGATTGCCGCCGGACAGGTCAAGGTGGCGGTGTTCGCGGAGGATGGCCGTGAGGTCATTCTGTCGGTTCTGGCGGAGCGGGGATTCTTCGGCGAGATGGCGCTGCTCGATGACGAGCCCCGATCGGCCCATGTGATCGCCATGACCGATTCCACATTGCTTCAGCTCCGGCGGGAGGATTTCCGCGCCCGGCTGAAGGCGTCGCCGGACCTGGGCGTGGCCTTGCTCCGTGAACTGTCGCACCGGCTGCGGCGGGCCGACGAGACCATCGCCAGCATGGCGTTGCTCGATGTCAACGGACGCATCGCCCACCTCCTGCTCGAAATGGCCCGAGAGGAAGATGGGACGCGGATCACCCGCAAACTGACCCACGCCACCATCGCCCAGATGGTCGGGGCGAGTCGCGAAACGGTCTCGCGCACCATGAAGGCCCTGGCGACGCAGGGGATCATCACCATGACCCGGCGAGAAATCGTGCTCCGGAACCCGGGCCACCTCCGCATCGCCGCCCAACGGACCTGACCGGTGTCGCTCTCCGTCACCTTCTTCGGCACCCGCGGCTCGGTGCCGACCCCGGGACCGGGTACCATCCGATTCGGCGGCAACACGGCCTCGATCCTCGTCGAATCGGGCGCCGCCCGGTTGGTGATTGACGCGGGCACCGGCGTGCGGGCGCTCGGCCGCCGGCTGGCATCCGGCGCGCCACTTGATCTCACGATCCTCCTCAGCCACACCCATTGGGACCACATCCAGGGCCTGCCGTTCTTCGCGCCGCTTCACGCCGCCGGTAACCGGATTCGAATCCTCGGGCCAAGACAGCCGAACGGTTCGCTGGCCGGAGTGCTGGCCAGCCAGATGGCCCCCGCCGTCTTCCCGGTGCCGCTCGACGCCCTCGGCGCGCGCATCGAGATCGGCGAAATCAGCGAGGCCGGTTTCGCCGTTGCTGGCCTGCGAATCGAGCCGATCCCGCTCTGCCATCCCGGCGCGACCCTCGGATTCTCGATCCGCGAGGTCGGGGGAGGGCCCGCGATAGCGTACATGACCGACAACGAACTGGGCGCCGCGACCGCTGAGACCCGCGAGAGATTCGTGCAATTCTTGCGCGACACGGCCATTCTGATTCACGATGCGATGTACTTCGACGACCAGATCGGCTCGCGGCGCGGCTGGGGGCATTCCAGTGCCGTCCAGGCCGTTCAGCTTGCGGCCGACGCCGCGGTGAGGCGGCTGGTGCTGTTTCACCACGACCCCGACCACGACGACAACGCGATCGAACGCCTTGGCGCCGAGGCAAAAGCAGCCGCCGTGCGGCTCGGTGTCGCGCTCGACGTCACCATTGCCGTAGAAAATGACGTTATCCGATGTTAGCGAGGTTGGCATGACCCCACGTTGGCTGGCATTTGCGCTCGCAGTGTTCCTCGGGTCTCCGGCCCGGGCCGCCAGCCAGGCGGCCGTCACGATCGCCGTACTCCCCCTCGAGAACGGCGGCAGCTATGGCAAGGACAAGGAAGAGTTCGACGGCCTGAGGCGCGGAATCGCCGGCCTCCTCGGGAGTGAACTGACGCGGGGTCCGGTTGCGGTTGTGCCGAGGGAGCGGACGCAACGCCTGGTCGATGATCAGGGAACGGCGATCGCCGAGCGGATCGACGCCCAAACTGCCAACCGAATCGGGAAGACGGTTGGCGCCCGGTTCGTGATCGTCGGCACCTTCATTGACCTCTACGGCGATTTCCGCCTCGACGCCCGCATCGTCGACACCACCACTGGGGAAATTCTCCGGGTGGTCAAGAGCGACCCCCGGTTGGCGGACCGAAAGCAGCTATTCCGCATCGTGCAGTCGGTCGCCCAGCGAATTATCGAAGGAATCAACGCCGGGACCTCGGCGGCCGGTACCCGTGACATCTCAACCGAAGCGGTCGTCTGGTATGGGAAGGCCCTGCTCTACCTCGACCGTGGCGATAAGAAGCGGGCGCTCGACGGCTTCAACCAGGCATTGAAGGCGTCTCCGGGATTCGCCGAAGCCATCGAGGGGGTCAAACGGGCGGGGGCGGCGTAGGCTTGCGGCGGAGGGCGGCGAGTCCTGCGGCACTCGCAAGGTGGACCGGCAGGAGCAGCACAATCATATCGAGATTCGCCTGCGATCCCGGCAAGACCTTGGCGCCGAGACCAACCAACCCGATCGCGCCAACCGCCGCAGCCAGCCTCCACGCCCGCTCCAGGCCGGCCCGCCCGGTATGATGGGTCCGGGCCGCGACCACCGCGAGCGCCAGTGAAAGCACGTTGAGCTGGAGCAGATTCTCGTTCCAGTAGCTGACCCGGTGCGCGGTGAACGCCCAGAGCCCGAGCAACACCGCACCAGCCAGTCCGGCCACCAGCGACCAGAACACAACCACCGCCATGAAGAGGCGCTGCCACTCGCCGGCTGACCGAGCCAGGACACCCAGGCCGAAAACGACGACCCCCGCGATCAGTCCCACGGCCAGATACCCCATCACCCAGTTACTTGGGACGGCAGCCACGGCAAAGCGCGACGATGCGACCAGATGGCGTTCCGCCTTGACGAGCGGGTGTTCGCGCCCGTCCGGATCCCTGATCCTGAGCTGATTGAGATATGGCCTGAGGGAGATCGGCAGGAACATCTCCTGCCAAGCCGTCAGCGGCCGGTCGACCGGCCGGCCCAGACCGAGCATGAGAGCCGTCCTCGACACTGCATCATTTTCAGTCGTTCGCCTGGTATGATCTCGGTAACTCCAAGGGGTCTGGACGCCCTCGGCCCAGGTCTTCAGCTGCCCGCCAACCGCCCGGTCGATGGCGTCACGGAGCCGAGTCGAGCAATTGTCGAGATAGTAGTTGTAGGGGTAGTACTTGTTCTGCTCCTGGATGTTCCAAAGGAGGAAGTCTTTCAATTCCCGTCGCGCGGCTTGTGGGAGATCAAGCTCTTGAGACCAGATGGACCGGCCGGCCTCCTGGTAGGCTGCCAGATAGGCCCGAACATCCCCGTCCCCCATCGAATACAGGGGCTCGCCATGGGCAAATCGCCCGAAAAACGCCAATCGTTGGGCGAGGGTCCTACCGAAGGAGAATCGCCCGTAGTCATAGGCCCAATCAGTCCCAGCAACACTGTCACGAATCCACAGCGCATTGTGACCAAACCGCTCCCACAAGGCCTCACCAGGATCAAATGTAAGGAGATAGACCGTGATGCCAGAGGAGTCGGCCTGACTCTGCGTTGGCCGGTTCGATGACGGCTGCCCTGACAAAGCCGCCAGAATGAGCGCTGCGGAAAACCAGGTCACAACAGTATGTCGCGTCCATCCGCGTCGGACTTGTAGATCGCCTCGAGCACCTGCAGAACCTGGACCTGTTCCTCAAGCGA
Organism: Gemmatimonadota bacterium; assembly: GCA_031394255.1. Classification (GTDB taxonomy): domain Bacteria; phylum Gemmatimonadota; class Gemmatimonadetes; order Gemmatimonadales; family GWC2-71-9; genus SHZU01. The sequence continues at coordinate 6,948 of JANMXA010000173.1, forward strand.
CGGGGCCACAACACGGCCAGCCAACGCCGCAAGGAAGTGCGCCCATTGGGCCCGGAATGAAGCCGCAAACGCGTTCTCCCGACTGAACGAACCGGTCGGGGAAACATCGTGGGGCATCCCGTGGATTTCCTTCCACACATGCAGCGGGTTGATTCCAGCCGATCCCTTGGAGCCCCGGATCCCCGCCCCGAACCGCTCCCCTTCACCGATGTGGCGCCAGGTGACATCGACGAAGATCGCCGCGGCGTTCTCGCACACGACGAAGGCACTGCCCGATTGTTCGACAGCTCGCTCACCGCTCGGGCGACTGAGGGAGGCGCTCACGCGGGCCGGCGCCGGGTTGCCGGCCAGGAACAGCGCCAGATCGATCATCGTGATCCCGAGGTCGAGCATCGCGCCACCGCCCGACTCGGACCGCTTCTCCCGCCAGCCCAGCGGTGCCCGCGCCGGCCGGGCCAGATGCCAGCTCGCCCGGACGCTGGTGATCTCCCCCAACTCCCCGGCCTGGACGAAACTCCGCACGGCCTGCACGTCGGGCCGGTACCGATGGGTCATCCCGACCATGACCACCCGGCCCCGTTTGTCCGCCGCCTTGATAATGCGCTGGGCGGCCGCCGAGGTCAGGGCCATTGGCTTCTCGATCAGTACGTGAAGGTTGGCCGACAGCGCGGCCTGAATGTGGGACTCGTGCAGGTGATTGGGTGTCGCAACCAGAACAGCATCGAGCTGCTCATGATGGAGCAGGTCCTCGAAGTCGTCGTACACGTTCGGAATGGCCGAACGTTCCGCGAGAGCCCGGGCCTTGACCAGATCGGTATCGCAGAGCGCCACGAGTTCCACTGCCTTGGTCTTTCGCAGCAATGGCAGGTGGGCGACTTGCACGATCGCCCCAGTACCGATGATACCGAGCCGGACGGGCGCCTGCGCCCCTTCCGGTTCGAGATTGCGGGGAGCCAGATTCGGCCTCCCGTGAGGACCCGACCGCCGAGAACCCGTCATTGTCCACCTCAGTAGATCCGACGCAACTCCGTACCCGGAAAATAAGCGGCCAGGATCGCCCGATAACTCGCACCGGCTCTGGCCCGGCCGACCGCGCCCCATTGGCACATGCCGACGGCGTGACCATTGCCGCCGCCATCCGCCACCATCCGGACGATCCGGCCCCCGCCGCGCGACACCTGGAGCGAGAACTGGGTGCTGCGGAGCCAGCCACCGTCGGCACCGCGGAGCAGCTGCCGAATGGTCTGCTGCCCTTGAACCGGAACGACCCGCCCCCCCATGACCGTGACAAGCTCGGTGACACGGCCCGATGGGGACCGGCCGCCGATCTGCACGTCCGATGGTTCCACGTCCCCGAGCCCGGCGGCTGTGGCGTGCTCCTTGATGAGCCGGCTGGCCGCCTCCCCCGTCCACTCCTCTCGCCAACGGAACCGGGGCGAGATCGAACAATAGGCCTGGCCCGACGCGGGATCGCGATCCGCCACGGACGTCAGATAGGGTTGCGCCGCGCCGGAAAAGACCGCTTCGACCGCTTCGGTTCGGCCGCCGCACGTCGATGAAAAAAACGCCTCGATCACGCTGCCGCCGAACGTCAGGACCGAGCCATGGGTGGCGCGCACCGCAGCCCAGCCCATGGCGGTTTCGCTCGACACGCCGCCGTACGCCTGGTCCGAGACCGTGCTGACCAGGTCATACCCCCGAATCCGGTACCGACCCAGCGCCCGCACCGCCACCGTCCGCGACACGATAGCCTGGGCGAACACCGCCTCGGTGTCGCTGGCTGGACGGCGCCCCATTTCGGCGTTGACCACCCCGGCAACATAGGCCTCAAGCGACAACAGATTGACCGCAAGCAGGCCGTTGGGGGTCGGTGTGATCACCAACTCACCCCGAAAGTCGCGGCCACCCACCCGAACGAACCCCACCGAATCGAGCGGCCGGACCACCAGCGACGTTGCCGACGTCGTGCTCACGCCGCCGGTCCGAAGCCGGACGATGGCCCCGTTGCCGGAGGCCGTGGCCGTCGCGCCTGCCTGCACTTCAAACATCCCGCCGCCGTCGGCGCCGGTGACCACCAGGCCCCCGCCACCGCCGATCACCAGATCGTTCTGGGGCACGCCGAGCCCCACCCGAACCTGCGGTTCGGCGGTCTCGGTGTCCGGAATGGTGCCGACTTCAATGCGTGGGCAGCCGACCAGTCCGGCCGCCACCATGGCGGCACCGAGGAGCCAAAGGCTAGCCGCGGTAGTTGCCAAACTTGAGCTGGATGCCGAAGTCCTGCGCCCGGATGAAGGCCATGACCGCCTGCAACTCATCCTTGGAGGGACTGATGACGCGGACTTCTTCCCCCTGAATCTGGGTCTGCACCTTCTTGAACCCCTGATCGCGAATGGCCTTGCCGATTTTCTTGGCGGTTTCCTGGTCGATGCCCTGTTTGAGATTGATCAGACACCTGACCGCCGTTCCCGTCCCCGGCTCGTATTCCCCTTTGTCGAGATTGGTCGTCGGCACCTGGCGTTTGGCACACTTCGTCTCGAGCACGTCGATCAGCTGATTCATCCGGAATTCGTCGTCAGCGAACAGGCGGATCGTCGCCTTTTCCCGGTCGAATTCGATGGTGCAGGACGTTCCCCGAAAATCGTAACGCTGCCCGATTTCCTTGACCGTCTGATTGACGGCGTTGTCCACTTCCTGGAGATCGGCGCCGGTCGAGATGTCGAATGAACTGGTCGAAGCCATAAGGGACTCAGGAGAGAAAGCTTTCGAGGGCCTTGGCGCGGCTGACGTGACGGAGGCGGCTCAGCGCCTTCTCCTTGATCTGCCGCACCCGTTCGCGGGTGATACCGAGTTGGGCGCCGATTTCCTCGAGGGTCATCGGCTCGGGGCTGTCGAGCCCGAAGTAGAGGCGCAGAATCTTCGCCTCGCGCTCCCGGAGACTGGCCAGCACTTCTTCGATGGACTGGGTCAGCGCCCGCTCGAACGTGGCGGCGTCGGGACCGGGGTTCTGCGTATCCGCCAGGTAATCGAGCAGGCGATTGTCCTCACCCGGAGCCATCGGGGCGTCCAGCGACACGTGGTTCTGGGAGATCGCCAGGGTCTTCTCGACCTCTTCGACGTCGATATCCATCCCCTCGGCCACTTCGGCCGCGGTCGGATCGCGTCCCAGCTCCTGCTGCAGCGCCGCACTCCGCCGAGTGATTCGGTGGAGCGTTCCCGCCCGGTTGAGCGGCACTCGGACGATTCGACTCTGTTCGGCAAGGGCCTGCAAGATGGCCTGTCGGATCCACCAGACCGCGTAGGAGATGAACTTGATCCCCTTGGTCTCGTCGAATTTGTGGGCGGCCCGGATCAACCCGAGGTTGCCCTCGTTGATCAGGTCCGAAAGCGACACGCCCTGATTCTGGTACTTCTTGGCCACCGACACCACAAACCGGAGATTGCTGCGGACCATCTTGTCGAGCGCCTCTTCGTCGTCCTGACGGATCAACTGGGCAAGCCGGACCTCTTCCTCCTGCGGGATCAGCGGGTAGCGGCTGATCTCGCGAAGGTAGACGTCAAGTGAGCCGTCGTCGGAGCCTGATCCTCCCCTGCCTGGACCGACCCGAATTGGACGCATGCCGATGGGGACCTCGATACCGTCAGGTCAGAACTGAGTGCAACCTACCGTGCGCCGACCAACGGGCGCAACCGTTCAGTCATAGTTGTCGATCTGGGCGCGCTGCAGTGTGCCGGAATAATCCACGTAACAGACCTTCGTCTCCGAGAAGAACTGGTATCCCTCCCAGCCGACTTCCCGGTGGCCATTGCCGGTCTGCTTGATCCCGCCGAACGGCAGATGGGCTTCGGCGCCAATAGTCGGCGCGTTGACGTAGGTAATCCCGTTGTCGAGTTCTTCCATGGCGCGGAAGGCCAGATTTACATCGGCTGTGTAGACCGAACTGGACAGCCCGTACTTGACGTCGTTGTTGATCCGGACGGCCTGATCGAACGTGGAGAACCGCATCACACTCAGGACCGGCCCGAAGACTTCCTCCTGGGCCACCCGATGTTGCGGGAGGACCCCGGCCAGAATCGTGGGCCGGTAGAACCAGCCATCCCTGAGGCGGCTCCCACCCGGCCGGCGTCCGCCAAGGACAACTTCGGCGCCCTGTTCCCGGGCCAGTTCCACATACGCCTCGGTCTTGTCGCGGGCCGCCTCGTGGATCAGCGGACCAACCTGAGTCTTCGCCGCGCGCCCATCGCCCAGGACCAATCGCTCGGCCGCCTCCGCCAGGCGGCGAACAAACCGATCGTGAATCCGCCGATGGAGCAGGAGCCGGCTGGTCGCCGTGCACCGTTGCCCCGTCGTGCCGAACGCGCCCCACAGAACGCCGTCCAGGGCGAGGTCGAGGTCGGCGTCATCCATCACGATCATCGCGTTCTTGCCGCCCATCTCGAGCGACAGCCGCTTGTGCAACCGGCCGCCGGTCTCGCCGACGATCCCCCCGGTGGCCGTGGACCCGGTGAACGAAATGACCGGTACATCGGGATGCTCGACCAATGCCCGTCCCACCACCTCACCACGGCCGTGGACCAGCTGGATGGCCTCGGGCGGCAGGCCGGCCTCGAGCAGCATATCGACCAGCAAGGTGGCGGTGTGAGGAACGTCCTCGGAGGGTTTGAGGACCACACTGTTCCCGCACAGGAGCGCCGGGAACATTTTCCAGGTCGGGATGGCCAGTGGGAAGTTGAACGGCGTCACCAGGCCAACCACGCCGATCGGCCGTCGGTAACTCATCGCCCATTTTTTTCGCAGCTCCGACGGAGCCACGTAGCCGAAGAGCCGCCGGCCTTCGGACGCCGCATAGTACGCGGTGTCGATCGCTTCCTGCACATCGCCCCGGGTCTCGGCCAGCACCTTGCCCATCTCGCGGGTCATCGCGTCCGCCAGGGCTTCCTTCCGGTCAACCAGCAGATCCCCGATTCGCCGGATGATGTCCCCCCTGGCCGGCGCCGGAACCCGGGACCAGTGGTCGAATCCCCGCTTGGCCGAGGCGACGGCCCGGGCAACGTCGTCCGGGCCGGAGTCGGGAAACCGGCCGATCAGGTCGCGCGTGTTGGCGGGGTTCCGGTTCTCGAAGTAGTCACCGGTCGAAGGAGCAACCCACTGCCCCGCAATGAAATTCTTGAATGCCCGGGCCATTGATTCTGGACCAATCCGGTTCAGGCTAGGGGCACATCCAAACGGCGGCGCGCTTGGCATACCCGATGCGAGGAAGAACGGAGTCCGCCGCGAGGATCCCGCCCCAGAGAAAGACCGCCAGCGCGAGCGAGTGAGCGAGCCCCATCCGGCGGCGCCAACTCGACGCCATACCCCACAGACCGCTCACCATCACCACACCAACTGCGCCGAGATACAGGAACAACCACGGGCCGCAGGCATGAAAGTAGGGCCACTGCGTCATCGCGGCCGCGACCGCCACCCCGAGGCCGACCCGAATCCAGGTCGACAGGGCACCGCCCCGCGTCACCGGGACCGCCGGCGCCGCATTCCTGGCAGCCGGCGCCTTCCCGGCCGGAGCCGGCGCGACCGCCTTGGGGCCCGCGGACAACTGCGCCGGAGGCGTCTGGGCCATGATCTTGTCGATCTCGGCCATTTCCTTGTCCCAGTCGCGGGGCTGATTCGACGTCACTTGGACTCCCGAGTCAGTTGATACTTCTCGATCTTCTTGTACAGGTTGGACCGCGGCATCGCCAGCGCCCGCGCCGTTTCCGATACGTTCCAGTCGTGGTCGCGCAGTCCCTGAAGAATGAAGGCCCGTTCCGCGTCCAGTTTGAAGGTCTCGAATGTCCCGCCGGCGTCCACCGGCCCCGGGTCCGTGGTGGGCGACGCCGGCAGCAGCCGGTCGACGTCCCCGCCGGCGACCGAACGACCGGGCGACAGAATCAGAAGGCGCTCCACGGCATTCCGCAGTTCACGGACGTTCCCGGGCCAGTGGCGGCCTTCCAGCCGGCGAATCGCGTCGGCGGAGAAGGTCTTCGTCACCATCCCGGCACGACCGCCAAGCTGGTCCACGAAATGGGCCACCAGCTCCGGAATGTCTTCCCGCCGATCCCGGAGCGGCGGGACATGGATCGGGACCACGTTCAGACGGTAGAACAGATCCTCGCGGAACCGCCCTTCGGTGATCTCGCCCTCGAGCCGTTTGTTGGTCGCCGCCAGCACCCGGACGTCGACCTCCTGCGACCGTGGCGACCCGATCCGGGTCACGACCCCTTCCTGCAGCACCCGAAGCACCTTGGCCTGGGCCGACAACGACATGTCACCGATCTCGTCGAGAAACAGCGTTCCGCCGTCGGCCAGTTCGAACTTGCCCGCCCGGTCGCTCACTGCGCCGGTAAAGCTGCCCTTCATATGGCCGAACAGTTCGGATTCGATCAGCTCAGTCGGGATCGCGGCGCAGTTCACTTCCACGAAAGGGCGATCGCGGCGCGGGGACGCCTCATGCACCGCGCGGGCCACCAGTTCCTTGCCGGTCCCATTCTCGCCGGTCACCAGTACCCGGGCGCCCGTCGGGGCGACCCGCGCGATGATCTCGCGGACCTCGCGAAGCCCGGCGCTCGATCCAATCATCGGGTACTTGGTGTCGATCGCACTCTTGAGCCGTTCGTTCTCGCCGGCGAGTGACCCGTGTGCGAGAGCATTCCGCAACGTGACCAGCAGGCGATCCGCGTCGAGCGGCTTCTCGAGAAAGTCAAAGGCGCCCCGCTGGGTCGCCTGCACCGCCGTGGCGATTGTGCCGTGACCGGAGATCATGACGACGATGGCATCAGGATCGACCATCTTGAGGCGAGAGAGCACCTCGAGCCCGTCGAGGCCGGCCATCTTGACGTCGAGCAGGACGACATGCGGATGGAATTCCTCGAACAACGTCAGGCCTTCACCACCCGATCCCGCCAGCCGGATCGCCAGGCCTTCGTATTCGAGTACCTGCCGGAGGGCATCCCGCACCGCCGGCTCGTCGTCGACCACCAGCACACGTGGCTTCATCGTTCCGCCCCGCCGTACAACACCGCGCCATCGGGCGTGACCCGAACACCCGTGATCCACCGGTCGACCGGGAACGTCAGTGAGGCTGTCGCCCCGGGAATCACCAACCCCAGCAACCGTTCCCACAGCACCTTGGGGACAGGAAGCCCGCGAACTGCCACACGCTCGATCCTCCATTGGCCGGTCCCCAGCCGAACCAGACCGACCGGGCCACCGACCACGATGGTCTGGCGGCCGCTGAGCCACTCCGCGAGCGGACCCAGGTTGCGGCCTTCCAGCCGACTGGCATCCACCTGGGCGCGTACCGCCACCTCCCCGTCCCCGAGCTCGACGATGACACTGTCCGCGACACCCCGGGCCCGTCGCTCAACCTCGGCCACCACCAGGGCGCCGATCTCCCCTGCGGTCAGCATGACCGAGTCGGCCTGGTGGCGGGACAGCGAATCGAGCCGGGACGCGGCCCGCAAACGAAGCTCACCCGGTTCGAGGCGCCGATCAGGCGCGGGCGCCGGCTCGGCGGTTCGCTCGTGGACCCAGCGTCGCACGTCGGCCCGGCTGGTCCACCCGACGTACAGAACGCCCGCCAGGAGGGCCATCCCGAAGAGCCGGGCCGGGAGGGACAGACAGCTCAGAATCATCCGAGTTTGATCTCGCGGCGAACCGCATAGGTCGGCCCAGATGGCGTGAGTTCGCTCTCGAACAGCACGACCCGGTCGGCGAGAAAGGCGGTGCCCTCCGGAATCCGTTCCAGTTCGCTCTGCCAGCCGGCCTGCAGCCGCTGCCCCTCGCGGACTCGACCGAGTGTGACGTGAGGGCGGAACGGCCTGCCTTCCGGTGGAAAGCCAAGCTGCTCCGCACCCCGTTCGATCCGATCCTGCAACAATTCGCAGCTCGGGTCGGCGTCCACGCCGAGATTGATCACCCGAGGCTGTCGCGCACCCGATGGGAAGACCCCGGTGCCAGCGAGCCGAAACGTCATCGGCGTCATGCCCACGGTCGCGAAATCCAGCATCTCGACGATAGCGTCGACCCGATCCGTGGTGACCTCACCGAAGAATTTGAGGGTCAGATGAAGTCCCTCTTCCCGGACCCAGCGAACGGGCCAGTCATGTTCCTTGAGACGGCGCAGCACCGCACCAACTTCGGCGCGGGCCTCCTCCACCAACGGTACCGCAATGAACAGTCGCATTCAGGCCAGGGGCAGCAGGTTGCCCCGGCGATACCCCGCCGGGTCGAGTTCGACCCGCTGGAACCCCAGCGCGACGAATCGGTCTTCAATCGCGGGCCAGTGACTCACAACGACGGGAAACATGGCAGGGCCGACCTCGATCCGCGCCTGGTCGCCGAGATGCCGCACCCGCAGGTCCCCGATCACGCCCAGCGTACGGAGCAGTTCCTCGGCGAGTTCCACCTGCCGGAGCCTCGGTTCGGTGACCTCCAGGCCGTACCGGATCCGACTGGCCAGGCAGGGCGCCGCCGGCGCATCCCAGATCGGGAGACCTGCCTCACGAGCGACCTGGCGGACATCAGCCTTGCTCCACCCAAGCTCCAGATAGGGCGAGCGAATCTGTCGTTCCGTGCCCGCCTGCGCCCCGGGTCGGTGATCGGCCTGGTCATCGACGTTGGTCCCGTCGATGATGGTCGCAATCCCCCGGGCGATCGCGACTTCTCCCAGCCGGGCCCAAAGTTCCGACTTGCAGTAGTAGCATCGATTCGGGGCGTTGGCCCGGTACCCCGGGTCGTCCAGTTCGCCGGTCGACACCTCGACCAGAGGAACGTCAAAGGTGGCGGCCAGGTCCCTGGCCTGGCGCCACTGAGCTTCCGGCAGCGAGGCACTTCGACCGATCGCGGCCAGGAACCGTGGCGCACCGATAGCCTGGGTACCGACCACCGCCAGCACGGCCGAGTCGACCCCGCCGGAGTATCCCAGCAAGACCGACGCCTGGTCCCGGAACCACCCCTCCAGATCCGATCGATGCGCCATGTCGGAAACGTAACGGCGATTGTAGTTTCGTCTCAATGACCGGGCCCGACTTCGCCCTTCCCGACGCCGAACTGGAATTCCGGGCCAGCCGCTCCGGCGGGCCCGGCGGCCAGCATGTCAACACCTCGTCCACCCGGGCCGAAGTGAGCTGGCAGGTCACCGCCACCTCCGCCCTCTCGGCCGAACAGCGGGCCCGGGTCGTGGCCCGTCTGGGCAGCCGGATCGATGGCGAGGGATGGCTCCGGGTCTACTCCAGCGAAACGCGGAGTCAGTTCAGGAACCGGGAATTGGCCCGCCAGCGACTGGAAGAACTGATTCGAGAGGCGCTGATTCCCCCGAAGCGTCGGAAGGCGACCCGGGTACCGTTCGGCGAGAAGAAACGCCGCCTGGAACAGAAGCGTCGCCGCGGCACGACCAAGCAGGATCGCCGCCCCCCGGACCATGACTGACGGCGGGGCGGTGGTATGGCGCTACTTCCGGAGCCGCGAGGTCCGCGAAGCGAGAGCCTGGGCTGCGGAAGGCGGCCTGGCGGTCCACGAGAACATCTTCAAATCCCGGGGCCGCCGAACCTGTCACCTTCTGGCCGTCGACGAGACCACCCTCATCGAAGCCGCCGTCTCACTCGGCTGTTCGGTCTGGTGGATTCAGCGGACCCGCACCATCCACTTTGATCTGGTCGAAGTTCATCTCGAGCGGGCGCTCGAACGATGCGGCCTCATCGCCGCTTCGGAGCCGAACCGGTTCGCAGCGCCTTCGGAATGACCAACCGATCGGCGGAATGAGTCTCTGAGAACCGCATCACCTTGTTGGCCACCAGGCCGAACGCCTTCGCCGCGGCAAAGATCTCGACGTCCTGGACCTCGGTCTTCCCCCGCCGATGCACGACCCAGATCCCGCCGGACGGATCAATGCGGTCCCGGCCCTGACCGAGTTTTCCCAGATCGTCAACGTCATCGACCCCGAGCAAGACGACGGTTGATCCCTGCCGAACCCGGCCCCGGCTCACGATGGCGCCGGACCCGGCAAGCTCCGTGATGAACCCGGGATCCGTCACACCCACCACCGAGACGACGCTGCCTCCACGGATCCCCAGCTTGTCGAGCCGGCTCCGGGGGCGCTGAACCCGCTCGACCCACGCGGGAGCCTCGGCGCCAACGTCGAAGCGCATCGCGCCACCGGAATACTCGACCGTCAGTCGACCGGCGCGGGCCCGGATCGCGGTGATCGAAGAGAACGGTATCCTGACCCGGGCCGGCCCCCGGAAGATCAACTCGTCGGACTCGAGCAGCAGGCGTCCCTCACCGGACCCCGCCGTACCCTCACCGTAGCAAACGGCTTCCTTGCCCATGGGGTGCCCGCCTCATTCAGCGCTTCACGTCGGCCGCCAGTTGGCGACGGACGTTCAGCCGATGTCCGAGATCCCGGGCCAGACCGTCAATGCGGCCACGATCGCCCCCCAGCAGCCCGGCGATGGATCGGCTCAGGGGATTTGCAATGCGCCGCTCCTCGACCACCGTGACCTCGACGCCACGGTCCGCCCGGGCGATCCGATAGACCCAGCGGCGCTCGTTGGTCGCCGGTCCGACCTGCCGGACCACCAGACGGGACGGCGCCGCCGACTCGACCGATTCGAAGGCCGTTGCCCGGCCCCACGGCCCGACCTCGCGCCAGCGAACACCAGTATCGCCATCCGGGAGCCGTTCCAATCCGGCCAGATCCCGACGCCAATCCGGCATGCCGTCCAGGTCCGTCAATACGGCCCAGACCGTCTCGGCCGTCGAGGGCAGGAACATCCGGACTTCCTCCCGGTGGACATCGGGCAACGCGAACCCCGCGAGCCACAGCGCCGCCAGCAGGGCCGGTGGTCCAACGAGCAGCAGTTTCCGGATCTGGGTACGGCGGCGGCGCTGGCGACGATTCATGATCGGCCTCGGCTCGATGAACGGTTGGGAGAGACTTTCTGGGCGGCCCGGGCGAGGGTGACGAGCCCCTCGACGCCCGCGGCCCGCTCGGCCGGCGTCAGGGCGGCCAGGAGCAGTCGAATGCGGTCGGGATCGAGGAGCGAGCGGCCGCGAACCGCCTTGGAGCCGGTCTCGGTCAGCCGGAGCAAGACTCGGCGGCCATCGCTGGGGTCGCGATCGCGGCGGACCAGGGCGGCCCGTTCGAGGCGATCGACCAGCAGCGACATGGTCGGCATCGCGACCTCCATCAGGCCGGCCAACTCCGTCATGGTCGTCCCTTCGACGGCTCCCAGCTGGGCAAGGACCGTCGCGTGGTGGGCGCTGACCCGGGCGCCGGCCGGCCCCTTCACATCGCGCTGGCGCAGCGCGTGGTGAAGAAGCGGGTAGGCGGCGAGGATCTGGCCGACGGGGTCGCGGGTCACCTTCACAATCTAGGATATTATTTTTATTTGTCAAATAAAACTATCATCGATGAGAAACCGGGATCCCCTTGCTCCCGTCGGGACAAAAGCCCTAGAGTTCTCGTGAAGGAGCGCCCGTGGCACGTTTCATCTTGATCGAGTCAGAACGCAGGCGCCCCGGAAGGAGCGCCCTGATCAGCCTCCTCGTCCACGGGTCGCTGATCCTCCCCGTTGTGATTCAGCATCAGGTCAACCGACCCTCCACCGACCCGATCGATCAAATGGTGGTGTTCCTGGTGCCGCCCGATCGCCCCACCGGCGGCGAAAGCCACGGAAGCGGCGTCGATTGGTCCGGACTGGTCGGGGACCATGGCGCAACCAAAGCCCCCCTGCCCCGGGATCCCAAGCCCGACGAAGTGATCTCCCTCGGCCCGGCAGGCGATTCCACGCCGGCCGAACCCGAGGCCCCCCGGGCACCCCATGAGGAGACCGCGCTCACCGAGATCGAGGTCGATTCGGCCGTCGTACGGGACGCCAGCAGCGCGGCCCCGATCTATCCCCCCGCCCTGCTGACGAAAGGCGTCGAAGGCGCTACCTTCGTCCACTACGTCGTCGACACCCTCGGACAGGTGGATACCACCACGATCCAGGTCATCCGCACCACCCACCCCGAGTTCGCCGATGCCGTCAGACAGGCCCTCGCCATCATGAAGTTCCACCCGGCAATCCAGACCTCCCGGCGCGTCCGCCAGTGGGTCCAGCAGAATTTTTCGTTTCGCATCAACCGACCCCGGCCGGACTCGACGTGACCACGATCGACCTGAACGCTGATCTCGGCGAGGGCTTCGGGCGCTACCGCCTCGACTCGGACGCCGAACTGCTTTCACTGGTGAGCTCCGCCAACGTGGCGTGCGGCTTCCATGCCGGAGATCCGTTGGTCATGAGGGAAACCGTCTCCCGGGCCGTGGCCCGGCGGGTGGTCATCGGGGCCCACCCGTCGTATCCGGACCTCATGGGGTTTGGTCGCCGCGATCTGGCCGCCTCCCCCGAGGAAATCGAGGCCTACGTCGTCTATCAGGTCGGCGCCCTCGCGGCGTTCTGCGGGGCCCACGGCGCCAGGCTCCGCTACGTCAAACCCCATGGGGCTCTCTACAACCGCGCGGCTCGCGACGGTGCTGCTGCCCGCGCGATTGCCCGGGCAATCCGCAGTACTGACCCGACGCTGATCCTCCTCGGCCTGGACGGCACGGCGATGCTGACCGAGGCCGCGGCCGAAGGCGTCGATGTCGCCCGCGAGGCGTTCGTCGATCGAGCCTACCAGCCCGACGGCCATCTCGTGCCGCGGACCCAGGCCGGGGCGGTCCTCGACGACATTCCGGTGATTGTCGAACGGGCCGTGCGGATGGTGACGGAACGCTTCGTGATCGCCATCGACGGCACTCGACGGATCGTCCGGCCCGATTCGCTCTGCGTCCACGGGGACGGACCGCACGCCGTCGCCATCGTCCGGGCTCTCCGGGAACGGTTCGACGCCCTCGGAATCGACGTCGCCCCCTTCGCACGGTGACGGTACCACACCCTCGCATCGCGCCTCTGGGCGATGCGGCCCTGACGATGACCTGGAGTGATACGATCAGCCCGGATGTCGAAGCCCTGGTCCGCCAGGCGTTGTCGGCGCTTCGGGTAAAACTCGGCCCCGACGTCGAGCTCGTCCCCGGCTACACCACCATCACCGCGCACTACCGGACGACGGACTGGACGTATCCGTCGCTGCGGGACGCCCTGACGCCCGTCCTCAGCCACCCGGGGGGGGGCGGGGCCCCGGCGGGGGGCCGCCTCATCGAGATTCCGGTTCGCTACGACGGTCCTGATCTCGAAGCAGTAGCCGTTCAGACCGGCCTCTCGGTCGGGGAAGTCGTCACCCGTCACACGGCCACCGAATACCGGGTTGCGCTGCTCGGGTTCGTCCCCGGCTGGGCGTATCTGAGCCAGCTCGACCCCGCACTGGTCCTGCCCCGCCGAACCACGCCCCGGCCGAGGGTGCCGGCCGGTTCCGTGGCGATCGCGGGAGCCCAGACCGGGGTCTACCCAGCCGAGACGCCCGGCGGCTGGCATCTGATCGGACGGACAACGGCCTTGATGTTCGACCCGACCCGAACCCCGCCCGCCCTCCTCGCCGTTGGCGACCGAGTTCGGTTCGTGGCGGAGGCATAGACGGATGCGACTCCTTCGGGCCGGGGGGCTCGCGACCGTGCAGGACCTGGGGTGGATTGGTTACCGCTCGATCGGACTGCCGCCGGGAGGCGCAGCCGATCGGGCCAGCCTCCGGATCGGCAATGCCCTCGCCGGGAACGCCGACGGCCTGGCGGGCCTCGAGATCGCCCTGGGTGAGGTGGAGTTCGAATTTGAACATGACCGGGTGTTCGCGGCCACCGGCGCGGTCGGAACCCTCCACCTCGATGGCACCGAGGTTCCCGGCTGGACCACCGTGGCCGCGCGGGCGGGACAACGATGCCGGCTCGCCCCCGATCGCCACGGCCGCTTCGCCTACCTGGCCGTTGGCGGCGGCATCGACGTGCCGGCAATGTTAGGCAGCCGGGCAACGTATCTGCCCGGCAGCCTTGGCGGCTATCAGGGGCGGCGACTGGCCGCCGGAGACCGCCTGCCCCTTGGAGCGATCGTGGCGGCGATCCGTGTCGGCACGACCGGGCGAATGCCCGCCGCCACCGGGCCGGTCCGCATTGCGGCCGGACCGCAGGAGCGGTTCTTCGTCGCCCGCGCCTTCGAGACGATGGTGGCCGCGCCGTACCGGCTCTCGCCGATGTCCGACCGGATGGGTTCCCGCCTCACGGGAGCGCCTGTCCAGGCCGAACGGAAGGCCACCTTGCCGTCCGAGAGCACCGCGGTCGGTGCCATTCAGGTACCCGACGATGGCCAGCCGATCGTCATCCTGGCCGACGGCCCGACGGTCGGAGGGTATCTCAAGATCGGTGTCGTGATCACAGCCGACCTCAATCGGTTCGCCCAGGTTCCGCTCGGGGGCGAGGTCGTCTTTGCCTGGGTGGCGCTGGCCGAGGCCCAGCGGGTCTCGAGACAGGCGGCGGAGAACCTGGCCAGACTGCTCAGTGAGATTCGGACGGCGGTTCGGTAAGGTCCAAAGCCGCCCAACCGGGACCGCAACGGGGCCGGGAACAATCCGGACTTGTCCCGTTCGAATATCGCAGGTCGAAGACGCGGGCAGTCCCCCGGGCGGGGTCTCGGAGCAAGGCCGGGATCCGACTCCAGTGCACGAATGCCGCCCCTTCTCGCGTGCGCCGGAGCTGGGCGAGGGCGCCGGCGAGGCCCTCTCCTTTGGGCACAGTCGGCCCTTCGGATAGCTGGCGCGTGACGAGGCTGAGCCGGCCGGTTCGGTAGTGGTCCCCGTCGTCCAGCACAAAGCTCCGTATCAGCGGGTCGACTGGGACAGGGGCGACCATCAGCCCCGGTGCGTCCGCCTGGACTTGGAGCGCCCCGGCCGCGACCTGCCGCCCCCACTGGGTACCCGCCATCATGGCCCCGATGTAGATCGCAGCGACGGCCAGGGCCGCAACGGCGGGCTGCGCCGCGTCGAGCCGGCCCTGGCGCCAGCGTCTGGCGCTGAGCCAGGTCCCGGCGCCAAGCGCCAGATACAGCCAAGGGTCGACGATGAACAGTGTGTCGCCGTAATACCAGCGATCGACGATGGGCATAAACCAGCGAAGCCCGTAGTTGTTGAGGTAGTCGAGAAATGGATGCGACACGACACCGACCGCCGCCATGACCGCAAGCCGCCAGAACCGGGGGGCGCCACCCTGGCGTCGCTCCCACCAGGCCGCCAGCGCCGCGAGCAGAAAGGGCCAGACCAGCAGCGCGGGCACCCCGTGGGTCAAGCCACGGCGCCATTCGAGATTGCGTCCCGCTACCGCGGCCACGATATCGATGTCCGGGGCGTTGGCGGCCAGGACCAGCAGAGCCGTGGCCCGCGGAGTCCAGCGGCGGAAACCCGCGAACGACAGACTGGTACCGACCAGCGTGTGACAAATCGGGTCCACAGGGTCTCGCCGTTTGAGGATGGGCACTAATATTCGCCGGTCGAACAGCCTCGGGGAACCTATGCGACATGGATGGCTTGGGGCGTTGTTGATGATCGCGCTCTGTTCAAGGCTCGAAGCACAGGAGTTGGTCAAGACCGACTGGGGCACCTTCAACTTCGAGCGCGACCTTGGCGCCATGAG
Source organism: Gemmatimonadota bacterium (assembly GCA_031394255.1). Lineage (GTDB taxonomy): Bacteria > Gemmatimonadota > Gemmatimonadetes > Gemmatimonadales > GWC2-71-9 > SHZU01. Next base: position 22,577 of record JANMXA010000173.1, read on the forward strand.
CGGTATGGTGGCCGGCCCGGCGGATTCGGTCTTCCGAGTCCTTATGGGCGTGTTTGCCGGATTCGGACTGCCGGCCAAAGACGAAGACAGCGCCAATTTCAGTTTCAAGGCCAGCCGTTTCAAGGTCATGCGGAGGCTGGGCAAACAGCCCGTTTCGCATTTCCTGAGCTGCGGGGAGGGCATCGTGGGCCCAAACGCCGACTCCTGGACCGTCTTTCTGAACTACGCGGTGCAACTGATGCCCGTGCCGGGCAACAAGGCCCGGCTTCAAATGGCGCTGAGCGCCGAGGCCATCGACATCCCGAATGGCGGAAGCGTGCGACTGCCCTGCGCTACCACCGGGCAGCTGGAATACGAGGTACTCCGGCAGCTCCGAGAAGCATTCCCGGGCACGAAATGAAGGAGATCGTGTGCATCGGCCACGTGTCAATCGCACACACCCGCTGCGCCCGGCGGCCCGTCGTTATGCAGGACCGCCACTTACCTCCTGGCCACCGTGGTACGCCGGTTGCGTAGGTGGAGGGTGGAGGCAGGCAATGCGAGCATTGGCACTTCTGACCCTGATGGCCGCAACCGCCGGCTGTTTCGGAACCGGTCCGTCCGAAGTCGGGCCAGGCGAGGAATTCGAACTGGCACCCAATCAGAGCGCCCGGATTGCCGGCACGGCGCTGACCGTCGGGTTCCGGCGTGTCGCCGGAGACAGCCGGTGCCCGATCGACGCCGCCTGCCTGGTGGAGGGCAACGCCGGTATTGAGCTCAACCTGTTCGGCGTCTCCGCCAACAACCCGGTCCTCGTTTCCTCCCCCCTTCCGGCGAGTTGGAGCGACGGTAACTACGAGGTCGTCCTGCTGGACTTGCGGCCCCACACCACGACCAGTCGGAAGATCAACCCGGACGAATATCGCCTCCGCCTCCAGGTGAACCCGATCCCGCACTGAACCGGTCCAGCATTCGGTAACGGACCGCCTCCGCCACATGAGGCCCCCGAATCGCACCCAGCCCCTCCAGGTCTGCAATCGTCCGGGCCACCTTGAGGATTCTGACGTAGGCCCTGGCCGATAACCCGTAGCGCTCGACGGCTCGCCCGAGCAGTGCTCGTCCCTCCGGGTCGGGGCTGCACCACCGGTCGATAGCCCCACCCCGCAGATCCGCATTGGTCATGACCCGTCCGCCGAATCGGTCGCGCTGACGGGAGCGGGCTCCTTCGACCCGGCCTCTGATCGCCGCGCTCGACTCGGAGGCCCCGCCCGACAGGTCGGCCCACGGCACCGGCGGGACTTCGATCTGGAGGTCGATCCGGTCGAGAAGAGGCCCGGACACTCGGCCGCGATAGCCTCGCACCCGTTCCTGCGAGCAGCTGCAGGAACGTTCCGAATGACCGGCCAGACCGCACGGGCAGGGATTCATCGCGGCGACGAGCATGAAGCGGGCTGGGTAGGAAACGGTGAACGCCGCCCGCGATAGCGTGACGTGGCCATCCTCGACCGGCTGGCGCAGCGCCTCCAGCACGTTGCGCCGGAACTCCGGCAATTCGTCGAGGAAGAGGACGCCGCGATGGGCGAGGCTGACCTCTCCGGGACGCGGGTGCGCCCCACCGCCTGTCATCCCGGCATCGCTGACCGTGTGGTGGGGGGCCCGAAATGGGCGCTCAGTGATCAGCCGACCGTCAGTGGCCATCAGGCCCGCCACCGAGTGGATCTTGGAGACCTCGATCGACTCGTCGCGGTTCAGCGCCGGCATGATGCCCGGCAGCCGCCGCGCCAGCATCGTCTTGCCGCTGCCGGGCGGCCCAACCATGAGCAGGTTGTGGCCGCCGGCGGCGGTGATTTCGAGCGCCCGTTTCGGCAGGGATTGTCCCCGAACTTCCGTGAAGTCCGGACCGGGCGGCGGCGTCGGAACTTCCGTGGCAACCTTCCGGGATCCCAGCCGGACCCGCCCGCCGAGGTGATCCACGACCGAACGCAGCGAGTCGGCCGCGAACACGTCGACGCCATCGACCAACCCGCCCTCGCCGGCGTTCGCACCGGGGAGGACCACCCATTCGGCGCCGAGCGACTTGGCGCAAGCGACCAGCGACAACGCCCCGCGCACCGGCCGCAGCGCCCCCTCGAGCCCGAGTTCGCCCAGAACCAAGCCCCGGGCGAGGCCCGAACCGTCACATTGGCCGCTGGCCGCGAGAATCCCCACCGCGATCGCCAGATCGAACGCCGTGCCGCCCTTCGGGACATCGGCCGGAGCGAGGTTCGCCGTGATGCGTTTGAGGGGGAATTCGAATCCGGAATTGACGAGCGCGGCCGTCACCCGCTCCCGCGCTTCCCTGACCGCGCTTGACGGGAGTCCGACCGTCGAAAAGGACGGCAACCCGTTGGCCAGATCCACTTCGACATCGACCGGATAGGCGTCGATCCCGAGCACCGCTGCCGCCCGCACTCGTGCCAGCACATCCAACCCCGTTCTAAGGACATGCCGACACGATAGGCTGCCGGACCCGCAACGGCCTAACCGAATTCGCGCGGGACGGGGCGGCGAAACGCGATCAGATCAGATTGGCTCGACCATAACGGCCGTGCCGTAGCACAGAACTTCCGAGACGCCTTGCATCACCTCGGTGGCATCGTACCTGATCGCGATCACGGCGTTGGCACCGTGCTGTTCCGCGTGTTCGAGCATCAACTCGAACGCCTCGGAACGCGCCCGCTCGCACAACTGGATGAACCGTTCGATTCGCCCGCCCCGCAGCGTCTCGAATGAGGCGCCGATCAGACCAAAAATCGAACGGGACCGGACGGTGATGCCGAGCACGACCCCCAGACTTTCGGTTACCCGATAGCCGTCGAGGGTCAAGGAGGTCGTGGTCATCTGGTGCTGGATCTTGCCGGGATTGGGTAACGCGCGGGCCATGGATGCTCCGGTCAGGGGGAACGACCCTGAATACTCCCCCCGGGGGCGCGTTGTTTCAAGCCGGGGGGGCCGGTAGATTCGGCCAGACCCGCACCCCGGCTGCCATGCTCCATCTCGACCATGCCATCGTCTTCGTCAGGAACCTTGCGGCGGCCGCTGAGGATTACCGCCGCCTCGGGTTCACCCTGACCCCCAGGGGCAGCCACCCAACCCTCGGGACCGCGAACCACACCATCATGCTCGGCCGCGACTACATCGAGCTACTCGAGGTCGTCCAGCGGAACGCCGGCAGCGAACAGTGGGCCAGAATTCTCGACCGCCGGGAAGGGTTCGGGGCTATGGCCCTCGGCACCACCGACGCGGCCGCCACCCGGCGCCGCCTGGTGGAACGGGGCATCGACGTCCCGCCGTTGATCGACTTCGTCCGGCCCGTTGACCTGCCCCAGGGAACCGTCGAGGCTCGATTCACGGTCGCCCATCTACCGGACCCGGCCTCGCCCGCCCTGCCGGCGTTCTTTTGCCAGCAGCACACACCGCACTATGTCTGGCGCCCCGAGTGGCAGCGTCACCCCAACACGGCGCTCGGGATTGCGGCGCTCACCGTGGTCGACTCGGACCCGGACCGCCTTGCCCCGGCGTACGAACTGCTGTTCGGCCGGGCCTTCGTCCACCCCCACCCCGGCGGATTCGCGGTCGACATCCGCGGCACACGCCTCTGGATCGTGCGGCCTGAGTTCGCCGCGGAACGTCTGGGCACCCCGCTGATGTGGAGCCGACAGCCCACCCCGGTCGGGCTGTCGATTGCGGTCCGCGACCTCGGCGCGACCTGCGCCCTCCTCAAGGAAAACGGCGTTCGGTTCCAGCCCTTCGGCAAACAGTCGATCCTGCTCGTCCCCGCGGCAACCCGCGGGGTGCATCTGGAGTTCATCGAGGCACCGAAATGAGCGGCTCCTGCCGGGCCGCGATCATCCCGGCGCCAGATGAACCAGTCCGGGTTGTCCAGATCCCGGTTCCGGACCTCGAGCCCGGCGCCGCGATCCTCAAGACCCTCTATTCAGAAGTGTGCGGCACGGACGTCCATCTCTGGCACGGCCGGCTGTCGGGGGTGCCGTACCCGTTGATTCCGGGCCATGTCTCGGTCGGGCATATTGCCGCGATGCACGGCGTCATTCGCGACCTGGCCGGCGAGCCGTTCCGGGAAGGGGACCTCGTGACGTTTCTCGACGTCCATGAGACCTGCAACGCCTGCTATCAATGCCTGGTGAACAAGCAGACCACGCGCTGCCCGTCGCGCAAAGTGTACGGCGTCACCTACGGCGCCAACGACGGCCCCCTCGGCGGGTGGGCGGAACTGATCTGGATGAAGCCTGGCGTCAAGCTGATCCGGATTCCGGTCGGGCTCGAGCCTGAGACATTCATTGGTGGCGGCTGCGGCCTCGCGACGTCCGTCCATGCGGTCGATCGAGCGGCGATCCGCCTTGGGGACACCGTCGCCGTCCTGGGCGTCGGGCCCGTCGGCCAGTCCGCCATAGCCCTGTCGGCACTGTCGGGTGCTGCCCAGATCGTCGCTGTGGGTGCGCCGGATGATCGCCTTGCCTTTGCCACCCGAATGGGAGCCACCGCAACGCTGTCCCTCGATCTGCCCCCGGAGGCGCGGCTGGAACGAGTCCGGCAACTGACCGGAGGTCGCGGTGTTGACGTCGTGATCGAGGCCGCCGGTCATCCAGAGGCTGTCTCCCAGGCCCTCGATCTGGTGCGGGACGGCGGGCGGGTGGTCGTCGTCGGACAGTACACCGACCATGGAACGATCCCGATCAATCCGCACACCCAGATCAACCGGAAGCACGTGGATCTCCGCGGCTGCTGGGGCTCCGACTACTCCCACTTTCACCGCGCCGTGGACTTGGCGGCTCGATTCCAGGATCGGATTCCCTGGCGGGACATGGTGACTGGACGGTTCGGGCTCGACCAGGCGGATGACGCCCTTCACCAGGTCGAGCGGCGGCAACTCCTGAAGGCGCTGATCGTTCCCTGATCTGCCGAGAGGCGGGGCCCCGCCGCGGCGCGACTACCTGCCTGCGAGGATGCGAATATTGCCCGAAAACGACTCGAGATCGACCTGCGCGGTACCCGCCCCCCATGTGGCGGAGTAACGGTTGCGCCGATGGCGCCCGGCCGCCGATATCGGAAAATCCGATTTGAGATCGCCGCTGAACGTTACGGCTGACATCTTGGCATCCGGTTCCTTCGGCAGCTTCACGGTCACGTTGCCGGACAGCGTCTTGAAATCGTAGCTCCCCTTGTTGTCGATCGGCCCGACGAACGTCACGTCCCCACTCACGGTCTCCGCACTCACGTCGCGAACGGTGATTCGATCGAGTTCGACGTTGCCACTGACCGAGGCGACGTCGAGTGCGTCTCCGCCGACGTCCGTCAGGTGGAGATCTCCCGAGACGGTCCCGACATCGAGGGTACCCTTGAGGCCGGAGCCCGTCACATCACCTGACACGGTCTTGATATCGGCCACAAGCCCGGCCGGCAGCCGGACCAGAAGCTCGACCGCCGTGTCGTTCTGCTTGCCATCGCCAGTCCAGTCGGAGTCTCGGTGGCAGGGATCCTGGTGGTGGCGGCGGCCCGGCGCATCGTCGCGGTCACGGTCGTCGTCACGATCCCGGACCCGAGACCGCCGCCGATCCTGTTGCGGGTAGTAGACGCAGATCGCAACGCCGCCGTCAGCTTCCACGGCTTTGATCTCGACATCGCGGGGATCGCCGTGACGACCGGCTTTCTTGCGAGCCGTGACCTCGAACCCTCGCCCCGCGGTGCCTTCGACCCGAACGTCGCCGATCACGTTCCGGACCCAGATATGCGACCCGGCCAGCATGTCCCGGCGGAACGAGAAGTCCTGCGCCCGGACACCCGCGGAGCCGAACAAAACCAGCCCGACCACTGTCGTTGCGATCTTCATGGTCAATTCCCTTCCCGCTCGTCGCCCTGATTCTGATCCTGGTCGGGGTCGTCCTTGTCGTGCTCACGATTCCGGCGGTGCCCCTTGACCTTGACGTTCACGTCGCCGTCTTTCTCGACACGCCGCGCCTTGAGCTCTCCGGGCCGGACCAGATTGAGGTCTCCACTGAACGTCTCGACGTCCACGGACGCGCTGCCACTCCCGAGGCGATAGGTGTGCCGGCGGCGGGTTTCCCGTTCGGCCTTGAGGGCGAGGCTTGAATTCATCTCCCCGCTGGCTGATGAGAGAGTAAGAGCCGCGTTGCTGGCCTCCGGAATAGCCAGAGTCACATCCCCGCTGTGGGTGGTGAACGAGTAGGTACCAGCGTCGAGTATCCGTCCCTCGAACACGATCGTCCCGCTGATCGTCTGGGCGTCCACCGATTTCGCGTCGATCCGCCGGAGATCGATATCGCCGCTGACAGACTCGATCACCAGGTCACCCTGGATGTCCGATGCCGCCACCCCGTCCGAGACGGCATGCAGCTCAATCCTGCCACGAGCGCCCGAGACGTCAATTCGCCCATTAACGGTCGACAGGTTGACGGATTCCGCACCCCCTTTGAGCGTGATGTTCCCGTCGAGGGTCTGGGCCTTGACCGACGCCTTGACCCCTTCGATCGAGATCTCCGCGTACATGCCGCCGACCTCCACCGCCATCGTGGCCGGCACGGTGATCGTGTAGTCGACCAGACCCGCCACCCCCCGCCGACCGCGAGACGAGACCTCGACCACCTGGCCACGAACGTCGACTTCGACGCCCGACCGGCTCGAGTGATCGGCTTGCACCCGAATCTGATTTCGATCCCAGGCGCGAATCGTGATGTCGCCACCCTGGTTGTCGAGGCGAAGGCGGGCGCCCGCAGGTACCGTCACGGTGGTGTCGGTGCTGCGGCCCGCGGCCGCCTGGACAAGAAGGGCAAATGCAATATGAATCATGGTTTCCGCCAATTGGTGATCAGGTTGCCGAGTTGATTGCCCGGGTCGCCGCTTTGAGGAGATTCAGTTTCTGCCTCAGGTTGGCGGCGATCTGCTCGTTGAGATACGCGTTTGCCGTGTCGCGTTGGATGGCGGCGCGCGCCTCGGCCACCGCCTGGTCGATCGTCCGGATGCTCCGTTCCAGCACCCGGACGGTCGACGTGTCGAGTTGGCCCCGCCGCGCCGTCAGCGTCCGGCCCAGTTCCGCGAGCGCCGAGTCGTAGGCGGTGCTGGTCAGTTCAAAGCCGGCGCCGGAAACCGGCCGGTCTGCGACCGCCAGGGCTGCCGGCTCCCGATGAGTCCAGTACCAGGACCCGCCGGCGCCGGCCGCGGCCATCACGATCCCGGCGGCCAGCAACTCCCGGAAGCCGAACCGCGCTCGAGAACGCCGCGCAAAGGGAAGCACCTTCGTGGCGTCGATCCGGCCTTTAATCCCAGGCCAGAGGTCCGACGCGGGCGCCACGCCCTGATAGGAGGAAGCCGCCGCGATCAGGCCGCGCAGATCCGCCATCACCGCCGCGCACTCGGCGCAACCCGCGAGGTGTGATTCGAGCCGTCGGGTCGTCACCGGATCGAGTTCGCCGTCGACCGCCGCCGACATCAGGTCGGTCCACTCTTCATGCATCTCGGTTGCCTCCTTCATTACGCCAGAACCTTGCGCAACATCATGCGGGCCCGGTGGAGCTGGGATCGGGAGGTTCCCGGATCAACGCCGAGCAACTCCGCGATTTCGTCGTGCTTGTAACCTTCCATGTCGTGGAGCACAAAGACCTCCCGCGCCCCCGGCGGTAGGCCATCCACCGCTTGCTCGATCGCCATGCGCAACTCGGGCTGGCGGGGCCCGTCGGCAACCAGGGTGAGAGCGAACTCGTCGTCGGTCACCCGCGCCCGATCCCGCCCGAGGTTCTGCCGCCGCCGAAGCATCACGTTCACCGCCACCCGATGCAGCCAGGTCCCGAAGGCACTTTGCCCTGCGAACGTCCCGAGTTTCTCCCACACCCGGATGAAGACCTCCTGGACCGCATCCTCCGCGTCGCTCGGCGCCACCAGCCATCGGGCCAACGCATTGACCCGAGGCACATGGCGACGATAGAGCCGCTCGAAGGCGTCCGCATCGCCCCCAACCGCCAGGGCGACGTCATCCATGTCGGCCCCCGGTCGGAATGGCGAGGTGACGGTCCCGAGGGACATTGCAGGTGCGGTCAGGGCGGCTTCCATTGTCGTGATGGACCGACATTTGGACACGCCTCGCCGATGGAACGTTGGAACGTCCGAGGCAACTTGACAGATGGTATCTAAATGATATCATTCGGGTATCAACCAATGGAGTTGTCCGATGGTCAAGGAACGAATGATCCGCCCACTGGCCGGCTTGGGTATGCTGGTGTTGTTCATCGCCGGAGCCGCCGGGGCCGCATGGCTGTTCGTGCAGGCAGCCCAAACCGAATCGATCGGCATCATGGCGGTGGCCGCGATCATCTTCGCCACCGCCATGACCTGCCTGGCCGGCATATTTGTCGTCAACCCGAACGAAGCCAAGGTGCTCACGCTCTTCGGCAAATATGTTGGCTCGATCAAGGAGCCTGGCATCTGGTTCGCCAATCCATTCGCGGTCAAGGCGAAAATCTCGAGCCGGGTCCGAAACTTCGAGACCACCAAGCTCAAGGTGAACGACAACCACTCCAACCCCATCGAGATCGGGGCCGTGGTCGTCTGGCAGGTCATCGACACCGCGGAAGCTCTCTTCGAAGTGGACGACTACGAGAACTTCGTTCGGGTTCAGAGTGAAGCGGCCCTCCGGCAGCTCGCGTCCAATTACCCCTACGATGCCCACGAGGCCGACCAGGAATCCCTGAGTGGAAGTCCTGCGGCGGTTTCGAAGACATTACAGGGTCACGTCCAGGATCGCCTGGCGAAAGCCGGCGTGCAGGTGATCGAAGCCAGGATCAGTCACCTTGCCTACGCACCGGAGATCGCCCAGGCGATGCTGCAGCGGCAGCAGGCATCCGCGATCATTGCCGCCCGGCAGAAGATCGTCGAAGGCGCCGTCGGCATGGTGGAGAACGCCCTCGACCTGCTTTCCAAGCGCGGGATCGTCGTCCTCGACGACGAACGGAAGGCATCGATGGTTTCGAATCTGCTGGTGGTGCTCTGCAGCGAACGGTCGACCCAGCCGGTGGTCAACGCCGGCTCGCTGTACAGCTGATCGACGGTGGCGGAACGGAAGTCGGTCCTCATCCGGATTGACCCAGCGCTGCACGACGCCCTGCAGCGCTGGGCGGCGGCCGAGTTCCGGAGCCTCAACGGACAGATTGAATTCGCCCTGCGTCGGGCGGTGATCGAGTCGGGCGGGATGACTGCCCGACCCACGGGCCAGCCCGCCGAAGGGCAGAAGGGGGGCTGACCGCCTACTTCCCGGTCAGGCTTTCATAAACCGTCGTGACGAAATCGTCGGGCTTCATGAACCCCTTGCCCCACTTCTCGTCCCACGCGGCGCTGGGCTTCGCCGCAAGTACCTGCGTCACGGTCTTCTTTTGCGCCACCAACCGCTGGACATTGTCCCGCACGCCGGTCAGCATCGCGACATAGGCCACCAACTCCGCCTTGGCCGCCAGCGGCCCGTGACCAGGGATGATCCGGGTCGTTTCATTGGCGTATCCGAGCGCCGTCGAAGCCGCCGCGATCATGCCGTTGATGGACCCGCCGCTCCCGAGATCGATAAAGGGATACATGCCGTTGAAGAAGACGTCACCCAGATGCATCACATTCGCCTTCTGCCAATGCACGACGGCGTCGCCATCCGTGTGAGCGTTCTTGACATGGATCGCGTGGATGTCGTCGCCGTTGATATGGAACGTGACCATGTCCGTGAAGGTGATCACCGGCAGGGCGGCCTTCGGGGAGGCCGGGACCTTCTGATTGAACCGGGCCATGAACTGCTCCACGCTCATCCGCTGCCGAACGTTGTCATGGGCGACGATCACCACCCCGGCCTTCCCGAAATTCTCATTGCCTCCAGTATGGTCGCCATGCCAGTGGGTGTTCAACAGAAAGCGGACCGGCTTTTCGGAGACGGCCCGAATGGCGTCGGTGATCCGCTGGCTCAGGGGAGCGAACTGATCATCAATCAGGAAGATGGCGTCGTCACCGACCGCAAGGCCGATGTTTCCCCCACTCCCCAACAGCATGTAGATGCCGTCCGCCACCGGGACCGCCTGAATTCGTATCGAATCCTGCTGAGCGGCGAGGGGCATGACCAACCCCGCGGCGGCCACCAGCGTCGTGATCAATCGTTTCACAGTCCTACCTCCAGAAGTTGTGGTTCAGGATCATCGCCGGCGAAGCGCGGTCCCGATCAGCGCTGCACCCAAGGACAGCACCAATGCCAACCCGAGCGTGGCGCCCGCGACCACCGGCGGCCGGACCGGTAGTAACCGGCCCAACACGCCCAGCAGCGCGCGGAACCCCGGGGCCCGGGCGTCAAGGGCCAGCAGCGCACCCCAGCCAAGTACCGTCCCCGCTGGCACGCTGAGCAAGGGCCGAGACGACTTCGGCGCGAGCCAAGCGCCGGCCAGCGCAAGGACGGGCGCCGCGATCCACCCCGCCGCCAGGGTTCCCCAGCCCGCTGCGTTGGCCATCACCAGTACCCAATAAAAGGCCACCATCGTCAGCGCCCCGTGCGGAAGGTGGTTCGGCCTTCAATTCGCCCAGCCGGGAAGGATTCCGCCGTCCGGGGAACGATCAGCGAATCAAGCCGACCAGCCAACCAGGCCGGGAGGAAGTCCCGGTAGTGTGTGCTCGCCGGATTGCCAGATTGGCCGCCCGGGTAGGTCGCCCACGCGCTCACTTGGGGGCCGAGTTCGACCACCATCCGCCAGCTCGCCCCGCTGGTCCCGGCTCCGCTCGACGGACTCAGGGTCGAGGGACCGGATTGAACGGGCAGATCGAGAGCGGACAGGGCGGGCAGTCGGAGCAGATGGCGAATGTTGGCGTGGTAGGCGTTGCCCCAGCGCCACCGCTCGGACCCGGCCGGGCCGTGTCGAGCGACCGTGGAATCGAGGCCCGCCGCCAGCGAGGCAATCAGGATATCGTCCCGGCGCTCAGCGAGCGGTGTACGCCGGTCGTCCCACCATGCATTCGCCGAGTCTGCCATCAAGCCGAGCAGAATCGCTTCGGCCGGCCGCGGTGTGACGGCCTCGTCCGAACCGGGAGGCCCGGGGGGCGGAGCCAGCTCGTCCCAGACCCGGCGGCTGAGTTCCGTCATCACCGCCTCGAACAGCACCGGACCGGTATTCTGGACGTCGTACTGCCGGTTCCACGCCGCGAGCAGGCGGATCGCCTCCTTGGCCCGCGGTGACGTCGCGATCCGTAGCGAGTCCGCTCCGACTCGGAGCAGCGTCGGCACGAACATGTCGGCCCTGGCACTCCCCGGATCAGTCTGGAACCGGCGCATCGCGTCGACGGTGACCTGGGAATCGGCCCGCAGCAACGTGTTGATCCGCATCGCGCGCCACGGGCTGTACCAGTTGGCGCCCATGAACCTGGCATTGACCGCGGGATCGACGGGCTGCTGGTTCGCCGAGGAGAGAAATCCGCGGGTCGGATTCAGGGAGAACGGATAGAACTCGACCGGGAGCGCCCCGGTCCAGTCGTTCGCCGAACTCGACCCATCCTGGATCAGGTCCCCGCGGCCGGGGCCGGGCCGAACCGGATAGCGCCCGGTGGACCGAATCGCGATGGTCCCCTGCCGATCAGCCACGATCATGTTCTGGGCCGGCACGGCGTAGGTCGCCGAAGACTCCAGGAACTCTCCGACGGAGGCTGCCCGATCGATGGCGACGAACTCCGCCCCGTTACTCGAGCCCTGGTACAGGGTCCACGCCATCGACATCCAGGTCGAGTCGACCTTCCAGAGCGGCCCGCGATGATTGAAGCGGAGGGTGTCCACGGCCAGAATCAGCCCACTGGGCGCCCGGTAAGCTTCGACCCGGAGTTCGAGCGGCTTCCAGGTACCATCGACCTGGTACCGCGCGGGATGGAGCGAGTCGTCGACCGTTTCCCGATAGAAATCATTCACGTCCGAGCCGGTATTCGTCATCGACCAGGCGATGTGCCGATTGAACCCGATGACGACCCAGGGCGCGCCCGGCAAGGTGACGCCGGCGACATCGAGCCGGTCCCCGACCACCAGATGGGCCTGATACCAGATGGACGGGAGCGTGAGCTCGAGGTGGGGATCGCCGGCCAGCAGGGCGTGGCGCGAGGCCGACCGCGCCGGGGCCACCGCCCAGTTGTTGCTCCCGAGCGCCTCGTCCCCGGTCCAGCGGAGGAACGAACCCAGCGTGCGGTGCGCCCCGTTCAGCGCCCCGATCGCCGTGGTAACCGAGGTGTCGGGCGCCCCCGGCGGCGGTATGGGAACGAACCCGAACCGGGTGGAATCAACCAGGTTGGGCTGAATCGGTTCCTGGATCGGGGCGTTGACCGGGAAGAGCGCTTCCGCCGCGGGCCACCCGACTCGTGAGGCCGCCTTGGCCTTGACCAGGGACGCATCGTTGTAGGCGAGCGTCAGCGCCATCCGGGCGAGAAGTAGATAGGAATTGGCCGGGACCCATCGAGCCGGCTGCCGGCCGAGCAGGCGGTACTCGATAGGCAAGTCGGCCGGGCGCATATGGTCGATCCAGGCGTTGACGCCCTCGGCGTACGCCTTGACCGACTGAACGGCAGGACTGGTCGTGTCGGCATCGCGCATGGTCCGCTCGACCAGGCGCGCAAAGCCAAGACGTCTCGCATCCCGGTCACTCGTGAGCGCGCGGGGGCCCACCAGTTCAGTCAAGGTCCCGGCCGCCGCCCGCGTCTGGGCTTCGAGCTGAAAGAGGCGGTCGCGCGCCACGGCGAAGCCAAGAGCGCGGTAGGCATCGAGCTCGTTGGCGGCGTAGATATGGGGAACGCCGCGGTCGTCAACCACCACCTTCACCTCGCCGGCAAAGGCGGGGCTCGTCACCGTGCGATCGCCGCCGAGCGAGCCGGCGCGCCCCAGGGCCCATACTCCGCCGGCGGGTTCGAGCAACGCCCCGAGCGGAGGCAACGACCCCACCGGGCGGACCGCCACGGCGACGCCGGCGGCCAACACAAGGACACCAGCGGCTGCTTGAAGGAACCTGGACATTGAATCCGGAGCGTCAGGTGACACCAACGACCGCGGGAGGCGGGCTGGCAGGCCCCAAGTTTGGCCCTGCCTGGCGCCCTTGGGAAGGGCTCCGCAACCCAAGCCTTGCTGAATCGGCCAGGAACCGGGCTCTTTTCGACATGCTCAAAGACGTCGACTCCGCCAATCGGGCCTTCCTGCTCCGTGCGCTGACAGGAACGGTTCCGGCGGCACTGCTGATGAGCGCGGCCGTGACGTACTACCTGCGAGAAACCCGTCACATCGGCGGCTGGGCCATGGCCGGGGTGATGGCGGTCGGCGCGATCACCGGCGTCGCGACCGGTCTTCTGACGTGGGTGAGCGCCGAGCGGACTGGCCGGGGCCTCGCGCATCTGCTCCTGGCGGCCGGTAATCTCCCCCCCGCCCCATCGTTTTCCTACCAGGAATCGCTGGTGGCTCGTGGCCGGTATCAGGAGGCGGTGACTTCCTTTGAAGACCACTTGGCCGACCATCCCGACGACCAGGACGCCCGCCTCGCGATGGCGAACATCCTGGCCGGGCCGCTCCACCAACCGGAGGCGGCTGCTCAGATCTTCCGGGCGGTACGAGCCAGGGCCCGAACGCCTGATGACGAGTTCCGCGCTCATCAAGCGCTGATCGACATCCACCGCGCCACCGGCGACCGCGGGCGGTTGATGGCTGAACTGGCCCGGTTTGCCGACCGGTACCGGGCGACCGCGGTCGGCCGGGCGGCCCGAGCATCCCTGGCCGATCTCAAGCGGGAACGTTAGGCGCCGCCTCCGCCGGCCACGCGGCTTGCGCGGCTCCGGAACAGCGGTAGTTTGTATACAAATCTGTATCTCGACCGCGACCGCCGTCTCACGCAAAGTCATTCCCGAAGAACCCCAGCTTCGAGGCCCCCATGGCCCTTCGCCGACTCGTCCTCTCGCTCGCCGCGGCCCTCGCATCTGGTTGCCAACCGCCTACCCCTGCCGGCACGACCGCCGGTTCCGGCAACGGCGACGAATTCGATGTCGTCATCGCCGGAGGCCGACTGATCGACGGAACCGGCAACCCCTGGTTCTATGGCGATCTGGCGATGCGAGGCGAACACATCGTCAGGATCACGCCGCCGGGCATGCTGGCCAAGGCCCCGGCCAAGCAGCGAATCGACGCCACTGGCAAAGTCGTGGCCCCGGGATTCATCGACATCCAGGCCCAGTCGGTCTATGCATTCACCCTGGGCGACGGTCGGGTGATTTCGAGCGTCACCCAGGGCATCACGACGGCCATTCTCGGTGAAGGCTCCACGCCAGCCCCGGCGAATGACCGGACGATCGCCGCCGCCGTGGGCGACATGGCGCCGATGAAGGCGGCCCTGGACAAATTCCGCGGGCCGCGCGGTTTCAACGCCTGGCTCGAGATGATGCAGGCGCACGGCACCTCTCAGAATGTCGGCTCGTTCCTGGGCGCCGCGGCCCCTCGAGTGTACGCCAAGGGGGAAGCCCAAGGAGACGCGACTCCAGCCGAGCTCGACACGATCCGTACCGTTGTCACGAATGCCATGGAGGACGGCGCATTCGGCATCGCGAGCGCCCTGATCTACCCCCCCGCGAACTATGCCAGCACGGCCGAGTTGACCGCACAGGCCAAAGCCGCGGCACCGTTCGGCGGCGTCTACATCACCCACATGCGGTCGGAAGCGGACCGTTTCCTCGAGGCGATCGACGAGGCCCTCAAGATCGGCAAGGACGGGGGCGTTCCGGTGGAGATCTATCACCTCAAGGCGAGCGGCCCCAAGAACTGGCCAAAGATGGCCCAGGCGATCGCCAAGATCGATTCGGCCCGCGCCGCGGGCCAGGACGTCGCCGCGGACATGTATCTCTACACCGCGGGCGGTACCGGCCTCGCAGCGTGTGCACCGCCCTGGGCCGCCGCCGACGGCAAGCTCCTCGCCAACATGACGGACCCGGCGACGCACGCCAGGATGAAGGGTGAGATGCTCAAGCCGGTGGGCGACAATGAGGGGCTCTGCACGCTGGTGGGGCCGGGGGCGGTGCAAGTCGTTGGATTCAAGAGCCCCGGCCTGACAAAATACGAGGGCCAGCGACTCGACCAGATCGCCAGACAGATGGGCAAGGACTGGCCTGACGCCCTGATGGAGATCGTGGTGGCGGAGAAGGCTGAGATCGGTGCGATCTTCCACATGATGACGGAGGCCAATCTCCCGAGCCAGATCCGCCAGCCCTGGATCAAATGGGGCACCGACGCCGACGGCATGAACCCGGACAGCACTCTGGGTCTGCTGGCGCATCCCCGGGCCTATGGGAACTATCCGCGGCTCCTGGGGCGGTACGTCCGGGAGCAGAAGGTGATCCCGCTCGAGGACGCGATCCGAAAGGGGACCGGCGCGGTTGCCCGCCGACTCTCGATCCGGGACCGCGGCTTCCTGCTGCCGAACTATTACGCCGACGTCATCATCTTCGACCCGAACACGATCGGCGACCGAGCCACGTTCGAAAAGCCTCACCAGCTGTCTGTGGGCATGGACTACGTCTTCGTTAACGGCACGGCCGTCGTGGCCGCCGGCAAGCACACCAACGCCAAGCCTGGGAAGTTGGTCCGCGGGCCGGGCTGGACAGGCTGGTCCCGATGACAACCAGGCCGGCGGCCGGCAAGGGCGGTTCCCGGACGGACCGACCCAAGCAGGTCTACGAGCAGCTGCGGGAATTGATCGTGACCGGCCGACTGGCACCGGGCAGCCGTCTGGTCGAAACCGATATCGCGACGCGCTTCGCGGTCAGCCGGACCCCGGTCCGGGGCGCGCTGCAGCGCCTTCAGCAGGAGGGGTACATCATTGATTCGCCCTCGATGAGACAGTCGCGCCCCACGGTGGCCCCGCTGACGGGCGAAGACGCCCGGGAACTGTTCGGCATCGTCGGCCAGCTCGAAGCGCTGGCGGCGCACAACGCGGCCGAGCTCCCGGCCGCCAAGCGCCAGGCGCTCGCCCGCGAACTGACGCAGGTCAACAACGATTTCCGGAAAGCGGCGCAAACGCCACGGCCGGATCACAACCGGCTCTGGGACCTGGATGAACGATTCCATGAACGTTGCGTCGCGGTTGCCGGCGGCCCCCGGCTCCAACTGCTGCACGGGTCAGTCAAGCCGCAGGCTGAGCGGTACGAGCGGCTGTATGTCAGCTATCTCGCGGGTGAGATCACGACCTCAGCGTCGGAACACGAAATAATCATCGACGCGATCGCCGCAGGAGACACCCACGGCGCCAAGGCGGCCGTGGAGCAGAATTGGCACAACGCGGCCGAGCGCCTCGGGCGCGTCATCGAACAAGTCGGCGACCGGGGGCGATGGTAATGAGTGAGCTGAAACGAGTTCTCGATGCCCGCGGCATCGCGATCCTGACCGTCGGGAGCGTGATCGGCTCCGGCATCTTCCTCGTCCCAAGCGGCGTCCTCCGCGATTCGGGTGGATCGGTTGGCCTGGCGACGCTCGTCTGGGTCTTCGGTGGCCTGCTCTCGTATCTCGGAGCGTTGACGTATGCCGAGATGGGCGCGATGAACCCTCAGGCCGGGGGGCTGTATCTCTACCTCCGGGATGGCTTCGGCCGGGCGGTCGCCTTCGGCTACGGCTGGACGCTCTTTCTGGTCATCGGGGCCGGGACCGTGGCGACCCTCGCGGTGGCCTCAACCAATTATCTCGCCGCGCTCGTCCCGATGAGTCCGATGGTACAAAAGGTGGTTGCCATCGGGCTGGCATTCGGAGCCGGCATCATCAACGTCTTCGGCACCGATCGCAGCACCGGGATTCTCAAGTGGGGCACGCTGCTCAAACTGGCGGCGATCGCGCTGCTCGTCCTCGTCCTGCCGATCCTCGGCACGGGATTCCGGCAAGTCGAACACGTCTGGCCGACCACGGTAACCGGCGGCACCTTCAGCGCGGCCGGTCTGGCGCTCGTCTCGGTGCTGTGGGCGTATGAGGGGTGGCAGTACCTGACCTTCATGGCGGGCGAGACGATCGACCCTCAACGAAACTTCCCCAAAGGCCTTGCCTTCGGCGTCATCGCGCTGATCGTCATCTACGTGACCGCCGCGACCGCGTACATCGCCGGCCTCGGTCCGGCCGGCGTCGCCGCCTCGACCCGGGTAGCGGCCGACGCTGCCAGTACGGTGCTCGGCCCGATCTGGGGCAAGCTGATCGCGATTCCGATCATCGTCTCGATGATTACCGCGGCCCAGGCCAACTCGCTTGCATCGGCCCGGGTGTATTTCGCCATGGCGCGGGACGGCGTGTTCTTCCCTCCGATGGCCCGGATCCATCCGAAGTACGGGACGCCGGCGTTCGCGATCGTCGCCGCGTCGGTCTGGGCGGCCGTCCTGGCGGCCAGCGGCACCTTCGAGGTGTTGCTCAAATACGTGATCTTTGTGGGTTGGCTCTTCTACGGCCTGGGTGGACTGGCCCTGATCGCTCTCCGGCGGAAACAGCCCGACACGCCGCGACCGTTCAAGGTGCCCGGGTACCCGGTGACACCGATCCTCTTTGCGCTTTCCGGATTCGCGATCGTCATCAATACGGTCTATCTCGATCCCCCGCGCGGCCTGATTGGGCTGGGAGCCGCGGCCCTCGCCGTTCCGGTTTATTATGTTTGGCGGGCGATCGCCGGCACCGGTGGCGCGTCGTAGCGAGGTTCCAGTGTTTTGGTGACAAGAGGGTAACGGCAAGCAAGTACCCGCTTGCTTTCGGACTGTTGGGTCGCTACAGTTTGCCCCCCATGGAACTGAGAGACCGGATTCTCGACGCTGCCGCTAAGGTCTACTCCGAGACCGGCTTTCGCGGCGCCACGACCCGCCGGATCGCCGAGCGGGCCGGCGTGAACGAGATCACCCTGTTCCGCCATTTCGGATCCAAAACCCGCCTGCTCCACGAGGCGATCCGCTGCGCCGGGGTCGCCTCGAATCTTTGTGCCCTGCCCGCCCGTCCTGCAGACCCACGCGCCGAACTCGCCACTTGGGCTCTGACCACCTTCCGCGAACTGTTCGCGCGGCGGTCCCTCATCAGGACAGCGATGGGAGAACTCGAGGAACGACCCGACTTGCTGCCGCCGGACCAGAGCCATACGGTCTGCGCCGGGCAGGAACTGCACGGGTATCTCGAGCGGCTTCGTGCCATGGGAATGATTCGAGCCGAGGTAGATCTGATGGCGGCGACCATGATGTTCATGGGGACCTTATTCGCCGACGCCATCACCCGCGACATCATCCCCGCCATGTACCGCCAGGACCCGGAGCAATCGATCGTCCATTACGTCGATCTGATCGCCCGGGCCCTCGACCTGAAGGAGTCTTGAGCCGTGAGCGCCATTCGCCGTGCAGGAGCCACTGCCCTGCTCTTCGTCGCCGTCATGACCCAGTCGGGGAACGCGCAACAGACCGTGCCACGCACGCTGTCGCTGGAGGAGGCGTTGCAGCTGGCGCGCCCCGCCAGTGAAGCGGTGGCCCTGGCCCGGGTCGGCATCCAGCGAGCCCATGGCCAGCAGCTTCAGGCCCGGAGCGACCTGCTGCCGCAAATCAGCGGGGCGTTTTCCTACACCCGCCAACTCAAGTCGCAGTTCGACAATCTGTTCGGCGGAACCCAGGACACGACGGCCACGGTCCCGGCCCCGAGCCGGTGCGATGCCTTCACCGGCAATCCCAACAAACCGATCGCCGAACGGTTGACCGACCTCGAAAACGCGGTGGCGTGTGCCACCACAGTGAACCCCTTCGCCGGCTTCAGCAAGTTGCCGTTCGGGAGGAAGAACACGTACACCGTCGGGTTCTCCGGTTCGCAGCTGCTGTTCGACGGCGGGCGGGTGTTCGGGCAGATGAAGGCGGCCGACGCCGGCCGGGCCTCGGCGTCGATCGCGCTGACGGCGGCTGAGGCACAGCTCGTCCTGGACGTGGTTCAGGCCTACTACGACGCGGCGCTGAGCGAGCGGCTGGTCGCGATTGCGGAGGCCACGCTGTCGCAGGCCGACACGACCTTGACCCAGACCAGGCTTCGTCGCGAAGTCGGGACCGCGCCCGAGTTCGACGTCCTCCGCGCCACGGTGGCACGGGACAATCAGCGGCCCCTGGTCATTCAGGCCCGCACCCAGCGGGAGCTCGCCCAGGTGCACCTCCGGCAGTTGCTCAACATTCCGATCGACCTGCCGCTCACGCTTACGACCGAACTCTCCGACACCACGATGAGCCGGGTGCCGACGCTCGCCCAGATCGCGAGCGCCTCGCCAGACACCGCGGCCGGCCACCGGTCCGCGGTACGGCAGGCGGTGGAAGCGGTCCGCGCCCAGGAAGGGCTCAACGCGTCTTCCCGGGCTCAGAGTCTGCCGGCGGTCTCACTGTCGTCCCAGTACAGCCGGCTCGCGTACCCCTCGAACGGCCTGCCGGGCTGGAGCGAGTTCCTGACTGACTGGAAACTCACCTTGGGCGCCCAGGTTCCAATCTTCACGGGCGGCCGGATCAAGGGAGACCGGATCCAGGCCAAGGCCGGCCTCGATGAGGCGAAACTCCGCCACAGCCAGATCACCAAGGCGGCCGAACTCGACGGACGGAACACCCTCGCCTCGCTCGAGGCCGCGCAATCGAACTGGATCGCCAGCGAAGGCACCGCGGCTCAGGCGACCCGCGCCTACCAGATTGCCGATCTTCGTTTCCGCGAAGGGCTGTCGACCCAGACCGAGTTGCTCGACTCCCGGATTGCCCTCCAGCAAGCCGAGGTCAACCGGGCCCAGGCGGCGCGCGATCTGCAGATCGCCCGGGTCCGGGTGTCACTCCTTGCCGATCTGCCCCTCGGGGGCGCGTCAACCGACCAGCAGGCCACCAGATCCCAAGCGCCGAGACGTGCTGCGGCGAACCAAGCTTCGACCGGAGGACAGAGTTTCCCATGATCGCCCGTCAGGTACGTACCACCTCCCTTGCCGCCGCCATGACCGCGGCCCTCCTGGGCTGCGGAAAGAAGGCGGACCCCGCCGCGTCTGCCGGTGCCGATCCCGCCCCCGCGATGGTCGGGCCGGAGAATCTCTTCGTGACCGAGTCGCGGCAATTGCTCAACGGGCCACAGATCTCCGGATCGCTCACGGCGGAACGGGCGGCCACCATCCGGGCGGACATTGCGGCGGTCGTGACTCAGACCCTGGTCGAAGAAGGTCAGGCGGTATCCCGCGGCCAACTCCTCGGTCGTCTCAATGATGATGCCTTCCGCGATCAGGTGCTTTCCGCCAAGTCCGGCGTCAGAACCGCCACCGAAGCCGTGGCGGTCGCCAGGCGGAACGCCGAACGAGCGGAAAAGCTTTCACAAGCCGGCGCCATGGCTGATCGGGATCTGGAACAGGCCCGGTGGTCGGTGATGAACGCCGACGCGGGTCTTGCCGACGCGAGCGCCCGGCTGGCGGGGGCGCAGAAGCAACTCGGTTACACCGAGATCCGGGCACCCCTCTCCGGCATCGTCAGTGAGCGCAAGGTCAACGCCGGCGATAACGTCGCGGCCGGCAACCCGCTCTTTACGGTGGTCGATCCCTCGAGCCTGCGGCTCGATGGCCAGGTGCCGGTCACCGCGATCGGGAGCCTCAAGATCGGCGCGGCGGTGCCGTTCGCGATCGACGGCTACGGCGACCGGGCGTTCGAGGGCCGTGTCATTCGGATCAACCCCGCGGTTGATCCGGCGACCCGCCAGGTCCGGATCACGGTGTCGGTGCCGAACCAGGGCGGGCGGCTGGTGGCGGGGCTGTTTGCTCAGGGACGGGTGGCCACGGAATCACGCACCGGGGTGGTGGTGCCGGGCTCCGCCATCGACCGGCGCGGACTTCGGCCGATGGTGACCCGGGTTGAAAAGGGTGTGGCTCGCCGCGTCGAGGTCGCTCTGGGCATCGAGGACCCCACGATCGACCGGGTCGAGATCACCAGCGGCCTCGCCATCGGCGACACCGTCATTACCGGCGCTGCCCGTGGCATCGCACCGGGGACCAAGGTGCGCGCCACGGCCGCCGCGGAACGTCCCGCCGGCGCGCCGACCAATTAGCTGGAGACCGGACCATGATCATCTCTGATTTCGCAATCCGGCGCCCGGTTGTCACCATCGTGGCCATGCTGTCCCTGGTGGTGGCCGGGCTGCTGGCGCTCTTCAGACTCAAGACCGACGAATTCCCCGACATCGACCCCCCGCTCGTCAACGTGGCCCTCATCTACCCCGGGGCTTCACCGGACGGCGTCGAGAAAGAGGTGATCAACCCGGTCGAGGAAGCCATCGCGTCGATCGCCGGCGTGAAGAAGAGCTTCAGCACCTCCGAAGACGGCTTTGGCCAGATCATCGTCGAGTTCCAATTCGGCAAATCGTTGTCGGAAGCGACCCAGGACATCCGGGACGCGGTCTCGGGCATCCGGGCGGATCTCCCACAGGAGCTCAAGGAACCGATCATCAAGAAGTTCAACGACACCGACCGACCGATCGTGTCGTTCGCCCTGGCCTCGGAACGTCTCTCAGCGGGCGAACTGACCCGGCTGGCCGACCCCGGCATTACCCGGGAGTTGCGCTCGCTGGGCGGGGTCGCCGAAGTCACCGTCGCCGGCAAGCAGGAACGGGAACTGACGGTAGAGATCAACCCCGTGGCCCTCCAGGCGACGGGCATCAGCGTGGGCCAGGTGGTACAAGCACTTCAGTTGCAGAACCTCGCCGCCCCCGTCGGCCGAGTTCAGAGTCCTGACGGCGAACGGTCGATCCGTCTGAGGGGACGGCCCGAAGGTCCGACCGACTTCGCTCAGATTGCGGTGGTCGAACGCAACGGACGGGTGATTCGCCTCGGCGAAATCGCGACCATCAAGGACGGCGTCCAGGAATCGCGAACGCTGGCCCTCTACAATGGCAAGGAAGCAGTCGGCATCGACATCAAGAAAGCCAAGGGATACAGCACCACGGATGTCAGCGCCCGGGTCATCGCGCGCGTCAACGCGATCCGGTCCCGGATGCCGCAGGGTGTCACCCTCGACCTGATTCGGGATTCCGGTGAACGGGTCGAACATTCGGTCTGGGAAGTCGGCAAGGCGCTGATCGAAGGCGCCCTCCTCACCGTGCTCGTCGTGTTCCTGTTCCTGAACTCCTGGCGATCGACCGTGATCACCGGCCTCGCCCTGCCGGTCTCCGTGCTCGCCTCCTTCATTGCGGTGTGGGTGTTCGGCTTTACCCTGAACACCATGTCGCTCCTCGGCCTCTCGCTCGCCATTGGCATTCTGATCGACGACGCCATCGTGGTCCGGGAGAACATCGTCCGCCACGTCGAGATGGGCAAAGACCACTTCCGCGCCGCCCACGAGGGGACCGACGAGATCGGCCTGGCTGTGGCGGCCACGACGTTCTCGATTCTGGCGGTATTTATCCCCGTGGCGTTCCAGGGCGGCATGACGGAGCAGTGGATGAAGCCGTTCGCGCTCACGATTGCCTGCTCGGTGGCTGTGTCACTGCTGGTGTCGTTTTCGCTCGACCCGATGCTGTCGGCCTACTGGCCCGACCCGCACACGCCCCCGGAACAGCGGGGCTGGATCACTCGGACGCTCGACCGGTTCAACGCCTGGTTCGCTCGGCAGGCGGAGAACTACAAGCGCGTGATCGCCTGGGCGCTCGACCACCGGTTCTCGATGCTGATCATCACGACCGGGACGTTTTTCGCGTCCTTCGTGCTGCCGGGCAAAGGCCTCCTTGGCCTGATCGGCGCGTTAACAGGGATCGGCGTGATGGCCTGGGCGGCCGGGCTCCAGCGTGGGTGGCCGGTCAAGGTCCTCGGCATCATCGGCGGCTTTGTGCTGGCTGTGGCCCTCGAGCGCGTCGCCCCGGAATGGAAGAAAGTGGGCGTCGGCTTCTTCCCGCTGGACGACCGTTCGGAGTTCTATGCCAAGGTAGAAACCCCACCGGGATCCACGATGGCCTACACCCGGCGCAAGGTCGAAGAGGTGGAGCGGATCCTCCGGACCCTGCCCGAGTTGCGGTACACCTACAGTACTCTGGGCGGCGGGCTGTCGGGCACGGTGGACGTGGCCAACATCTTCGTCCGGGTGATCCCGAAGAAGGACCGCCCCGGCCGGAGCGCCGAGACCCTCGCCGCCGTCGTCCGGGATAGTCTGGCCAGTCTTACCGGAGTCGCAACCTCGGTATTCACGAGCGACCTCCAGGGCGGGCGCAAGCAACTCGCCATCAACATTCAAGGGGATGATCCGCCCCTCCTCCAGGTGATGGCGGAGCGGATCAAGGCCGAAGTCGCGCTGGTCCCGAGCGTGGTGGATCTGGGCCTCTCGACCAAGGGCCAGAAGCCGGAGCTGAACGTCGAGCTGAACCGGGGGCTGGCTGGCTCCCTCGGAGTCACGGTGGGCCAGGTCGCTCAGTCGATCCGACCCGCATTTGCGGGGCTCGACGCCGGTGACTGGATCGATCCCAGCGGTGAAACCCGGGACGTCGAAATCCGCCTGGCGCCGGAGTACCGGGCCCAGGTCAGCGACCTGCGCCAGTTGCCGCTCGTCATCATGGGCCCGATGGGCGTCCCGTCCACCATCCCGCTCGGACAGGTCGCCGAGATCACCCCGAGCCTCGGCCCGGCGGCGATCAGCCATCTGAATCGCACCCCGAACGTCGTCGTCGAGTGGAACGTGGCGGGCCGGTCGACCGGCGAGGTCTTCGCCGATGTCCAGACCCGCCTCGTGGCCAAGGGCATCATCCTTGGAAAAGTCGCCCCTGGGGGCATCCTGGTGACCGAAGGCGGCGATCAGGAGTTCCAGGCTGAGTCCTTCCGGAGCATCGGAACCTCGCTCGCGATCGCGATCATGCTCATGTACCTGGTGCTCGTGATGCAGTTCGGCTCGTTCATGGACCCCCTCGCGATCATGGCGTCCCTGCCCCTTTCCCTCATCGGGGTACTGCTCGGATTGTCGTTCGCCAACTACACGATCAACATCATGAGCCTCATCGGCGTCATCCTGCTGATGGGCCTGGTAGCCAAGAACGCCATCTTGCTGATCGACTTCGCCAAATGGGCCCACGAGGACCGGGGACTGTCGATCCGTGACGCCCTGATCGAAGCGGGAGGAATCCGGCTGCGCCCGATCCTCATGACCACGGTTGCCCTGATCGCCGGCATGGCGCCGATTGCACTTGGGACCGGGGAGGGCTCGCAGTTCCGCTCTCCCCTTGGTGTCGCGGTCATCGGCGGCGTTATCACCTCGACCCTGCTGACGTTGCTGGTCATCCCGACGTTCTATGAGGTGCTGTTCGAGATGCGGGAGAAGATCTTCGGACGGGCGCGGACGGCCCGTCGTCACCTGGAACCCGTGATGGCTCCAGGCCTCACGGAGGAACGAGCCCAATGAGCCTGCCATCGAAGGACTTCCCCGATCACCACGACGCGGAACTGCTGCTGCGGGCGTACGAGCTTCGCCGCGAGCCGGTTCTCCGGGCCGCCCGAAAGCTGATCACGGCCGAGTGGTGGCCCAGGTCGCTCGCCGATCTGCAGGCGATCGTCTCCTGGGATCACCAGGACAACGCGGCATTTCGCCAGGTGACCAGCTACTGGGAGTTGATCTACGGCATGGCCCGCCACGGCATCGTGCACGGCGAATACATGGCTGACTCCGCCGGCGGTGAGGGCTTGATTCTCCTGGCCAAGGTCTACCCGTGGCTCACCGAGTTCCGCCAGACAACCGGCCCGCGATTTCTCCGAAACACCGAGTGGATCATCACCGAGACGGACACCGGCCGGGAGCAGTTTCCCCGAGTACGGGACCGGGTCGAGAAGATGCGGGCGGCCCGGTAAGCCATGACGCCTCCCAAACGAAAGACCAACTTCAAGCTGGCATGGGGTGAAGCCAAGGTCATTATCTGGCACCACCGGCGGCGGCTGTCCCTCGGCCTGGCCGTCATGATGGTCAACCGCCTGAGCGGCCTGATCCTCCCGGCCAGTTCGAAGTACTTGATCGACCATGTCCTCGTTCCCGTCTCCAAGCCGGCCTGGTGGGATCGCCTGCTACCGACCGACCGCCATCAGCAATTGCTGGCCCTGGCGGCGATCGCCGTCACCGCGACCCTGATCCAGTCAATCTCCTCATTCGCGCTCACCAGGATCCTCGGCGTGGCCGCCCAACGCGCCATCACCGACATGCGCCGCAGCGTCATGGAACATGTCGTCCGGCTCCCGGTCCGGGCGTTCGACGAGACCCAGACCGGCCAGCTCGTGAGCCGGGTCATGAACGATCCCGAAGGGATCCGAAACCTCGTCGGTACCGGCCTCGCCCAGATTACCGGCGGCATGGTGACCGCCGCCATCGTTCTCGGCATTCTGTTCTTTCTGAACTGGCAGCTCACGGCCGTGACCCTGGTGGTCCTGCTCCTCTTCTCGGGCGGGATGGCGCTAGCCTTCACGAAGCTGCGCCCCCTGTTTCGGGAGCGGGCCAAAATCAACGCCGAAGTCACTGGCAGACTGAACGAAACACTCGGCGGAATCCGGGTGGTGAAGTCGTATGTCGCCGAGCGCCGTGAGGAGCTCGCCTTCACCCGCGGCGCCCACCGGCTGTTCCGAAACGTGGCCACCACCATGACCGGGGTCTCGGCCGTCGCCGCTTTCTCATCGCTGATCGTGGGCGCCATCGGGGCGCTGATGATCGTGGTCGGAGGGGGACGCGTCCTGTCGGGCGCCATGACCATCGGCGACTACTTCATGTACGTCCTCTTCACGGGGATGATGGCACTCCCGCTGGTGCAGCTGGCGTCAATCGGCACCCAGGTCAGTGAGGCCTTCGCCGGCCTCGACCGGATCCGGGAACTCAAGGAAATGCCGACCGAAGACCAGCTCGACGCCGACCGCGAGGTGATCCAGTCGATCGTGGGCCGCGTAGCGTTCGAGGATGTCTGGTTCGAATACAATCCCGGCGTGCCGGTCCTCAAGGGCATCTCGTTCCTGGCCCCGGCCGGAACCACCACCGCCCTGGTCGGCTCCAGTGGATCCGGCAAGAGCACGCTGATGAGCCTCGTGATGGCTTTCAATCGGCCGACCAAGGGTGCCGTCATGATCGACGGCCGGGACCTCGGCGGACTCAAACTCCGGAACTACCGGGCCCACCTCGGCATCGTCCTGCAGGACAACTTTCTGTTCGACGGTACGGTCGCGGACAACATCCGCTTCTCCCGCCCCGATGCCTCGATGGCCGAGGTCGTCAGGGTGAGCAAGATCGCCCATTGCGACGAGTTCATCGAGGGCTTCCCCCAGAAGTACGATACGGTCGTCGGCGAACGGGGGGTCCGATTGTCCGGCGGTCAGCGCCAACGCGTGGCGATCGCCCGTGCCATTCTGGCCGAGCCATCGATCCTCCTGCTTGACGAAGCCACCTCGAGCCTCGACAGCGAGAGCGAAGCACTGATCCAGGACGGGCTCAAGGCGCTCCGGGCAGGACGCACCACCTTCGTCATCGCCCACCGGCTCAGCACCATCATGAGCGCGGATCAGATCCTTGTGATCGAGGACGGGCAGGTCGTCGAACGGGGCAGCCACACCGAACTGCTGGCTGCCGACGGCCGTTACCGGCAGCTCTACGAAAAACAGTACCGGATCGAGCGCGACCGATTCATCAACCCGGGCGAGGACTTTACCGGGGCGCCGGTCGAGGTGCGAACCACAACCTGAGTTGAGGACCGACGCCAAACGACGGAGGGGCCCTCCAGTCGAGGGCCCCTTCGCGCATGCAGGACCGGCTCACGCCGGCAGCGACAGTGGCAGCGTTCGAAGCCTGTGCCCGGTCGCGGCGAACACCGCGTTGGCCACAGCCGGGGCGATCGGCGGCGTGCCCGGCTCCCCCACCCCAGTCGGATCGGCCGTGCTCGGGACGATATGCACGTCCACCACCGGCATGTCGGCCATCCGAAGGACCGGATAGTCGTGGAAATTGGACTGCTTCGCCTGGCCCGCGGCAATCGAAATCCTGCCCATCAGCGCCGCCGAAAGCCCGTACACGATGGCCCCCTCGACCTGTGCCTTGACCGTGTCTGGGTTGATGACCGTTCCGCAGTCGATCGCGGCAACCACCCGGCGGACCTTGATGGCGCCATCGACGATTTCAACCTCCGCCACCTCCGCCACGTAGCTCGCAAATGACTCGTGGACCGCCACGCCGCGGAATCTTCCCGCGCCCAATGGCGATCCCCAGCCGGCCTTCTCGGCCGCAAGGTCGAGGACGGCGAGAAGCCGGGGAGACCCACTCAGCAACGATCGCCGATAGGCCAGCGGGTCCTCCTTGGCCGTCGCTGCCAGTTCATCGATGAACGACTCGACCGCGAACGCCGTGTGAGTGTGCCCGACCGACCGCCAATACCCGACCGGGACCGGGGTCTTCGTCTGGTGGTAGCGAACCTCAACGTTCGGAACGGCATACGGGAGGTCAGCCACACCTTCCACGCCGCTCGGATCGATCCCGCCTTTGAGCGGCCCGGCGAGGTGAGTCGCCCACTCCGGTAGGAAGCCCGGCATGAACTTGGCCAGAATCGACTGACAAGCCACCTGGTGCTTCCAACTCACCGGCCGGCCCGAGTGATCGAGGGTGGCCAAAGCGTGGTGGCGGGCGGCGGGCCGGTAGAAATCGTGTTGGGTATCGTCCTCCCTCGTCCACATCAGCCTGACCGGGCGACGGACGGCCTTGGACGTCTCCACCGCCTCGCGGACCATGTCAAGTTCGGAGCGGCGGCCGAATCCGCCGCCCAGGAGGGTGGTCCTGACGGTGGTCTTGTCGAGCCCCACCCCCGCCACCGACGCCGCCACCCCTCGAGCCCCGCCACCAGCCATGAAGCTCGGCGCCGCCTGGAATTGGGTTGGAACCCAGATCGTCACGCCGTCGTTTCGAACGTCGGCGGTGCAGTTCATCGGCTCCATGGTCGCATGGGCGAGGAACGGCACTTGGTAGGTCGCCTCGACGGTCGTCACTCCGCCCGCAGCTGGATCGCCCGTTGTCCTGGCGATCCGGCCCTCCGCCGCCAGGGCGCGGGCGAATTCACGATCGGTCGCGGCGTCGTCCCACGCCGCCGCCGCCCCCTCATTCCAGCGGATCACGAGCCGGTCCCGTCCCTGCTTGGCAGCCCAGAAACCGTCGGCCACGACGGCGACACCAGATGAGATCGTAACGACCTGCTTTACACCCGGGACCTTGAGCGCCGCGGCCGGGTCCAAGGACTCCAACTTCCCGCCGAACACCGGGCAGCGAGCCACCAGGGCAACGAGAACACGCTCCGGCTGAATGTCCGCGCCATAGTACGCCCGCCCCGTGACCTTGCCGTGGAGATCGAGGCGGGTGATCGACTTTCCGATCAGGGCAAACTTGGCCGGGTCCTTGAGGACGACCGTCGCCGGCAACACTTCCTTGGCGGCCAGGGCCACCAGTGCCCCATACTCCGCCCGCCGCCCCGACGAACGATGCACCACCACACCCGGCTCCGTCTCGCACGCCGCGGCTTCGACCCCCCAGCCCCGCGCCGCGGCCGCGATCAACAACGCCCTGGCTTTGGCGCCTGCCTCGCGCAGCGGCCGCCACGCCGCCCGGATGGCGGTGCTGCCGCCGGTGGCCTGGATCTTCATCAGCGGGTTGTAGTACGCCTCGTTCGCCGGGGCGAACTCGTACCTGACCTTCGACCAGTCGGCATCGAGTTCCTCGGCTACGAGCATCGGGAGCGATGTGCTGATGCCTTGACCCATCTCGGCCCGGTCAACCATGACCGTGACGATGCCGTCCGGGGCAATCCGGATCCAGGCATCGGGAACGAACGCCCCTTCCGGCCCGGCCGGGGCATGCTCGGGGCGGCAGCCTTCGAGCATGACCGCGAGCGAGAGACCCGCACCAGCGCCACCCACGACCCGGACGAACTCGCGACGTTCCATGGACTACTTCCTCACCGTGGCCGAGTACGACGAGATATCGCCGAGGGCGAAGGTGTTGCGATCGGCAACCGCCTCGAACCGTGCGCTGTACGCAGAGGCAGCATTCACGTCGGGGACAGACAGTTTGATGATGTCCCCGGTCACGATTTGGCCGGTGATCACGACCCTCGTTGCCGTCGGGCCGGCCGCGGCGGAGGCCACCTGGTAGGCGCCGGCGGATTTCACGGCGCTGACGGACCCCGTCACCAGAAGGAGGATTGCGCCGTCCGTCTGACTCGGCCCGACGTAGGAAACCGTGAGATCGCCGGACACCGGACCAACAGGGTCGGGCTTCTTCGAACCGCATGCAGCGGAAAGCCCCAGCGCGGCCACCAGCAGGAACCGTCTCATCTCAGCTTCCCCTCTCGCGCTGCTTGGCGGCGACGATTTGCTTCATGAGGTCCGGCGACACCGTCTGCCCGTTGCGTTTGAGCAAGGCCAGAAAATCACCGACGTCGTACACCCCGTTCCGATTGCCGAGTTGGTCGAGAAAATTCTTCTGAGTGATCGTGAGCTTCGTCCCGCCCAGAATCTCAGCGGTCGCGTCGGTAACCGCGACCGTGACGTCGGCCAGGAACGAGGCTTCCACGTCGTAGGGGCGCCCCATCGGGAGGGTCAGAATTGTTGCCGCCGCCGTGGTATCGCCCCTCCACCCGCCAAAGATCGACCCCGCGGCCGGAGTCGCTGTCAAAGTGACCGGAGTCCCTTCGGGCACGAAGATTCCAGCGATCGGGTCGCCGGTCCGGTTCACGCTCACCGTTCCTTGCCCCCCGCCTCCGGTCGTCACAATCAGGCGGTGGTCCGCGGCGAAGGTCGCGATAATCGTGTCCGGCTTGACGCCGCTGGTGATCACCCGGGTTCTCGGCCCACCAATGTTCCATGCCAGGAACCGCGCGCGGGTCCGGCCCCCGAGCACATCCTGAACACTGTCCGCGCTGATCGTGAACTGATCGCCGGCCGGAACGATATCCTCAAAGCGGCCCCAGAGCTGATTGGCAACGCGCACGGTAGCCCCGGGCAGTGCCGACGCGACGACGGTTGGCTCTCGGCGAAGGAAGCGAAACCGCATGACGCCGCCGGCCAACTGCTGGATTTGATCGACGATGAAACCGGTGTAGTCGCCGAAATTCGTCCGAGCCGCCGGGGTGCTCGAGAGCACCCATTTCGTATTGGCAGTCGATCCCGGATAGGGATCGCCCTCGTCCCCGCGATTCCGCGCACTCGAATTGGAGCGCAGATTATTCAACCCATCCGCCTGCTCGAGTGCGACGCCCTGAATCGGCCCGGTGTTCACCCGGTTGCTGAATCGTCCCTGCGAGATCTTGAGCAGATCTATGTGCCACAGCAAAAGGCCGGGACCCTTGCGACAGTTCGACCGGCAGGTGCCCTGAGTCGGAAGGGGCTGATTCGGGTTGAGGGCCGCAGTGTCCGACTCGACCGCCTGCCGGTTCTCAATGAGCATCAGTTCGGTCGTTGTGCTCATCTTGGCCAGGAAGACCGTGTCGGTGAGCTGTCTCGGGCCCGTCGTGATCGTTCGAGTGCTGCCGAGAGTATCGATAACCACCCAGCCAAGTTCATTCAACGACCAGGCATCGTAGCCGGTCGGACTGTAGGCCTTGGAATAGTTGCCGCTGCCCATGATCCCCCACTCGCCAATTCCCTCGGTACCGCTCGCCCTATCCGTATCGTATAGATCAGGCAATCCGAAGGCGTGCCCCGTTTCGTGAGAAACGGTGCCGACCGGCATGATCTGGCTCGCGTCGCAACCCGTTCCGCCGCCAACCTGACTTTGCATCGTGTAATTGTTGACCGAAATGAACTGGCCGGCGATTGGCTGGCCCTGCTTGTCTCGGCGGGGGGTCTTGGTGACGTACTTCGAACTGTTGTTCCAGCCGGCAATGACGTAACGGTGGGCCCAAATCCCCGCCCCTCCGCACGCGCCGTCGCGAACCGGTTGAATGAATGTCACGAAGTCGACTTCCCCGTCGTCATCGCCGGAATTGGGAACCCCGTCCGGCCCGTCGTTGTCGAATGCCGACCACAGGGTGTCAGCCCCTGGCCGATTTGACACCGAATCGAGCACCGCGAGCAGCATCGCCCCGAACCGCCGTCCGCCATCCGCGCAATCGTTGACGACGCCGATACCGTTGCAGTTGTTCTCGTAATACGTGTTGGACGAATCGACCCTGACGGGATCGAACACTCGGCCCGACATGGTAATCCGGCCGTTTGAAATCTGCTCGTAATACGTTTTCAAGCTGTACGGGCGGGACAGAGGGGGCGGATTGCCGAACAGCACGTTCTGAAAATCGGTGACCGGATACGCCGCATCCACGCCCTTGAACTGAATGGCAATCACCGGAACGACGAATGAACCGGTAACGGAAAGAGCGGAGGCCCCGCCCCCCGCGGTGGTGGCCGCCAGGAACGGACGGTGGCCGTTCAGGGAGGCCAAGTCGCCGCGCTGGAGCGCCGCCCACCGGTTGGCCCTGACTTGGCCGGCCCGAACCCGCCAGGCACTGTTGATGGGCCAGTCCATGCCGGGAACCTCGAACCGGCCAAGCTGGGCTCCCAGCCGTTGGGCCGCGGCCGGACCGGCCAACCCTGCGACGAGCCCAAGGCCGCCCAATACCACCGTCATTTTCATCGGAGATCCCCGTCCATGGAAACCCACACCCTAACAACAATAACAGGCCGGTCTGCCCCCGACGGAGGGGCTGGAACCGACCAAGACCAGCCGCCGTAGGGGCCCCCCGGGTCTCTTGTGTCGCCTGTGGGGGCGAATTAAGTTAACTCATTGTTGGGCAACGGGATCGGCGGTCACGATCCGGTCACTCTCAAATCTGCGGGGTCCTAGCGTGTCGACACAGACGACCACCACCACCGACATCTCGCTGTTCGAGAAGTGCCGGAAGTTCACCCGGGTCGAGGAGATCAAAGCCCAGGGGCTCTATCCGTACTTCAAGCCGATCTCGGAGTCCGAGGACACCGTGGTCGTCATCGAAGGCCAGAAGCGGATCATGCTGGGGTCCAACAACTACTTGGGCCTTACCCATCACCCCAAGGTGCTCGAAGCCGCAACCCGTGCCCTCCACATCTATGGCTCAGGCTGCACCGGGAGCCGCTTCCTGAACGGCACCCTCGACCTCCACCTCCAGCTCGAAGACGCCCTCGCCCGGTTCCTCGGCAAGGACGACTGCATTGTCTTCTCGACCGGGTACAACGCCAACCTCGGCCTGATCTCCGGCCTGGTTACCAAGGGCGATGTAATCTTCCTCGATAAACTGGACCACGCGTCGATTGTCGACGGCGCCAAGATGAGCTACGGCAGCACCGAACGATTCAACCACGGCGACCTCGACAACCTCGAGCGGAAGCTGTCGCGCAGCGACGAGCCCGGCGGCCGGATGGTGATCGTTGACGGTGTCTACTCCATGGAAGGCGACATCGCCAACATCCCGGAGCTGCTCAAGGTTTGCCGCCGCCACGGAGCCGCGCTCGCCATCGATGACGCCCACTCGATCGGCGTTCTGGGACCCAACGGCGACGGCACCGCGGCGCATTTCGGCCTGGCCGATGAGGTGGACATTATCGCGGGAACGTTCTCGAAGTCGCTCGCCTCGATCGGCGGCTTCGTGGCCGGCTCCAAGTCCGTGATCAACTATCTGCGCCATCACAGCCGGCCGTTGATCTTCACGGCGGCCCTGCCGCCCGCGAACACGGCCGGCGTGCTCGCCGCGCTCGAGGTGCTCCAGCGCGAGCCCGAACGGCGTGAGTCGCTCTGGGCGAACACCCGGCGCCTGGCCGAGGGCTTCCGAGGTCTGGGCTTCGAGATCGGACCGTCGGAGACCCCGATCATCCCGATCCTGATCGGCCCGCTCGACCGAACTCTGTTCATGTGGCGCAAGGTGTACGAGGCCGGCATCTTCACCAACCCGGTCGTGCCGCCCGCCGTCCCGCCGTCCCAGTGCCGGCTCCGGACCAGCGTGATGGCCACCCACACCGCTGATCAGATCGACTACTGCCTCGAGACCATCGGCAAACTGGGCCGGGAGCTGGGCGTCATCTGAGCACCGCCGTCACCGTTCGGCCGGTCGCCAGCCCGGCCGATCTCAAGGCCTTCATCGATCTGCCCTATCGACTTCACGCACGGGACCTGTCATGGGTCCCGCCGTTGCGTCGAGACGTGGACATCCTGCTGTCCCGCACCAAGAACCCGTTCTTCGAGCACGCCGAGGCCGAGTACTTCCTGGCCGAGCGTGATGGGGCGGTGGTCGGCCGGATTGCGGCCATTGCCAATCGACTCCATAACGAGACCCACAGGGATCGGGTCGGCTTTTTCGGATTCTTCGAGACCATCGACGATCCGGCGGTCCCCGGCGCTCTCTTCCAGCAGGCGGGGGCATGGCTGGCCGCTCGGGGATTCGACGCCATGCGCGGCCCGGCGTCGTTTTCGGTCAATGACGAATACGGCCTCCTTGCCAGCGGGTTCGACACGCCGAACACAATCATGATGCCCCACAACCCCGCCGCCTACCTCCGACTGATCGAAGGGGCCGGGTTCAAGAACGTGAAGACCCTGGTGGCCTACGAGGGTGGATCGTTCGAGCACTACGTCGAGCCACCGGCGCGGATCGCCCGCGCGGTGGATCTCGCCCGCGAGCGGTACGGCATCACGGTCCGCGCCCTCCGCATGAACGATTTCAAAGCCGAAGTCGACCGCGTGAAGGTGCTCTACAACCGCTGCTGGGAGTCCAACTGGGGCGCAGTGCCGATGACCGATCACGAGATCGATCATCTCGCCGAGCAGTTCAAGCCGGTCGTTGTCCCCGATCTGGTGCCCTTCGCCGAATGCAACGGCGAGCCGATCGGATTCGGACTGGTCCTCCCCGACTTCAATCAGAGTTTCCGGACCAACCGCAACGGCCGGATGCTCCCGGCCGCCCTCAAGCTGCTCTGGCAGTTGAAGACGCAGCAGATCCATCGCTGCCGCATCCTCCTCCTCGGCGTTCTTCCGGAATACCGCGGCAAGGCCGTCGACGCGATTCTCTTCCACTGGATCTGGACCCGAGCGGGCGCCCGGAAGATGTGGTGGGGGGAGGGTGGCTGGGTCCTGCAAGACAATCCGGCGATGAACGCCGGCCTCCAGAAGATGGGCATGACCGCGTACAAGACCTACCACGTGTACGAGCGACCGTTGTGAAAGCGCTGGTTACCGGGGCCACCGGATTTGTCGGTGGCCACCTGGTCGAATCGCTGCTCGCCCGTGGGGACACCGTCACCGCCATCATTCGGGACCCGGCTCGCGGCAAGGAATTGGCGCGGCGCGGCGTCCGGCTGATCGAAGGCGGCCTCGCTGACTCCGAGCCCCTCCAGCGAGCGATGGCCGGCCAGGATGTCGTCTACCACCTCGCCGGCCTCGTGGCCGCCCGCAACGAGGCCGAGTTTCTCGCCACCAACCGGGATGGGACCGCCAACCTGGCCCGTGCCGCGGCAGCCACCGGCGTAGGCCGCTTCCTGCTCGTTTCGTCCCTGGCCGCCGCTGGACCGACCTCACCGGATCATCCGCTGGCCGGAACTGAACCACCAGCGCCGGTAACCCAGTACGGGCGGAGCAAGCTCGCGGCGGAAGCCGTCATCCGGGCCTCTGCCCTTGACTGGACCATCGTACGGCCACCAGCCGTCTATGGCCCGGGCGACCGCGAGTGGCTCCGGATCTTCAAGGCGGCGGCGTTCGGAATCGCCCCGGTCTTCGGAGATGGGTCCCAGCAACTGTCCCTGATTTTCGCTCCCGATCTGGCGGAAGCTGTGGTGGCGGCCGCCACCTCCGCCGGCACAGCCGGCGGCGTCTACTACGCCTGTCACGCCGAGGCGCTCACGACACGTGGGATGGTCGAACAGATCGGGACAGCTATCGGGCGCCGGCCCCTGGTCATCGGACTCCCGGCCCCGATCGCCCGGTCAATCCTTCGGATCACCGACACGGCCGCCCGCCTGACTGGCCGGGCCACCCTGCTGTCCTCAGACAAGGCCGCCGAGTTCCTGGCGCCGGCCTGGCTTGCAGACCCAACACCGCTCACCCGCGCGACCGGATGGACGGCGAAGCATGATTTCCCGACGGGGGCGAGCCTCACCGCAACCTGGTACAGGCAGCGCGGCTGGCTGTGACGCTGAAGCCCGCCGAGAGGATCCTCGGGTTGTATTCCGTCGTCGTGATCTGCGTCAGCATCTCGCGATTCCTGGCTCGTCCAGAGACCGCATGGGTCGCAGTCGCGCATCTGCTCGTGTTGGTTCTGGTGTTCGCCCTGCCCCGGGCCGGAGATACGTTCCTTCGGGCGGTGGCCCCCGTGGTTGTCCTGCTTCCCCTCTACGGTGCCCTCGATGTCTTGAACGGATTCGGCGGCCTGAGCACCCACGACCGGGCCGTGCGCCAGTGGGAGGCCTCAACCTTCGGCCTTGAGATTGGCCGGGTCTGGTGGCAGCAGTCTCCGAGCCCGGTCTGGTCCGCGGTTCTTCACGCGGCCTATTTCTCGTACTACTTCATCATCCCGGCGCCAATTGCCCTCTTCCTCGTCCGGAGGAACCGTCTGGCCCTCGACCGAGCTACGACGGCGGTCATGGCTGCATTCGCCTGCTGCTACCTGGTATTCATCTTCTTTCCGGTCGCCGGCCCCTACTACGAGTACCCGAGGCCGGCGGCCTGGTTTACGGCCAACGGACCGGCGCGGGCCGTCTACTGGGTGTTATCGGGCGGGAGTTCCTACGGGGCGGCGTTCCCGTCGTCACACGTGGCGGCTACCTGGGCCGCCACGGTCACCACGGCAGTTGCGTCGAGCGGATGGGGGCTGATACTTGGGGGTTTGTCGGTACTGCTCACTGTTGGGGTCGTCTACTGCCAGATGCACTATGGGGTCGATGCGCTAGCCGGCCTCGGCGTGGCCGGCCTCGCGATCGTCCTGGCGATGCTGCTCCACCCTAGGGAAGGTCGTACCGCTCGAGGTAGTTGATCCCGTCGCCATCGATGTGGCGGACGTAAACCCCGCGACTGCCCACTGCCAGCAGGCGGCGAGCGGTCGGAAGGGTTACCCGTCCCGTCACTTCGCCGGATTTCCCGATCAGGTCATACGTTCGCGGCGCGCCGGCGGGAACGGAACGCTCCACCCACAGATGGCCGTCCGGCGCCACCAGCGACAGGCCGGTCGCGTCCGGTTTGGCCGCCGGCCATTCCTGGCCGCTCAGGTCGGGCTCGTCGGCGTCGTCGTCGCGCCCTTGACGCCCCCGGGAGAAGGCCATGGACACCTGCCCGTTGACGTTCTGCACCGAGACCGAGAGCCCGTTGGCGGCCGCCTCGGCGAGATACTCTTTCTTTTCCGCGTCGCGAACCGGCACCGGTGAGCCGGGAATCGGCTTGCCGACCGTCCTGGTTCCCGCGGGAGCAACCCAGTCCACCCGGTACAACGGTGCCCGCAGCAACGCGACCCGGCCGTCGGGAGCCACGGTCCACGAGTCCTGAATCGGATAAGGTTTCTGCCGTTGGGACTGGCGCTGATTGTTGGCGGACCCCGAGCTTTTCACGACCATGGCCGGCAACTTCACCTTCGCGACCGTGTCAAATCGCGCTCCGGCCCGGTCCCAGCGCACGACGGTTCCCGAATCGGCCTTGGGGTCCCCGCCCACAGGCTGGAAGTAGATCCGCCCCTGGCCGTCGGTGCCCCGTGGGAAGATCAATGGCATTGCCCCGGGCCGCCCCCCCGGCTGCCCCTGGGCGATCGGGAAGGTTTCCTTGAAACGACCACTCCCGTCCACCACGGCCAACCTGGCGTTGCCGAGGTCCACCAGGAGGGTCGCCCCCCCGGGGAGCGGAAACAATGCATCCGGCGACTTGTACTCGCCCGGGCCCCGCCCCGAACGCCCGATCGTATCGATCTTCTGGGAGGCGAGATCGATCCGAAGCACCACATCATCGATCCCGTCGGCCACGAGAATCCGGCCGTCCGGCATCTCGCGCAGGCCACTGATCGTACTGAACTGGTGGTTGAGCCGGGCCGAGGCCTTCGCGAGCACCCGAGCTTGCGCCTGGAGCTGGCTGGCCGCGGCAAGGAGCAGGGCCGGCACGATGGAATACCGTCGCATCTGAATCTCGAAGGTTGGGACTGGTGGAGTGATGATTGGCCGGGGCGGCTGGTTGCAACTCAAAACGAAACAGGGCCCCCTTGAAGGAGGGCCCTGCTCTCCCAGCCAACGGTTGAAACTATTGAACGATGATCTTGCCCTTCATTCCCATCGCCATGTGCGGCGTGCAGGTGAACTTGTACTCGCCGGCCACGAGGTTCGCAAATGAGACCTCGTAGGTCGCGTTCGGCTCGGTCATGAGGGGCCCGTTCAACTCGCCGAGCTTGTCGCCCGGCATGTTGGCATCGAGGCCCGCCTTGGCGGCGGCCGGAATGCTGTCGGCGAAGAACTGCACGTTGTGAGGACCACCGCTGACGTTGTGGAAGACAACCTTGTCGCCCGCCTTGATGGTCAGTTCCGCCGGCACGAACTTGTAGGTCGTTCCCTCGAGCACCATGTTGACATCGTGCGTGGCGCCCGCGGCCGCCGGAGCCGCCGCCGTCGACGCCGCCGGAGCTGCTGCCGCAGTAGAATCCACAGCCGGCGCCTTGTCGCCACCGCCACACGCCGCCAAAACCAGCCCAGCCCCAGCCACCAGTCCGATCATCCGCATGCTTCGGCACTCCCCCCGATAAAGTGATCGTGGTCCACCCGTACTGATATGCGCCGCCACGATGGCGCAGACTTTGTGAATTAGTTCACAAATATAAAGTGTTTGCCGATCGAACTCCAGTACCCCTAGCTTTGTCACATGCCGAGCCCTCCCCCCTGCCGCTCTGTCGGACCCCAGTGCAGGTCCCTCCCGGTCACCCTCCAGGTGGCCCGCCTTGACAACGGGGACCCCAATTCCGGTGACCACGAAGCGACCTGGCTCCTTGGCCACACCCAACGGATCCGATTCGGCGCTCTCCAGCAGGCGGGGCCCGCCTTGTTCGCGGCGGCCACCCTCAGTATTCCGTGTCGCCACGCGGCCTTTTCCGGCTCATCGGTCACCTGCCGGGCGCACGGGTTCGACGGCGTGGTCATGGTGTCCCCAGACGCGCCACAGCCCCATTGGGATGGGCCTGGGGAAGCGGTTCTGGTCGCCGGGGGCAAGGTGACGACCGTTCGAGTCGGTGAGGCGAAGCCAACGCCGTCGGGCCTCCCCGTCATTCAAGGGAATCCCTGTGAGACGGCCCCCTGCCGGACCGGCGACAACCGCCTCGGCGCGGCCTGTTGCCGCGACCTTCAACTGACGATTCTCTGTGATGCCGAAGACCGGCTGCAGGAGTCGCTTGTCCGGGCTCGCAAAGCCCCCTTCCTCTGCAAGGTTGATCGAGAGGGCCCGTCGGCCCTTGGCGTGGAGGTCATTTCAGCCTGCGGTTATTTGAACGAACGGAACGTCTGCAGCCTTCACGGGTTGAACCGCCCGGACGGGCGAACCGCCAAGCCCGACCTGTGTTTTGAATGGCCCGCGGATGACGATCACTACCACACTGGCTGCGTGTTCAATCCGGCCGACAAGGTCAAGTAGCTGCCACCAAATGACTTACCTGGGGATACCCGTCAGATATGAACGCCGTTTTGTGAGCTAAGTCACTGGTCCAGTTAGATTTGTCCCGTCTGACCTGTGCAAGGTGGTCGGCATCGTGCGTCATATTGGTCCTGTCGGCGACGCACACTCAGGAGGGCAGTCGGCATGACCGACGAATTGGAGCGCCTCTACAAAACCACGTACACCGCGGTCGTGCGGTTCCTGTACCGAAAGGTATGGGACGCCGATCGTGCGGAGGACTTGGCGCAGGAGGTCTTCATTCGCGCGATGGCCCACCGGCCCGAGAAGCCACGAGCATGGGTCTTCGCCGTCGCTGCCAACCTCGCCCGCGACGAGGCCAGAGCGGCGATCCGGCGCAGAAAACACCTCACACTTCTCAGTTCCGATCCACTGCCCATGTCCACGCCGGCACCTGCGGCCGACGAGCAGATGGAGACCGACGAGCGGAAGGAACACGTCAATCAGGCGCTGGCGACTCTGTCGGATCGGGACCGCGAGGTCCTGCTCCTCTGGGACGCCGGCATGAGTTACCCCGAAATCGCCGAACAAACCGGGCTGGCGGTAGGGGCAATCGGGACCACCCTGGCCCGGGCTCGCAAACGACTGCTGGATGCGTATGACCGAATGGATGTCGACAGGACCCGTGCGGCACATTCCTGAAGAGGAACTCCACGCCTACCTCGACCAGGCCTTGTCCCGGTCGCAGTGCGTGGAGATCGAGTGCCACATCAGCGAGTGCCCCGCTTGCGAGCAGGTGCGCAACCGGGCTGCCGCGGTACGCGACCGGATCACGGCCGTGCTCGCTGAGGCCGCCCCCCGCAAGGTCCGGATTCCGCCGTTTGAACAACTGGTGGCGCGCCGCCAGGCCATCGAACAACGCCGAGCGACTTGGATCAGCCAGGCCCGCAGGGGAGCACTGCTCGCCGCGGGACTGGCCGCTGCCGTGGGCGCTGGTTGGTGGAGCCGGGGGGTTACCGGAACGGGGGCTGGCCCGGCAACGCCCGCGGCCCCAAGCCAAATCCTGTCCCCGCGCCCGACCCTCGCGTTGGCTGAGCGCGAGGCGGCCCCGGCCACCGAGACGCAGGCGCGGCCGACCGGTCGGGTGGCCCCACTCAGTTCGGAACGGTCACTCGTCAGGGTGGACCGCTCGACCGTCCCGGAAGGGATCGTGCAGGTCAACGCGGTTGCCCCCGACGACGAAGGGCTGTCGTTTGAGGGCCTTTGGCAAACGGTCGACGCCCAGCGGGCGGCCGCCGAGACCGGTGGCAATCTCCCGCGAATCGAAGGTCTGCCGATCCTCGAGATCCAGCTCCAGCGCGGCAACGGGGACGAACGGCCCACCGTTGTCGTGTACCAGCAGCACCCGTCGGGCAAGGTGATTCGCACGATCGAGGGGCCAATGGAACGAGTCGAGGAGCTCGTGGCCCGGCATTCGGCCAAGAACCTCGGCCTCCACGCGAGCCAGCCGGACCTGACCCCACCGGACTATATGGGAGACGCCGGCGCCAACCGTCGAGTCCTGCGGATCGTAACGGTCACCGGCCTCCTGCCGGCCGATTCGCTGAACGCGCTGGCCAAGACGATCGCGCTCAAGGAATAGCCCGACCGGGTTCGAAACAGAGCGGGGCCGGACTCTGGTCCGGCCCCGCTTTCGCGTCCCGATTGCGGCTCGCGATCAGGCCGGGAGTTCGTTCGGGTGAGCGAAGTCGCCGGGCTTCTCGTCGTGTTCGGACGCTTCGCCGTGGCCATGTTGCTGCTCGACCCCGACCGCAATTTCAGCCAGCCGAGGCGAGATCATGGGGAATCGGCGGGCGAAGTTGGCATAGCAGAACAGAAACAGCCCCAGGAAGGCGAGCGTGGGCCCCAGTTCCGGAAGACCGAACACCGGGCCGGCCTCCTTGGTCACGGACGGCACGACCAGGAGGTATCGCTCGAGCCACAGCGAGGAGAAGCTGGTCAGCGCAAAGGCGGCGAGGGTCAGCGGCGTCTTCTTGGCGGCCACGAACAGGAGGCCAAAGAAGGGCAGCAGGAACATTCCGACGAACACGGCTCGCCCGACCGGCATCCACGGCCCCCACAGGCGGGCGAAGACGAAGCCGATCTCCTCCGGCATGTTGCCATACCAGATCACCAGGAACTGGGACCACATGAGGTATGTCCAGAACACGGTGAAGCCAAAGCAGAGCTTGCCGAGGTCATGACGTTGTTTCGGGCTGACCAGATCGCTCACGCCAAGATGGCTCCGCCCGTACAGCATGGTCAGGACGAGGCAGGTATGAGCGCCGAGAAAGGACCCCATGAAGTACCAGCCACCCAGCAGGTTGCTGAACCAATGCGGCTGGAGGGCCATGATCCCGTCGAAGGCCACTATGGTAAAGACGAAAGCGTAGAGCACCACATAGATGGCCGCAAGACGGTTGATCCGCCCGTGCTGCCTGGCCCGGCTGGCGTCCGAGCCGTCGAATCCTTGCGTCATTGCCTGATAACGGGCCGCCCGGTCCCCATCGACGGCGCCCAGTGCCGCATGCATGTCGGGCACCATGTCCGCCCTGATCAGCGACCAGCCGGTCCAGAACAACAGACCGAGCCCGACCAGTAGGCGGCCGAACATGAACGAATGGGACAGCCAGAGCGCCTTGCCGGGCGAGAGCGAGGACAACTGCTCGTTCATCGGTCCGTAGATGGGCTCGTAACCGACCGTCATGATCGCGACCAGGCCGAGCAGCGAAATGACGGAGAAGAAAACGTTGGCCCCGGCAAACCGGATGATGACACCGGACCACTTGGCGTTGGCGATCTTGTGCACCGCCGTGAGCGCGAGGCTCCCGCCGGTGATGCCAGTGAAAAAGAGCCAGTTCACCTGGAAGAGGTGCCAGGCCCGCTCCGAATGTCCGCTGGCCAGGGCGTAGGCGAACAGAGCCAGGCCGACTACGGTCAACGCGAGACCCGCGTTGAAGAACACATCGTACCGGCCGCCGTTGCCTCGGCTGACCAGACGGGCGCGAAGTTGAGCTGCGCTCATCGCTTGGCTCCTTGAGCAGCGGAATCCGCAGGGCCGGCCGACGCTTGCCCGGGTCTGCCCTGCATCTGCCTGACGTAGTTGACGACCGCCCATCGATCCGCGGGGCGATAGATCTTGTCGCCGTACTGCGGCATGACGCCTCGCCCGTATCGGACGATGCTGTAGATGTACCCGTCGGCATACCCCTTGGCCTTGTCGGTCAGGAGCGACATGGCCCCCATCTTTACGCCAACCAGTGCCTTGCCGTCCCCCGCACCGCCGTGACAGGCGGAACAGAAATTGGTGTACAGCGTATCACCCCGGGCCAGGGTGGCCGCCGGGTCAGGGGTCGGGTTCCTGAGGGCGTTGGCCGTGAGGGTATCGAACCCATACATGGGCGGACTCCCGCCAGGGTTCCCGGTGCCCCACTCCGCCTCGCCGCCGGTAATCGGCACCGAGCCCTTGGGGGTATAGCGGGGAACGTCCGCCCGCTTGTAGGGACCGACTGCCGGTGATTTGACCATGTGGTCGAACCAGGGGACCATCTTCATCAGGTCGTCAGGAGACGGCAGGGTGTTGTAATACCAGTTGCAGCCCGAGAGGCTCCCAAGGAGCGCCAGGGCCGCCAGCGACTTACGCGCCATGTTCGGTGACCTCCTCCGAGCCAACGCCCTCGAGGAACTGACGGATCGTCGGCCGCTGTTCGGGCGGACAGGGCACGAACACACCGATCGTGTCATCGCTGAACTCGGGCTTGAACGGCCGCCCCTTGAGGGACTTCATGGCCGAGAGAATGATGACGCCCGCCACGGTAGAGAGCGCTCCATACAGAATCGTCAATTCGAAGCCAAGAACCACATACGGCGGGATCGCGGCGATGGGCTTGCCGCCGACCAGCAACGGCCAGTCCAGCGACATCCAGATCGACATCCCGAACCCGGCCGCGCAGCCCGTGAGGGCGCCGATGAGCGTGAAGGCCCGCACCCAGCTGACCGGCTGGTCGAGCGCTTCCTCGATGAGGTGGTTCGGCGCCGCCGAGTAGACGGTCAGGTCCTTGAAGCCTTTCGACTTGAGGCCCTTGATCGCATCGACCGCGCAATCCTCGTATTTGAACGACGCGAGCACTCCCGAAACGGTTTTTGACATCAGTGTGCTCCCCCCTTCCGGCGGGGCATCGGAATGATCTCCTTGAGTTCCTGAATCGCCACGACCGGAAAGGTGCGGGCGAAGAGCAGGAAGTACATGCCGAACCATCCGAATGAGCCGGCCAGGATGCCCCAGTCGGCCCAGGTCGGATTCATGCGACCCCAGGCATACGGCAGGAAGTCGTTGCCGAGCGAGTTGATGATCACGAATCGCTCGAACCACATCCCGATGTTGATGAAGATCGAGATCACAAACAGCGCCGTGAGGTTGGTCCGGATCTTCTTGAACCAGAGCAACTGCGACACGAAGCCGTTGCAGATGATCATCGTCCAGCCGCCCCACCACATCGGACCGAAGGCCCGCATCCAGAACGTGGTCTGCTCGAAGGTGTTACCGCTGTACCAGGCGACGAAGTACTCCATCGCGTAGGCGTAGAAGAGAATCGAACCCGTGAGGAGCGTCAGCTTGGACAGATTGTCGAAGTGGTACTCCGTGATCAGGTGCTCGATCTTGAGCACTTTCCGGAGCGGAATTACCAAGGTCATCACCATGCCGATGCCCGAGTAGATGGCGCCGGCGACGAAGTACGGGGCGAAAATGGTGCCGTGCCAACCGGGGATCACCGACATGGCGAAGTCCCAGGAGACGACCGAGTGCACCGAGAGCACCAGCGGGGTCGCGAGCGCGGCCAGGTACATGTAGCCACGGGTGTAATGCCGCCACTGACTGTCGGCGCCGGTCCAGCCGATCGACAGCGCGCCATAGAGCTTCTTCCGCCAGCCGCTCATCTTGTCGCGGACGGCGGCAATGTCAGGCACCAGACCGACGATCAGGAACGTCGTCGACACGGTGAGGTAGGTGGAGATCGCGAAAACGTCCCAGATCAGCGGCGACTTGAAATTGGGCCAGAGCCAGCGCTGGTTCGGATACGGGAGGAGCCAGTAGAAGATCCACTGGCGTCCGATGTGGATGATCGGAAAGAGACCGGCCGTCATGACCGCAAACACCGTCATCGCCTCGGTCGACCGATAGACCGCCGTCCGCCACGGTGACCGGAACAGGAAGAGGATCGCGGAGATCAGCGTCCCGGCGTGGCCGATACCGACCCAAAACACGAAGGTCGTGATGTAGACCGACCAGAAGATCGGCGGGTTGTAGCCGGCGAGCCCGAGCCCCTCTTTGAGGAGCATGACGAAGGTTCCCAGGCCGACCAGGAAGAGGCCGATGGCACCGAACAGGGCCATGTAGTAGCCCCGACTCGGGGTCTGGAGGGTAGCGACCACGTCACGCGTGACCTCGGCGTGGGTCATCTTCGGCGTGTGATCCAGCATTGCTGTCATGCCTCAGGCCTCCGATCCGTACTCGACACGGGCCAGATACGTGACGGCCGGCCGGGTATTCAATTCCTCAAGCACGTGGTAGCCTCGGGGGTTCTTGGCCGCCTGGACCACTCGGCTGGCGGGGTCCTTGACGTTGCCGAAGGTGATGGCGCCGGACGCACAGGCCTGGGCGCAGGCCGTGACCACGTCGCCGTCCGCGACCGCCCGATCCTCGAGCCGGGCCGTGTTCTGGGCGCCGCGAATCCGCTGGATGCAGAAGGTGCACTTCTCCATCACCCCGCGGGCTCGCACCGTGACGTCGGGGTTGAGCTGGAGATTCAGGGGTTCGACAAAGGCCCGCTTGGCGTAGGCGTACCAGTTGTAGTAGCGAACCTTGTACGGGCAGTTGTTGGCGCAGTACCGCGTTCCCACGCAGCGGTTGTAGACCTGGCCGTTCAATCCGTCCGCCGTGTGATACGCCGCGTACACGGGGCAAACCGGTTCACAGGGGGCCGCGTCGCACTGCTGGCAGAGCATCGGGATGACCCGCGCCTTGATCGGCTCGCCGTCTTCCCCGCCTTCGAAGTACCGCTCGATCCGCATCCATGAAAG
The DNA here is from genome assembly GCA_031394255.1 of Gemmatimonadota bacterium. Lineage (GTDB taxonomy): Bacteria > Gemmatimonadota > Gemmatimonadetes > Gemmatimonadales > GWC2-71-9 > SHZU01. Next base: position 67,316 of record JANMXA010000173.1, read on the forward strand.
TTCGCGGCCGCGGAAGATGTCTTCCTCACCAACCCACGGGATATTGTTCTCGGCCGAGCAGGCGGTGACGCAGGCCGAGCACCCCGTGCAGCGTGCGAGGTCGATGACCATGCCCCACTGCGGGTTGTCGAGCGCATAGGCACCGTACCTCCGCTCCTCGAGCTGACCTTCCCGGAAGCCCTTGATCGCTTCGGCTTCACGCTCCGGGTTGACCTCATGCTCACCCTTCCCCGCCGCCTGGTAGGCCTGCTGGATCGTGAGACCCTTCACGGCTGCCGCCAGCGGGATCGCCTCGGTAATGCCGCGGCCGAGTTCCCGGGGATTGCCCTCGGTCTTGGCGACCTTGCGGAATCGCCCGGTCTTCTCGGCCTTCACCCTGGTGGAGAGATACGGCAGGAAACCCTGGCCATCCTTCGCGGACAGCAGATCGAGCGCGTTGACGCCCCGGCCCTGCGCGTACCGGCCATACTCGGTGTGACCGAGGCCGAGTGGCATGGCCAGCACGTCCCTGGCAATCCCAGGATAGACGTAGACGGAGGCCTCGATCGATCCCGCCGGCGAGTTGAGCCGGAGGATCTCACCTTCGCGGATGTCCATCTCCCTGGCCGTTTCCGGGTTGATCTCGATCCAGGACTGCCAGGTGATTCTGGTGACCGGATCGGGGTTCTCGAGCAGCCACGGCCGGTTGGCGCCACGCCCGTCGTGATACATCGAACTCGGGTACGGGGCGAAGAGGAGGCCCTCGCCGTCGAACGCGGGCTTCTCCGACTTAATGTCGCCGGCGCCCGCCGCCAGCTTGATGGTGGCTGGCGCCGGGGCGGCATCGTACAACCCGCCGTTGGCGAGGGCGCCCCGCCAGAACGTGTCGAAGTCAGCGGCCCCGCGCGCCTTGGCCACGCCGGCCCAGATTCCCTTGAGGTGGGCTTCGTAGGTCGGGGCGGTAAACGCTGCCCCGGCCGCTCCGCCGATCTTCCGCGCGACCTGCAACAGGACATCCCCCGCGGCCATGTTCTTGAACACCGGCTCCATGACCGGTTGCACGAGACCATGGACTCCGGCACGCGGCCGGCTGTCGTCCCACCGTTCCAGCGAGTGGAGTGACGGCAGCACCAGATCACAGGCGGCAGCCGTCTCGTCCCAGAACATCGAGGTGGTCGCCCTGAAGCGCACCTTTGCCAGCGCCGCCCGGAACCCGCCGCTCTTGGGCAGGGTGTAGAGCGGATTCGTGTCGTGGAAGATCACGGCGTCGATCTCGCCCGCATTCATCGCCCGCTCGAGTTCGAGCATCGCCCCGTACCCGCTGCCGCTCCCCATCCCGAAGCCGAAGTGCACGGTCTTGCCGACGTTGCCCGCCACGTAGTTCAAGACATTGACCGCCGCGCACAACTCGGCCGCACCCCGGTGCTGGGCCCCAATGCCACCGGCAACGGCAAGGGACGGAGCCGCCTTCGCGAACTCGGCGCACAGCGTCCGGACGACGTCGGCCGAGAGCCCGGTGTCCTGGGCGACCTTCTCAACGGTGTACGCGGCCAGCATCCCCTTGAGCTGGGCCGCGTCGGCCGGAGCATCGCTGCGGGACGCCAGCACGGCATTGGCCAGACCAAGCGCCAGCGACGTCTCGGAACCCGACGCGGCGGAAACCCACTGATCGGCATTCATGCCGGTCAGTGACATCCGTGTCCCGACGTAGACGAACTTCGCCATCCCCTTGCCATCGAACCCATGCGCCGCGGCGAACCCGCGCTGATTCTCGATCGGGCCGTGCCAAGTTTCGAGGAAATCGGCCCCGAAGGACACGATGTACTTCGCGGCACCGAAGTCGTGGTGCGGAAGTTCATCGACGCCAAAAACCTTCTTGGCGGCCAGCTGGACCGGGCCGTGGTCAAAGGCCTGGTATCGGATGACTCGACCGCCGACGGCCGCGGTCCATTGATCGATCAGGTCGCTCATGGTGCCGGCGGGAGTTCCGGTCACGACCGCGACCTTGCTCCCGGCCTGCTTGACCGCGGCGGCGAGTTGATCGATCGCCTCGTTCCAGAGGACCTCCGACATCTTGCCAACGCCATTGCGGCCCATGGGGCCGGTCAGGCGATCAGGGTTGTACAGCCCCTGGAGCGAGGCCTGGCCCCGGGCACAGAGCGTCCCGGCGTTCACGGGATGCTGCGGATTGCCCTCCAGCTTGATCGCCCGGGCTTCCCGGGTTCTCACATGGAGGCCGCATCCCGCCGCGCACTCGGTACAGGTGCTGGCGTAGATGGTCGGGATGCCGGGCACCTGGTCCGCCGACTGGACCAAATAGGGGATCAGCTTCTCGACCTTGTCGGTCGAGCAGCCGGTCAGGGCCGCCGTCCCGGCCCCCGCCACGCCGACCACCTTGAGGAAGCGGCGGCGGTCAAGCGGCTCATGCTTCATTTCGTCCGGCATGCGTCATCCTCGTTAAGCAGAGACCAGGTCTCGCCTCGCGTCCTGACCACTAGTAGTGGCACGCCGTGCAATCGCGATTGACTTTGCGTTCCACGTGGCAGGAGATACAGAAACCCATGTTGTTGACGTTGTTGACCTTGAAGACCTGCGGCATGCGGGCCACGTCGCCGTGGCAGGTAGCGCAGGCATTGGGACCGAGCGACTTGATGTGGCGCATGTGAGGAAAGTGCGCGTGTTTGGCGAGCGTGTGGATCCGCACCCACTCGACCGGCCGCTTTTCCTTCCAGGCGTCCCGCAGTTTCTTGATTTCGACGCGGTGGGTACTGTCAGCGCCGCCGATGGCCAGGTGGCAGCCCATGCAGGTCTGGAGGCTCGGCACGCCGGGCTCGGACGACGCCGCCACCGTGTAGTGGCAGTACTGGCACTGGATCTTGTACTGGCCGGCGTGGATATCGTGCCGGAAGAAGATCGGCTGCTTCGGACCCTTGAGGTTTGAGGAATCCGCGGCCGTTAGGCGGGGCGCGACGACCGAGTCGGGCTCCGCCTTCTTGGCTTGGTTCTGCGCAGTGGTGAGCGAAGGCATCGTTAGGGCGATCGCCCCGACAGCCATCACCGCCGCGACCCCGGCAACCAGGAGCTTACGCATGCGTTGGCATCCGCCGATACGTGGTGGTCTCGAACATGTGAAACATTTCACGAGCAAGGGGTAGGAAGCACCGCAAGTGCAACAGCACCAAGGCGCAAGCCGCGGGTAATAATAAAGAACAAGGGTCGGGAAACAAGCCGGTCGTGACCCACAAAGGGGAGTGTGGTTGTCGGTTTTTCAGGCCTCTCCGGCGTCCAGCGAAGGCGGGGTCTGCGGCCGTTTCCCGGCCGGCTCCCGAAGACCCTCCGGAAGTTCCTGGAGAACCCCTCTCCGGCTCAGATAGTGCACGGTTTCGAGACTGAGCGCCCGCACCAGTCTCACCTCCCGGCTGTCGAGGTCGGCCCGGAACAGGATCTCCCGGAAGGCCCGCACCACGTTCTCCGGGTTGCGGCTCTTGAAGAAATCGATCGCCCAGAGCGACCGCTCGAGATCCTGGAACAGGTGGCCGAGCTCCTCGACCCGGGCTTGGGTCGCCCGGCGGCGGGGCGGCTTGCGGTTCTGGTCGGTGCCTTCGCGCGCGTTCCAGCATTCGTAGGCCATGATGGCCACGGCCTGAGCGAGATTGAGGGAACGATGGACCGGGTTGGTGGCGATGCCGGCCAGTGCGTGGCAGTGATCGAGTTCGTCGTTGGTCAGCCCGCTGTCTTCGCGCCCGAACACGAGGGCAACCGGCCCTTCGGCGCTTCGGGCGGTGATTTCCTCGGCGGCCGTTCGGGGTCTGAGGAGGACCCGCTTGGCAGCCCGTTCGCGGGCCGTCATCGCGACGGTGTAGACGCAGTCCGCCGTCGCCTCGGCCAGCGAGTCGAACATCCTGGCCCGGGCAACCACGTCTCCGGTGTTGTGCGCGATCCCTTCGATCCGGTAGGGGTCGAAGACCGCCGGTTTGACCAGGCGGAGGTAGTCGACTCCGAAGTTCTTTGCGATCCGAACGGCGCTGGCGATGTTAACCAGGTCCTGGGACTCGACCAGGACGATGACGGGGGGCGCGGTCACCCTTCGTTGAGGAAGTTCAAGGAAAGTCCCTTGGCTTTGAGCGACGCGGAAATCGCGCCCTTGTCGACGGCCTTGAGATAGGCCTCTTTGGGCTCGATCAGACCGCGGTCGACCAGGTCCACGAGGGCGTCGTTGAGGGTGACCATGCCCTGCTTCCGGTTGGTCTGCATGACCGAGGGAATCTGGAACGTCTTCCCCTCCCGAATCAGGTTCGCAACCGCGTGATTCGACAGCAGGATCTCGTAGGCGGCCACCCGGCCGCCGCCGATCTTGCGACACAACGTCTGCGCCACCACTCCCCGCAGCGACTCCGCCAGCATCACCCGGATCTGGCTCTGACGGTCGGTGGGAAACTGGTCGATGATCCGATCCACGGTCGATGCCGCCGTGGTGGTATGCAGCGTGCCGAATACCAGATGGCCCGTTTCGGCCGTTTCCAGCGCAATCGCGACGGTCTCGAGATCGCGAAGTTCGCCCACCAGAATGACGTCGGGATCTTCGCGGAGTGCCGCCCGGAGCGCCGACTTGAAACCTTTGCTGTGGACGCCGACCTGACGCTGGGTGACGACACACTTCCGGCTCGCGTGGACGAACTCGATCGGATCTTCGATGGTCAGGATATGATCCGACCGGGTCCGGTTCACCAGATCCACGAGCGCCGCGAGCGTCGTCGACTTGCCCGACCCGGTCGGACCGGTGACAAGGACCAGCCCCTTGGTAAGGTTGCAGAGCGCCTGGACCTCGCGGCTCAGGCCGAGCTGGTCGGTGGTCAGAATGGTGTTCGGAATCATCCGGAACACCGCCATCGGCCCGAGCCGGTCCCGACCGGCATTACCTCGGAACCGGCCGAGATCGGCAATTTCGTGCGCAAAGTCGGCATCCCCCGCCTCACACCACTCGGCGAAATCCCGGGCCGACATGATCGACCGCAGCATCAGCTCGATCTCTTCCGCCGAAACGGCCGGCTCCGCCATCGTCACCAACTCGCCGGCCTGGCGCAGGATCGGCGCACTTCCGGTGCGGAGGTGCAAATCGCTGGCGCCCTGCTCCGCCATTGCCGCGAAGAGGGCCTCGATCCGCTGCCTCGGCATCCCGAGATCCGGCAGCACCTCGCGTTCTGGCTCGGCCCGCAGGGGCACGGGCGGGAAGAGACTGCGCAGGGTGGCCTGAACCGACCCATTGGCCGGGGCGACCTGGACTTCGACCGCCCCCTCGGGACTGTCGTAGGTGAAGGCAAACTCGGCCGAGGCGCCCAGGCGCTCGGCGAACTGCGGCGGAGTGATCTCCCGGAGGAGGCCGACGACCTGCTGCTCGGAGAGCGACTCTTTGGTCATCGCCTTGACGAGCCCGCTTTTGCGAAGGGCGATGGGCTGACCGGGCAGCAGCCGTACGGCTTCGCCGGCCTGCGCCCTCATGGCGCCCAAAAATCGATCAAGCCGTGCCACGTTTGATATCCACGAGCGGACTGGCCGCCCGAATATGGTTGCGGTTGATGACCCGGACCGCGTCCGTGGTCCAGAGCGGAAAGAACGGCGGCGCGGAATTCAGAAAATCCAGCGCCCGCAACCGGTCCGGCGGAAGTTCCATCATGACAATTCCTTCGAGCAGTGTGCCATCGGAGAGCTCTACCTCGAGCTCGATCCGACGAGCGGCGACGGCCCGATCCGGATCCTCGATGGCCGGCTGAGGCGGCAGTTTCATGTACAACACCTGGGCCTTGGAGACGAAGACCGGCTGCTCGTCCTCGAGGGACAGCACGAAGAACGGCTCGTCCCGATTGAGGAAGTCACTCGGGGTTTCCGGCCCGCTGTGAAGCCTGGCGAGCATCTGGAGGTGGATCTCGCCGCTCAACACGCGACGATCCGTCAGGTGCGCGTCGACCGGCTCGCGCCTGGTGCTCAGCCACTCACTCATCCGCGGACCTCAACTCCCGCCTTCTGCTCGCCAACCCGGATCGGATCGAGATAGTCGGACTGCTCACCCAAGGCCGCGTGCAGCGCGGAGGTCGTAGACCGGACGTGATCCAGCAACGGCGCGTCGAGGCCGAGTTGCCCGACCAATTCCAGGGCAATGCGGACATCCTTGTCGAGGAGGGCAAGCCGGAACAGCCGAGGCCAGGTGCCGGTCAGGACTCGCGACGGCACCAGAGACTCGCTGACAAACGAGCGCCCGCTCGAGGCGTTCAGAACCTCGAGGCCGGCGCGGGCCGGTACGCCGGCCTTGACCATGGCAGGCAGGGCCTCAGCCAACGTCAGAATGTTGGCGGCGAGCAGGGCCTGATTGACCGCCTTGACCGTGTTGCCCGCGCCGACGGGCCCGAGGTGGGCGACCAGCTTGCCGAACGCTTCCAGATGCGGTTTGGCCCGGGCAAAGACTTCAGGAGCGCACCCAACCATGACCGTCAGCACCCCGGCCTCCGCCCCGCCGGGGCCGCCGCTGACCGGACAGTCCGCATAGGCCACTCCTCTTGCCGTCATTCGTTCGGCCATGGCTCGCGCGGTCGCCGGGTCACCAGAGGTACAGTCGAGGAAGAGGGCGCCGGGCCGGATGGTGGCGAGCACCCCGTCTTTCCCGTCGAGGATCGATTCGACATCGCGGGACGTCGATAGGCACACCATGACGACATCCGCGTCCCGAACTGCCTGGGCGGGGGTGGCCGCGACCCGGCAGGGCACCGTTCGAACGAACTCGTCAGCTGTGGCCCGGGTCCGGTTCCAGACGGTAAGGTCGTGGATGCGGGCCAGCCGGCCGGCCATCGGTCGGCCAATCGCCCCCAGGCCAAGGAAGGCCGCGTTCACTCGCTGCCCCCGCGCCGGCCGAGCTCCTTGTCGAACATGTAGAGGCCCGAGGCGTTGTCCCCGATCATCTTCAGCGTATCGACGATCTGAGTCGAGGTCTTCTCCTCCTCGACCTGTTCGGTGATGAACCACTGGAGCATCGCCTGGGTGGCCCAGTCTTTCTCAATGGCCGCCATTTCGTAGAGTTGGTGGATCCCGGCCGATACGTGAGCCTCGTGGTCGCGGGCATGCTCGAAGGCCACCACGGGCGACGGGAAGTCCGGGGGCGGCCGATCGATGCCGTCAAGTGTCACGCGGCCACCCCGGTCTTCGATGAAGTCGAAGATCTTCATGGCGTGCTTCGCCTCCTCCATGGCCTGCATCCGCATCCACCGGGCGAAGCCGTTGAGATTCTTCTCGGCAAAGTAGGCAGCCATCGACAGGTACATGTACGACGCCCCGAACTCGCGCCGGACCTGATCGTTGAGTGTCTTCTGCATGTGGGCACTGATCCGCATCGTCATGCCTCCGGTTGACCCTTGCGGACCCATGAGGGGCCGCGGGGGAGTGGGTATGGTATTGACATAATATAAGGCGGACAAAACCAAAGCCGCCCGGGCCAAGGCCCGGGCGGCTTTCCCGCGGTGAGAGAGGAGCGTTACGGGATCGAGGCGAAAGTCACCGATTTGGAGTTGGCCAAGCCGGCTGCGTCCTTCACCGTCAACGTCCAGGTATGAGAGCCAGGTTTGCTGAACGTGCGGGTCAGGACCGCCTGGGTCGAGATCAGGGTCCCCCCCGAGCTTCGCCATTCATAAACGGTGATCCCATGATCGTCGGTCGAACCGCGGCCGTCCAGGATGCAGGTCAGCCCCGGATTGCAGGTCACCACCGGGTTGGCCACCGGAGCCTGGTTGATTGATCCGACCGACACGGAGACCGACTTCGTGAGGCTGTTGGACAGATTCCCGATATCGTTGACCGTGAGCGTCACCGAATACGTCCCGGCCGCCGAGTACGCGTGGGACGGCTTCGAACCGGTTCCAGTCGCGCCGTCCCCGAAATTCCAGGCGTAGTTCGTCACGCCGACGTCATCGGTCGAGCCGGTACCGTCAAAGGCGCAGACGAGGGCGGTACAGGTCGTGGCAAACGACGCCACTGGGGGCTGGTTCGGAGGCGGGGCGCCGTTCAGAAAGCCCATGTAAAGAAGCTTGTTCGGCGATCCGGCGCCCGGCGTCGTGACCTTGTTGGCTGACGCATTGGTGGTCAGGGCCGCCACAACCTGGGCCGGCGTGGCAGCGGGGTTCTGTTGCAGATACAGTCCGACGACACCGGCGACATGGGGCGCCGCCATCGAGGTCCCCGATAACACGGCGGATCCGCTCGGGATGTACGCGCCGGTTATGCTGGACCCCGGTGCGAAAAGATCGAGGCAGGTGCCGAAGTTCGAATAGCTGGCCCGGGCATCCGCACTGGTCGTGGCACCGACCGTGATCGCACTCGGCTCGGAGGCTGGAGAGAACGTGCAGGCATCGGCGTTGCTGTTGCCGGCCGAAATGGTGAAGACGATACCCGCGGCAACCGCACTTGCGACCGCCGAGTTGAGCGAGACCGAGAACCCGCCACCGAGGCTCATGTTCGCCACGGCAGGCTTGATCGCATTGAGGCGGACCCAGTCAATGCCCGCGATGACCCCGGACGTGGAACCGGAACCGGTGCAGTCCAGAACCCGAACGCCAACGAGCGTCATCCCTTTGGCCACGCCATAGGTGCTTCCCGCCGCCGTCGACGCCGTGTGGGTGCCGTGACCGTCACAGTCGACGGCCGTCCCGCCGGCCGAGACGGCATCGAAGCCCTTGGAGGCTCGGCCGCCGAAATCGGGATGGGTGTACAAGATTCCGGTATCGATCCCGTAGAAATGGACCCCGGCTCCGGTCTGGGAATATGTGTACGAGTTACTGAGGGGGAGCGCGGTCTGGTCGATCCGGTCGAGGCCCCAGGACGGGGTCGGCGCCTGAGTGACCTCTTTCCGCATCGGCTGGTCGCGCTCAATCAGTTTGACTCTCGGGTCCCGAGCCAGGTCCCTCACCTGTTGCTCTGTCAGGTCGGCCGCGAAGCCCTGGAGCGCCGACGTATAGCCGAATCGAGTTACGAACCCGAACCGCAGCATCAGCGAGTTGCTGAGCCCGGCCGGATTGACCGTGTTGTCCTGATAGACCACGATGTACGACTTGCGAGCGGAGAGATCCGGTGTTGCGGCCGGGGGCCCGGGCGGCGCGGTTGGCTCGGTACTGCATCCCACCAGGAGCGACAATCCAACGACCGAGGCGAGCCTGATGCGCATAGAGTTCCCTCTGAAAGAATTGGAAACGACCACCGACCTCTCGACGGCGAGTCCAACCTAACTGTCGGCCTTCAGCGCCGAAAGACTGGCGCCGACGCAACAGGGCGCCGCCCTGCACCGTCAGAAAATCGGACATGTCAGGGCTGGCGTCTGCTGGGCCGTGCCGAGACTCGGGCCGGCTGAACCGCGTCCCTTCCGAACCGCTGATTGATCTTGTCCACGGCCTTGGACACCGCCCGGTCCCGCAGCGTCTCAAGGCAAGCCGCCGGGCCGCCTTCCGAGAGAAGCGAGAGCTGGCCGACTGAGGGGAGCGTTTCAAACCGGGATAGCCCGATGCCGATCAGCCGAGCCGGCACCTTCCGTCTGGACCGGAGACTGCGATACAGCTCACGGCCGACCGCATAGATGGCTCGATCGGTATCGATCGGTTCGGCTACGGTGCGACTGGCTTGGCGGGTCTTGAAGTCGAAGTCCCGGAGCTTGACGGTCACGCATCGCGCCGCCAGATGGTCCGACCGCAGTTCGGCTCCGAGGCGGGTGGTCAGCCGCAACAACTCAGCCTCCACCGCTTCAGAAGCGGCGATGTCGCTGGCAAACGTCTCTTCGCGACTCATTGATTTGGCTTCGGCGTCCGGCTCGACGGAGGAACCGGCCCGGCCCCGAATTCGCTCGTACAGCCACGCCCCGGTGCGCGGCCCGAGCCAGGCCTCGAAGTCCCGTTGGTCCACGCGCAGAGCATCCTTCACCCATTCGAGCCCGTAGCGGCCGAGCGTCGTTTGAAGGCGCGGCCCGACTCCCGGAATTTCCGCGAGGCGGTGAGTGGCGAGAAACCCACTCTCCCCACCCGGCGGAACGATGTAGACGCCGGTCCCATCGGTCCCAGGTCGGGGCTTGGCTCGTTCAGCCGCGAGTTTGGCAATGAGACGATTGGTTCCTCCACCGATCGAGACCGTCAGGCCGGTGATCCGCTGGGCTGCCTCGCGGATCCGGCCGGCGGTATCAGCCAGGTCCTCGCCGCGGTACACCATCTCGGTCCCGGTCATATCGAGGTAGAACTCATCGATACTGGCAGCCTCCACGACCGGCGCCCATGCCGCCAGCGTGGCGGCGAGTTCGCGGCTCTTGCGCCCACAGGATTGGCGCGGCACCGGAACGAACATCGCGTCGGGACACAACCGGGCCGCCGTGGCAATCGCCATTCCGGAGCGAACGCCGAACGCCCGCACGTCGTACGACGCCGAGCAAACGACGCCACGACTCGTCGCACTGCCGCCGACCACCAGGAGCGCCGAGCGGCCGGCCCCCTCCGGATCCTCCATCCGGGCCACGGCCACGAACATCGCGTCACAATCAGCCAGCAGAATCCTGGGGACGGGGGCCATCGCCATTACCTGAAGTCGCGGTCCTCGAACCGAAGACCCACGGACCAGGTCGTCCGGTCCACTTTGAGACCCAGATCCGCGAATGTCGCGGTGCGGCCATCAGGTCGAACCGCCCTCACGGTGGTATTCCGATAGAGCGGGTAGAACCCGAGACCAAGCCTGGTCCCCGGGGCGACCACGCAGCCGCAGCGGACTGCCCCGGCGAGACCTGCATTCACGATCACGTCGAGCTGGCCGGAGGTCGCGTTCGACACGAATGGCTCGAATATCGGGACCCTGGTGACGGCCAGACTGACGATCCGGGGGGTCGTGCCGCGACCGGCCACGACATCGATTTCCCCCTCTGGAGCAATGCCCATGGGGCGGCCGGCGTCGTTCAGCCGCGGCGCACCACGCCATGCCATTCGGACAAACCCCGGCTGGCGCAGGGTGATCAGCCCGGTCCCCTTCGCCGCCACCCGAACCGAATCCCCCTCGGGCTTCACCACCACAATCGGAGCGTCGAGGTGGTTGGCAACCTCGACGACCGCCGCCCGGCCGAGCCACTGCCATGTGGCGCCGCCCGCGACGACCAGCAGGAAGGCCGTGGCGACCGCCCGTCGCCCAAAACGGGGCGGTTTGGTCTTCCCCGTGGTGACCGTTGCCGCCGCCTGGCTCACCCGCTGCACCACCTGCTCGGCTGAATGCATCGGGCCGGGCGGCGCCAGCAGCCCCACCTTGATGGCATTCACGACGTCGGCCGCCGACTGAAACCGATCGACCGGGCGCTTGGCCAAACAACGCACGATCACATCCGACAGCCACCCCGGGATCCGGGCATCACGATCGCGGGGCACCGGTATCGGGGCCGCGATATGCTTGCCGACGATCTCCTGCGACGAGTCGCCGTCATAGGGCGGTGCGCCGGTTACCATCTGGAAGAGCATCGCCCCGAAGGCGTAGAGATCACTCCGGGCGTCGACCTGGTCCTGTCCCAGGGCCTGCTCCGGACTCATGTATTGGGGCGTGCCCACCACGAACCCAGTCTGGGTCTGGCCTCGTTGGCCATCGAGCCGCTTGGCGATGCCGAAGTCGACCAGCAGCGGCCGGCCAGTCCCGCCATCGATCAGAACGTTGTCGGGCTTGATGTCCCGGTGAAGGAGCCCGGCGTTATGCGCATGCCCGAGGGCCTCCAGCACCGGCACCGCGATCTCCACGGCGCGATCGACCTCGAGCGCCCCGAAAGCCCTCAGTTGCTGACCGAGTGTCTGCCCCTCGATGTAGGGCATCACGTAGTAGGTGAGACCCCGCCCTTCGCCAACAAAATGGATAGGGAGGATGTTGGGGTGACTCAGACTGGCCAGGATCCGGGACTCATCCTTGAATCGGGAGAGCATGCCGGGGGTCCATGCCACATCCGGGCGAAGGACCTTGACCGCGAGCCGCCGAGCCAGGGTGCGGTCGAACACCTCGAATACCTCGGCGAAGCCACCCCGCCCGACCAGTCCTCGGACCTCGTACCCGTCACCGAGGGCCAGGGCGAGCGAACTTGCCAAGTCCGCCGATCGGCGAACATCGGTCGATCCCGCCGTGCCGGGGCCGACGCCGGAAGGCGCCCCGCACGCCGGGCAGAAGGCGGCCTCGCCGGGCAACTCGGTACTGCATTGGGGACAGACACGACCGGCCACGGCACCTCGGCGAAGGCATGAGGTTCCATGATACCATCCCATCCAACGGCTTGCCACCTATTGCGCTGTGCTTCAACGACTTGTAACTTGCTTGTCGTTCAGCAAGTAACGGACATGGCCATTGAGATCAGGGAGCGGGAGCGGAATGCCACCCGGTCGAGGGAATTGATCCTCGACGCGGCGGAGCGGCTATTTGCGGAACGGGGATACGAAGGCACCAGTCTCAGCGACGTCGGCCGGGCGGCCGGCCTGTCGCGCGCCACGCCGGGGTACTTCTTCGGGTCGAAAGCGGATCTGTTGCGGGCCGTCCTGGAACGGTGCTTCGAAGAGGTTCGGTGCGCCGTACGGGAAGGGCGGGATCGGGCGCTCGCCAGCGGCCAGGCGCCGGAAGTGGTGCTGGCGGGGGCGGTGTCGGACTATTTCGATTTCGTG